>NZ_JACKSJ010000183.1 GCF_025821665.1 [Mycobacterium] manitobense
CGTGCTCGGCACGCTCGGCGGCCAGCTCGGTCAGGGTCTGCGCCAGCGGCGGGCGGGCGGCCGCGGCCGCCCTCGTGGCCAGGGAGCCGTCGTTGCGCGCCCGCTCGATCTGCGCGATCAACTCGTCGACCTCGGGCGGCGGAGGCGGCGTGCCACAGGCGGCGGAGGCGGCTCCCAGCAGGGTGAGGGTGGCCGCGCCCACCAGCACGCGTCGCCTGCTGACGACTGGATTGACGCTCGGCACGAGCAACATCCTGCCATTGCCTCTCCTGGGCGCTCGACGCCGACGAGCGTGGTGCCCCGAAGGCCGGCGGCAGCCCCGGGGGCCGCCTGCGCTGCCGTTTCGCGCGTGCGCTCGGCGGGCTGGCGTATCGTGGAAGGTCGATTCCTGGGGTTCGAGGCGACGCCTCGACGGGCGGCCGAGCCCGGGGAGTCGTGTCCGGACAACTCAAGACGAGGAGCTCGCCGTGGCGCCCGACCCACGATCGTCCGGGTTACCGACGCAGGAGCAGGTGATCGCCGTCCTCGACGGCGAGTTCGCGCGCGCCGGTTACGAGATCGAAGACGTGGTGATCGACGGGTCGACCCGGCCGCCACGGATCACCGTCATCGCCGACGCCGACGGCGGTGTGAGCCTCGACGCGATCGCCGACCTCTCGCGCACGGCCTCCGAGCTGCTCGACCGTCTCGACCCCGACACCGGTCACGGTGCTGACGCCGAATACGTCCTGGAGGTCACCTCACGCGGGGTGGAGCGCCCCCTGGTCGCCGAGAAGCACTTCCGGCGCGCGCAGGGCCGCAAGGTCGAGGTGTCGCTGGCCGACGGGTCCCAGGTGACCGGCCGGCTCGGCGAGACCTCGGGCGGCCTGGTGCGGCTGATCGTCCGCGAAGGCAACAGGCCCACCCTGTCGGTACGCGAGCTACCGCTCGACGGGATCACCAAAGCTGTTGTGCAAGTCGAATTCTCGGCTCCCAATTCGCGTGAGCTGGAACTGGCGGGACAACCCCGGAAGGAGGGTGTGGAATGAACATCGACATGGCGGCCCTACATGCCATCGAGGCGGACAAGGGCATCACGGTCGACGTCGTGGTCGACACCATCAAGTCGGCGTTGCTCACCGCCTACCGGCACACCGAGGGCCACGAACCCGACGCCCACATCGACATCGACCGGAAGACCGGCGTGGTGAAGGTTATCGCCCGCCAGACCGACGCCGACGGCAACGTGGTGCACGAGTGGGACGACACCCCAGAGGGATTCGGCCGCATCGCCGCGACGACCGCACGTCAGGTGATCCTGCAGCGCCTCCGCGACGCCGAGAACGAGAAGAACTACGGGGAGTTCTCCGCCCGCGAGGGTGACATCGTCGGCGGGGTGATCCAGCGCGACGCCCGCGCGAACGCCCGCGGGCTGGTGGTCGTCCGGATGGGCAGCGAGACCAAGGGCTCCGAAGGGGTGATCCCGGCCGCCGAGCAGGTGCCCGGCGAGAGCTATGAGCACGGGGACCGGCTTCGCTGCTACGTCGTGGGCGTCTCGCGCGGCGCCCGTGAGCCGTTGATCACGCTGTCGCGAACCCACCCGAACCTGGTGCGCAAGCTGTTCTCGCTCGAGGTGCCGGAGATCAACGACGGATCGGTCGAGATCGTCGCGGTGGCCAGGGAGGCCGGCCACCGCTCGAAGATCGCCGTCGCGTCCCGGGTGCCGGGCCTCAACGCCAAGGGCGCGTGCATCGGGCCGATGGGCCAGCGGGTGCGCAACGTGATGAGCGAGTTGTCGGGGGAGAAGATCGACATCATCGACCACGACGACGACCCCGCGCGCTTCGTCGCCAACGCGCTGTCGCCCGCCAAGGTGGTGTCGGTCTCGGTGATCGACGAGAGTGCCCGTGCCGCCCGCGTGGTGGTGCCCGACTACCAGCTGTCGTTGGCGATCGGCAAGGAGGGCCAGAACGCCCGCCTGGCCGCGCGGCTCACCGGCTGGCGTATCGACATCCGCAGCGACGCCGCACCGACCGGCCCGACCGGCCCGGCCGGGCCTGCGCAGTCGGGACGCGGTGCCACGCACGGAGCGGCTCGGGACGCCTGAGCGCTCGCAGAAACCCACGCCCGGACCACGGTTTCGGCGCAACGGGTCCGTGGCGGTAGACTCAGCCGTGATCCAGCGCGAGACTCCGGTGTCCCAACGGGGGCGCACCGCCGACCTACCGGTCGGGCCGGTGCGGACCTGTGTGGGGTGCCGGAAGCGAGAGCTGGCTGTCGAACTGCTCCGAGTGGTCGCAGTCGGCGGGAACGGCGAGTGCGCCGCGACCGTCGACACGGCGGGTAATCTGCCTGGGCGGGGTGCATGGCTGCATCCCGACCCGCAGTGCCTACACGCAGCAATCCGGCGGCGAGCGTTCGTGCGAGCGCTGCGGATCACCGGTTCACCGGACCTCACCGCGGTGACCGAGTACGTCGAGGAGATCTCGGAGCACTCGGACGCCCGGTCGACAGAACAGGTAGCGAGAAAAATGAGCACACCGTGAAGTCCCGATGACCATGTGTCATAGCTAACCCGAGGCGCGGCGCCTACCACCGCCATCGCCTCTAGAGATGGAGATGTAGTGGCAGGTAAGGCCCGCGTACACGAGTTGGCGAAGGAACTCGGTGTCACCAGCAAGGAACTCCTCGCAAAACTGAAGGACCAGGGCGAGTTCGTCAAGTCGGCGTCGTCGACCGTCGAAGCCCCCGTCGCGCGCCGCTTGCGCGAATCGTTCGGCGCCAAGTCCGCGCCGCAGAAGGCATCCGGTAACGGCGCGCCGGCCAAGGTCGCCAGCCCGGCCGCCGCGTCGGCAGGCTCATCGGTCAAGCCGGGCCCACGGCCCGCGGCGCCGACCCCGCCTCCCGC
>NZ_JACKSJ010000184.1 GCF_025821665.1 [Mycobacterium] manitobense
GATGACGCCGAGCAGCGCGCCTGCGCCTGCACCGGCGCCCCCGGGTGCGGGAGCGGGCCCCGGCGGAGCGACGGCGCAGGTGCCCGGCGCCGACACGGGTGCGGGAGCGGGACCGGGCGGTGCGACCGCACAGGTGCCTGGCGCCGACGCCGGCGCGGGTCCCGGTGGCGCGACTGTCCAGGTCCCGGGGGCCGAGGCGGGTGCAGGACCGGGCGGGGCCGGCGCGTGCGTCGGACCCATCTGCACTCCCTGACGCCTCCGCCGGATGTACTGCGGCTAGACGACCACCGCGACAGCGAAGCCGTCCCAGTTCTTGGTGCCGACCGTCTGGATCGCGGCGGCGTCCAGCCGCGGGTGGTCGCCGATCATCTCGAGCATGTCGCGTACCGCGCGGGCCTGCCGGTCGTCGGGCGCCGGGTCCAGCACCCGGCCCATCCGGGTGACGTTGTCGACCACGATGACCGAACCCGGATGGCCGAGCTGGACCGCCCACTCGACATAGGCGACGTTGTTCTCCTTGTCGGCGTCGATGAACACCAGGTCGAACGGGTCACCGCCGGCGAGCGTGGGCAGGGTGTCCAGGGCGGCGCCGACGATCACCTGGACCCGGTCGGCGACGCCGGCGCGGGCGAGGTTGGCCCGCGCCACCTCGGCGTGCGCGGGTTCGAACTCCAGCGTGACGACGTGTCCGCCCGCCCCGACACCGCGGGCCAGGTTGATGGTGCTGTAGCCGGCGAGCGTGCCGATCTCGAGAACGCGGTGCGCTCCGCTGATCGCCGTGAGCAATCGCAGCAGCGCCCCGTGCTGCGCCGACACCTCGATCGCCGGCATGTTCGCCGCGCTCGCCGACTCCCTCGCGGCGATCAGCGCGTCGTCCTCGGTGTGCAGCAGCGCGGTGAACATCTCGTCGACGGCGCGTGGGTCCGGCTCGGTCACCGGCCACACGTTAGCCGAACCGCACCCCCTCGTTGGCGTACACGACCCGCAGCACATGGCCGACCTCCGGGCCCATCACGGCCTCGGTGAGCGCGCAGTAGGTGGCGACGAATTCCGGCCCGTGCGGTGGCTCGGCGTCGCACAGGTGGTGCGCGATCTCGTGCAGCACCACCAGTTCCCGCAGCGCCCAGGTGCTCTGCCGCTCGGGCACCGCGATGACGGCGCCGGCGCCGGTGCGCTCGTAGTGGGCGGCGGTGACACCGCGGCGGGCCCGCACCGACAGCCTGCCCGCGGCCGGCCAGCGTTCCCGCACGGCCGGCAGGGCGAGCACGTCGTCGACGTAGCGCCGCACCGACGGCACCGACGCGAAGCGGCCCTCCGGCGGCAGGGTCAGGTGGGCGCCGAAGAACTCGACGACGGGATTGTTCCGCTCTGCGGCACGGTCGAACAGCGTCCGCACGAACTGTTCGGCCGCATACACCTTCGCGCGCTGGGTGTCGCGGGGCGTCACTTCTCCAGGGCGGTGCGCGCGCCGGCGAATTCGGTGTTCGCTCCCAGCCGCGCCCGTCGTCCCGCCCGGTCGCCCGCTCGCCGCGCGGCCGAGGAGTATCCGGCCGTCGCACTGGTGGCCCGCCAGGTGCCGCGGGCCTGGGACGCCTCCCGGTAGAAGCTCTTGAGTTCGATGTCCTTGTCGCGCAGGGCGATCGCGGTGCCGGGCCGGCTGTCGCGAGATCTGGTGGCCTCGGCCCGGGCCTCGTCGCGGGCCTCGGCCAGCCGCTGGCCGATCCGTGCACCGAAGGCCAGCTGGAAGTTGAGCCGTGCGGTGATGGTCGGCGTCGGCCGGTGTGCGCCCGAGTTGATGTAGTTGTTCGAGGCCTGCACCATCTGCATCACCAGGCTCGCGTAGAGCGCGTGGGTGGTGTCGATGTCCTCGGCGAATCCGTAGGCGTAGACGAACGTCGAATTGGATGCGACGTCGCATTTGACGTCGTTGGCGGCGGCGATCACCACGAACAACTGCACGTAGGTGCGCAGCCCGCGGGCGCCCGCGTTGCCGATGGTGATGGTGCGCTGCACCGGCATCTGCGCCTTGGTCTTGCTGTCCGCGTGGCTGCGCGCCACCGCCAGGTCGATGGACGTGGCGGTGGCCAGTCGCTGTGCGGCGGCCATGAAGGCCTCCGCCTCGTGGGCGTTGTCGGTGCCCTCCGCCTGGCGGAGCAGTGCGGCGATGCGCGCCAGCATCTTGTCGTCTGTCATGGCGGTCAGATTATGGATTCGGTGCGACGATTCCGGGGCTGCTGGAACCTGTTGTCCACAGAGCGGTTTTCATCCACAGGCATCACCGGCGAGTCTACTTACCGACGAAGCCGTCCAGTGCGGTGACGAGCTGCGGTGACAGCGGAGCGCCGTTGGCGTAGTTGGCGACGTTGTCGGTCGGGTCGTCGCGCAGCACGTGGTTGACGCCCTTGAGCTCCACCACCGTCAGAGCCGTGTGGGCCAGCGCGTCGATGAGCGGGCGCTCGGCGTCGCACTGCGCCTGACCGTCGGCGTCCGAACAGGTGAACAGCACCGGCGTGCCCGCCGGGACACGCTTGGCCAGCGCGACCGGGTCGATGGCGTCGGCCTCGACGACGGCCTTGACGTTGTTGGGGTTGAGCAGGGCGCTGAGCCCCTCCGGCAGATTCGGCGGCGCGACGCCCTTTGTGCGCGCCTCGTCGACGGCGGCCAGCCATGTCCGCAGCACCTCGGGGTTGCCGTTCGCGCGTACGCGGCCGGTGATGATGTCGAGGTAGCGGCCGGGCAACGGCTGGAAAAGGGCCAGCGAGTGGACCTTCGGCGCGCCGGCCCCCGCCAGCGCCATCGCGTGGATGGCACCTTCCCCGAGCGCCCACACCGACAGCCGGGCGTCGTCGGTGCCGGGCTGGTCGGACAGGAAGCGCAGCGCGGCCCTGGCGCCGGTGGTGTAGACGGCGCTGCCGACCTCCTTGGGCGCCACGGCGTAGGGGCCGAGGCCGGTCTCGCCGGTGCCGACCTTGTCGTAGCGCAGGCTGGCGACCCCCTTGCCGGACAGGTATTCGGCCAGCTGCCGCATGTTGCCGACCGGACCCGCGACGGCGTTGTCGCCGTTGCGGTCGGTCTGCCCGCTCTCGGAGATAAGCAGTGCGGCGGGCGCGGTGCGGTCCTGCTCATGGCGGTAGGTGCCGTGGATGGTCAGGCCCTCGGCGGCGAAGGTGACGTCGTCGTCGACCCAGCCGGTGGGCGCGCCGTCGGTGGCGCCGGCCGTGCCGTCGTCCTCGTTGGAGCAGCCGGCCAGCAGCAGCACCGCGACCAGACAGGCCAGCGCCCGCCTCACAGCCGGGTCTCGATCCACGCCGTGACGTCGTCGAGGACCAGCGCCTGCTCGGGCTCGTTGAAGACCTCGTGGAACAGCTCGGGGTAGACCTTGAGGTGGACGTCCTCAGACCCGACGCACTCGACGAGCCGGTGGCTGCCCTCGACCGGGATCAGCCGGTCCTTCTCACCGTGCACCACCAGCAGCGGCTTGGTCAGCGCGCCGGCCCGTCGCGGCATGGTCTCGCCGACGCGGAACAGCCCGCGGGCGATCCCGGCGGGCAGCTTGCCGTGGTAGACCAGCGGGTCGGCCTTGTAGGCGGCCACCACCTCGGGGTCGCGGGACACCGCGTCGGCGTCGAGCTGCTCGACCGGCAGGCCGGGGGCGATGCGGCCGAGCGTCTTGCCGACGAACACCATGAACGGCGAGACGGTGCGCTGGGCGTCGACCGCCGGGCCGGACAGCACCATCGCGGCGTAGTCGGCGGGGTGTTCGACGCCGTAGGCGAAGACGATGCCGCCGCCCATGCTGTGGCCGAGCACGATGCGTTCGAGGTCGGGGTGGTCGGCCGCGGCGATGCCGACGAGGGTGTGGAAGTCCTCGACGTACTCGGAGATGTTCTTGAGGTAGACGCGCTTGCCGCCGGAGCGGCCGTGTCCGCGGTGGTCGAGGGCGTAGACGACGAGTCCGGCCTCGCCGAGGCGCTGCGCCACGTGGTCGTAGCGGCGGGCGTGCTCGGCGTAGCCGTGTGACACCAGCACCACACCCCGCGGCGCCGTCTCCGGCGTCCACACGTCGTAGACGATCCGGACGCCTCCGACGCCGTCGAAGCTCCGTTCGGTGCGGGTGCTGGTCACCACCGGAGGGTAACGGCAGATGGGACGAAGACGCGTGTCGGTTGTCGGCGTCCTCAGTAAGCTCGGCGTCGTGACCGTCCTCGCGCACAGTCTCGACCGGCCCGGCTCAGAAGACGACTTCCTGGCCGACGCCCAGCGGTACCGCCGGGAGTTGACCGCGCACTGCTACCGGATGACCGGATCGCTGCACGACGCCGAAGACCTGGTGCAGGAGACCTACCTGCGGGCGTGGAAGTCCTACAAGGGTTTCGAGGGCAAGTCGTCGGTGCGCACCTGGCTGTACCGCATCGCCACCAACACCTGCCTGACAGCGCTGGAGAGCCGTAAGCGCAGGCCGCTGCCGACGGGTCTCGGAGCGCCCAGTTCGGACCCGTCGGACGAGATCGTGGCCCGCGACGAGGTGCCCTGGCTGGAGCCGATCCCCGACGACTCGACCGACCCGTCGAACATCGTCGGATCGCGGGAATCGGTGCGGCTGGCGTTCGTCGCGGCGCTGCAGCATCTCCCGCCGCGGCAACGGGCGGTGCTGGTGTTGCGTGAGGTGCTGCAGTGGAAGGCCGCCGAGGTGGCCGACGCGATCGGGTCGTCGACGGCCGCGGTGAACAGCCTGCTGCAGCGGGCCCGCGCGCAGCTCGACGAGATCGGCCCCAGCGAGGACGACAAGATCGAGCCGCCGGAGTCGCCCGAGGCACAGGACCTGCTCGACCGCTACATCGCGGCCTTCGAGGCCTACGACATGGACGAACTGGTCGAGTTGTTCACCGCGGACGCGATCTGGGAGATGCCGCCGTTCGACGGCTGGTACCAGGGCCCGCAGGAGATCGTGTTGCTGTCGAAGACGCACTGTCCGGCGGAGAACGCAGGCGACATGCGGCTGTTGCCGACGATCGCCAACGGTCAGCCGGCCGGTGCGATGTACATGCTCAACCCGGAGTCCGGCCGCCACGAGCCCTTCCAGCTACACGTGCTCGACGTCAGGGCCGGTGCCGGTATCTCGCACGTGGTGGCGTTCCACGCGGCGACGTTCCGTGATTTCGGTCTGCCGGCCCACCTCTAGCTCGCGGCGCCGGCCGCTTTGATCTTGGCCACCTGCGTGACGAAGACGTCGTTGAGCATGTCCTTGTTCACCACGACGCGACGCCCGGGTACGCCGGCGTCGCCACCCATCGCGATGGCCATGACGAGGACGTCACCGACCTGTCCGGTGTAGCCCGCCACGGACACCTCGACGGTCTCACTGCCCGCCCGCGCCGTGCTCTTCATCTCGTAACCGACCTGCGCATCGGCTTCGCTGGCCGGAGGGCCGAGGCGCTGCACCGTCGTGTCCGCCCGGACGCCGTCCCGTTCGCTCGAGAAGGCCTTGCAATCGCCCAGCCACTTCTCAGTGTCGGCGACGAGGGTGTCGACGCGTTGCCTGCTGAGGCTGACGAGCACACCGGGCTTGCCCCGCTGCTGGCTGACCATGGCGGCGACCGCACTGGTCAGCGACGTCTTGTCCGACGAATCGCACTCCGGCGGATCGGCTTTCCCCTTCGGCGTGCTCTTGGACTCCTCGGCGATCTGGTCACTGAAGTCCTCGACGCTCCACCCCGTGAACTCGGTCTTCGTGACGAGTAGCGGCGTCAACGACTCGTCGACGGTGACACTCGGGGCGGATTCGGGCTGCCCGGCGCCGTCGCAGCCGGTCAGCAGGACCGATACGGCGAGGACGACCGCGCCCACCCGGCGGAATCGCGTCATGCGTCGACCGTAAGCCGCCCCGAGACCCCTTCGGCGCACGAATTTCTTACAGCGAGGCCCTAGACGCACTCTGCGCATCGAACCCGCAGCTCAGGACCGTCGATGCAGCAAGATCTGCAACGTGTTCTATTATCGCGGATCATGAAGACCAAGGGCGCCCTGCTGTGGGAGCTGAACTCCCCGTTCCGCATCGACGAGATCGAGATCGGCGACCCCGTCGACGACGAGGTGCAGATCCGCATGCACGCGGCGGGCATGTGCCACTCCGACTACCACCTGACCACCGGCGCCACCCCGATCGCCCTGCCCGCCCTCGGCGGCCACGAGGGCGCGGGCGTCATCACCAAGGTCGGCCGCAACGTCACCGGCCTGCAGGAGGGCGACCACGTCATCCTGGCGTTCATCCCCGCCTGCGGTGAGTGCCAGCCCTGCCTCAAGGGCTTCCGGTCGTTGTGCGACCGCGGCGCCCTGCTGCTCGGCGGCAAGGCCATCGCCGACGGCACCAGCCGGGTGCACGCAGGTGGGACCGAGGTGTCGCCGATGAACCTGCTGGGCACCTTCGCCCCGTACATGACCGTGCACAAGGACTCGGTGGTCAAGATCGACGCGGACGTGCCGTTCGAGACCGCGGCGATCCTCGGCTGCGCCGTGCCGACGGGCTTCGGGTCGGCGACCAACATCGCCGAGGTCCAGCCCGGCGAGACGGTGGTGATCGTCGGCGTCGGCGGCATCGGACTCTCGGCGCTACAGGGCGCCGTCATCTCCGGGGCGCGCAACGTCGTCGCGATCGACCCCGTCGAGTTCAAGCGGGACCAGGCGGTCAAGTTCGGCGCCACCCACGTCTTCAACTCGATGGCCGAGGCGATCGGCCCGGTGCTCGAGCTCACCCACGGCTTCATGGCCGAGAAGACGATCATCGCGGTGGGCGAGATGCGCGGCGAGTACATCGAGGAGGCCATGACGCTGACCGCCAAGACCGGCACCTGCGTGGTGACCGGGATGGGCTCGATGATGGACGTCGACGTCAAGCTCAACCTGTTCCTGTTCACGATGCTGCAGAAGACGTTGAAGGGCAACATCTTCGGCGGCGGGAGCAGCCACGTCGAGACGCCGCGGCTGGTCGGCCTCTACAAGTCGGGGTTGCTGAAGATCGACGAGATGGTGACCACCACCTACCGCCTCGAGGACATCAACCAGGGCTACCAGGACATGCTCGACGGTAAGAACATCCGGGGCGTCATCACGTTCGACGAGTCCGACTGGTGACCATGTCAGATTCCTGACATCTCTCGACCGCCACCAGATCGCGCCGCGCGCCAGTAAGTTCGTCTGCGGACAAAACGTGTGACGTGGTGGAGAAGTGCACAGGGATGAATTCGCCTCAGTTCTTCAGGCAAGACGGCGACGGCCGGGTGACGGTGATCGCGACCGGCGACATAGACCTCGGCAACGTCGACCGATTCAGCGACGTGTTGCGGCAGGCTGCCGGTGACGGGCAGCCGGTCGTCGTCGACATGGTGGCCGTGACGTACTGCGACAGCGCGGGCGTGCGGGCGCTGTTCCAGGCCGGTGCCGGCGCCGAGCTGACGCTGCGGATCGATCGCGCCGGGCCGCTGAAGAAGCTGCTCGACATCTCCGGTCTGGACCGGGTGACCACCGTGGAGCTGGTCGACTGATGACGCCCGCCCTGCGTGCGCTCCGGGATCAGCCGCAGCTGGCCACCCTTCTGCAACGGGTTCTCGAACGCATCCGCGACGACCTGCCGGGCGTGCTCGGCGTGGCGATCGCCGTCCACGACAGCACGATGGACGCCGGGGCGCCGGTGGTGCTGTCGCAGCTCGGCGCCGAGGGCGAGCTGGTCGCGGCGCAGACCGGCGGGCTCGGCGGGCCGGTCGCCGATTCGCTGACCCACCAGCTGCCGATCGTCAGCCTGCGGCTCTGGTCGGACGACCGGTGGCCGGAATTGACCCTGGCCGCGATGACCGACCGCCTCCCCGACCACGCCCGGACCTGGGAACAGGTCGGCGGCGCCGCCGCGGTTCCCGGTGTGTGGGGCGACGGTGCGGTGGTGCTGTCGTGCACGCTCGACGGCCCCGCCACGGCGGGGACGGTGGCGACGCTGATCAGTTACGAGCACCTGGTGTCGGCGGCGCTTGTGACGGTGGCCGCCGACAGCGGTACCAACATGGCCGACGTGCTCGCGGTGCTCCAGTCGCGAAGCGCCATCGAGCAGGCCAAGGGCGCGGTGATGGGCCGGCTGAGATGCGACGCCGACGGCGCCTGGGGGATGCTGCGCGACGCCAGTCAGCGCGCCAACGTCAAGCTGCGGGCCCTCGCCGTCGCACTGGTGGAGCACATCGGCGGCGCCGCCGCCGAGCAGCAGATCTCGGCGGCGCCGATCGAGGTGAACGACCGGGCCCGGTATGCGGCCAAGGAGCTGTGGGAGGGCCTCGCCGTCCGCGAGCCCTAACGCAGCCGCGCCAGCGCACTGTCGACGACATGGCCGAATGCTCGCCGGTCGGCGGCCGCGACACCGTCGAAGAGCACCTCGCGCACCAGCCGGGCATGCCCCGGCGCCGCCAGGTCGAGCGCCGAGCGGCCCGCGTCGCGCAGGTCGACCGTCGCGCCGCGGCGATCGGAGTCCGTGCCGTGCCGGTCGATCAGGCCCCGGTCGCGCATCCGCCGGAGCTGGTGGGACAGCCGGCTCTGTTCCCAGCCCAGCGCTTCGGCGAGCTGGTACATCCGCTGCGGACCCCGTTCGGACAGTGCGACCAGCACCTCGTAGTCGCTCAGCGACAGCCCGCAGTCCCGCTGGAGCTGGCGGTTCATCGCGGCCTGCAGTTGGGAGACCAACGCCAGGTATCCGCGCCAGATGCGCTGTTCCTCGTCCGACAACCACATGAAATACATGACACATCATTTATGTTGTCGCGTCCAGAGGCCACACCTAGGCTGGCCGCAACCGAGGAGACTTCACCATGTCCGAGACCGTCGACATCCGGCGCGCAGCCGACCGCGCGAAGACCAGGATCAGCTGGTTGGACTCCAAGCACTCGTTCTCGTTCGGGCAGCACTACGAACCCGGCAACACCCACCACGGCCTGCTCCTGGTCAACAACGACGACATCGTCACCCCCGGTTCAGGGTTCGACACCCATCCGCATCGCGACATGGAGATCGTCACCTGGGTGCTGCGCGGGTCACTGGTGCACCAGGATTCGACCGGCCACTCGGGCGTCATCTACCCCGGCCTGGCGCAGCGGATGTCCGCGGGCCGCGGCATCCTGCACTCGGAGAAGAACGACGCGTGGACCCTGACCGGCGAACAGTCCCACAGCGAACCGGTGCACTTCGTCCAGATGTGGGTGGTGCCCGACGAGTCCGGGATCACCCCGGGTTACCAGCAGCTCGAGATCGACGACGAACTGTTGCGCGGCGGGCTGGTGCCCATCGCCTCTGGCATGCCCGAGCACGCCGGCGAGTCCGCGATCACCATCCGCAACAAGTACGCCGCACTGCACGGCGCCCGTCTGCAGCCCGGTGACAGCGTCGAATTACCCTCGGCGCCTTACCTTCACCTGTTCGTCGCGCGCGGCGAAGTCACCCTGGAAGGCGCTGGCCCGCTCAATGAGGGGGACGCCGTGCGTTTCACCGCCTCCGGTGGCCAGCGCGTCACCGCCACCGAGCCGTCGGAAATCCTGGTCTGGGAGATGCATGCGAATCTGGCTGCGGCGTAAGCACATCGGTGTCGCGCTGATCGGCGTGACACTCTCGGCCGGATGCTCGACGGCTCCACCCGCCGATCAGAAGGGCGACGCGCCCTCGACGAGCACGTCGGCTGCCGCGCCCGTCGGCACCACCGAGTTGGCGGCCACGACGGTGGAGGTGCCCGAGGACCTCGGCGCCGCGCCGTTCGACGAGCCCCGCCGGGCGCTGGTGCCGCCGGGCTGGACGATGTCGGTGTGGGCGCGCATCCCGCAGGCGCGGCTGATGGCCTGGGCGCCCGACGGTGCACTGCTCGTCTCGGTGCCCAAAACCGGGCAGGTCATCCGCCTCGAGCCGTCGGGCGCAGGCCCGCGGGAGACGCTGCTGCTCGAGGGTCTCGACCAACCGCACGGGCTGGCCTTCGCCGGCCCGACGCTCCACGTCGCCGAGAGCGACGGCGTCGTCGCCTACGACTATGCCGGCGGGCAGGCCGTCAACCGCCGCACAGTCGCCGGCGGGCTGCCCGACGCCAAGAGCCCCGACCTGAGGGGCGCCTACGCGCACGCCCTGAAGAGCGTTGCGGTGGGATCCGACGGCGCGGTGTACTTCTCGATCGGCAGCACCGGGAACGTCTCCGCAGAGGACCGGACCGCGACGCCGCCGCGCGCCACCGTCATGCGGGTGCCGCCCGGCGGCGGGCCCGCCGAGCCGTTCGCGACCGGCGTGCGCAACGGCACCGGCCTGGCCGTCGCGCCCGACGGCTCGCTGTGGACAGCGAACAACGGGCGCGACAACGTCGCGTTCCCCGAGCCCGGCCCGGACTACGGCAAGGTCCTGCCCGACTACGTCTCCGACCATCCGCGCGAGCAGCTCGCGAAACTCACTCCCGGCCGCGAGCTCGGGTGGCCCTACTGCAATCCGGACGGCGGGCCGGCGAATCTGCGGTTCATCCGCGACGTGCAGACCAATCCCGACGGCGCGAACATGGACTGCGCGGCACTACCGCCGGTCGAGCAGAGCTTCGGCGCACATTCGGCGCCGCTGGGCCTCAGCTTCACCGAGGGCACGCTGCCGGACCCGTATTCGGCCGGGGCGCTGGTCGGCATCCACGGGTCGTGGAACGCAGACCCGCCGCGCGCGCCGGAGGTGTCGTTCTACCCCTGGCGCGACGGCGGGTTGGGTGACCAGCAGACCCTTGTCGGTGGTTTCCAGTCCGAGGACGGGTCACGGTGGGGCCGCCCGGTCGCCGCAGTCGCGGGACCGGACGGCGCCGTCTACATCAGTGATGACTATGCCGATGCGGTTTACCGGTTGGCTCCGCCCGGCCGTTGATCAGCGGACCGTGGTCCCTCGGGTCTTGCGCCCGGTGATGCCCAGGTAGACCGCGATGAGGATGGCCGCCACGATGATGCCGACCAGGAACGGGATGACGGCCCAGCCGCCGCTCGAGTTCTGATAGCCGAACAGGTTGTAACAGGCCCACGAGCCGATGAACGACCCCAGGATGCCGAGCACGATCGTCATGATCACGCCGATGTTCTGCTTGCCGGGCATGACCAGGCGCGCCAGTGCGCCGATGATCAGGCCTCCGATGATCGCGGAGATGATTGTCCAGAACATTTCGCACTCCTTTGTCAGCGACACCGGGTGGCGCCGTCACGGAAGCGGTGTTTCCCGGATGCCTTCCGTCTAATCGCACACCTTCGTGTGCGTTCGGCAAAGGCTTGCCGCCAAAGCGACATTCGCGTGTTAGCGCATCGTGATGTAGCTGTTACGCAAGTTGACAGTGTTGCTGCCGTGATTAGTGTTGTGTGCTGGTATCCGCGACGAGAGGCCAGTCATGACAGCCCCAGCAGCACTGATGCGGCGATGGACGGCCGGTGCCGCCGTGCTCGCACTCTGTGCCGCGCTGGCGACGCTGGGCGGGCCGATAGCCCGGGCCGCTGACGCCCGCGAAATGCTGCTCGGCGCGATCGCCAACACCAAGGGCGCCTACTTGGTGTACAACTTCGGCGGCCAGTTCGCCGCGCCGTTCCGCAGCGCCGACGGCCGGGAGTACACGCTGAACAACGGCGGGCACCTGATGACGATCAAGAACGCCGCAGGCCGCCTCACCCCCCGCCTGCTGGTCGACTCGCACTCCGGATATCAGTCACGCTGTGAGCGCGATCCCCGGGCACGCACCGGCGAGGGGCTCTGGCAGGCCTCGGAGACCTATCCGCCGCTGCAGGCATGGCAGGCGCTCGGCCGGCCGACCATCGCGATCAACGCCAACTTCTTCGACGTCCGCGGCCAGAAGGGCGGCTCCTGGCGGGACACCAACTGCAGTTCGCCACTGGGCGCCTACGTCGACAACACCCGCGGGCAGGGCCGCGCCAACGCCGCCGTCACCGGCACGGTGGCCTACGCAGGCAAGCAGGGACTGTCGGGCGGCAACGAGCACTGGTCGGCGCTGGCGACGATGATCCTCCCCGTCGGCGGCGCCCCCTACGTAGTGATGCCGAAGGGCGACAACGACTACGACGCCGCCACCCCGGAGATCACCAAGCTGGTCGACGGCGGGACCCGGTTCGTCGCGGTCGCAGGCATCGGACTGCTCGGCCCCGGCGAGACGGGCCAACTCAACGACGGCGGACCCAGCGCGGCCCGCACGGCCATCGCCTACAACCGCCAGAGCGACCAGCTGTACGTGTTCCAGGGCGGCAGCTACACGCCGGACAACATGCAGGATCTCTTCCGCGGCCTCAGCGCCGAGAGCGCCGTGCTGCTCGACGGCGGCGGGTCGTCGGCGATCGTCCTCCGCCGCGACACCGGCGGAATGTGGACCGGCGCAGGGGTTCCCCGTGGCAGCTGCGACACCTACGCCGTGCTCTGCGACTCGAAGGAACGCGCCCTGCCCAGCTGGCTCGCCTTCAACTGACGCCGCCATGTCGCCTGACTCGTCTCTGTCACGCCGCGCTGCACTGCGGCTGGGCGCCGGCGCCGCCTTCGCCTTGGCGCCGTTGCTCGGCGCCGCAGCCGCGAGGGCCGACCCGGGTGCGCCCTCGACGGCCGCCACCGCCCCACTGTCGGGATCGTTCCGGTCCGACGCGCGCGGCGGGATCGAGACGCGGTGGATGATCGCCCGCACCCCGGGGGCGACAGGGCCGGCGCGGACGGTGATCGCACTGCACGGCAAGGACTCCGACGCCGCGGGCGTGATGGCGCTCGGCGTCGAGACCGCACTCGCCGAGGTGGCGCGTGCCGGTGGCGCTCCGCTGGCGGTGGTCAGCGTCGACGGCGGCAACGGGTACTGGCACGCCAGGGAGTCCGGCGGCGACGCCGGGGCGATGGTGCTCGACGAACTGCTGCCGATGCTGGCCGAGAAGGGCCTCGACACCAGCCGGGTGGCGTTCATCGGATGGTCGATGGGCGGCTACGGCGCGCTGCTGCTGGGCGGCTTGCTCGGTCCGGCACGCACCTCGGCGATCTGCGCGGTGAGCCCGGCGCTCTACACCGGCTGGATCCCGGCGATGATGAACGGCGCGGTCGACGGGCCCGACGACTACGCCAGGTACTCGGTGTTCGGCGCCGAAGCGCTGTCGGTGATCCCGGTGCGGGTGGACTGCGGGACCAGTGATCAGTTCTACACGGCCACCAGGAAGTTCACCGCCTCGCTGCGCAGGCCGCCGTCGGGTGTGGGTTACCCCGGCGGGCACGACGCCGACGGGTGGCGGCGCCAACTGCCTGCCGAACTCGCCTGGATCGCCGCACAGCCCTGACGGGCTGACACGCGAGGCGCGTCGGAGCGGCCAATACCGGCCGGCACGCCGCTGACGTGGGACGATCGGGGCCGAAGTGACTGAAGTGGCGGCGACTCCCGGATCCACCACCCGACGCGGCCCGTCCGCGAGCGGTCGGAACACGCTGACGCGGAATGGCTTCCGGCCCGACATCGAAGGGCTGCGGGCGATCGCCGTGCTGGCGGTGGTGCTCTACCACGCCGGCGTTCCGGGTCTCGGCGGCGGATTCATCGGCGTGGACGTGTTCTTCGTCGTCTCGGGATTCCTGATCACCGGCCTGCTGTGGCGCGAGGTGGCCGGCACCGGAACCGTCCGGCTTGGCGCGTTCTATGCGGCGCGGGCCCGTCGACTGCTCCCCGCGGCGGCGCTGGTGCTGACGGCGACGGCTGTCGCGGCCGCCGCCCTGCTGCCCGCGCTGCAGGCGCGCAGCGTGCTGGGTGACGCCATCGCGAGCGCGCTGTACGTCGGCAACTACCGGTTCGCGATCGCGGGCACCGACTACCTCGCGGCCGACGTGACGCCCTCACCGCTGCAGCACTACTGGTCCCTCGGAGTCGAGGAACAGTTCTACCTGCTGTGGCCCGCGCTGATGATCGCGACGGCGTGGCTGGTCGCCCGCGCGGGCTGGGCGGCGGCGCGATCGGTGCGGCCCTATGTCGTCACGCTGACGGTGGTCGCGGTGGCGTCGTTCGCGGTGTCACTGTCCTGGACGCACGAGTGGCCGTCGTGGGCGTTCTTCTCGCTGCCGACCCGGGCCTGGGAACTGGCGCTCGGCGGTTTGATGGCGCTGACCGCCGGCTTCTGGCGTTCGCTGCCGCCGGTGGCCGCGGCCGTCGTCGGATGGGGCGGGCTGGCGCTGATCGTCGTCACCTGCACGCAGGTGGGCTCGTCGACGCCGTTCCCCGGCACCGCGGCGCTGCTGCCGGTGCTGGGCACCGCACTGGTGATCGGCGCCGGTTGTGCGACACCGAATCTCGGAGTTGGCCGGTTCCTCGGCGAACCGGTGATGCGCGGGATCGGCCGGGTGTCGTACTCGTGGTACCTGTGGCACTGGCCGGTGCTGGTGCTGGCGCCGCCGGTGTTCGGGCAGATGCCCGGCCTGGCGGGCCGGCTCGCGCTGGTGGTGATCTCGCTCGGACTGGCGATCCTCACGCTGCACCTGGTCGAGAATCCCGCCCGCTTCGCGGTGCGGCTGCATTCGTCGGCGCCGCGCAGCCTGCTGGCCGGCGCCGTCGCGACCGGCCTGGCGGTGTGCGCGGCGCTGGTGCTGTTGTCGGTGCGGCCGGTGCCCACGGGAACGGGCGCACCCGCGCGCCAGGTGGTGGTGGAGATGCCCACGCCGTCGACGGCGCCGCGACAGCTGTCACCGCGTGAGCAGGTGCAGGCGGCCGTGGTGGCTTCGGCGGATCTGCGCGCGGTGCCGGCCAATCTGTCCCCGGCGCTCGACGCGATCGCGAAGCCGGAGGCGTTCGTCAACGGCTGCGTGCTCTCCTGGCCGGACGTGCAGCAGCCCGAGTGCGCGTCGGGTGATCCGGCGTCACCGGTCGGGGTCGCACTCGTCGGTGACTCCCACGCGGCGATGTGGCAGCCCGGCATCGAAGACATTGCCAGGGAGCGGCATTGGCGGCTGTCGACCATCAGCAAGGTGACGTGTCCGCTGATGGAGTTGCCGATCAGCAGCCCCTATCTGGGCCGCGACTTCACCGAGTGCGTGCAGTGGCGCCGGGACACTGTGCGACGGCTGGAGCGGGAGCGTCCGCAGGTCATCGTGGTCGACATGTCGCGGCGCTACGGCGCTGACTTCGGCTTCGTCGCCTACGACCCGGTGTGGCTCGACGCCCTGACGCGGCTGGTGTCGCGGTTGCGGGCAACCGGTGCACAGGTGCTGGTGCTCGGACCGGTGCCCGACCCGAACGGCACGGTGCCGACGTGTCTGTCCGGGCACATGAACGACGTCGCCGCGTGCTCGCCCGACCGGCCGAAGGCCTTGAACGATGCGGGAATCGGGGCCGAGGCGGCGGCCGTCGCGGCGGGCGGCGGGTCCTACGCGGCGCTGTCGGACCTGTTCTGCACGGCCGAGCGCTGCCCGGTGATCGTCGGTGACACGCTGGTCTACCGCGACGACAACCACATCACGTCGGAGTACGCGACGGTGCTGGGGCCCTTGGTGGCCGGGATGGTGGAGCACCTGCTGGGCTGACGGTCGGCAGTCGAATGGAGAAAGCCCCGGAGCCATTTCGGCTCCGGGGCTTCGTCTGGGGGGTGCGGTCAGGTCGCCGCCTTGGCGTCCTTGCCGGCCTTGCTGTCTTTACTGTCTTTGTCGTCGGTCTTGTTCGCATCCTTGTCGGATGTGCCTGACGTCTGCTTGGCCTTCTTGTCGGCGCCGAGTGCCTTCTTCACACCGGCTTCGACCTTCTTGGCGGTCCGGTCCACGGCGTTGACCGTGTCCTTGACGGCCTTGCCTGCCGCATCGGCGGCGTCACGAAGCGGACGGGGTCGAGTCGGCTTCGGCGATTCCTCGTCGGCCTCGGCGTCGGTCAGTTCGTCGAGGGCGTTCCCGGTGACCTTCACGCCCCGGTCTTGTTCGACGGTCACCAGTTTCAGGTTCTCGCCCGGCACAGGCTTGATGTCCTCCTGCTGGTCCACCTCGACGCCGAACGTCGTCGGCTGCTCGAGGTCCGGAACCTTGGACACGAGGGTGAGGTCGCCTTCATCGGCCCGGGCGATCTGCGCGGCGGGCAGCTTGTCCAGCGCATCCTGGATCTGCGAGGTGAGGGCACCTGCGTCGAGTCCGGTGACGCCACCCGTCAGATCGCCCAGCCCGAGCAGGCCGAGCACGGCGGCAAGCGCATTCGACGCCGGTGCGTCGGTCTTCACCAGGCCGTCGTCGATCGCCTTCTGCACGCCGTAGACGAAGGACGTCACGACGTCCTCGGGCACCTTGGCCCAGTCCACGTCGGCGGGCAACGTGCCGAACGCGGTAGGGACGTCCGCCTCGTCGAAGCTGCGTTCGTACTCCCAGTAGCCGTCCGGGTTCCACACCCGCTCGACGTCGGTGTAGCCGAGATTGACCAGATTGGTCAGCACCGGATTCAGTGCGGTCCCGAGCGGGTTGTTGAGGTTCGCACCGGTGAGCAGGTTGATGACGTCGACAGCCAGGTAGGTCGGCTCGAGCAGCGGCAGGCTCTGGGCGTCCAGCGTGTAGTACACGTTGAGTCCTGGCCCCTGCGTCGGATTCGCGGGGTCGTACTCGAAGCCGAGCAGGTCCGCGGTGAGCTGGGAGACCACCTGAGTCGTGAGGTCGCCGACGATCCCGCCCAGCGACTGGTCACGAAGGATGTACGTCGGGAAGAGCCCCGCGGCAACGTTGTTCGCCATCGTGAACGGATTCGGCCACGCGGCGAAGTCCGACATCGGCAGGTACTCGGCCGTCACGTCCAGCTTGATCGGAATGAGGTTTGCGCCGCCGAGCGTGAGGCCGGTCAGCGGAATGGTGATGTCGAGCGGATCGTCGGGGTCCGCGCTGCTCTGGATGTTCGTGTCGGGCGTGACGGTGTCGATGCCCAGCAACCGGAAGAGCGGGTACGCCCGGGCGAGGATGCCGCCGTTCGCGCGACCGGGATTGTCGATCAGCAGCATCGGCAGGATGGTGAAACTGCCGAGCAGCGGATCTGTTTCGGCGTCGGCGCCGCCGGGCTGTTGCGGAAGCGCGTCGACCACCTGCTGGTAGGCCGCGCCCGCGGCGAACGCCCCCAGGCCGTAGCCGGCGACGACCGGGACGCGCAGCGCGACGATCGACGGCAGCTCGCCGATGATCGGGATCTTCTCGCCTTCGGGGCGCGTCAGATTGAGGACCTTGATCGCCGCATCGATCGTGCCCACCAGCGCCGTGCTGAGTCCGAGATCGCTGAGGATGTCGGCGAGGCCCAGAGAGAGGTAGTCGGTGCCGTTGATCTCGTCGGCGATCGAATTGGGCAGCGGCGGAGTCCAGCCGAGGTCGACGCCCAGCAGCTTGAGGAGGGTGAACGGCCCACCCGAGGTCACCAGGTTCAGGCCGAGCGCGTTCCCGAACTCCGACAGATCCAGCGGCTGGCTCGGGTCGAGACCGAGCAGCTGCCCGATGGAGAGGTTCAGCTCGCCGGGCAGCACATTGTTGACCACGGCGAGAAGGGTGCCGAGGGTGCTGTCGCCGGTGATGAGCTCGCCGAGGTCGAGGCCGAGGCCACCGAGACCAGCGCTGCCGAGCACGCCGCCGAGCGCATTGTTGAGCAGAGCGGTCGCCAGCGTCTCGGGGTCCACGCCTGCGGCCTCGGCGAGCGCGGCGAGATTGACGTTCTCGACGATCGCCCGCAGCACGACGTCGGCGAACTCCTGTGAGGCGTTGTACGCCCCGGCGCCCAGACCTCCCGTCACGTCGGGGATGGCCTCGGGCGCTGGGAAGATGTGCACACCGGCGGTCAGGTCGTAGGCATCCTGCGACACCGCCGCGGCGTGCGCCCTCGGCGCTTCGCCGACGCCGACTGTCAGCGCGGTCGCCGTCGCGGTCACCGCCCCGATCGCAGCGATCTTGCTCGACCGCTGCATTGCGGTGCGATGCTTCCCCATCCGGACCGTCCCTTCGACCACTCTCAGGTTGCTCTCAGGCACCATAACAGGGCTTACGAGATCTGCGACACATTGCTGAAAAATTGTCGGCGCCATCAACAACAAGCCGGCGGAGGGCACCTACCGGCCGCCGAACGGGCGTCCCCGCTGTTCAGCCGCTGATTAGTGAGCGGGTCGGTCCGGTGAGCAAATCTCGGATCCAAGACTGGCTAAGTTGCTGATCTCGGCTGGCGGCGTCGCTCGCGACGTCGGTAGCCCGTGCGAACGCAAACATCTCCGGCATCAAGGCCACCCGGCTGTCATCGCAGCACGTCACCACATTCGGAAGCACTTCTGGCACCTGATGCAACAACGAAATCCGTCGTTAGCTGCAACCCCGCAGGATTCCGGCGAGCACCGCCTCGGTCTGGGCCGCATAACCGCCGCCGAAGAGCACGACATGCGCGAGCAGCGGATAGACCTGGTGCAGTCCGACGCGGTCGCGCCACCCGGCGCGCAGCGGATGCACGCCCTGGTACCCGGCGATCACGTCGTCGAGATGCGGACAGCCGAACAACGCCAACATCGCCAGATCGGTCTCCCGGTGGCCGCCGTGCGCGGCCGGGTCGATCAGCACCACGCCGTCCGGCGTCCACATCACGTTGCCGCTCCACAGGTCACCGTGCAGACGCGCCGGCCGGTCGTCGTCGTCGAACCGCCCGGTTCGACACAGATCGGCCACGCCCTCGATCGCGGCGCGGCCCTCTGCGCTCATCCGCGGCGCCGCCGCCTCGGCCATCGGCCGCAGCCGCTCGAGGGCGTAGAACTCGCCCCAGAAATCATGGCCGGTCAGCGACATCGGCAGCGGACCGCTCAGCGGACCGAAGAAGCCGCCGCCTCGCCAACCCTGCGGGCCCGCGCCGAACGCGTCGGCTCCGGCATCGTGTGTCACCGCCAGTGCCGCACCGAACTCCCGGGCCGCCGCCCGCGCCGGCGCCGCCGTCACCAGGCGCTCCAGCGTCAACGACGTCGCGTCGTGGGACACCACCCGCGCGCAGCGGGCACCGCCTGCGGCGGCCAGCCACCCTAGACCTGCCGCCTCGAGGGCGAAGAAGCCATCGGGCGCCGCGGCGTTGCGTTTGACGAAGTCCGTCATCGCCGCCGCCGGCGCGGCACGCCGGCGATCAGTCCGATGATCAGATCCCGTACCGGCACCGGCATATTCGACATGAAGGCGACCTGCAGCCTCGGCCCGACACCGACGATGTAGCGGGCCTTCGGCCGCCGTGCCGTCAGTGCCCGCTCGACGACGGCGGCGACCTTCGCGGCCGGGACCGTCATCCTGCGCGCGGCGGGGACGAACTTCTTCATCCCCGCGATGTGGCCGGCGTACAACGCGGCGAACTCGGCGGACATCCCCGCCTCGGTGTCGGTCACCATGGTGTCCGCCAGCCGCCACATGTCGGTGTCGGTCTGCGCCGGTTCCACGACGGCGACCGCGACGCCCCACGGCCGCAGCTCGACCCGCAGCGCGTCCGCGGCGCCCTCGAGCGCGAACTTGGAGGCGCTGTATGCGCCCAGCATCGGTACCGAGAGCCGCCCGTTGACACTCGAGACGAAGACCACCCGGCCCTGCGAGGCGCGCAGCTTCGGCAACACCGCTCGCGTGACGGCGAGCTGACCGAACACGTTGACCTCGAACTGTTCTCGCCACGCCGCCGGATCGATCGCCTCGACCGGCCCTGCGACGACGATGCCCGCGTTGTTCACCACCGCGTCCAATCGCGCAGGCAGCGCGCCGGCCAGCGCCGCAATCTGGGCCTCGTCGGTGACGTCGAGCAGCACCGCCGACACCCGATCGATCGCCGCCACCGCCTCGGCGTCCGCCGCGGTCCGCACGCCCGCGACGACGTCCCAGCCCGCCGCCGCCAGGTGTGCCACGAGTTGGCGGCCGATTCCCCTCGAAGCCCCGGTGATCAGTACTGTCGGCATCGCCCGACCCTAGTGGCCCGCGGCGGGCGCGCGGCGGTGACGCAGGACGGCCGTCACCACCAGCACCACCACACCGACGAAGCACAGGCCCGCCCCGGCGATCGCGCCGAAGACCCCACCGATGAACCCGCCGACGCCCACGTCGTCCCCCACCCCGAAGGAATCCGAGGGTAGTCCGGTGCAGGTGATCCGGTACTCGCCGGCATCCTGCGCGGTCACCGTGAAGATCGCCTCCCAGTCGTTGAGGGTCAGCGAGCCGTCGAAGCGCTCCATCCGCACGGAGTTACCCGGCCGGTTGGCGACGTCGCAGTTGACGTCGTGCGCCCCCGCCCCGCCGCTGTCGACGAACACCACCCTGGTGGCGCCCGCATCCATCTGCACCACGACGGCGTCACCGCTGGAGAAGGTGTCCGCGTCGCCGGGCGCCTTTCCGATCACGTCGACGATCATCGCCACGGCCACCGCAGCCCCGACCAGGCCGAGGAGCAGCAGCACCGCGCCGACCATATACCAGGCCTTCCTCGGCGGGCGCTTGCCCGGTGGCGGCGGATAGAAGCCGGGGGCCGGGCTCCACGGCTGTTCCGGGTGGCTACCGGCGGGCGCCTGCGGGTATCCGTACTGAGCCGGATTCGGCCGGGGCGGCGGCATATTGGGGCCGGTGCCGGAGTTCCAGGCGGACGGATCATTCGACACTGACGGCTCCCCTCGATGCATGTCCCGCGATGACCCTAACTGTCCGCACCGGGCCCGAACCGGAAGATCGCCGCCGCGCCCGCAACGACCAGTGCCGCAAGGGCGATCACCGGCGCCACCGTCACCAGGGTCAGCGTCGCCCCCACCACCGCTCCCCCGCACATCGTCAACACCACCGTGTACCGCAGCTTCTCCCGCTCACCGGTGCCACCGGCCAGTCTGCTGTCGAAGCCGAGCCCGACGATCGTCGACGTCAGCACCGTGGTGCTGAGTTCCTGGATGCCGAACAGCCGGGCCGTGGCGTTCTGGCTGCCGAACACCACCGCGAGGCCCGCGATCAGGACGAGTTTCCCGCCGTCGTGATACTCGAGGACACCGGCCCCGGCGAGCACCGAGAGAATCAGCAGGGCAACGACTTCCACGCCGAGCGCCACCGTCAGCCAGCGACGCACCGCACTGTCGAGGTGACGCGCCAGCCGGCCACCGACGACGGTGCCGGCCACGAAGCTCACGAACGCCACGATCGCCGCGGTCAGGTCCACCCCGGAATCGGGGACGAACCAGAATCCCAGGAAGATGACGTTGCCGGTCATGTTGGCGACGAACACATGGCCGAGCACCAGGACGCTGACCGCGTCGACCAGTCCGGTGGCGAACGTCAACAGCAGGAGCGCGGCGACCGTCGCCCGCTGCGAGACAGGTGACGCGACGGCCATGGCGCCCACCCTCTGTCGGGCTAGATCTGAGGTGTCAGATCCAGCTTGGTGACGGCGTTCATCCGGGTGATCATCCAGTGCGCATCCTGGCGCTCCAGGGTGAGCCGGTAGGACAGGTACCGCAGCGACGGGATGTTCTTGCTCACCGGGCTCGTCGACACCGAGTTGGTGTACACCAGCGCGGTCGCCTCCGTCGGGGTCAGCGTCTCCACCGCCGCGCCCATCACCTCGGTGGTGTTGGTGACCTGCGCCTGCTTGTTGGTGGCCACGATGGCGTCGATGTAGCGGCGGTACTCCGACGCGAATTCACCTGTGAGGTAACGCGACGACCGGTCCGGCAACGTCTCCATGTCGTCCGGCGTGTAGGTCCACAGCGTGGTGACCGCCTCGGTCGCGGTGCGGGCGATGTCGACCTTGATGTCCACCGACGCGCGGTCGGCCAGATAGGGCTGCAGCTGCGATGCCGCGAACGCCGTGGCGCCGACGAACAGTACGCCGGCAGCGGCTGCCGCCGCGATCAGCCGACGCCCGGCCGGCCGGTGCGGCACCAGGATCGGTTCGGGCTCGGGTTCCCGGGGTGCCCCGTCCGCATCGCCGGCCGCTGCCTCGTCAGCGTCCTCGTCAGTGTCCTCGTCGCGCTCCTCGTCGCGCTCCTCGTCAGCGTCGTCGTCGGACACACCGGCGGCCTCCTCCGCGGCCTCCTCGTCCGGCTCGACGGGATCGACCGGGCCCGTGGCGGCGGCCGGTTCGCCGGTCGCGACGGGCGGTTCAGCCGGCGGCGCGTCGGGCTCGGCGGCCACCCGCGTGCGCCGTGACTTCCCGACCGGGGTGCGCGGCGCGGCGGTCTCTTCGGATTCCGTTGTCTCGACGGCGGTTTCGCCGGTGAACGGGTCCGTCTTGCGGCCACGGCCGAACGGCCACCACCGTCGTCGTCCCGTCGGCCCGGTGTCCGCCACGGTCTGCGTGCCGGTGTCGACGTCGCCGTCCCGGTCGGGATCCGTGGTCAGATCACCTGGATCAGGTTGCTGATCTTCCACTCTTGTCCTTCCTGGGATGCGGTCGCCACCCACCGGCTGCCGCTCTCGATCGTCGACTTGCCGTCCGGCGACTTGGTGCTGATCTTGGTGGCCACGAGGACGTCGGCGCTGCCGTCGGTGTTCCAGCGTTGCACGCCGGCCTCCAGCACCGTGCCCGTCGTCGGTTCGCCGCGTGCGACCTGGATGACGATCTCGTTGAGCTTCTCGCGGAACGTCTTGGCGAACTCGCCGGTGCCCTGGGCCAGGATGCGGTCCGCGTAGGCGTTGGCGTTGAACGGATCGAGCGTCGTGTACGACGTCATGAAGCTGCGCACGTAACCCAGCGCCGCGGCGTCATCGGTCTGCGCGCGGTGGCTCCGCTCATGACTGACCAGCATCAGCGTGCTCGCCGTGATCGCTGCCGCGACGAGCAGCGTGGCGATCGCCGCCACGATCGGCAGCCCCCACCGGATCGGCGGCTTCGGTTCGATGCGGAAGAAGTAGTCGGGCTCCCCCGACTCCACCTTGCGCCGGGGACTCACTGGGTCGCCCCGTTGATGAGTGGCCGTTTGAGCACCGCGAGGTTGGACACCCGCCACTGGCCGCCCGATTTCTCGAAGTCGACCCGCAGGGTGGCGGTGATGAACTTCAGGTCCTTCGGGTCGGTGCCCCGCTGGCCCTGCATCGCAAGCAGCATCGCCGCCCGGTCCTCGCTCACGCCGGGGAGCACCGCGCTGCTGACGGCCCAGTACTCGTTGGTGCTGGCACCGGACTTCTTTGCCGCGTCCTGCTGCTCGGTGAGCTGCGCGCGGTACGAGTCGGTGGCCAGGCCCTGCGCCCTGGCGAAGTCGTCGGCCATGGTGTCCAGGCCGTAGCTCAGCATCTGCTCGACGATCCGCGGGCCCTGCTCGGCGATCTGCTGGTGCGCCTGGTCGACGGCCCGCTCCTGGCGGTACACCACGAGGTAGCTCAGTCCGACGGCGAGTGCGCAGACCACCACGGCGGCCAGCAGTACCTTGCCCGCGGTGCGGCGGACGTCGCGTTCGGGGCGATCGGACACCCGGACCTCGGTGCCCGTCAGCAGGTCGGCGAAGGTGCGGTTCCTGCCGTCCCACAGCGGCCACAACCAGCCGACCAGCAGCGCGGCCGTGTCCAGCAGGTGCGCGAGGTCGCGCACCAGGAGCCGCCACACCCCCGCGGCGGTCCCGTCCCGGCGTACGACGCGGATACCTGCCACCGCGCGCCCGACCGACCAGCCCGTCGTCGCGGGCAGCAGCCAGCGGTTGGCCATCGTCGCCAGCACCGCCGCGGCGCCGGCGACGGTGAAGACCCAGAACAGCCATCCCGTCTCGAGCGCCGTGAACGCGCACAGCGCCATCGTCGCCGCCACAGCGACGCCCGGGAGCACGTCCAGTGCGATCGCCGCCGCCCGCGCCTGCCACGACGCCGGCCGGCCGTCCGGAGTTCCGGCGGCGGTCGCTTCGTGCGGTGGGGCGTCGAGGACAGCCGTCACGATGCGACCGTGTCGAGCTTGGCCACCTTGTAGGTGCCGTCGTCGGGGGCCATCTGCACACGCAGTCGGTAACCCTGCTCCTGATCGGAGGCCTCTGAGTTGGTCACCTTGGTCCGCACCGCGACGAGCACGTTGATCGAACCGTCGTCGTTGTGCTTCTCCACCGCGGCCCGGATGTCGGACACCTGCACCGCGACGTTCGCCGCCCGGTAGGCGTCGACGAGCATTCCGCCGTAGAGGCCCGCCTGCACGGCGAAGTCCCCGGTCGAGCACTCCAGGATCTTCGCCTGACTTGCGCTCATCGCGGCGGCGTCGGGCGCATGGGTGGCCGCCACGCACTCCTTGGCCGACTGCAGCGCGGTGGCCTCGTTGCGCGCCAGCGTCCGGCTCTCGTCGTTCGACCGGAGCGTGAGGTATCCGCCGACGCCCGCGCCGACCGCCAGGACCACCAGCGCCGCACAGATCCCACCGACCCAGCCGCGGCCGAGCCGCGTCGGGCGACGATCGTCCACGGGGGTGGGCGGTGCCGTCTCCGCATCGACGGCTGCCTGGTCAGGGCCGTCCGCGGTGGTGTCTTCGATGGGTTCTTCGGTTGTCGTCTCGGTTGATACTGCTAACGACTGGTCCGGCGTTTGGTCAGCATCGGTGGGGTTCAGCTGGCGGGTGCCAGCATCTCCTTCCATCCGTCGTCTCCTGGGTTATTCGAGTTGCTGACGTTGTACCTGACGCCGTCAGGTCCGACCACCTCACCGCTGGACGGGTTGTACACCGCGGCACCGGGAGGTCCTGCTGCCGGAGTGTAGACGCAGGGGTTGGGCTGCTGTCCACTGCACTCGACGCGCCCCTGTCCGGGCGGGCTGATCGGATCGCTGATCGGCGCAGGTGGCGTCGGCAGCTGGTCGGCGGGCAGCGGGTTCATCCCGTTGTTGATCGACGGCGCCGGGATGACACCGGGGCGGCCCGGGTGCACGGGCTGGTCGCATCGAGCGGCGGGCGCCGGGCAGCTGAGGATCTGGTTCGGGTCGCCGTACCACGGGTTGGTACCCAGCGGCACGTACGGCTCGTCGCTGCGGCACTCCCGAGGCGTCGCGGCCCGCTTGCCCGGTACGTCGGCGCACGGATAGTTACGTGCGCCACGGACGACGTTGGCCTGGAAGTCCTTCGGGATCTTGCAGTACGTGCCCGACGGCAGCGGCGCCATCGACGTGTCGGCAGGCGACCGCCACTCCGAGGCCGGCAGGAAGCCGGTCAGGCACGGCGGTGGCTGGTTGATCGACAGACCGAAGTGCAGCAGGCCCTCACCCTCGAAGATGGTGCCTGCCTGGGCGACCGACGCGCCCTGCGGCAGCACCACCAACGCCTGCTCGAGGCCCTTGTTGTAGCGCTTGAGCATGTCGATGACGACCGCCAGGTTCGCCAGTGTCTGCGGCAGCGACTCACGCACGCCGCCGAACACCGACTCGAGCTGCTGGGCCGTCGGCGCCGCCTGCTGCAGGCCGCTGCGCAGCGCCGCGTCCTGCTCGGCCGACTGCGCGGCAAGGGTGTTCAGGTTGCGCGACCACTGGGCGATGTTGTCGCGCGACTGCACCTGGCTCTCCAGGATCGGCGCCGAGTTGGCGATGATGTCGTTCACCGGATCCAGGTTGTCCTTGAAGCCCTGGGCGATGTTCGTCGTCGAGTCGACCAACCGCTGCAGCGCAGGGCCGAGTCCACCGACCGCCTCCGACGTCTCCGTCAGCAGCGAGTCGATCTTCTCCTTGGGCAGCACCTTGAGGCCGTTGTTCGCGGCGTCCAGCGCCGGGCCGACCTCACTGGGAACCGTGCTGTCGGTGATGGTCTGGCCGTCGGCGAAGAACTGGTTGGACTCCCCTGCGGGGACCAGGTCGAGGTACTGCTCGCCGATCGCCGAGACCGAGTGCACGTTGGCCACCGTGTCGCGCGGGATCTTGTACCGGTTGTCGATGCTCATCGTCGCCTTGGCGCCGTCCTCGGTGGGCTCGACGGCGGTCACCTTGCCGATCGTGGTGCCGCGGTAGGTGACGTTCGCCGTCGAGTACAGCCCGCCCGAACGCGGCAGGTCGGCGTGCAGCGTGTACTGCCCGATACCGGCCAGGCTCGGAAGGCGCAGGTAGTACCAGCCCAACGCCACCAACGCGATCAGCGTCAGGATGGCGAAGAGCACCAGCTGGATCTTGATGAAGCGAGTCAGCACAGCTCACTCACCCCTTTCGACCAGTGGTCCGTTCGGCGCGTTGTGCGCGTTCGGCGTGAACCGCACATCCGGGATCATCGTCGCCGGGTCGCGGCCCCACGACTGCTCGAGTGCGCGCAGCATGCCCGACACACCGGTGCCCGTGAGGAAGCCGTTGTCCAGAGCCGACAGCGTGAGGTCGACCAGCAGCGACACGTTGATGTAGTCGCCGCGCACCACCTTCGGCACGTTCTCGATGCTGAACGGCGCGGTGAGCATCAGCTTCAGCGCCCCGATCAGGTACGGCGACGACTTGGCGATCTGCTTGAGCGGCCGCTGCAGATTGTTCAGGTTGGTGTTCAGCGGATCGCTGGCCTGACCGAGGTAGGTGTCGGCCGCGCTGCTGATGCGGCCGACCGCCTGCACGGCGTCGGCGAACAGGTCCCTGGTGTCCGCGAAGTGCTGGATGAGCGGCGGGAACTCCGTGAGCACCCGATCCAGCGTCTCGTTGCGGCTCGCGACGATGCTCAGCAGCCGGTTGGTCGAGTCGATCGCCCTCGTCAGGTCCTCGCGCTGCTGGTTGAGCTCGTCGGTGAACACGTCGAGCCGGTTGAGGAACTCACGGATCTGATCGCCGCGACCGGTCAGCACGTTGTTGATCTCGGTCTGGATCACCTCGAGGTTCGGGATACCGCCGCCGGTGAGGATGTTGCCGATACTGGCCAGCACCCGTTCGGTGGTGGGGAACGCCGAGGCGTTGCGGAGCTCGATGGTGTCGCCGCTGCGCAGCTCACCCTGCGGGTCCTCCGGCGCTGCCAGCTCCACGTGCTGGGAACCCAGCAGGCTGGTCTGGCCGATCTTCGCCGTCGCGTTGCGGGGCAGCCTGACGTTCGGCTGCAGGTCCAGCGTCAGTACCGCGACCCAGTTCTTCAGCTCGATGGAACGGACGGCGCCGACGTAGACGTCGGCCACCCGCACGCGGCTGTTCACGTTGAGCGCGAGGGTGTCCGGCATCTGCACGTACACCGTCATCTTGTCCGAGCCGGAGCCCGGACCGCTGGGCAGCGGCACATTGGCGATGCCCTTCCACGACCCGCAGGACGTGAGCACCACAGCCGCGACGGCCAGCGCAGCCGTGCGGAATGCGACGCGGCGGGCCGAGACGGACCGACCCGGGAATCGCATACTGCGCATCCTCATCGCTTTCACTTATCCACCTGCCTCGGCGGGTAGGGGCGGACCGGCCGGTGCGGCCGGGGCGGGGCCGGGTGCCGGTCCCGCTGCGGGACCCGACATCGGCGACGGACCACCCGGATCACCGGGGATCACACCCGGCGCGGGGGCCGGCGGCGGGCCGGGCTGCGGGTACCACGGCGGCGGCAGCGGCTGGTTCTCCTGGTAGGCGTTCGGCGGCCCCGGCAGCTTGCCGTTGGCGCCGACACCGAAGGCCGGCGGGGCGGTCGGCGGTGCGATGTCAGGCCCGCCGAGCAGTGCTGACAGTGAGTCCGGCGTCAGCATGTTCGCGGTGAACGGCTGCACGTCGACGCCCTGCATCCCGGGCGCCACGACCCAACCCGGCTCGTGGTTGCCGTGCGAGAACAGCGTGTCGCGGGAGAAGATGCCGGGCACCGTCGTGTCCTTGTAGCCGGGCGGCGGCTGCAGCCGCGGCTCGGAGTAGGTGACCATCTTCGGCAGCGTCAGCGCGGTGCTGATCTGGTTCAGGCCGAACGGCGGGAAGTTGAACTTGATCGCGTCGAGGATCGGTGCGAGGTACTGCGCGCACAGCTCGGCCGACTCCTGGTAACCCAGCCGGCTGCCCGCCTGGATCGCACTGCAGATGAACTGCATCGGGTTGGCCATGTTGTTGATCACCGGCAGACCCACGATGCCGCCGTTGACCGGCGAGCTGATGTTGACGATGTTCGCGCCGAGGTTCGGGAACACGTGCAGACCGGTCTCGAGGCCGTCGAGCGGCTCCGGCTGCAGGATCGCGTTCGTCACGTCGGCGAGGTTGTTCACGTCCTTGGTCAGCACCTCGGCGTTCTCGTCGAGGAAGCCGCGGGTGGTGGACAGCAGCTGGTTCAGGTCCTGCAGCGCGTTGGCCAGTTCACGGTCGGTGTTGGTGAACGCGTTCGTGAACTGCGCCAGGTCGTCGTTGAGCGCGACGAACTGCTGATCGCTCTGGTAGAGCGCGTTGACGAACAGGGCCAAGCTCTTGACGATGCTGAAGAAGTCGTCGCGGCCCTCGTTGAGGGTGGTCAGCGCCTCCGACAGGCTGTTGAGCGTCGTGTTGATCTGCTTGCCCTTGCCGGCCAGGCCGTCGGCGAACGATTCGATGACCTCGCCGAACGGGCCCTTCGGGTCCTCCTTCGAGGGACCGAGGTCGGTCAGGATCTTGTCGAGCGAGTCACGCAGCTCGTCCCATTCGACGGGCACCTGGGTCCGGTTGAGCGGGATGACCGCGCCGTCCTCCATCACGTCGCCGCCGGTGTAGGCCGGGGTGAGCTGGATGGTGCGCGACGCGACCAGGCTCGGGTTCAGGATCGAGGCCGACGCGTCCTTGGGGACCTTGTACTTCGACTCGTAGGTGAACGTGACCCTCATCTTGTCGCCGTCGGGGTCGATCGCGTCGATCTTGCCGACCTGGACGCCCATGATCTGCACCTTGTCGCCGGGGTACAGCGCCAGGGTGTCGGTGAAGTAGGCGGTGACGGTGTTGGTGGTCAGCTTCTTGTAGAGCTGCCAGCCGACGAACGCGGCCACCAGCGCCACGATCACCAGAAGCGTTCCGATGATGACCGTGGCACGGGACATCGCCGGCAACTTCATGTTCCGGATGTTGAAGATCGTCGACATCTGTCAGGCCCCCGTCATTCTTGTGCTCCGGGCGGGAGGAAGGGCGGGTTACCGGGCAGCGGCGCCGTGTTGACGGGCGGCAACTGCTGGCCGGGTCCCGGCGGTGGCGGCGGACCGTTCAGCGCCGGAGGCAGCGGCGACGTGCCGTCACCCTGCAGCGAACCGGGCGCGATGTACGGGTCGGCCGGACCAGTCGTCGGCGGGGCCAAGCGGGCTCCGGGCGGACCGGGCGCGAAGGGGCCTGGCGGTTCACCCGGGACCCCCGGCGAGAACTGACCGGGGAAGGCAGCGCCCGGCACCCCCGGCGCCGGAGCGGGGCCGTTCGGGTTCGGGTCCGACGTCGCCACGTTCGGCGGGCCGTAGTTCGGGCCGTATGGGTTGTCACCGAACGGTCCGACCGTCAGATCGGCGCACGGCAGCGGGTTGCCCGGCGTCGGGAGACCGTCGGCCGGCGGCGTGTACGAGCACGGGCTGCCCTTGACCACTGCGGGTCCAGGGAACTCCGGGGTGCCCTGCAGCGTCGCGGGTGCCGGCGGTGGAGCGCCGTTGTCCTGACGCTGGCCGTTCGGGTCCGGGAACTGGTAGGCCGGCAGGCCGGCGTCGCGCCAGAACTTCTGCGGATCGATGCCGCGCTTCTGGAACGCGGCGTCCACCCACGGCTGCAGGATCCAGTACGGGGCCAGGTTGACCAGCATCACCTTGAAGTACGGGCCGGACGCGATGCCCTCGGCCAGCGATGCGGTGAACTTGCTCAGCGTGGTCAGCACGTCGACCAGGTCGAACTTGCGCTCGACCAGGATGTCGCTGATGGTGCGGAGCTGCTCGAGCACGTTGTTCAGGTTCGGGTTGTCGTCGATGAAGCCCTTGACCTGCTCGGAGAACGCAGACACCCGCTCCAGCAGCATGCTGACGGCGTACTGCCGCTCGTTGATCGCGCCGAGCAGTGTCTGCGCGTTCACCAGCAGCTGGTTGACCTGCTCGCTGCGCGAGCCGAGCACGCCGGCGATCTTGTTGGCGTTGGCCAGCAGCTCCTTGAGCTGATCGTCGCGCTTGCCGAGGGTGTCGGAGAACCGGGCCACCCCGTCGAGTGCGGCACTCAGGTGCGGATAGGTCTGGTCGATCGTCTCCGACAGCACGTTCAGCGACTGCTTGACCGTGTCGGTGTCCCAGCCGGAAGCGGCCTTCGTGACGTCGAAGAAGGCGTCGTAGACCTGGTACGGCGTGGTGGTCTGGCCGAGCGGAAGGACGCCGTTGACCTGCAGGGCCTTCGAGCCGCGCGGAATGATCTCCAGGTTCTTGCGGCCCAGGATCGTGTCGGTGCGGATCGCGGCGCGGCTGTCGCTGCCGATCTCCACCCCGCCGAGGGTGTAGCCGATGCGGATCTTGTCGCCGTCGATCTCGGTCCTCTTGACCTCGCCGACGTCCACGCCCGCGATGCGGACCTTGTCACCGGGGGTCAGGCCCGCGGTGTCGGTGAACTGCGCGTAGTACACCGGCTGCGCGAACAGCATCGGCACACTGGCGAAGCTCTGCCCGACCCCGATGACCAGCGCCAGGATGACGATGCCCATCAGGCCGTTGCGGACCCGGTTGCTTCCTTCGAGCGTCCTCATTGCGGGGTGCACCTACCCGACGGCTGCGACCAGACCTTGACCGTGCGCACCGGTCCACCGGGCTGCAGGCCGTTGAGCTTGAGGGTCACGTCGCACGCATAGAAGTTGAAGAAGTCGCCGTAGACGCCGCCCGCGCGGCCGATGATCTTCAACGCGTTCGGCAGCCGGACCAGGATGTCATTGAGCTGCTCCTTCTGGTCGATCAGCGGCTGCTGGGTGGCCTCGAGGTAACCGATCGTGTCCTGCAGCAGGGGCCGGTTGTCGGCCAGCAGGTCGGCGACGGTGCCCGCGGCATCGCTGATGTCGCCGACCGACGTCGCGATCGGGTCGGCGCGGTTCTTCAGGCCGGTGATGAGCTTCTCGAAGTTCACCAGCGTCTCGTCGAACTGCTTCTGGTGCTTGACGGTGGTGTCGAGGACCGTGTTCAGGTTGCGGATCACCTCGCCGATCGCCTGGTCGCGGTCGGCCAGCGCCGACGTCAGCGACGCGGTCTGGTCGAGGATGTCGTTGATGGTGCCGCCCTGGCCCTGGAAGATCGTGATGATCGACTGGGCGATGTTGTTGACCTTGTCCGGGTCCAACGCCCGGAACAGCGGCCGGAAACCGCCGACCAGCGCGTCGAGATCCAGTGCCGGTTCGGTGTGCTCGATCGGGATGGTGCCGCCCGACGGCATCCGCCGGTCGCTGTCGCCGCGCTTGAGCTCCAGGTACCGGTCGCCGATCAGGTTGAGGTAGCGGACCGAGGCGGTGGAACCCTCGAACAGCGGCAGCGAACGGTCGATGGCGAAGCTCACCTCGACACGGCTGCCCTCGTCGATGATCTTGACTTCTTTGACCTTGCCGACCTCGACGCCGGAGGCCCGGACGAACTGGCCGGGGCGCAGGCCGCTGGCGTTGGAGAAGATCGCCGTGTATCCCGAGGTGCGGTCGAATCGCATCTGCCCGAACACCACGATGATGATCGCGGTGAACAGCAGCAGCACCAGGGAGAAGGCGCCCAGCTTGATGGCGGTACCGGTGATTTTCATGGGTTGATCGTGTTCTCCCCGATCTGGCGTCCCCAGACGTACTCGATGGCGATGGGCTGGCCGAGCTCAATGTGGTTGTAGGGAGCGATGGAGGCACCGGTGTCCATCACCAGGTACGGCGCGGGCCACAGGTCGCGGGTGACCGGCTGCCAGCAGCCCGGCCTGCCCTCGGGGCCGCCCTTGGCGTTCACCCGCGGCAGGTTGTCCGGGTACACGTAGGGGTTGCCGGCGCCGAGCACCTCGGAGTGGGTCTGCAGGGAGTAGCCGTTGCCGCCGAGCGAGGCGGCGATCTTCGGCTCGACGTCGTGGAAGTTGCGGATGGTGCAGAACAGCGCCGGGCTGTATTCGTCGAGGATCTCGCTCGTCGGGACCAGGTCCTCCGCGCCGCGCACCAGGTACGGGCCGCCGCGCTCGAAGACCTCGCCGCCGGTGTTGCCGAACCCGACCGCGGCCATCAGCGCCGCATCGAGGTTGCCGCGCTCTTGATTGAGCGTGCGCGCGGTGGTCACCGCGTTCTCCAGCCCGTCGAACAGGTCGGGCGACGCGTCGGCGTACACCTCACCCAGGTCGGCCAACCCTCGGACGTCGCGCCGGATCTCGGGCATCTGCGGGTTGATCTCGGCCAGGATCTCGTTGCCGTTGATCACCGACTCGCCGAAGCGGTCGCCGAGCCCTTGGAGCGCCTCGGCCGCCGCGGTCAGCGTCTGGTTCAGCTTGATCGGGTCGACCTGCTGGGCGACGTCGACCACGGTCTCGAACAGCGTGTTGAACTCGGTGGTCACCTTCGTCACGTCGATCACGTCGGAGCTGCTGATCCGCTGCTTCGACGGATTCTCCGGCGTCGAGAACGACACGTACTTGTTGCCGAACACGGTGGTCGCGGAGATATCGGCGTTGACGTTCTGCGGGATCAGGTCGATGTACTTGGGCTCGACCTCGAGCAGGATCTTGGCGCGGGGTTCCTCGCCGACGCTCTCGGCCTCGACCTCGGCGACCCGGCCGATCTCGACGCCGTTGTAGGTCACCTTGTTACCGGGGTCCAGGTTGAGGCCGGCGCGCGAGGACATCATCGTGAGCTGCTCGCGCGGCGCGAAGTCACCGCGGAACTGGAACCAGACCAGCGTGACCACCACCGCGAGGATGAGCACCAGCACCAGGCCGGCCAGCTTGTACGGCGGTGTCTTGGGCTTGTTGATGGGAGCGGTCATGGCTACACCGTCAGGTTGAAGTTCGGGTCGGTGCCGTAGAGCGCCAACGAAGCAAACAGGACCACCAACACGATCGCGATCAGGGAGGCGCGCATGGATCGGCCGACCGCCTCACCGACGCCCACCGGGCCACCGCTGGCGAAGTAACCGTAGTAACAGTGATTCAGCATGACGATCACCGAGATGATGATCGCCTGCACGAACGACCACATCACGTCGTCCGGCCGCAGGAAGGTGCGGAAGTAGTGCTCGTAGGTGCCGGTCGACTGGCCGTAGAACAACGTCGTGGTGATCTGCGCGGACAGGAAGCTCATGATGATCGCCATCGCGTACAGCGGGATGATCACCACGAAGCCGGCCATGATGCGGGTGGACACCAGGTAGGAGATGGACTTGATGCCCATCACCTCGAGGGCGTCGATCTCCTCGGCGATGCGCATGGCGCCGAGTTCGGCGGTGGCGCCCGCGCCCACGGTTGCGGCCAGTGCCTGACCGGACACCACGGGTGCGGCGATGCGGACGTTGACCAACGCTGCGAAGAACCCGGTGAACGCCTCGACGCCGATGTTGCCCAGCGACGCGAAACCCTGGATGGCGATCAGCGAGCCGCCGGACAGGGTCACGAAGCCGACGATCGCCACCGTTCCGCCGATGACGGCCATCGCACCGGTGCCCATGCCGATCTCGGCGATCAGCCGCAGCATCTCCTTGCGGTAGAAGCGCATAGCGTGACCGATGGAGCCGATCGCGGTGACGACGAACCACGCGACGTGCCCGATGCTGTCGAGTCCGCGTGACGGTGCGCTGGCGATCTTCTCGGCCCGCGCGACGCCCCGCGGGAAGCGCTGCCGCAGAACGGTTCCGGTCTCAGAGTGGCCCTGAGTCTTGGTGGCCATGTCAGCGCCCCGTTCCAAAACGCACACCGATGGTGGTCATCACGACGTTGACGGCGAAGAGGGCGATCACGCAGAGCACCAGCGTCTCGTTGACCGCCGTGCCCACACCCTTGGCGCCGCCGGACACCGTGAGGCCGCGGTAGCAGCCGACCAGACCGGCGATCAGGCCGAACGTGAGCGCCTTGACGATCGAGATGAGCACCTCGGGCAATCCGGTGACCAGCGTCAGCGTCGACACGTAGGCGCCCGCCGAGATGTTCTGGATGTACACGCCGAAGATGAAGCCGCCCACCAGTCCGATGGTGATGACGGCGCCGTTGAGCAGGAACGCCACGAAGGTCGAGGCGAGGACGCGGGGCACGACGAGCCGGTGGATCGGGTCGATGCCGAGGACCTCGAGGGCGTCGATCTCTTCGCGGATGGTGCGGGCGCCGATGTCGGCGCAGATGGCCGTCGAGCCCGCGCCTGCCACCACCAGCACGGTCACCAGTGGCCCGAGCTGCGTGACCGCGCCCAGTGCCGCGCCCGCGCCGGAGATGTCGGCGGCGCCGAACTCGGCCAACAGGATGTTCAGCGTGAAGATGATGAGGACGGTGAGCGGGATGGCGACCGCGATGGTGGGCAGGAATGCCACCCGCATCAGGAACCAGCCCTGCAGGACGAACTCGCGTCCCTGGAACGGCGTCTTGAAAGTTGCCCGGGCGGTGAGCACGCACATGCGGACGAAGCCGCCGACCGCTTCCAGAACCGGCCTGGCCTGGTCACGTACGTAACCCGTCAGACTGCCGGAAGAGGCCGTCACCAGTGCACTCCCACGACGGAACCCGATTCGTCATGGCGCAACGGCAATTCCTGTCGCACGCCCCCTCCTTGTCCCGTCCCCGCACGTGTGACGTCGATCTCCCTACTCACGGGTAGTAAGCAAGACCACAGGACTGTACCCGATGAAATCCTGGCCGTGGACCGCATCGGCCGGATTGAGCCTTCAACTGTTAGCAAACGCATCACCTTTGGCTAGCTCTCTCCGGAGGCGGCAGAAACTGTTGTCGCAGACGAACTTTCGCCCGCGTCAGTAGATTGCTGGCCGGCGAAACGGGCGCGCAGTTCCGTCTTGAGCACTTTGCCGGCGGGGTTGCGAGGCAGTGCGTCGACGACCTCGAGCGCCTTCGGGTGCTTGTAGCGCGCCAGCCGTTCGGTGAGGAAACCGTCGAGATCCGCGAGGGTGAGACCCTGCTCGCTCACCGCCGCTCCGACCGCCACGATGGCCACCGGCACCTCACCCCACTTCTCGTGCGCCCGTCCGATCACCGCCACCTCGGCGATGGCGGGGTGGGCGGCGAGCGCGTTCTCCACCTCGGCGCAGTAGATGTTCTCGCCGCCGGAGATGATCATGTCCTTCTTGCGGTCGACCACCCAGATGTAGCCCTCGTCGTCCTGGCGCACGAGATCGCCGGAGTGGAACCAGCCGCCCTCGAACGCCTCCGCGGTGGCCTTCGGGTTGTTCCAGTAGCCGGCCATCAGGGTCGGTGCGCGGTAGACGATCTCACCGACCTGTCCGGTCGGGACGTCGTTCATGTTCTCGTCGACGACGCGGGCGGCGACGGTGGGGATCACCTTGCCGACCGAACCGAGCTTGCGCAGCGCGTCCTGCGCCAGCAGCATGCACGTCACCGGCGACATCTCGGTCTGACCGAAAGCCGCGTAGATCTGGGTGCCCGGGAACATCTCTGACATGTCGCGCAGGAGAGTATCCGACGCCGGGGCGGCACCCCAGGACAGCACCCGCAGCTTCAGCGTCCGTGGCCTGGCGCGCTGTTCGGCGCACACGGCCTGCCACTGTGCGGGCACCAGGAAGATCGAGGTGACCTGCTCGGCGGCGAGCACGTCGAGCAGCGCGCCCGGATCGAAGGCGCCCAGCGGGTAGACCACGGTCGGCAGGCCGAGCAGAAGGCCGCTGATCATGTTGCCCACCCCGGCGATGTGGAACAACGGGACACCGATGAAGCCGACGTCGTTGTTGATGTCCGGGCTGACCGTGAAGAGGTTGGTCATCGCCTGGCCGGTGATGTTGTTGTGGGTCAGCACCGCGCCCTTCGGCCTGCCCGTGGTGCCCGAGGTGTACATGATGAGCGCGGGTGAGTCGTTGGGGATGTCGACCGGCGCGGGCGGGTCGCCGGTCTCGTCGAGCAGGTCGTCGTAGCCGAGCAGGTTGTCGGCATCGGTGCTGCCGCCCGCCACGATCACCGTCGTCAGTGTCGGGTCGAGGTCGCGCACCGCGGTGGCGACCGGGGCGAGCACCGACTCGGTGACGACCACGCGGGCCTGGCAGTCGCTGACCAGGAAGGCGATCTCCGGCGGGGTCATCCGGAAGTTGACCGGCACGGCGATCGCGCCGAGCTTGTTGGCCGCGAGCACCGACTCCATGAACTCGGTGCGGTTGAGCATCAGCACCAGCACCCGGTCGCCGAACCCGATGCCGCGACGGCTCAGGGCGCCCGCGAGTGCGGTCACCCGCCGGTCGAGCTCACGCCACGTCGTCGTGTGTCTGAGGAACCGCAGCGCGGTTTTCTCCGGCTGCATGGCCGCATGCCGGGAGAGCTGGTTGACCCAGTTCTGCCGGCGGGCCAGATAGGGCTGCTCGGTGAGGGCGGGAGGGTCGAGCTGGCTCAACGGCGATGCTCCGGGGATCGTGGGTTGCGCACGGCTGATATTTGATCAAACATGGTGTAGCCCCGGTCACACTATGGCCTCGGTGGCTCGGGGACAACCCCACGCCAGACGGACACTCCCGGCCATGGAGACCACCGTGAACGCACCTGCGACACCCCGGGTCGCGCCGACGCGACGGGTCCGCCGCGAACAACTCTCCGACGAAGTGGCCGCCCACCTGCGGTACGCGATCATGTCCGGTTCGCTGCGCCCTGGCATGTTCATCCGGCTCGATGAGACGGCCGCTTCGCTGGGCGTCAGCATCACCCCGGTGCGCGAGGCGCTGCGGACGTTGCGGGGCGAGGGCATGGTGCAGCTGGAACCGCACCGCGGCCACGTCGTCGTCCCGCTCAGCCGTGCCGACGTCGAGGACATCTTCTGGCTGCAGTCCACCATCGCCAAGGAACTCGCGGCGAGTGCGACCGCGCGCATCACCGACGCGCAGATCGACGAACTGGACCGGCTCATCGACGCGCTGGAGGTGGCCGTCGCCGAGCGCGAGCCCGAGCTGGTGGCGCAGGCCGTCTTCGACTTCCACCGGACGCTCAACCGGTCCACGGGACGGATCAAGCTGGCGTGGTTCCTTCTTCATGCGGCCCGCAATCTGCCGCCGCTGTTCTATGCCAACGACCCGCAGTGGGGCGAGCGGGCGGTGGCCAACCACCGTGCGGTGACCGCGGCGCTGCGCCGGCGCGACGCCGAGACCGTCGTGCGCCTGACCGACGCGCAGTTCACCGACGGCGCCCGGCGGCTGATGGCGCGGCTGGAGGAGATCGGGCTGTGGAGCTGAGTCAGCCGGCGCTGATCCGGCGCCGAGTGGCGATCACTTGAGGGCCACCTTGAGAACGCGATTGCGCTCATCGCTGACGTAGACGCTGCCCTGGTTGTCGACGGCCAGAGCTGAGGGCTTGACCAGGTCGGTGAAGGGGAGCTCGGACTGCACGTTGGTCCTCGCGTCGAGCCTGAGGACCTTCCCCCCGAGGTAGTCGCTGACGTAGACGTTGTTCTGGCCGTCGACCGCAACTCCGAACGGCGCCACGAGACCCGGGAACGGCAGCACCTCCTGCCTGTCGGAGTCGGCGTACAGCTTGATGACGCCGATCCCTCCTCCCTGGGACACGTAGACGTTGCGCGCCTTGTCGACCGCCACATATGAAGCAGCCCGAACGTCGCGGAAGGGCAGCCGGATCTGACCGCTGCCAGAGGCAGGCAGCTCCACCACCTGGTTGCCCAGATGATCGGTGACGTAGACCGATCCGGCTCTGTCGACGGCCACCCCGGTAGGCATGCGCAGATCGGTGATCGGCAGCTTCTCCACCGCGGCCGACCCCGGGGCGAGTCTGACCACCTCGCCGGCAGACGGATCCGCGTCGGCGATGTACAGGCGATTCGCCGTGTCCACGGCGATGCCCTGTCCGAACGTCACATCGGTGGCCGCGACGCGGGTGGGTGCGCCGGCGCCGGGGGGCAACATCCAGATCCCCCCTTCGACGAACAGGGTCACGTAGACGGTTCGATCGGGGCCGACGGCGATGCCCGACGGAGACTCCCCGAGGCTGCCGAAAGGAAGCTCGACCGGTTCTCCGTATGGCGATGCCGCATTCGGTTCGGGCTGGGCAGTGGTGGCGTTGCCGACGACGGACCGTTCGGTCGCTCCCGCGAACCCCGCGATGACCCCGGCAGCGATGAGCACGACGGCACTGACGACGCACGCCATCACGGTGGCGCGTCGACCGCCTCGGCTCTGGACAGGCGAGACGCTGATCTGCGGGCGCAGCACAGTCGGCTGGGTGGGTGCGCGTGCGGGCTGCGGCGCCCACGGTGCGGTCGGCGGGACGGACTGCCGAGGCGCGATCGCCGCCCGGGCCGCCGCGGCGAGCGCGGACGCCGTGGGAAAGCGCCGCTCCACGTCGCGGGCCATCCCCAGTTCGATGACCGCGTCGAGCGCCCGCGGAAGGCCCGGCATCACATCGGTGACTCGGGGCGGCGTGCCTGCCGGGCGGTCCGGCTGCTGTCCGGTCAGGCACTCGAACAGAACGCACGTCAGCGAGTAGACGTCGGATCTCGCATCGGCTGCGGCGTCGGTGAGCAGCTCCGGCGCGGTGTACGCCGGGGTACCCCAGGCATGCGTGCCCGCACTCCCCTGTGCGCCGGCCGAGCCGAAGTCGACGAGATATACGAACTCGTCCGGTGTGACGAGGATGTTCGACGGCTTGAGGTCTTTGTGCACCAGACCGATGTGATGGGCGGCGTCCAGAGCCAGAGCGGCCTGCTCCACGATGGCGACGGATCGAGCCGGGTCGAGCCGCCCCGCGTCCCGGAGCAGGGTGCCGAGGTCGTGTCCCTCGATCAGCCGCATGTCGACGTACAGCTGCCCGTCGATCTCCCCGAAGCCGTGGATGGGCACGATGTGAGGGTCGTTGAGCCGGGCGGCAGCCAAGCCCTCGCGGCGAAATCGGTCGCGGAAGTCCGGATCGGCGGCCGCACGCGGCGAGAGGACCTTCAGCGCGACGAAACGTCCGGTCGAGGTGTCGTAGGCCCGGAACACGTGCCCCACCTGTCCGGCGCCCAACGACTCCAGCAGCCGGTAGCCCCCGAGAACGGTCGGCTCACTCCTCGTCACACTGAGGAACTCTGCCACCGCGCGCCGCCGGTCACCGACGCGTGTTTCACCGCACCGGCAGTTTCACCACCCGATCGCGAACGTCGGAGACGTAGACGTTGCCGTCCCCGTCGACGGCCACCGCATTCGGTTTGACCAGATCGACGAAAGGCAGTTCCTCCTGGTCGCCGGTCCCCGCGTCGAGTTTCCACACCTTGCCGGTACCCAGATCGGTGACGTACACGGCGCCGTCGCCGTCGACGGCGATTCCGGAGGGGTCGACCAGTCCCGTGAACGGCACCACCTCCTGCCCACCGGACGTGCTGGTTCCCATCTTGAGGACAACCCCGCGGACCTGCGTGGCGTACACGGTGCCGGTCGCGTCGACAGCGATGTGGCCGGAGCTCCGCAGGTCGCGGAACGGCATCTCGACCTGGTTGGACGAGCCGGCGGACAGCCGCAGTACCCGACGGGTCTGATCCACCACGTACACATCTCCGGCGGGATCGACCGCGACCCCCTGGGGCGACTCGAGGCCCGTGAACGGCAGATCGATCTGCGGCGTCGCTCCTGCGCCCAACCGCACGACGCGCGCGGGAGGGAGATAGGAGGCGACATACACCGCACCGGCATCGTCGACGGCCACTCCCGACGGCGCCATCACGTTGCTGAGCGGCAGCTTCGTCGGTGTGTCGGAGCCGGCCGGGAGCTTGATCACACCGTCGAGACCGGTGGCGTAGACGCTGCCCTCGTCGTCCACCGCGAGTTCGTCCGTACCGACCTGTCTGATGGGGAGTTCGATCGGCTCGCCGTAGGACGCAGGGGGCGGGTCCTGCGATTGCGTGGCCGCCGGTGACGTGGACCGGTCCTGCGTCGCGACGATGACGCCGCCTGCCGTCAGCGTCGCCACCGCGGTGATCGCCGCCGCGACGAGCGGTGCCCGCCGGCGCCACCACGGCCGGCGCACCACCGGGGGCAGCCCAGGCTGCGGGGCGAGCGGGGCGAACCCGCCCGCCGGTGCAGGGTGTGGCCCCGACATCGGAGCGTGTCCGGGACCCACGGATGCGAAGCCGCCGAAGTGGGCCGGCGGTGGTTGCGGCGCGACCCGGACAGTGCCGTCGAGAACGCCACGCGCGGCGCGCGCGAACTCCGACACCGTCGCGAACCGGTCCGTCGGGTCCTTGGCCAGTCCGCGCCCGATCACCCCGTCGAACTGCGCAGGGAGCCCCGGCTTGACCGTGCCGGTCCGGGGCGGCGGCGAGAACATGTGCCCGGCCATGACGCGCTGCGGGTTCCCGCCGCCGTACGGCTTCTTCCCGGTCAGGCATTCGAACAGCACGCACGCCAGAGAGTAGACGTCGCTGCGCGGATCGAGAGTGTCGGTGCTGAACCGCTCGGGCGCCATGTAGGCCAACGTGCCGAACGTCATGCCGGTCGCCGTCAGCCGGCTGTCGTGCGTCGCGCGGGCGATGCCGAAGTCGATGAGGTAGGCGAAGTCGCGCGCGCCGATCAGCACGTTCGACGGTTTGACGTCACGGTGCACCAGCCCGACCCGGTGCGCGGCCTCCAGCGCCGAGGCGATCTGCTCGACGATCGCGACGGCGCGGAACGGTTCGAGACCGCCGGGGCTCTCGCGCAGGACGAGGTCCAGATCGCGGCCCTCCACGAGGCGCATGTCGACGAACAGCCGTCCGTCGATCTCCCCGAACCGGTGGATGGGGATGACGTGCGGATCACTCAGCTGCGCAGCGAGATGCGCCTCGCGACGGAACCGCGCCTGGAAGTCGGCGTCCGCCGCCATGTGCGGCGCGAGCACTTTGACGGCGACCACCCGCTGGGTCTGCGTGTCGTATGCGCGGAAGACCTGTCCCATCGCGCCGCTGCCCAGCAGGCGCTCCAGCCGGTACCACCCGAACGTGGTCGCGCCGTCCACCCCCTGGCCCCCGTCCATGCTGCTCACCTTATTTGGCGCAGCGCATGCTCGGTGACGACTGACGTGCGCCGAGGTCAGGCCGAGAGCTGTTCGGCGCGCGCCTTGAGATTGTCGGCGAGGTAGTCGATGGTGTCGCCGATCGCCTTCTTCACCATCGGCTTCGGGATGGCGAGCTTGGTCTCCACGTCGAGGTCGACGGTGAGCAGCGACGTCGGCCCCATCGGCACCACGGAGAACTTCTGCTCCTGCTTGTCGAAGTGGTCGCCCTGCTGCAGCATCGTGAAGATCTCGTTCTCGCCGGGGTAGTAGACGGCGGTGATGAACGTGCCGGCCTGGCCCTGCACCTCGACGTCGAGCCGGAGCTGGCTCGGCCGCCCGTCGTCGTAGCGGGCCAGGATCCAGCAGCCCTTGATCTCGGGATTCCACTCGGGGTACTTCTCGAAGTCGCGGACGATCCCCAGGATCGCCTCGGCGGGGGCCGACACCTCGACGGTCTTGCTCACCAGCGGCATCGGGCGAGCATAGCGAGCGTCAGTCCGACGGCACGCGAGCAGTTTCGAGCAGATCCCGGATCGGATCGGGGATCGGGATCGGGCGGCGTGCCTCGCGGTCGACGTAGACGTGCACCCAGTGCCCGACGGCCGCGACCGGCACGTCGCCGCCCGCCGCGGGGAACAGCGAGAGCCGGTAGGTGACGCTGCTGGTGCCGATCCTCGCGACGGCCAGGCCGACGGTCAGCGGGTCGGGGAACTTGAGCTCCGCGAAGTACTGGCAGCCCGACTCGGCGACCACGCCCAGCCACGGCGCCTCGAGCGGATCGACCCCGATCGTGGTGGCGATCCACGCGTTGATCGCGGTGTCGAACAGCGCGTAGTACACCGCGTTGTTGAGGTGGCCGAACATGTCGTTGTCGGTCCAGCGGGTCAGCACCGGCCAGTGCACCGGGAAGTCGCGACTGGTGAGGTCGGTCGGCATGGGTAGCAGTCTCGCAGTCGGGCAGTCTGGTGGACATGACAGTGCGCATCCGCGGCGCGGTGCTCGAGGAGATCGGGCGTCCGAGGCCCTACACCGAGTCGACCCCACTGACCGTCAGCGACGTCGACCTCGCGCCGCCGGGCCCCGACGAGCTGCTCATCGGCATCGAGGCGGCCGGGCTCTGCCACTCCGACCTGTCGGTGGTCGACGGGAACCGGGTGCGACCGGTGCCGATGCTGCTCGGTCACGAGGCGGCCGGTGTGGTGGAGCAGGTCGGTCCCGGCGGCTCGGACCTCGCCGTCGGCCAGCGGGTGGTGATGACGTTCCTGCCTCGCTGCGGACACTGCCCCGCCTGCGCGACCGACGGCCTCACCCCGTGCGAGCCGGGCAGCGCCGCCAACGCCGCGGGCACGCTGATGCACGGTGACATCCGGCTGAGCCGCGACGGCCGGCCGGTGCACCACCATCTCGGTGTCTCCGGCTTCGCCACCCACGCCGTCGTCGACCGGCACTCGGTGGTCCCCGTCGATGCCGACGTCCCGCCGGTCGTCGCGTCGCTGCTGGGCTGCGCCGTGCTCACCGGCGGCGGCGCCGTGCTCAACGTGGGACGGCCGCAGCCCGGCCAGACCGTCGCCGTGGTCGGCCTCGGCGGAGTGGGCATGGCCGCGGTGATCACCGCACTGGCCCACGACGACGTCCGCGTGGTCGGCATCGACCAACTCGACGACAAGCTCGACCGCGCCCGCGCAATGGGAATCCACGAGGCCTACACCCCCGAGCAGGCCGCCGAGCAGAACCTCAAGGCGACGGTGGTGGTCGAGGCGGTCGGCCACCCTGCTGCGCTGGAGACCGCGGTCGCGCTGACCGCGCCGGGCGGCCGCACCGTGACCGTCGGCCTGCCGCGGCCCGACGCCCGGATCACGTTGTCGCCGTTGGGTTTCGTCGCCGAGGGCAGGTCGCTCATCGGCAGCTACCTGGGTTCGGCGGTGCCCGCCCGCGACATCCCGGTGTTCGTCGACCTGTGGCGTTCGGGCCGGCTGCCGGTGGAGTCACTGGTGTCGTCCACCATCACCCTCGACGAGATCAACTCCGGCATGGACCGTCTCGCCGAGGGCGAAGCGGTGCGTCAGGTGATCAGTTTCGGCTAGCGCCCGCGCCGACCGGCGCCTTCGTCGCGATGCCCTCGCGGCGGAGTGCGTCCACGATCAGTGAGCGCAGCCTGCGGCTCACCTCGAACTGCTTGCCCGGCAGCGTGCGCGCCACCATCTGCAGGTTGACGGTGTCGAGTTCCATGCTCTCGACGCCCATCAGCGCGGGCTCGTCGAGCAGCAGGTCCGGGAGGCCGTCGTCCTTCATCGCGGCGCCCGAGACGTTGCGGAGCACCTCGTTGACGTGGTTGAGGTCCGCCGACGCCGGCACCGGGACGTCGACGACCGCGCGCGCCCAGTCCTTGGACAGGTTCAGCGCCTTGACGATCTGACCGTTCGGCACGGTGTACATCTCGCCGTCGGCTGTGCGCAGCTTCGTCACCCGCAGGGTGACGTCCTCGACCGTGCCCTGCGCGGTCCCGCCGCCGTTCACGGTGAGCTCCACCAGATCACCGAAGCCGTACTGCTTCTCGGTGATGACGAAGAAGCCGGAGAGGAGGTCCTGGACGATGCGCTGGGCGCCGAAACCGAGCGCCGCGCCGAGCACCGCGGCCGGCGCCACCAGCGATCCGACCGGAAGGCCCATCTGGTTGGCGATGTCGACCGCGACCATCACGTAGAGCACGGCGATCGCCACCGACGAGATCACCGAGGCGAGCGCCTGCCGGTGCTTGACGCTCTCCGAGCGCACCACGGCGTCGCTGTCGTCGATCCGGCTCAACCGGTTGCTGATCCGCTTTGCGACGTAGCGGATGACCCGGGTTGCGATCACCACGAACACCAGGACCAGCAGGATGTGCAGGCCCTTGGTGGCCAACCAGTGGCCGAGGCTGTTCTGCCAGAAGCCGTGCCAGGAGTCGCCGAACGCCGCGAGGTTGCGGATGTCCGGGGTGTCGATGTCTGAGATGTCGATGTCTGAAGTCATCGCCCGGAAGCCTTCCCTCTGCCCGCGGGGGGCCAAACACCGCGACGCGGACCTGTTACCGGGCCCACACAACATGTATGATGAGTTGGCAACTCATCATATGTCTACGCCCTCCAGGAGTTCCTGATGTCCGACCGCATCCGCCACCTCACGCTCTCCCACGTCGTCCTGCCGCTCGACAACCCGGTCAGCGACGCCAAGGTGCTCACCGGGCGGCAGAAGCCGCTCACCGAGACCGTGCTGCTGTTCGTCGAGGTCGTCACCGAGGACGGCCACGAGGGCATGGGGTTCAGCTACTCGAAGCGGGCGGGCGGCCGGGCGCAGTACGCCCACCTGGCCGAGATCGCCGACACCGTGCTCGGCCAGGACCCGTCCGACATCGACCGCATCTACCAGTCGCTGCTGTGGGCGGGCGCGTCGGTGGGCCGCTCGGGCGTCGCCACACAGGCGATCGCGGCGCTCGACGTCGCCCTGTGGGACCTCAAGGCGCGCCGGGCCGGCCTGCCGCTGGCCAAGCTGCTCGGTGCGCACCGCGATTCCTGCCGGGTGTACAACACCTCCGGCGGCTTCCTGCAGGCCTCGGTCGAGGAGATCAAGGAGAAGGCCACCGCGTCGCTCGAATCGGGCATCGGCGGCATCAAGATCAAGGTCGGTCAGCCCGACTGGCAGACCGACCTCGACCGGGTGGCCGCCATGCGCGAACACCTCGGTGACGCCCCGCTGATGGTGGACGCCAACCAGCAGTGGGACCGGGCCCGCGCCCGACGGATGTGCCGTGAGCTCGAGCGCTTCGACCTGATCTGGATCGAGGAGCCGCTGGACGCCTGGGACGCCGTCGGTCACGCCGACCTCAGCCACACCTTCGACACCCCGATCGCCACCGGCGAGATGCTCACCTCGGTGCCCGAGCACCTGGCGCTGCTCGACGCCGGGTACCGCGGCATCGTGCAGCCCGACGCCCCTCGGATCGGCGGCATCACGCCGTTCCTGCGCTTCGCGACGCTGGCCTCCCAGGCCGGGCTGGCCCTGGCGCCGCACTACGCGATGGAGATCCACCTGCACCTGGCCGCGGCGTACCCCACCGAGCCGTGGGTCGAGCACTTCGAATGGCTCAACCCGCTGTTCGACGAGCGCATCGAGATCCGCGACGGCCGGATGTGGCTGCCGGAGCGGCCCGGCCTCGGCTTCACCCTGAGCGACCGGATGCGGTCGCTGACCAAGGAGTCCGCGTCGTTCGGTACGCGATGATCTATCCGTGACGACGACATTGGCGGCCGGGGTGGTCGCCGGGCTGAAGGACAAGATCTTCACCGGCGCCCTGCTGCCCGGCCACAAGCTGCCCTCCGAAGCCGAGCTGATCGAGGAGTTCGGAGTGTCGCGCACGGTGGTCCGCGAGGCCGTCACCCGCCTGCGTGCCGAGGGTCTGGTCGAAACATTCCAGGGCCGTGGGTCGTTCGTGCTCGCCGTGCCCGAGCCCACGTCGTTCACCGTCGAGTCCGCAGCACTGCGCACCCACCGCGACGTGCTCGACATGGTGGACTTCCGGCTCGGCGTGGAGTCCGAGACGGCCGCACTGGCCGCCGCCCGCATCGACGACGCAGGCCGCGAGACCATCCGGTCGGCGCTGGCGGCCTTCGTCGCGGCTGCGCCCGAGGACGCCGTCGAGGCCGACTTCCGCTTCCACCGCGCCGTCGCGGCGGTCAGCGCGAACCGCTTCTGCCTGGAACTGCTCGACTCGCTGGGCCCGATGATGATCATGCTGCCGCGCACCCGGCTCGGCGCCGAGTACTCGATCACCGACGCCGGCCATGCCGCGCGGGTGCAGCGCGAGCACGACGACATCGCGGCCGCGGTGCTGGCCGGCGAACCCGACACCGCCCGCGCCGCGATGCGGCTGCACCTGGGCAACACCCGAAGGCGGCTGGCCGCCGGGCGGTGATCCGGACTCCGCGAGTGTGAAACGTGGGCGGAGATCCGGCCGGATTCCCGCCCACGTTTCACACTCGTGAGGGCTAGACGCCCACTTTTTCTGCGGGATCCGCGGATTCGGCCTTGGCCTTCCGCGCCGACATCAGGTGCCGGATCACGGGCAGCGCGATCAGCAGGATGAAGATGGCCAGGATCACCCCGGAGATGGGCCGGGTGAAGAAGCCCGTCGCGTCGCCGCCGAAGATGAGCAGCGAACGGCGCGTGCTGGATTCGATGATGGATCCGAGCACGAACGCCAGCACCATCGGGCCTGGATCGAAGCCGGCCTTCTTCATCAGGTAGCCGATCACGCCGAAGGCCACCATCAGGTAGATGTCGAAGACCGAGTTGTTGATCGTGTAGACGCCGAGGATGGTGATGAGCGCAGTGATCGGCGCCAGGATCGCCGGGCGGACCCGCAGGATCCGCACGAACAGTCCGACCAGCGGGATCGACAGGATCAGCAGCAGGATGTTGCCGATGTACATCGAGTTGATGACGCCCCAGAACACGTCGGGGTGCTCGGTGACGAGCTGCGGACCGGGCGAGACGCCGAGGATCAGCAAGGCGCCGAACAGCATCGCCATCGTCGCGTTGGCCGGCAGACCGATGGTCAGCAGCGGGATGAACGACGACGTCGCCGCCGCGTTGTTCGCGGTCTCGGGTGCGGCCACGCCTTCGATCGCGCCGCGACCGAACCGCTCGGGGGTCTTGGAGCGGCGCTTCTCCGTGGCATAGGCCACGATCGAGGACAGCACCGCACCGCCGCCGGGCAGCACGCCTAGCACGAAGCCGATGATCGACCCGCGGCCGATGGCACCCGAGGACTGCTTGAGCTCCGCTTTCGACGGCCAGACGTTGCCGACCTTGGTCGGTGGCTGCACCTTGCGGTGACGTTGCTCGAGGTTGTAAAGGATCTCGCCGACACCGAACAGGCCCATGGCGACCACCACGAAGTCGATGCCGTCGGCGAGCTGCAGGCTGTCGAACGTGAAACGGCTTGCGCCGCTGAAGCTGTCACGGCCGACGGTGGCCAGCAGCAGGCCGATCGTGCCCGCGATCAGTGCCTTGAGCTTGTTGCCGCTGCCGATCGTCGCGACGAGCAGGACGCCGAGCAGGGCGAGCGCCGCGTACTCCGGCGGCCCGAAATCCAGCGCGACGCTGGCGACCACCGGGGCCAGCAGGGTCAGGCCGACGATCGAGATGGTCGCGCCGACAAAGGATCCGATGGCCGCGATGCCCAGCGCGGTGCCGGCCTTGCCCTGTTTCGCCAGCGCGAAACCGTCGAACACGGTGACCACCGAGGACGCCTCACCGGGCAGCCGGAGCAGCACCGAGGTGATGGTGCCGCCGTACTGGGCGCCGTAGTAGATGCCGGCCAGCATGATGATCGCCGACACCGGGTCGATGGTGTAGGTGATCGGCAGCAGGATGGCGATCGTTGCCGCGGGGCCAAGGCCCGGCAGCACGCCGATGATCATCCCGATCAGCACGCCCGCCAGGCAGTACAGCAGGTTCTTCGGCTCGACGACGAGGGCGAACCCGTCGAGAAACGCGGTGAAGTCCATGGATTCGGTCGATTCTCAGAAGTTGATCAGGTGCGGCAACGGAATTCGCAGCCCGTAGAGGAACAGGAAGTAGAAGACGGTCACCGTCACCACACTGATCACCACGGTGTTGCGCCAGCTCTCCCCGCCGAGGAAGCGCAGCCAGATGACCGAAAGCACCAGCGCGGGGATCTCGAAGCCGGTGAGCGGCAACAGCAGACCGAACGCGACAAAGGTGACGATGCCCGCCACCGGCAGCCAGCTGCTGCGGGTGAACGCCTCGCTGTCGCCGAGGCCGCGGCCCACCACGAGCAGGATCGCCGACAGCATCGCGATCACGACGCTGACGAGGAACGGCCACAGGCCCGGACCCGGCTCGGCCGGCGATCCGAGTCCGTACCCCCAGGCCAGCACAGCACCGCCGACCCCGATCGCGATCCCGACCAGTGCGCCGACGGTCTGGTAGAGCGGACCGCCCTGCGGCGGGCGGTCCTCCTCCAGCTCGTGGGCGACCTCGGCCTCGATCTCGGCGAGGATGTCGCGGGTGTGCGGGTGATCGGGGTGCGGCGCCTCGACGGCGCCGCCGTCCTCGGCCGGTCCCTTGGCGGTGGAGTTCACGGGCTAGCCCTCGTTGCGGAGATTGATGTCGTACTGCTCGACCAGGTCGGCGTAGCGCTGCTGATCCTCCTTGAGCTGGGCGAGCACCTCGTCACCGGAGAGCTCCATCGGAGTCAGGCTGTTCTGCTTGTTGAAGTCCTTGTAGGCCTCGGTCTCGAAGGTGGCCTTCATGCCTTCGACGAGCTTGTCGCGGACGTCCTGCGGCGTCTCCTTGGGCACCGTCATGAACCGGTACTGCGTCACCTCGACGTCGAGGCCCTGCTCCTTGGCGGTCGGCACCTCGGGCAGGTACTCGATGCGGTCGGGCCCGAACACCGCCAGCGGGGTCAGCTTGCCGGACTGGATGTTCTCGATCGCCTCGCCGACCTGGATGCTTGCCACGTCGACCTGGTTGCCGAGCACCGCGGCCAGCGCCGGGGCGCCGCCGTCGAAGGGGACGGCCTGGGCGTTGACGTTGGAGGTCTTGAACAGCAGCGCGGCCGACAGCTGGGCGCCGGTGCCGACGCCGGTGGTGCCGTAGCGGATGGTCTTGGTGGCCCGCTTGACGTCGTCGAGGTTGCGCAGGCCGCTCTGCGGGTTGGTGACCAGGACGTAGTCGTCGCGCGAGACGCCCTGCACGACGTCGAAGTCGTCGATCTTGGTGACCTCGTCGGGCGCCACCGCGAGCGGGGTGATGGTGAACAGCGAGGCGTTCTGGATGGCGATCTTCGAGCCGTCCGGCGTGGCCTTGGCGACCTCGGCGGCCGCGAGCGCGCCGTTGGCGCCCTCCCGGTTGATGACGGGGAAGGAGGCGCCGAGATCGTCGGACAGGCCCTTGGAGATGGCGCGGCTGATCAGGTCGCTGGAGCCGCCGGCCGAGGCGCCGACGTACATCTCGACGGTGCCCGATGGCCAGGAGTCCCCGGATCCACCGCCGGTCGAACTCTGCACACCGCTGCACGCGGTGAGCAGCAGGCCGGCGGCGGCGGTGACGGCCACACCGGCGCGGCGGGCGCGGCGGGTGCGGGAAGCGGTGGTGAGCGGCATGGCTATCACTCCTGTGTGATCTGTGGTCGACGCCGACGGTGAGTGTGGTCGCCGTCACGTACAAGGTAGAAACAATCAGTGATACCTGTCCAACGCCTTTCTGGCATCGTTTGATACTTTGCGTGCATGACAGTGACGTTGGACCAGGTCCGCTGCTTCATCGCGGTGGCCGAGGAGCTGCATTTCGGTCGCGCGGCGGACCGGCTGGCGATGACGCAGCCCCCGCTGAGCCGGCAGATCCAGAAACTCGAGCGCGCCGTCGGCGCCGGCCTGCTCGACCGGGACAACCGCCGGGTGCTGCTCACCCCGGCGGGCGCCGCGTTCCTGGAGGACTGCTACCGGATGCTCAACACGCTCGACGCGGCGACCGCGCACGCGCAGCGGGTGGAGCGCGGTTCGGCGGGCACGCTGCACCTCGGCTTCACCGCGGTGTCGGCGATCGCCATCCTCGGCCCGCTGCTCAACCTGCTGGGCAGCGAGCTGCCCGACATCGAGGTGGTGCTGCACGAGCGGGTGACCGGCGCCCAGGTCGACGGCATCCGCCGCGGTGAACTCGACCTGGGGCTGGCACGGCCGCCGTTCGACACCGCGCTGCTCGCCTCACAGATCGTGGCGCGCGAACCGCTGCGCGCGGTGGTCCCCGTCGGCCATCCCCTCGCCGCGATCACCCGGCCACTGGAACCGCAGGACTTCGACGGCCTGCCGGTGATCAGCTACCACCCCATCCAGGCGCGCTACTTCCACGAGCTGACCGTGCGGTTCCTGTTCAACGGCCACCCCCGCATCACGCAGCGGGTGCAGCAGATCCTCACGGCGGTGCTGCTGGTGGCCGCGGGCGAGGGGGTCGCGCTCGTGCCGGCCAGCGCCACCGCGCTGAAGGTCGACGGCGTGGTCTACCGGGCGCTCACCGACGTGTTCGGCGGTCACCCCGACAGCGATCCGGCCCGGCCGGTGGAACTGCACGCGATCTACCCGCGGCAGGGCCTGACGCCGCTGCTGCGGGAGGTGCTGCGGCTGGTGGCGCGCTCGGCCGAGCATCTCGACGAGTTGTTCGGCGCGCATTAGAGCCAGCGCCGGGAGCCCTCCGTCAGCCGGCGGCCAGTCCGAGCACCCGCTCGGCGTTGCCCGAGGCGATCTTGCGGAGGTCGGCCGCCGCGACCGGCGCGGTCCGGAGCAGTTCGGCGCCCGCGGTGTTCGCACGGTAGGGGTAGTCCACCGAGTACAGCACCCGGTCGACGCCCATGACGTCGAGCGCACACCGCAGCGGCGGCGGGGTGAAGTAACCGCTCGTCGTCACCACGAAGTGGTCGAGGAAGTACTCCGCCACCGGCCGCTGCAGACCGGTGACCGCCGGGGACAACCCGTCCTGCGCACGGATCAACGAGAACGGCAGGTTCTCGCCCATGTGGCCGACGATGAAGCGGAGCCCGGGAAAGCGGTCGAAGACGCCGGCCAGGATCAGCCGCAGGCAGTGCATGCCCAGCTCCGCATGCCATCCCCAGGCCGCCGTCGACAGGAAGTAGGCGCTGCGTTCGGGGAGCCCGCCGAAGTAGGCCTGCTGCACGGCGCGCGGCGGCGGTGTCGGGTGCAGGTACAGCGGCACGTCGAGGTGCTGCGCGGCTTCGAAGATCGGGGTGAAGCGCGGGTCGTCGAGGAAGGCGCCGCCCTCGGTGCCGTTCAGGAAACCTCCCACGCAGGCGAGTTCGCGCACGCCACGCTCCAATTCGGTCGCCGCGGCGTCCGCGTCCTTGAGCGCGAGGCTCGCGAACATGGCCAGCCGTCCGGGGTGGCGCCGGGTCGCGGCGAACGCCGCGTCGTTGGCGTCGCGGACCAGCGCGGTCGCATCCGCAGGCGCCAGCGACTCCTGCCCGCCCGCGGCCAGCGACATGACCTGCAGGTCGACTCCCCCGGCGTCCATCGCGCTCAACCGGCCGTCGTCCAGGTCGAGCAGCCGGCCCTCCAGCACGTCGGACCGCGCGACGTCCGGGGTGAACGCCGCAGTGGCAGCGAGGAACTCGGGCGTCGTGAAGTGCTCCTCGAGGGTGATCACGCGAAGCTCGGTGTGGTCGTCGCCGACGGGTGAGGCGGGTATCCGCAGCGTCATCAGGCGCGCACCCCGGCGGCCAGGGTCAGCGCCCTGACGACGCTGTGCCGCCCCAGGTCGACCTTGAACGCGTTCTGCGTCAGCGGCTGCGCGCCGTCCATCGCGACCGCGGCGGCGCCGTGGAACGCCTCCTCGCCGGGCGGACGCCCGATCAGACTCTGCTCGGCCGCGTGCAGCCGCCACGGTGTGGCGGCCACCGCACCGAGCGCGAGCGCGGCCGCGGTGATCACACCGTCGGTGACGTGCAGTCCGGCCGCCACGGACACCAGCGCGAACGCGTAGCTGTGCCGGTCGCGCACCTTGAGATACCAGGAGTGGTCGGCGAAGTCCGAGGGCGGCAGTTCGATACCGAGGATGAGTTCGCCCGGCAGTAGCACGTTGTCGACGTCCGGTGTGCTGCCCGGCAGGGCGAAGAAGCCGTCGAGCGGAATGGAGCGCCTGCCCTGCGGGGACTGGACGTGCACCGTCGCATCGAGGATCGCCAGTGCGACGGCCATGTCCGACGGATGGATCGCCACGCAGTGGTCGCTCGCGCCGAAGATGGCGTGCTCGCGGTGGAAGCCGTGCCGTGCGGCGCATCCGCTGCCGGGGTCGCGCTTGTTGCACGACGTGAACGTCGTCTGCATGAAATACGGACACCGGGTGCGCTGCAACAGGTTCCCACCGGCGGTCGCCATGTTGCGCAGCTGTGTGGTGGCGCCGCTGAGGATCGCATGGGACAGCACCGGATAGCGGGTGCGGATCAGGGGATGGTTGGCGATCGCGCTGTTGGTCACGCCCGCGTCGATGAACACTCCGCCCCCGGCGGTGGGCGCGATCGTCGTTAGGCCGAGCCGCCGCAGATCGACCAGCGAGTCCGGTTCCTCGACCCCGCCCTTCATCAGGTCCAGCAGATTGGTGCCGCCGGCGAGGTACTTCGCGCCCGGCGCCGCACCGGCGGCGAGGGCGTCGTCGACGCTTGCGGCGTGCCGGAACGCGAAGGTCTTCATGCGGTCTCCCGCGCGACGGCTTCGATGGCGGCGACGATGTTGGCGTAGGCGCCGCACCGGCAGATGTTGCCCGCCATACGTTCCCGGATCTCCTCGGTGGTCAGTGGCAGCCGGCCGTTGACGACGTCGTCGCGGCCGCACTCGAAGGACGCGGTGCTCAGATCGCCGCGGGCGTGCTCGGCGAGCATCGCGTGTGCCGACGAGATCTGCCCGGGAGTGCAGTAGCCGCACTGGAATCCGTCGCAGTCCAGGAAGGACCGCTGAAGCGGATGCGGTTCCTCCCCGTCGGCGATGCCCTCGATGGTGAGGACGTCCGAGCCGTCGATCGACGCGGCGAGGGTCAGGCAGCTCAGCACCCGCTCACCGTCGACGGCCACGGTGCACGCGCCGCAGAGCCCGTGGTCGCAGCCCTTCTTGGTGCCGGTCATGTGCAGGCGCTCGCGCAGCAGGTCGAGCAGCGTGGTGCGGACGTCGGCCGCGACCCGGTGGTGCTCGCCGTTGATGCGGAGTTCCACCGCATGGTCGGTGCTCATCACGCCTCCTGGGCGGTGGGAGGTGAATAGGGCGTCATCAGGTCCTCGAGGGTGATCGGCAGGTCGCGCAGCCGCTTCCCGGTGGCGTGGAAGACGGCGCCCGCGATCGCGGCCGGGACCCCGCAGGTGCCGATCTCGCCGATCCCGCGCACCCCGATCGGGTCGAGCCCGAAGTCGGTGCTGTCGACGAACGAGATGTCGAACTCGGGCCGGTCGGCATGCGTGGGCAGGTAGTACTCGCCGATCATCTGCGCGGTGTCGGCGTCGTAGGGCACCTGTTCGAGCAGCGCCATGCCGAGGCCGAACGTGATGCCGCCCATCACCTGGTTGCGCGCGAGCTTCGGATTGAGCACGCGGCCGCAGTCCATCACCGCGACCCACCGGGTGACGGTCGCGCGGCCGATCTGCTCGTCGACCTCCACCTCGCAGAAGTGGGCGCCGAACGACTGGAAGGCGCTGCCGCTCTGGTCACCGGCGTCGCTGTCGGCGGTGAAGCTGAGCTGATCGGCGAGCCCGCTCAGGTCGACGCCCGCCGGGTCGGCGTGCGCACCGGCGAGTTCGCCGATCCGCCGTTTCCACTCGGTGGCGGCCGCATGGACGGCCGATCCGACCGTCGCGGTGGTCTGCGAGGCGCCGCTGTACGGGGCGGCGGGGAAGTCGGAGTCGCCGGAGTCGAAGGCGACCCGCGACAGTGGAAGCCCGGTGACGTCGGCAGCCACCTGCGTCATGACCGTCCGCACCCCGTTGCCGACTTCGTGTGTGGCCGAGGCGAACCGGACGGTCCCGTCCACGGCGGTGACCACCCGGCAGCTCGCAGGCATGCGCCGGCCCGGATACGTCGCCGTCGCCATCCCCCAGCCGACCTGAACACCGTTGCGTCGCAGCGCCCGCGGCGTGAGGGGCCGTCCGTCCCAGCCGAAGCGCCGCGCGCCGATGCGGTAGCAGTCGAGGAGGTGCTTGCCCGACCACGGCTTGCCGCTCGCCTGGTCGTCGGCCGCGTGGTTGCGTATCCGCATCTCCAGCGGATCGATCTCCAGCTGGTGGGCGAGTTCGTCGATCGCCGACTCGAGGGCGAACAGGCCGGGCGCCTCACCCGGGCCGCGCATGAAGCACGGGGTCGGTGCGTTGACCCGGGCCGTGCGGTGCGACACCTCGAGGTGGGGCGAGGAGTAGAGAAACCGGGTCGACAATCCGGCGGGCTCGCAGAAGTGAGCGACGGTGGACGTCTCGGTCAGCGTGTGGTGTTCGGTGCCGAGGAGATGGCCCTCGCCGTCGGCGACGAGGACGAGGTCCTGGACGGTGCGGGGCCGGTGCCCGGTGGAGGAGAACATCTGATCGCGCGTCAGGACCAGCTTGACCGGCCGCCCCACCTCGCGGGCGGCGACCGCGCACAGGACCACGTGCATCCACAGGAAGCTCTTCGACCCGAACGCGCCGCCGACCAGCGGGGACAGCACCCGCACCCGCTCCTCGGGGATGCCGAGGTAGGCCGCCAGTGCCGTCCGCTCGCCGGCGATCCACCGCGTGCTGTCGTGCACCGTCAGGTGATCTCCGGACCAGGATGCGACGGTGGCGGACAACTCGATCGGGTAGTGGGCGTTGAGCGGCGTCGTGTATCGGGACGCCACCCGGTGGGCGCCGTCGGCCGGCGGCTCGCCGCGGCGGTCCTGCAGCTTCTCCTCCGAGAGCTTCACGAAGTGGTCGGGCCGGTAGCTCCCGTGCCGGACGGGGCCGTCCTGCCCGTCCGCTGCGGGTGGGACGTCGCGGGCGTCCAGTTGGGCAGGCAACCGCTCGTAGTCGAGATCGAACAACGCTGCCGCGGCGGTGGCGTTCTCGAGCGTGTCGGCCACGACCAGGGCCATGTGCTGCCCGACGTGCTGCACGGTCAGGTCCGAAAGCGGTGGACGCCGCTCCAGCGGCAGGTCCCAGGACAGTTCCTCGGGCAGCGTCCCCAGCGCCGGGCAGTTCAGCGGTGTCAGGACGTGCAGCACCCCCTGGGCCGCCGACGCGCGGTCGGCGCTCGCGCGCATCGATTCCCCGGCGACCCGGCCGTGCGGGATCTCCGACTGGACGAGCACGGCGTGCACCTGCCCCGGCAGCGCGACGTCGGCGGTGTAAAGCGCTGCGCCGGTGACCTTCTCGCCGCCTTCGACGCGATTGACCGACCGGTCCGTCCGATCCACGGTCGCCGTCATGTCGTCATGTCCTTTCCCGGGTGGCCGCCGACGCGGCCCGTCGTCGCCGAATATAGGCGCGTATCGGTGCCGCGGCAGGGCGGTGAGCTGGGGTCGACATTATTTTCCTGCTAGCCGGAATCGGCTGGTGCGCCGTGCGGCACCACGGATGGGTGCAGGCGTCCATGACAAGCGGGCGCCGCGTGCACCAGAGTCGACGGCAGCACCATCCCGGCAGCAGGCCGGCCCGGCCACCCATCGCAGAGGAGCCCACCGTGACGACGTCGATCGCGCGAAGCAGCCACACCACCTCACTTCTCGACGGTGAGATCGTGGAGGAGTCCGACCTGGGCTCGATGCGGCGGGTGACCGCCGACAACCTGCCGATCCTCGCGGGGCTGTCGATCAAGCGGGTGCTGCTCAACCCAGGCGCGATGCGGACCCCGCACTGGCATGCCAACGCCAACGAGCTCACCTACTGCGTCTCCGGCACCGCCCTGGTCTCCATCCTCGACAGCGGGAGCAGGTTCTCGACGTTCCTCGTGACGGCCGGGCAGATGTTCCACGCGGAGTCCGGCTCCCTGCACCACATCGAGAATGTCGGTGACGACATCGCGGAGTTCATCATCGCCTTCCGCCACGAGCGGCCCGAGGACTTCGGGTTCGGCGCCACCCTCGGCGCCTTCAGCGACGCGGTGCTCGGCAACACCTACGACCTACCGGCCGCCGACTTCGCCACGATGCGTCGCACCGGAACCGATCGCAAGCTCGCCGCCCGCGTCGGCGACCCCGTCATCCCCGCCGCGGCGCACTTCGGCGATCCGCACAAGTTCGACGTCGAAGCGCAGGCGCCGGGGCTGAACTACGCCAGCGGCAACGCCCGGTTCGCCCGCGACCAGTTCTGGCCCGCGCTCAAGGACATCTCGATGTACTCGCTGCGCGTCACCGAGGACGGCATGCGCGAACCGCACTGGCACCCGGTCACCGCGGAGATGGGCTATGTGCAACACGGCGACGCCCGCATGACCGTCATGAGCCCGGACGGCGCCCTGGACACCTGGAATCTCACGACCGGCGACATGTACTTCATCCCGCGCGCGTACCCGCACCACATCGAGAACATCGGCCACGACGACTGGCACTTCCTGATCTTCTTCGACCAGCCGTTCCCCGCCGACGTCGGCTACCGCGCCTCGGCCAGTGCGTATTCGCGCGAGGTGCTGGCCGCGGCGTTCGACACCCACATCGACGACCTCCCCCGGTTCCCCTTCACCCCGGCGGATCCCCTGATCGTCACCCGCACCAATCCACTCGACTGACTCCCCGGCTGTGACCCGCGCGCGCTAGAACCAGTCGGGTGACATCTCCAGCGTGGTTCGGTCCAGGCTCTCGAGCAGGTCGAGTTGCGGTGCGATACGGGGCAGTTCGTAACGGAAGAAGTACCGCGCGGCCTGCCGCTTGCCGTCGTAGAATTCGCCGCACTCGCTGTGCGCGGCGACGAACTGCTCCAACCACATCCAGGCGATGACGAGGTGCCCGAACGCCTCGAGGTAGACCACGCTGTTGGCCATCGCCGCCTCGACATCACCCGAGGCGAACATGCCGGAGGTGACCTCGACCAGGCGCCGCCACATCCCGTTCAGTGCGGCGGCGAGCTCGGCGGCCTCGCCGCGGATGCTGTCGGCGGCCGCGACCGTCCCGGCGATCGCCTCGCCGAGCGCCGCCAGACTGGCACCGCCGCGCTGAGTCACCTTGCGGCCCAGCAGGTCCAGGCTCTGGATGCCGTGCGTTCCCTCGTGGATGGGGTTGAGCCGGTTGTCCCGGTAGTGCTGCTCGACGTCGTACTCGCGGGTGTAGCCGTAGCCGCCGTGCACCTGGATCGCCAGGCTGTTGGCCTCCAGGCACCACTGCGACGGCCAGCTCTTGGCGACCGGGGTCAGGATGTCGAGCAGCAGGGCGGTGGCGTCGCGCTCGCCGTCGGACTCCGCGCTGTGTGACACGTCGACCAGCCGCGCGCAGTACAGCGCCAGGGCCAGGGCGCCCTCCGCATAGGCCTTCTGCGCCAACAGCATTCGCTTGACGTCGGCGTGCTCGATGATCGGCACCTGCGGCGTCGACGGATCCTTGGCGGTCACCGGACGGCCCTGCGGCCGCTCCCTGGCGTACTGCACCGACTTCAGGTATCCGGTGTAGCCGAGCGCGACGGCGCCCATGCCGACACCGAGGCGCGCCTCGTTCATCATCCGGAACATGTAGGTGATCCCGCGGTGCGGCTCACCGACCAGGTAGCCGACCGCACCGTCCGCGCCGCCGGGCCGGTGGGTGCCGTCGCCGAAGTTCAGCACGGTGTTGGTGATGCCGCGCTGGCCCATCTTGTGGTTGAGGCCCGCCAGCACGACGTCGTTGCGCTCGCCGATCGCGCCGTCGTCACCGACGAGGAACTTCGGCACGATGAACAGCGAGATGCCCTTGGTGCCAGGAGGTCCGCCGGGGATTTTGGCCAGCACGAGATTGACGATGTTGTCGGTCATCTCGTGCTCAGCGCCCGAGATCCACATCTTCGAGCCGAACAACCGGTAGCTGCCGTCGGGCTGCGGCTCCGCGCGCATCGTGATGTCGGCCAGCGACGATCCGGCCTGGGTCTCCGACAGCGCCATGGTGCCCGAGAACCGGCCCGCCAGCATGGGTTTGACGAACGTCTCGATCTGTTCGGCGGTGCCGAACTCGGCGAGCAGGTTCGCGTTGGCGACCGTGAGCATCAGATAGCCGGAGGTGGCCAGGTTGGCCGCGGAGATCCAGGCGAACGCGGCCTGCGCGACGGTCGCGGGCAGTTGCGCGCCGCCGACCTCGGCGTCCATGCCCATCGCGAGCAGGTCCGCCGCGGCGAAGGCGTCCCACGCCTGCTTGACCTCGGGGATCAGGGTGACCCGCTGCCCGTCGAACGTCGGCTCGTTCGCGTCGCTCTTCTTGTTGTGCGGCGCGAAGTAGCGTTCGGCCAGCTGCTCGCACAGGTCGAGCACGCCGTCGAAGGTCTCCTTCGAGTGTTCGGCGAATCGGTCGCGCTTGGTCAGCCCCTCGACCTGCAGCCACTCGTAGAGCAGGAAGTCGAGGTCGCGCCGCGACAACAGGACGGACTTCATCTGATGGTGCTCACCCCGCCGTCGACGGGAATCACAGCGCCGGTGATGTACGAGCTCGCCCTGGCGGCCAGGAACACCGCGATGCCCGCCATGTCCTCGGGCGCCCCGATGCGGCCAAGGGGCAGCGCCCGTCCCACGGCGTCGGCGCCGGGGGCCAGCAGCACCTTGGTCATCCGTGACTCGAACAGCCCAGGCGCGATCGCGTTGACCAGGATCCGCGGCGCCAGTTCCGTGGCCAGGTGCTTGGTCAGCATGTGCACGGCCGCCTTGCTGGCCGCATACGAGAAGTTGTCGCGGCCCTTCTCCGGGGTGAAGTACCCGTCGATGCTGCCGGTGTTGACCACCCGGGCCGGGTCGTCGTCGGTCGAGCCCGCGGTGAGCAGCGGCACCAGCGCGCGGGTCAGCAGGAACACGCCCTTGACGTTGACGTCGAAGACCCGGTCGAAGGCCGACTCGGGGAACTCGTCGAACGGCGCGCCCCAGTTCGAGCCCGCGTTGTTGAACAGCGCGTGCACCGCGTCCTCGCGGTCGGTCAGCGCGGCGGTCAGCGTCTGCACCCCTTCGGCGGTGCCCAGGTCGGCGGGGACCGCCTCGACCGGGCCCAGCGACGAGAGTTCGGCGGTGGCCGAGGCGAGTTCGGCCTCCTTGCGGCTGGAGAGGTACACCTTTGCGCCGGCCTGCAGCAGCCCCCGCGCCATCATCACCCCGATGCCGCGGCCGCCGCCGGTGACGACGGCGACCTTGCCGTCGAGCCGGAACATGTCGGTCATGCGCCGCGGCCGGTGGTGACGTCGAGGCCGAGCGGAGATTCGGCGCGGATGGTCTCGTCGCGGATCAGTCCGCGCAGCAGTGCGGTGCTGAATTCCTCGGCGATCTCCTGCGCGGTGCGGCGGCCCTGTGGGCGCAGCCAGCGGTAGGCGCCGAGGGTCATGCCGATGTAGCCCAGCGCCAGCACGTGGGAGTCGCAGTCGTAGAACTCGCCGCTGGCGATCCCGCGGTCGATGACGTCGCGGACGTGTTCGTAGACCTGGGTCTCCTTCTCCCGGATGTAGGCCACCTGGTCCTCGGTGAACCACTCCGTGATGTAGGGCCCCTCCTGGAAGTAGACCGCCGCGCGCTCGAGGTCGCCGGCGATGCCGACCAGCAGTCGCCGGGTGAAGTGGTAGATGGTCTCGCGCGCCGACGCGCTGGGGTCGTCGTGCAGTGCGTCGACGGTGAAGTCCGCGGCGCCCTTGTAGATGTCGTAGAGGATCAGCGACTTGCTGGCGTAGTAGTGGTACACCGTGGCCTTGTTCAGTCCGACCGCGTCGGCGACGTCGTCCATCCGGGTGCCGTGGTATCCCCGCGCCGCGAACAGCTTGGTGGCCACTGCCAGCAATTCCTGGCGCCGGGACAGGCCGTTCGGCGAGGCTGCTGGGGACGTATCGGACATGGTGACTCGCTATCGAACGTGCCCGCTGGGGCGTCAACTAACCGGTAGGTCGATCAGTCTAGGCAATGCGGCCCCGAACCCCTGCCGGTGACGGGCCCGCCGGGGCTAGACTTCCACCAACGCCGCGTCTACTGGGAGGTACCGATGGATCCGAATCCGGACTACGACGCGAGCGACGAGATCGAGTACTTCTTCCAGTGGTTCCCCTGGGGGCTGCGCGGCGTGTACCCACCGCCGTCCTACCCGCCGGTCTAGACCCTCTCAGTTCCCGCGCCTGCCTGGCGGCAGTGCGCTGAGCTGCAGTGTCAGCATGTTGTGTTAGCTTCTCTAAGTAATGAGCCGACACACCGCACGCAACGACGACGACAGCTGGGATCTCGCCTCGAGCGTTGGCGCGACCGCGACCATGGTCGCCGCCTCGAGGGCACTGGCCACCCGCAGCGCCGACGCACTGATCGACGACCCCTATGCCGAACCCCTGGTGCGTGCCGTCGGCCTCGAGTTCTTCGTCCACCTGCTCGACGGCAAGGTCCCCGACGCCCAGCCCCGCTACGACGCCGAACGCTCCGGCGAGCACATGGCTGTGCGGACGCGGTTCTACGACGACTTCTTCCTCAACGCCGTCCGAAGCGGCATCCGGCAGGTGGTGATCCTGGCGTCCGGACTCGACACCCGGGCCTACCGACTGCCGTGGCCGAAGGACACCGTCGTCTTCGAGGTCGACCTGCCCGGCGTGCTGGAATTCAAGTCGACGACGCTGCGGGCACTCGACGCCGAACCCGCCGCGAAGCACCGGACGGTGCCCGTCGACCTGCGTGACGACTGGCCGGCGGCGTTGCGCGCCGCGGGTTTCGACCCGGCGACGCCGACGGCGTGGAGCGCCGAGGGCCTGCTGGTGTACCTGCCCTCGGCCGCCCAGGACCGGCTCTTCGACGAGCTCACCGCGCTCAGCGCGCCGCGCAGCCAGTTCGCCTGCGAGTACGTCCCCGACATGTCGGTGTTCGGCCACGAGGCGCTGCGCGAGATGTTCGAGGAGTCGGCGGTGAACGTCCGCGACCTGGTGTACCAGGACGACCGCAGCCAGGTGCCGGAGTACCTGAGCCGGCTCGACTGGTGCAGCAGCGTGCGCACCGCCGAACAGCTCTACGCCACCAACGGGCTGGACTATCCGGACGCCGCGGAGTTCGCGATGTTCTCCGACGTCACCTACCTGCGCGCCGAATTGGACTAGCTGGGCGCGCCGATCCGGATCCGGTCGCCCGGGTCGGGGCAGGCCTGCGACAGCGCCATCAGGTTCGCGTTGAGCTCCACGCCGACGCGGCTGAACTCCGCAGCGAAGTCCGCGGTCCGCTCCCGCAGCACCAGCGCGGCCGTCCGGTCGGCCAGGCCGGCCACGTCGTGTGCCCGCCGGGCCAGACCCTCGTCGCGAATCGTGTTCGCCGCAGCGGTGATTCGCGCGATCAGGTCGCCATATTCGGTCGCCGGCGTTTCCGCCTCGCCGTTCACCTCCTTCGCGACGGCGTCGTGGAACCGCTCGGCCTCGTCGCCCACCGCCCGGACCGCGTCGCAGTCCGGCGACGACCGTTCGCCCGTCAGCACCACACCGAGCAGGATCCCGATGGCCGCGACCACGACGACCACTCCGCCCGCGATCCACCACACGCGCCGCGTCATCCCTCGATTGTCGCCCGTGCGGGACGACCACGATGGCGCAGATCAGGCCGCGGCGGCCTTGACAGCCCGCCCCACCTCGGCGCGCAGCTCGGTGTACTCCGGTGAGCGGCGCAGCTCGTCGGCGTCGACACCGACGCGGGGCAGGTCGACCGGCAGGTCGAGAGCGACCTGGCCGGGTCGCCGGGTCAGCACCACGATGCGCGACCCGAGGAACGCGGCCTCGTCCGCACTGTGCGTGACGAACACCGTGGTGCGTCCGGACTCCGCGCTGACCTGCCGCACGTCCTCCTGCAGCCGTTCCCGGGTCAGCGCGTCGAGCGCCGCGAACGGCTCGTCGAGCAGGAACAGCGGCGTCTCGGCGGCCAGCGCCCTGGCGATCGCGACGCGCTGCTGCTGCCCGCCGCTGATCTCCCAGATCTTGCGGTCGGCGGTGCCCTCGAGCCCGACGCGCTCAAGCAGCTGGTCGCGCCGCTCGGCCCGCCGCTCGCGCGGCACCTTCGCGTACTTCAGCGCCAGGTCGACGTTGCCGCCGACCGTGCGCCACGGAAACAGCCGCGGCTGCTGGAACACCACACCCGCCGTCACGCCGGGGGTGGGCGCGACCCCGGCGACCTGCACCGAACCCTCGCTCGGCGATTCGAAGCCGGCGAGCAGCCGCAGCAGGGTGCTCTTGCCGCAGCCCGACGCGCCGACCAGCACCAGGAACGAGCCCGGGTCGACCGTCAGGTCCACCGGTCCGACGGCCGTGACCTCGGCGCCTGCGCGCCCGTAGCGATGCGAGACGTTCCGCAGGCGGACACCGTGGTCCACCGCCGTCCGGACCGCGCCGTCACTGGGTGAGGGCACCGGGCAGACCCGTGGTGTACAGCGCGTCCTGGAACGTCTTCAGCGGCGCGGCGGCCTCGATCTGCTTCTGCTCGAACAGGAACTGCGAGGCGCTCTGCAGGTTCGCGGCGAGGTTGCCGGGGCTGCCGTCGGCGCCGAGCCACTCCGGCGACGCGATCTCCGCGGGTGTCAGGAAGCCGACCTGCTTCAGCTGGCCCTCGATTTCACCCGGTGTCAGGCCGCTCTCGGCGGCGATCGCCTTGGCGGCGGCCGCGGGATCGTCCTTGATGAGGTCGAGGGCCCGGGCCTGCTGCTGCCGCCAGGTGTCGACCACCTCGGGGTGGGCGGCGGCGAACTCGTCGGCCACCACGGCGAGGTCGAGGGTGGGCTTGCCGTCGGCGGCCAGCTGCCTGCTGGTGATCAGGTCCTTGCCGTTGCGGCGCAGCTGGTCCAATGTCGGCAGCCAGGAGTAGCCGGCGTCGATGTCACCGCGGTCGAACGCGGCGAGGATGGCTTGCGGCTGCAGGTCGACGAGCTGGACGTCGGCCGGTGAGAGGCCGCTGCGGTCGAGCGCGGCCAGCAGGCTGTAGTGCGCCGTCGAGGCGAACGGCGTGCCGACCCGCTTGCCCCTCAGATCGGCGATGGTGTTGACGCCGCTGCCGTTGCGGGCCACCAGTGCCTCGTTGTCTCCGGCGACGTCGAGGATGAACGCCACCCGGTAGGGGATGTTCAGCGGCGCCGAAAGGCCACGCGCGACGGGGCTCGACCCCAGCGCGCCGAAGTCGACCTCCTTGGCCACGAACGCGGTGTTGACGTCGGCGCCCGAGTCGAACTTCGTCCATTTGACGTTGTATTCGGGCAGCGCGTCCTCGAGCCAGCGGTTGTTCTTCACGATCAGATCGCCGCTCGGGAAGCTCTGGTAGGCGATGCGGATCGTCGGCTTCTCGGCGTCCCCGCCCGAGCGGTCCACCGAACACCCGGACAGCCCCAGTGCCGTGACCGCCAGCGCCGCGACGGCCGCTCCGAATGCCCTACGCCTCATATTTTTCCTCTCCAGGGGACCGCGCGCCGTTCGATGGCACGCAGCAGACCGTCGATGACCAGGCCCGAGAAGCCGATGGCGAAGATGCCGACCAGCACGACCGGGGTGTTGTTGTAGTTGCTCGCGTCCTTGACCAGGCCGCCGACGCCGGGCAGCCCGTTGAACAGTTCGGCCGCCACCACCGACGAGTACGCCATCCCGACGGCCAGGCGCACGCCGGTGAACGTCTCGGGCAGCGCCGACGGCACGACGACGTCGCGGATGACGTCGCGGCGCGACGCGCCAAGAGCCCGCGCGGCCTCGATCAGGCCGACCGGCGCGGCCATCACCGCCGCCGTGGTGGCGACCGCCGCGGGCGGCAGCGCGGCCAGCGCCAGCAGGGTGATCTTGGGGGCCTCGTCGATCCCCAGCCAGATCACCAGCAGGAAGAAGTAGGCCAGCGGCGGCAGCGCCCGCAGGAACGTCAGCCACGGCTCCAGCACGCTGCGGACCCAGGACACCGACCCCATCACCACGCCGAGCGCCACCCCGAGCGTGACACCGACCACGACGCCGACGAGTACCCGCCGCAGCGTCATGTAGAGGTGCTCCCACAGCAGGTAGCCGGCGTAGCCGCGGACACCGTCGTGGGTGGTCGACACGTCGACCAGGGCATGCCACACGGTGCTCGGATACGGCACGAAGGTCTGGTTCCAGACACCGCTGACCGCGACGAGTTGCCAGGCGCCGAAGAACACCGCCACCGACAGCAGCGGCAACGCCGCACGCGTCAGACGGCCGCGCCACCGGCCCGCGGGCGCGGCGACCACGGGCGCGTCGGCCTGCCGCTCGGCGGGCGCGATATCGGTGAACACAGACACCCGGACACCTTGGCGGTTGTCTCAGCTCAGGCGAATAGCTGCGCTCACCGCGATTCGAATTCCGGCACGCTCAGCGCGATCTCGTCACCGCGACGGACGATGAGCTCCATCCGCTCGAACGCGTCCAGCCAGCCCGGCATCGGCCAGCGGTTCCATCGGCTGCGGAAGACCCGGGCGTTGTCCACGATCTGCGCGAGGTGTTCCACCGGTGGATCGGACACCGGGTGGTGCTGGTGGTAGGCGTGCGCTCCGCCGACCCACACCAGCGGGATGTCGTGGCGCCGGGCGACGGCCGCGAAGTCGGTGTCCTCCCCGCCGTAACCGACGTACTCCTCGCAGAAGCCACCGAGGCGACGCCAGGTGTCCGCCGACACCGCGAACGACAACGACCAGAACAGGTCGTGGTTCGGTTCGGGGACAAGCATTCCGGCCGGCGGCGACGGCCGGCCCGGGTGGGGACGGGTGAGCGCGTCGAGGTCGTCGAGCGGGTAGCCGTCGGGCCCAGGCGGCGACAGGTAGGTGACGGGACCGCTGAGCAGCGCACCGGCGCCGAGGGCGCGGTGCGCGTCGACGTAACGGCCGACGAGCGAACGGCCGGGAATGCAGTCCACATCGAGGAAGATCAGCAGCTCGGCGCCGCGCTGCAACGCCCGCTCGGCGCCCGCGTTGCGCGCCGCGGCCAGCGGCAGCCCGGCACCCGCGGCCGGGCATTCGACGACGTCGGCCTTATCTCCGGCGATGGCGGCGATCGCCGGATCCGCCATCGCCACCACGCACCGCACATCCGGTCGGGCGTCCGACCGGGCCAGACCCGCGTTCTGCGCCCGCAGGTGGTGGTGCCTGCCGTGCACGACGGTGATGACGGCGGTCCTCGGCCCGGTCATGCGGCGATGGCCGCCGCGGCGCGGGCGGCGGCGCCTTCCACCTGCAGCCGTTTCCACTGCCGCGGGTCCTGGTGGCGCGCGCGTTGCACCAGTGCGGCCCAGCGGTCGGCGGACGGCCAGCGTGGCACCGACACTGCGATGCCCGCCTCCGCGAGAGCGGCCGCGGTGGCGTGTTGTTCCCCGAACGGCCGCTGCTCGGGGATCACGACGGCGCACGCCTGGGCCAGGGCCACATCGGCGATGGCGTTCTGGCCGGCGTGGGTGACCACCACCTCGGCCGCCGAGAGCAGGGGCCACAGGTCGTCGACCCAGTCGGCGCCGCCGCCCGCCGCCACCCAGCGCAGACCCGGTGTGGCGCGCGCGAGTTCGGCCGGCGCGTCGCGCGGC
>NZ_JACKSJ010000185.1 GCF_025821665.1 [Mycobacterium] manitobense
TGGGCGCTGGCGGTGGGCGGCGGGGTGACCGGCGCGGCGGGGGTGCCGGTCAGGGCCGAGGCCATGCCCTGCAGCATCTGCGGCGCGTTGGCGAGTTGCTCGAGACCCGGCACCGCCGGAACGGGCGCCGGCGCGGCGGGCTGGGCGGTGGCGACCGCACTGAACGCCAGCGCGAGCGGAACGGCGCCCACAGCGGCAATCACGCTGGTGGCGAACGCTTTTCTGGTGAACTTCATGATTCTCCCAATCGGTTGTCAGCAGGCCTGCACCCGAAGCTACGGAGTTACTGGTGTTACTCAAGTGACACGTGTGGCATTTATGCAACCGTGACTGAGGTGTAGGTAATCGGTGACACTGGGGCAGGTGTCTGAAGGCCGATGTCTAAAGTCGACGGGATAGACGCCTCACCCGCTGCCCGCCCGGGGCCGACGCACCGCTCGCTCGCGACGAAGCTGGCCGCGGCGGCGCCCGTGCTGCTGGTGCTGAGCATCGCCGCCCGATTCGCCTGGACCTATCTGGCGGCCAACGGCGCGAACTTCGTCGACCTGCACGTCTATGTCGGCGGCGCCGGTGCCCTCGATCGACCCGGCACCCTCTACGACTACGTCTACGCCGATCAGACGCCCGACTTCCCGCTGCCGTTCACCTATCCGCCGTTCGCCGCGATCGTCTTCTATCCGCTGCACCTGCTGCCCTTCGGGCTGGTGGCGTTCGCGTGGCAGGTCGGCATCGTCGCTGCGCTCTACGGCGTGGTGCGGGTCAGTCAGCGCCTGCTGTCCGGCGGCGCCCCAGGTGACCGGCGGATCGCGTTGCTGTGGACCGCGGTGGGCATCTGGCTCGAACCGCTGCGCAGCACCTTCGACTACGGACAGGTCAACGTGCTGCTGGTGCTGGCGGTGCTCTGCGCGGTGCTCACCACCCGGTGGTGGCTCTCGGGCCTGCTCGTCGGCCTGGCCGCCGGCGTGAAGCTGACCCCGGCCGTGGCAGGCCTGTACCTCGTCGGCGCCCGCCGGTGGGGCGCCGCGGTGTTCTCGGCGGTCGTGTTCGCCGGCACCATCGGGATCGCCGCGCTCGTGATCGGTGACCAGACCCGGCGTTACTTCACCGAACTGCTCGGCGACGCCGACCGGGTGGGGCCGATCGGGACGTCGTTCAACCAGTCCTGGCGCGGCGGGATCTCACGGATCCTCGGACACGACGCCGGCTACGGGCCGGCCGTGGTGGCGGGCATCATGATCACCGCGGTGCTGGCCGTGCTGGCGTGGCGGGCGATCGGTGGCAGTGCCGACCGCCTCGGCGCCATCGTGGTGGTGCAACTCTTCGGGCTGCTGCTGTCACCGATCTCCTGGACGCACCACTGGGTCTGGGTGCTGCCGCTGATGATCTGGCTGCTGCACGGCCCGCGCCGCGACCTGCCGGGCGCGCGGATCCTGGGGTGGGGCTGGCTCGCGCTCACCCTGGTCGGCGTGCCGTGGCTGCTCAGCTTCGCCCAGCCCACCATCTGGGAGATCAGCAGACCCTGGTATCTGGCCTGGGCGGGACTGATCTACATCGTCGCCACGCTGGCGACCCTGGCCTGGATCGCTACGGCCGGCCGACGATCCCGTCGATATCGCGAGCCATCTCCACGTCCTTCTCCGTGATCCCGCCCTCGGAGTGGGTGACAAGCGCGAAAGTCACCGTCCGCCAACGAATGTCGATATCAGGGTGGTGGTCCTTCGCCTCGGCGTGCTCGCCGACCCGTCGCACGGCGTCGATGCCGTCGAGGAATGCGGGGAACTCGACCGACCGCCGCAGCGCTCCGTCGGCGCGCTCCCAGCCGTTGAGGTCGGGCAGTGCGGCGTCCACCTGTTCGTCCGTTAACACAGCCATGTCCTCGACGGTATACCGTCGGCGACGATGAACGGGCAGATCGTCGTTGCGGGTGCGCTGATCTCGGGCACCTCGCTGCTGGTGGCGCAGCGCGCCCGGCCGGCCGAACTGGCCGGGCTGTGGGAGCTGCCGGGCGGCAAGGTCGCGGCGGGGGAGAGCGACGCCGCGGCGCTGATCCGGGAACTGCGTGAGGAACTCGGCATCGAGGTGACGGTCGGCGAGCGACTCGGCGCCGACGTCGCGCTGACCGACACGATGGTGCTGCGCGCGTACCTGGTCACGCAGACCGACGGTGTGCCGGCGCCCAACGACCACCGGGCACTGCGCTGGGTCGGCGCCCACGAGCTCGACGGCCTGCCGTGGGTCCCGGCCGACCGCGCGTGGCTGCCGGACCTGGCGGCCGCCCTCGCTTCGGTCTGACGTCACCCGCACCCCAGCGATAGTTGCCTAATCGGGTACGGCCGCGCATTAATCTTGCGGTCCATGCGCGTGCTGCGGTTCATCTGGCGAGGTGTGCTCGCCTTCGACCGAATCGGTTCCCGCATCCCGCAACTCATCCAGATCTGGCTCGTCGAGTTCTTCTTCGCCGTGCCGCTGATGTTCTTCATCGCCAAGGTCGTCGACATCCGCGGCGCGTTCGGGGTGCCGGGTACCGGCGAGCGGTTGCCTGCGGTGTTCTGGGGTGCGCTGGTGCTGGCGCTGGTGTGCGGCTTCTTCTTCGTGCGCGGTCTGGTGCGGCCTCGGGTGGTCCGCGGGTCGTGGACACCGATGGTGAGCGCCGACCTGGGCGACGTCACCGTGTTCGGCGGGAATCGTTCGTGGACAACTCATTACATGTATTTGACGAGTCATCCGAGCTACGCGTTGCTGTTGCTCATCACCGCCCCCATCCCCGCGGTGATGGTGGCGATGACGGCGAACCACGGCGACAACACCTTCTATTGGCGGGTGGCGGGCTACGTCGGCCTGGGCATCCTGGCGGCGATGGCCCTGGCGCGCGTGCTGGCGTGGTACGTGTTCCGGTTCGGCCAAAGGCAACTGGACAGGCCGGAGTCCGGGATGTCGGTGCGGCGGCTGGCATGGGAGATCGCCTGGAAGCCGGTGCTGATGCTGCTGGTCCTCATGTACGGCTTCGCGGGGGTGACGCTGGGCTGGATGTTCTGGCAGCAGCACCGGACCGTCGCCGCGCTGCCGGTCGTCACGGTCGGCGACGGCGTCGAGCACCCCGGTGAGTACCGCCGCGTGCAGGGCACCCTCGGGTCGGACGCGGTGTACTGGGCGCCGCGCGGGACCGGCCGGGGTGGCAACAACTACGCCGGCGCGGGGGTGCTCGTCGACCTCGCCGAGGGCGGCGACGTGCTGCTGCTGGCCGAGTCGATGTCGGTGCCGGACTTCGTCGGGATGATGAAGGACGTCCGCGGCGACGAGGTGGCCGCCCAGGGCGAGGTGATCGACCACGTCACCGACGATCAACGGGAGTACTACGGCTTCGACGAGGCCGACTTCCCCGCCCCGCCTGCCGAGGGCCGGGTGCTGGTGCTGCTCTCCTACCCGTGACGGGTCAGTAGCGCAGGCGGTCGCCCACCACCCGCAGCTGGTGCACGCTTCGCGGGTGGTGCACCGCGTGCACCGGGTGCAGCAGCACCGGGTGGCGACAGTGCGGGCAGGATTGTTGCGGCTCGTTCGCCGACGAGACCGTCAGGTGGTGACACGCGGCGCACCGCACGACGTAGGCCGCACGGAACCAGTTCATCATTCCGATGTAGATGGCGATGACGGTGGCGCTTGCCAGCACGACGATCAGGGTGACGGTGAGCACCTCGTAGACCGACATGGTGTACCTCCGGCCGCCGGAATGACGCCTTTCGACGGCTGCCGTCGACGATACTCGCAGGTCAGTGCTTGCGGGCGCGCTTGAACACCTTCTCCAGTTCCTTGCCGCGAATGCCGTTGAGTTCGGCCTTGTGGACACGATGCAGGACCAGCGGGCAGCGCTTGCAGCGCGGCTTGCTGCGACAGCATTTCTTCTTCGGCCTGAGGTCGGCGTACTTGGACGTCGTCACGTATTGGGGATCCCTGCCGGTCGCGATCGTGGTGGTAATGCGGTTACCCACTGTGCCATGGCCTGCGCGGGCGGTGTGACCTGCCTTGCTGCATTTCGCGATAGCTGTCCGGCGCTGCCACACTGAGCGACGTGGATTTTCGGAACGTCGCCATCGTCGCCCACGTCGACCACGGCAAGACGACCCTCGTGGACGCGATGCTGCGGCAGTCCGGTGCGCTGACGCACCGCGGTGACGATGCGATCGAACGGCTGATGGACTCCGGTGACCTGGAGAAGGAAAAGGGCATCACCATCCTGGCCAAGAACACCGCGGTGCACCGGCACCATGCCGACGGCGGCATGACGGTCATCAACGTGATCGACACGCCCGGCCACGCCGACTTCGGCGGCGAGGTCGAACGCGGCCTGTCCATGGTCGACGGTGTGCTGCTGCTCGTCGACGCCTCGGAGGGCCCGCTGCCGCAGACCCGCTTCGTGCTGCGCAAGGCGCTCGGCGCGCACCTTCCGGTGATCGTGGTGGTCAACAAGACCGACCGTCCGGACGCGCGCATCGCCGAGGTCGTCTCCGAGAGTCACGACCTGCTGCTCGACGTCGCGTCGGACCTCGACGAGGAGGCGCAGAAGGCGGCCGAATTCGCGCTCGGGCTGCCGACGCTGTACGCGTCCGGCCGGGCGGGCATCGCGAGCACCATCGAGCCGGCCAACGGCGAGAATCCCGAGGGCGAGAATCTCGACCCGCTGTTCGACGTTCTGCTGCAACATATCCCGCCGCCGCAGGGCGATCCCGAGGCGCCGCTGCAGGCGCTGGTGACCAACCTCGACGCGTCGGCCTTCCTTGGCCGGCTCGCGCTGATCCGCATCTACAAGGGCAAGCTGCGCAAGGGCCAGCAGGTGGCGTGGATGCGCGAGGTCGACGGCGTGCCCGTGGTCACCAACGCCAAGATCACCGAGCTGCTGGCGACCGTCGGCGTCGAACGCAATCCCACCGACGAGGCGATCGCCGGTGACATCGTCGCGGTCGCCGGCCTGCCCGAGATCATGATCGGCGACACGCTGGCCGACCCCGAACACGCGCACGCGCTGCCGCGCATCACGGTCGACGAACCGGCGATCTCGGTGACGATCGGCACCAACACCTCGCCGCTGGCGGGGAAGGTGTCCGGGCACAAGCTCACCGCCCGCATGGTGCGTGACCGGCTGGACCGCGAACTCATCGGCAACGTCTCCATCAAGGTCGTCGACATCGGCCGCCCCGACGCCTGGGAGGTGCAGGGCCGAGGCGAGCTCGCGCTGGCCGTGCTCGTCGAGCAGATGCGCCGCGAGGGCTTCGAGCTGACCGTGGGCAAGCCGCAGGTGGTCACCCGCACGATCGACGGCAAGCTGCACGAGCCGTTCGAGGCCATGACGATCGACTGCCCCGAGGAGTTCGTAGGCGCCATCACGCAGTTGATGGCCGCCCGCAAGGGCCGCATGGAGGAGATGGCCAATCACGCGGCGGGCTGGGTCCGGATGGACTTCATCGTGCCCAGCCGCGGGCTGATCGGCTTCCGCACCGACTTCCTGACGCTCACCCGCGGCACCGGCATCGCCAACGCGGTGTTCGACGGATACCGGCCTTGGGCCGGGGAGATCCGCGCCCGCCACACCGGGTCGCTCGTGTCGGACCGCACGGGGTCGGTGACGCCGTTCGCGATGATCCAGCTGTCCGACCGCGGGCAGTTCTTCGTCGAACCGGGCGATGACACCTACGAGGGTCAGGTCGTCGGCATCAATCCGCGCGCCGAAGACCTCGACATCAACGTCACCCGGGAGAAGAAGCTGACCAACATGCGGTCCTCCACGGCCGACGTCATGGAGACGCTGGCCCGGCCGCTCGAACTCGGCCTCGAACAGGCCATGGAGTTCTGCGCCGAGGACGAGTGCGTCGAGGTCACCCCGGAGATCGTCAGGGTGCGCAAGGTGGAGCTGACCGCGAGCCTGCGGGCGCGCGCGAAGGCCCGGGCCAAGGCCCAGAACTAGCCGACGGGAAACCGGCCACGGCGGGTGCCGTGGCCGGCTCCACGCATCGCCTCAGCAAACGAGCTCGTGGGAACCATGATCACCCTGGGCAAGCCACTGATTTGCTCGCGTGCGGCGGCGCGGAGGACGGCCGATACCCTGAGGGGCGTGCCGAATCGAACTCGCCAGTCCTGCGCGAGGCTCGGCGCACTGGTGTCGGTGCCGGCGTTGCTGCTCGGCGGATGCACGGTGAGCCCACCGCCCGCCCCGCAGAGCACCGAGACCACGGAGTCCGTGACGCCACCGCCGCCCAAGGCGACGCAGATCATCATGGCCATCGACTCGATCGGCCCCGGATTCAACCCACATCTGCTCTCCGACCAGTCCCCGGTCAACGCAGCGATCGCCGCACTGGTGCTGCCGAGCTCGTTCCGGCCCGTGCCGGACCCGGCGTCGCCGACCGGTTCGCGATGGGAACTCGACACCGCGCTGCTCGAGTCGGCCGAGGTGACCAACCGGAACCCATTCACCGTCACCTACACGATCAAGCCGGAGGCGCAGTGGACCGACAACGCGCCGGTGGCCGCTGACGACTACTGGTACCTGTGGCAGCAGATGGTCAGCCAGCCGGGCGTCGTCGATCCGGCCGGCTATGACCTGATCACCGGTGTCCAGTCGGTCGAGGGTGGCAAACAGGCCGTCGTCACCTTCTCCCAGCCCTACCCGGCGTGGCGGGAACTGTTCAACAACATCCTCCCGGCGCACATCGTCAAGGACGTACCGGGTGGATTCGGGGCCGGTCTGGCGCGTGCCATGCCCGTCACCGCGGGCAAGTTCCGCGTCGACGACATCGATCCGCAGCGCGACGAGATCCTGCTCGCCCGCAACGACCGGTTCTGGAGTGGTCCGGCCAAACCCGACCAGGTGCTGTTCCGTCGCGGCGGATCCCCTGCCGCACTCGCCGACTCGATCCGCAACGGTGACACGCAGGTCGCCCAGATACACGGCGGCGCAGCCACTTTCGCTCAGCTCAGCGCGATACCCGACGTCAGAACGGCTCGCATCGTGACACCGCGCGTGATGCAGGTGACGCTGCGGGCCGGGCAGCCGAAGCTGGCCGAAGCGCAGGTGCGCAAGGCCGTCCTGGGTCTGTTCGACGTCGATCTGCTGGCGTCGGTGGGCGCCGGTGACGACAACACCGTGACGCTGGCCCAGGCTCAGGTCCGGACGCCGTCGGATCCGGGCTACGTGCCGACCGCACCGCCCGCCTTGGGCACCGAGGCGGCACTCGGCCTGCTCGCCGACGCGGGCTACGAGGTGGCGCCGGTGGAGAACCCGCCGCCGCCGACGCCCGGAACGCCGGCGCCCGACAACGACCGCGGCCGGATCACCAAGGACGGCGTGCCGCTGTCCCTGGTTCTCGGTGTGGCGGTGAACGATCCGACGTCTGTGGCGGTGGCCAACACGGCGGCCGATCAGTTGCGCAACGTCGGCATCGAGGCTTCGGTGCTGGCGCTCGACCCGGTCACGCTCTACGGCGAGGCGCTGGCCAACAACCGGGTGGACGCGGTGGTCGGCTGGCATGCGGCCGGGGGAGACCTCGCCACGTCACTGGCGTCGCGCTACGGCTGCCGGGCGCTCGAGGCGACGCCGGTCCCGACCGCAGCACCCACGTCGGCGCCGCCGCCCCGAACCGATGCACCGCCCCCGCCTCCACCCCCGAGCGCCACCGCGACGCCGTCGGCACCGCCGCCGGATCCCGAGACCGGCGAGCTGGTGCAGGCACCGAGCAACATCACCGGAATCTGTGATCGCAGTCTGCAACCGAAGATCGATGCGGCGCTGGACGGCACCGAGCCGATCGCCGAGGTGATCGAGGCCGTCGAACCACGGCTGTGGAACATGTCGACGGTGCTGCCCATCCTGCAGGACACCACGATCGTGGCCGCCGGCCCGAGCGTGCAGAACGTCAGCCTGAGCGGCGCGGTCCCGGTGGGGATCGTCGGCGACGCCGGAAACTGGACCAAGAACCGGTAGAACGCGGCGGGCCGGCACGACGTTCGGTCAGGAGTCGCAGTCCGTGCGCGGCGAGGGCGGCCACCAGGAAGACGACGAGCAGCCACCACGGCGGCCTGGCCAGTTCCCAGACGAACAGCGCCGCCCACATCGGGGCCCGCTGCGTGATCGCCAGAACGCCCGCGGCGCAGGCGAGCGACACGGCGGGCACGCTGACCGCCAGCTCCGTCCAGCTGGAGATGGCCAGCGCCACCAGCGACCCCATCGCAGCCCCGGTGGCGAGCGCCGGTGTGAGCAGGCCGCCGACCGCCCCGGCCCGCAGGTATGAAGCGGTCAGCAGCGGTTTGAGAAGCAGGATCGCCGCGGCGGCGCTCAGCGTCATGCCGCTGTCGAGACTGACGGTCAGGATGCTCTTCCCGTTGCCGGGCAGTTCGGGCCAGTGCAACGAACAGACGCCGACGAGCAGACCCACCGCCGCGACCGCGGGCACCAGCATCCAGGACTTCACCGCTGCCGCCGGCCGTGCCGCGGCCATCAACCGGTTGAACACCATCCCGACGCCGAAGGCGAGTGGCGCGAGCACGACCGCGAAGGCGATGAGGAGATAGGACAGTGACGGGTCGGGCCAGTCGAGCGGCGGCGACTCGTGAGTCACCGGCGACGCCACCGCCACGGCCAGGCTCGACGTGATGAGCGCGGTGCCGAGCGCCCGTGGGTGCCAGGTGCGCATCAAGATCTGCGTGGCGAACAACGCTCCGCCGAGCGGAACGCTGTAGACCGCGGCGAGTCCCGCACCCGCCGCGCAGTAGAGCAGGATCTCACGGTCGTGCGGGGTGAGTGCCCAGCGCGAGGTGCCCGCGTCACCCAGCGCGGCCGCGAACTGGCGCGGCGCCCCCTCGCGGCCGAGCGACGCGCCCGACCCCACCACGAGGACCTGCAGTGCCGCATCGATCGACATCGAGATGCGGGGGATCGGCCGGTGATCGGCGATGGCGCCGGACAGGCTCGGCACCTCGGTGCGGCGGCGCAGCAGATACCAGCCGAATCCGGCGAGTGCGCCACCGACCATGGGGCCGAGCGCACGGCGCATCGGGCTGCTGCTGTCCACACCGTCGAGCAGCGTCCCGAACGAGTAGTGATAGGTGAGGTGTTCGACGGCATGCAGGAGCAGCGTGGTCGCCATCCCCGCGACGCCGGCAAGGAGGCCGACGAGCACTACTGCGCAACCGAACTCGAGGCTCCGCCGACTCACCTGGTGAACCTACGTCACCGCCCGGCCCGAAGACGTCGAAGCGGTCGGTTGCCGGTGGACGCCGGCCGGCCTGCGACTAGGGTCAGCGTCGATGCCCGAGACGCCGCGCCTGCTCTTCGTACACGCCCATCCCGACGACGAGACGATCACCACCGGCGGGACGATCGCCCACTACGTCGGCCGTGGTGCGCAGGTGCACGTCGTCACCTGCACCCTTGGGGAAGAGGGCGAGGTCATCGGCGAACGGTACCGCCAGCTGACCGTGGACGAGGCCGACCAACTCGGCGGCTACCGCATCGCCGAACTGACCGCCGCGCTGCGCGCACTCGGACTGGAATCACCTCATTACTTGTGCGGACCCGGACACTGGCGGGACTCCGGCATGGAGGGTACCCCGCCGCGGCGGCACCGTCGCTTCGTCGACGCCGACCACGACGAGGCGGTCGGCGCACTGGCCGCGATCATCGACGACCTTCGCCCGCACGTCGTCGTAACCTACGACCCGGACGGCGGTTACGGCCACCCCGACCACATCCAGGCCCACCGGATCACCACCGCCGCGGTCGAAGCGGCCGCGTGGCGGGTGCCCAAGTTCTACTGGACCGTCATCGCCACCAGCGCCGCCGAACAGGCTCTCTCGTCGATGAGCGACGTCCCGGCGGACTGGACCCGCATCGACCAGGTGCCGTTCGGCTACGCCGACGACAGGATCGACGCCGTCGTCGACGCCACCGACGTACTCCCCGCCAAGATCGCGGCCCTTCGTGCGCACGCCACCCAGGTCACCGTCGCGCCGAACGGTCAGTCCTTCGCGTTGTCCAACACACTCGCCATGCCGGTCCTCGCGCACGAGCACTACGTCCTCGTCTCGGGGGAGTCCGGCGACCGCGACGCCCGAGGTTGGGAGACCGACCTCCTGGCGGGCCTGATCCTGGCCCAGCCGAACTCCGACGGAGTAGGCTCCACGTCAATCAGCGACAGTCGAAGGGACATCCATGGACCCCGACCTTGACCCCAACCTGCAGCATTGGCAGGACCGCCTGGACAACTTCCAGTGGGTGGTCGGTTCGCTGACCGGATTGCTCGACAGCATCCCCACCTGACCGCGCAGCAGACCCGCGGACTTGCTGCCGCGGACAGCACCTTGTCCGACCCCGTCGTGCGGGCCATCGTGCTGATCGTGCTCGCCGTCGACGGCATCGTCTGCGCCGCGCTCGGCGCTCTGTTCCTCCCGCTCCGTATCGGCGTCGTACCGTTCCCGATCAGCGCAATCGTGGCCGGCGTCGTCAATGCAGGCCTGGTGTGGGCGGCCACCTACTGGACCGACTCGACCAGATTGGCGGCCACACCGCTGTGGACGTGGCTACTGACCGTGGCGGCGCTGACGCTCGGCGGACCCGGCGGAGACATCGTGTTCGGCGGTCCCGGCGTGATGGCCTACGCCGTTCTGGTCTACCTCGCCCTCGGAACCGCCCCGCCGGTGTGGGTGCTCTGGCGCCACAACCAGCGTTCCTGAAACCGCGCTATCCGACGTCGCCGTTGTCGGTGTTGCCGGGATCCGCGTTGTCGGACCGTTCGCCCGCGGTCTCGGCCGACCGCCGCTTCGGCTTGAGTGAGCTGCGGATACGGTCGGCGGCTTTCGTCGCCTCACTGACCGCTCCGCGGACGCCGGTGCGGACGTCGTCGGCGACCTTGCGCAGCCGCTCGTTCACGCGCTTGGCCACCCGGGGCGGCTTGGCGCCGGCGGCCTGCTCGGCATCCTCGACGATCTCCGGCCTGCTCGCAGGGTCGAGAGCCTCGTCCGCGGGATCGACGAGATCGGGCGCGGGCTCGACCACGACGCCGGCTTCCGGCTGGACGTCGACGCCGCCGGGCACGGGCTGCGGAGCAGCCTCGACCTGCAGTGGCTCCTCCTCGAGCGGCGGCGCCTGGTCCACGACGGCTTCGCTGGGTGTGTCGACGACCGGCGGCAGCTCCTGCGCGGCGACTCCCGTCAGGCCGTCCTCCAGTGCGACCGTCCGCAGGAGTCCGTCCTCCGCCGCGAACGGCCCGATCGGTGGCACCGGCGGGATGGCCCAGCCGAAGAAGTAATTGAACTCCTGGATGCCGAAGTTGATGGCGTCGATGACGCTGTCGCCGATCGCGTTCGCGGCGCCGCCGATCCACACCCCGAGGTTGAGAGGATCGTTCAGCACCGGGGCCAGGAAGTCATAGACGACGTTGTCGGCGATCGGCCTGATCAGCTGGTTGTAGAACAGGTCGATCTGGGCGCCGGCCAGCGGCACGAACGGTACCCATCCGAAGACCTGGGTCGCATAGATGGCGACGTCGACGCCCCAGTCGACCCACTCCTGAATGAACTGGTAGGACGAGATCAGCAGATCACTGGCCGCGTTGAGCGGTGCGGGGCCGGCACCCGGCAATGCCGGTGGCGTGGGCGGCGGGGGAACCGAGGTCAGCGCCCCGGGAATGACAACGCTGTGGGGCCCTAGTGCCGGCATGCCCGATCGCTGGGGATCCGGCAGGAACGGCTCCATCTGCCGCTGAGCCGACTCCAGCAGTTCGGTCAGCGCCGTCGGCGCCGTGGGGGCGTGCGTGGAGTCGACGGCGATGTCCGGAGGCGCCACATGCAGGGAGGGAATCGCGATCGTCACCGCGCCGACTGCAGCCACGCCCGCCATCAAATATGAGCGGACGGAGACGGACATGGCTTCTCCTCGCGGTCGAATCTCTTAAAATACGCGACTGCCAGCGTTGCTGCGGCAATTTGCTCCGGCGGGCCGTCACATCGCGGTGCCCGCGGACTACTGTGGCCGGTATGCCAGGAGCAGTGGTTTCACGATGTGAGACGCGCGGATGATTTCCGACACCGGCGGGGTTACACCGGAGTGGCTCTGAACCCCCAGCGTGGCGCCGATCTGCCCAGCCCGGTAGTCCCCCCGAAGTCCGGAGCGCCAACTCCCGCAGCATTGAGACGCGTGCTGAGGCGCGCGCGCGACGGCGTCGCCCTGAACGTCGACGAGGCCGCGATCGCGATGACCGCCCGTGGCGAGGACCTGCAAGACCTCTGTGCCAGCGCGGCCCGCGTCCGCGATGCGGGTCTCGAGGCCGCCGGGCGGCGCGGGTCCAGCGGCCGGCTGCCCGTCACCTATTCACGCAAGGTCTTCATCCCGGTCACCCACCTCTGCCGGGACACCTGTCACTACTGCACCTTCGTCACGGTGCCCGGCAAGCTGCGCCAACAGGGCCACGGCATGTACATGGAGCCCGACGAGATCCTCGAAGTCGCCCGTCGTGGCGCCGAACTCGGCTGCAAAGAGGCGCTTTTCACGCTCGGCGACCGGCCGGAGGTGCGCTGGGACGACGCCCGGCAGTGGCTCGACGAACGTGGCTACGACTCCACCCTGGACTACGTGCGGGCGATGGCGATCCGGGTCCTCGAGGAGACCGGCCTGCTGCCGCACCTCAACCCCGGCGTGATGAGCTGGTCGGAGCTCTCGCGGCTCAAGCCCGTCGCGCCGTCCATGGGCATGATGCTCGAGACGACGTCGCGTCGGCTGTTCGAGACCAAGGGGCTGGCCCACTACGCCAGCCCCGATAAGGATCCGACGGTCCGGCTGCGCACGCTGGACGACGCGGGCCGGTTGTCCATCCCGTTCACCACCGGTCTGCTGGTGGGCATCGGCGAGACGCTGACCGAACGGGCCGAGACGATGCACGCGATCCGGCGCTCGCACAAGGAGTTCGGTCACGTCCAGGAAGTGATCGTGCAGAACTTCCGGGCCAAGGACCACACCGCGATGGCCGCGACGCCCGACGCAGGCATCGACGACTTCCTCGCCACGATCGCGGTCACCAGACTGGTCCTCGGCCCGAAGATGCGCATTCAGGCGCCGCCGAACCTGGTGTCGCGCGAGGAGTGCCTCGCGCTCATCGGCGCGGGCGTCGACGACTGGGGCGGCGTGTCACCGCTGACCCCCGACCACGTCAACCCCGAGCGGCCGTGGCCCGCGCTCGACGACCTGGCCGAGATCACCGCCGAGGCCGGCTACGACCTGACGCAGCGCCTGACTGCGCAACCGCAGTACGTGCAGGGCGGCGCCGCGTGGATCGACCCGCGGGTACACGGACATGTCGACGCACTGGCCGACCCCGACACCGGTCTCGCACTCGACGTCAACCCGGTGGGGCGGCCCTGGCAGGAACCCGACGAGGCGCTGCAGTCCCTCGGCCGGATCGACCTGAACGAGACCATCGACAGCGAGGGGCGACGCACCGAGACGCGCAGCGACCTCGGCAGCGCCTTCGGCGACTGGGAGTCGATCCGGGAGAAGGTGCACGATCTGGCATCCCGGGCGCCCGAGCGCATCGACACCGATGTGCTGGTCGCGCTGCGCGCCGCCGAACGCGACCCGGGGGGTCTGTCCGACGACGCCTATCTCGCGCTGGCGACGGCCGACGGGCCGGCGTTGGACGCCGTTGCCGCGCTGGCGGACTCGCTGCGCCGAGATGCGGTGGGCGACGACGTCACCTTCGTCGTCAACCGCAACATCAACTTCACCAACATCTGCTACACCGGGTGCCGGTTCTGCGCCTTCGCCCAGCGCAAGGGTGACGCGGACGCGTTCTCGCTGTCCACCGCCGAGGTCGCCGACCGGGCGTGGGAGGCTCATGTCTCCGGCGCCACCGAGGTGTGCATGCAGGGCGGCATCGACCCCGAACTGCCGGTGACGGGTTACGCCGACCTGGTCCGCGCGGTCAAGGCGCGGGTGCCGTCGATGCACGTGCATGCGTTCAGCCCGATGGAGATCGCCAACGGCGTCACCAAGAGCGGGTTGTCGATCCGGGAGTGGCTGATCGCGCTGCGGGAGGCGGGTCTCGGGTCGATTCCCGGCACTGCCGCGGAGATCCTCGACGACGAGGTGCGCTGGATCCTCACCAAGGGCAAGCTGCCGACGTCGATGTGGGTCGAGGTGGTCTCCACCGCCCACGAGGTGGGTCTGCAGTCGAGTTCGACGATGATGTACGGCCACGTCGACCAGCCGCGGCACTGGGTGGGGCATCTGCGGGTGCTGCGTGAGATCCAGGACCGCACCGGTGGTTTCACCGAGTTCGTTCCGTTGCCGTTCGTGCACCAGAGTTCGCCGCTTTACCTGGCGGGCGGCGCCCGGCCGGGACCGACGCACCGCGACAACCGCGCCGTCCACGCACTGGCGCGAATCATGCTGCACGGCCGCATCAACCACATCCAGACGAGCTGGGTCAAGCTGGGTGTCGAACGCACCCAGGTGATGCTGCAGGGTGGCGCCAACGACCTCGGCGGCACGCTGATGGAAGAGACCATCTCGCGGATGGCCGGTTCGGAGAACGGGTCGGCGAAGTCGGTCGAGGAACTCGTCGCGATCGCCAAGGGCATCGGCCGTCCGGCCCGTCAGCGCACCACCACCTACACCCCGCTGGCCGCCTGAGCGCGTCCAGCTTTGCGCGAGGTAGCTCCGCGAGCGTGCGTGTCTGCACGCCGACACGCCGTGTCGGGGGGGTACAAACGCGCACGCTCGCATCAGTGTGAATGGAACGAATAGGTGCGGCGGCGCCATTCGGGAATGAATCGGACCGCAGTCCGCTTGATACGGGTGAAGGACGTCGGAAGGGCCGACGCTCGGATCAGGAGAATCCCATGACCACTGCAACCACCGCACTCGCCGCCGGCACCTGGGTCATCGACCCGGTGCACTCGACCATCGCCTTCTCGGTACGCCACCTCATGGTGAGCAAGGTGCGCGGCACGTTCGACACGTTCAGCGGCGCGATCACCGTGGCCGAGGACGGCGCCCCGTCGGTCACCGCCGAGATCGCCGTCGACTCGATCAACACCCGCAACGAGCAGCGCGACGCACACCTGAAGTCGGCCGACTACTTCGACGCCGCCACCTATCCGACCGCGACCTTCGCCTCGACCGGCGTGCGCGCCGATGGCGACCGCCACGTCCTCGACGGTGACTTCACCCTCAAAGGCGTCACCAAGCCGGTGAGCCTCGACCTGGAGTTCAACGGTGTCAGCCCGGGCATGGGCCACGGCGAGGTCGCCGGCTTCGAGGCGTCGGTGGTGTTGAACCGCAAGGACTTCGGCATCGACCTCGACATGCCGCTCGAGACCGGCGGCGCCGTCGTCGGCGACAAGATCACCATCACCCTGGAGATCGAGGCCCTCAAGCAGGCCTGACCCCGAGTTCTCTTCGTCCCGCGAGCGTGCGTGTCTGTTGGTCGACACGCACGCTCGCGGCGTGGTGGGCGCAGCCGAGTTAAATAAACTGCTTGATTTAAGTCGGATGACGTAGTTCACTCGGAACCGTGACCGCCGCGCGAGTGCTCAGCAGCGACCGCTCGTCGGGCACCCGCCAGCTGATCCTCACCGCCGCCGAGCGCCTGTTCGCCGAGCGCGGCATGTACGCCGTCTCGAACCGGCAGATCAGCGAGGCCGCCGGCCAGGGCAACAACGCCGCGGTCTGCTACCACTTCGGCACCCGCACCGATCTGTTGCGCGCCATCGAGGCCAAGCACCGCGGTCCGATCGAGTCGCTGCGCGCCAGCAAGCTCGCCGAGATCGCCGGCTCGGCCGACCTGAGCGACTGGGTAAGCGCACTGGTCACCCCGCTGACCGATCACCTCGACACGCTGGGCAGCCCGAGTTGGTACGCCCGCTTCGCCGCCCAGGCGATGGCCGACCCGCAGTGCCGCCAGCTGGTGACCAGGGATGCGCTCGGCTCGCCGCTGCTGGTGCAGGCGATGGACGGCATCACCCGCTGCCTCCCGGACCTGCCCCGACGGGTCCGCTTCGAACGGATCGTCATGGCCCGCAACCTGTTGATGCACACCTGCGCCGAACACGAGAGTGCGCTCGCCGAACACGGCCCGAGGGCGCGATCACCGTGGCCGGTTGCGGCGGAGGGCCTCGTCGACGCCATCGCCGGGCTGTGGCAGGCACCCGTCCGGATCGCCCAACCGAAGGATCGCCCATGACCGACGTGTTGCCCGACGCCGACACCGTCCCGGACTTCCCGATGACCCGCGCGCCGGGCTGCCCGTTCGCGCCACCGCCGGAGGCATTGCAGGCCAACGCGACCCGGCAGCTGAGCCGCGTCCGCATCTGGGACGGCAGCACTCCCTGGCTGATCACCGGCTACGAGGCGATCCGCTCGCTGTTCGCCGACGCGCGCGCCAGCGTCGACGACCGCAAGCCGGGCTATCCGCACTGGAACGAGGGCATGCTGGCCACGGTCGACCGGCGGCCCCGCTCGGTGTTCACCTCCGACGCCGAGGAGCACACCCGCTACCGCCGGATGCTGTCGCGGCCGTTCACCTTCAAGCGCGTCGAGGCATTGCGGCCCGCGGTGCAGAAGATCACCGACGACCACATCGACGCCATCCTCGCCGGCCCCCAACCGGCCGACATCGTCGACAAGCTCACGCTGCCGGTCCCGTCGCTGGTGATCAGCGAGATGCTCGGCGTGCCGTACGAAGACGCCGAGTTCTTCCAGGAGCAGGCCAACAGGGGCATGAGCCGTTACGCCAGCGCCGAGGACTCCGCGAAAGGCGCAGGCGCGCTGTTCAAGTACCTGATGAACCTCATCACCACGAAGATGACCGACCCCGCCGAGGACCTGGTGTCCGACCTCGCCGAGCGGGTCAAGGCCGAGGAGATCAGCGTCAAGGAGGCGGCGCAGCTGGCCACCGGGGTGCTCATCGCCGGCCACGAGACCACCGCCGGCCAACTCAGCGTCAGCGTCGTCGCGCTGCTCGAGAACCCCGAACAGCAGGCGCTGCTGCGTGACACCGACGACCCCAAGGTGGTCGCCGCCGCCGTCGAAGAACTCATGCGGTACTGCAGCATCATCCAGACCGGCCAGCGCCGCATCGCCGTCGAGGACATCGAAGTCGACGGCGAAACGATCAGGGCCGGCGAGGGCATCATCCTCGACGTCGCCCCCGCCAACTGGGACACCCGCCAGTTCCCCGACCCGGACCGGCTGGACCTGCTGCGCCAGAACGGACCGCACGTCGGGTTCGGCTACGGCCGTCACCAGTGCGTCGGTCAGCAGCTGGCCCGCATGGAACTGCAGATCGTCCTGCCGTCGCTGCTGCGCCGGATCCCGACGATGCGGCTGGCCGTGCCGCTCGACGAGCTGCCGTTCAAGGACGACGCCCTCGCCTACGGCCTCTACGAGCTGCCGGTCACCTGGTGAAAGACAGTCTCACCCTCGACGTTCCCGATCTCACCGGCAGACTCGCCGTCGTCACCGGCGCCAACAGCGGGCTGGGCCTCGGCCTCACGCGGGCGCTGGCGGCGGCCGGCGCCGACGTGGTGCTCGCGGTCCGCAACCGCGCCAAGGGCGAGGCGGCCGCCGACGACATCCGCACTGCGGTGCCCGCCGCCGAACTCTCCATCAGGCCGCTGGACCTCGCCTCGCTGGAAAGCGTTGCCGCGCTGGGAGACGACCTCGGCGCGGAGGGCCGCCCGATCGACGTGCTGATCAACAACGCCGGGGTGATGACGCCGCCGCACCGCCAGCAGACCGGCGACGGGTTCGAGTTGCAGTTCGGCGCGAACCACCTCGGGCACTTCGCGCTGACCGCACACCTCATGCCGCTGCTTCGGGCGGCGCCGTCCGCGCGGGTGGTCACCGTCAGCAGCATCGCCGCCACGCAGCGCCACCTCGACTTCACCGACGCCAATGCCGAGCGCGGCTACAAGCCCATGCACAGCTACGGCCTCGCCAAGCTGGCGCAGTTGATGTTCGCGATGGAACTGGACCGGCGGGGCCGGCGCAACGGCTGGGCCGTCAGGTCCAATGCCGCACACCCGGGCCTGGCCAAGACCAACCTGCTCAGCGGCGCCTCGTATGGTCGCGATACCCCGACCCTGCAGGCCCGGCTCACCCAGCTGACGTGGCGGCTGCTGCCGTTCATGTGGCTCGAGGTCGACGAGGCGATCAAGCCGGCGCTCTATGCCGCGGTGTCGCCGGCCGCGGGCGGCGGCGCCTACTACGGGCCGCGGGGTCTCTACGAGACAGCAGGCGGCGGAATCACATTCGCGAAGGTGCCGCGGCTGGCGCACAGCGAGAACGACTGCCGCGAGCTGTGGGCGCTGTCCGAGCGGCTCACCGGGGTGACCTGTGGCGGGTGACTTCTCCGGCGACGAGACGTTCCACCCCGCGGGCGACGACCCCTACTGGAACGAGAGCGGCTGGTTCGGCTTCGCAGTCCCCGAACGCGACATCAACGGGTTCGTCTACTACTTCCACGACGTGCGCACCGGGATCGCCGGCGGCGGACCGGCCCTGTGGGACCCGACGGGTGAGGAGGTCTACGACTGCCTCTTCTACGACTGGCGGTGGCAGCAACCGCCCACCGGCGCGCTGGACTTCGACGACTTCACCCTGCCGAACTCTTTGCGCCACAGGGTTGTCGAACCCGCACACCGCTACCGGCTGTCGTACGACGCACCCGGGCTGGAATTCGACCTGGAGTGGTCGTCGCTGATGGCGCCGCACACGCTGGGTGACGGCACCGGCGGCGCGCCGCACCACTTCGACCAGCCGGGCCGGATGACGGGATCGCTGGTGCTCGACGGCGAGCGGGCCGACATCGACTGCTACTCGATGCGCGACCGCACGTGGGGTCCGCACCATCCGGGCGCCCGGCGGCCGGGTGACTACCTGTGGGCGATCGCCTCACCCGAAGCGCACTGGCACACCATCACCGTCGCAAGCCGCGAACCGGGCCGCGACGTCGTCATCGGTGGCTACCTCATGCGCGATGGCGAACTGGGTGAGCTGGTCAAGGGCACCCGGCGCGTGCTGAGTCGACGTGCGGGCGCGCCCGCGCAGGTCGTGCTCGACGCCGAGGACCACCTGGGTCGCAGCCTGCACGCCGAAGGCGACGTCCGCACCGCGCTGCGCTGGCTCGGCTGGCCGGGCCGCATGACGTTCTGGACGCTGACCGACTGGCGGTGGGACGGCCTGCAGGGCTGGGGCGAGGACCAGGAGTTCTTCCCCCGCGAGCAGATCCGGTCGCTGATCCGCTGAAACACCCGGCGCGCTAGCCGAGTTCGGCCAGGGCCGCGGCCATATCGCGCGTGCGCCAGAGGTGCAGGACGTTGCTCAGCATCTGCAGCGGCGCCCGCACGCTCTCGTCATCGCGGATGCGCGGGTCGAAACGGGTGGTGTCCGGGCCTGCGTCGGGCACCCGGGCCGCCACCAGCGCGGGCACCCCGAGCAGCCAGGTGATGCCCATCAGTGCGGTGTAGCGCAGCACGTGCCTGCGCAGCCCCGCCGGATCGAGGTGCGGTCCGCCGGAGGCGGCGACCTCGGCGCAGAAAACCTCGGTGAGCTCGTCGAAACTGTCGTCCCAGAGGGCGGTTTCGGCGCCGCTGAGCGATCCCCAGATCGCCATGGCGACGTTCATCCGGCTCACACAGCCCCAGTCCAGCAGTCCGCAGCGCATGGTGCCGTCAGCGTCCCGCCAGAACCACGCGTTGTCGACGTTGGCGTTCCAGTGGCACAGCGCGATGTGATCGGGTGCGCCGGCCAGGCTGCGCCAGACGTCGGGCTCGCGGCGCATCACCTCGCGGGCCTGTTCGCCGAGCCGGCCGAGGAACTCCGGCGAACCCACGCCGGCCGGCAGCAGCGCGGGGTGGGCGCGCGCGAACTCGCCGAGCGCCGCCAGGCGGCGGTCGAGGCGGTCGGCGGTCAGCGGCGCCGGTTCGCCGACGGCGGCGGCCTTGAGGTCGACGGGGAACGACTCGGTGAGATGGGCGGGCAGCACCCCGGACCTGTGCGCGCCGACGAGCCGGGCCAGCGCCGTGAGCAGCGCGCGGTAGTGCTCCTGCGGCGACGGCAGCTCGTCGTCGCGGCACTTGTGGTGCTGCGGCTCGATGCCGTTGCAGCCGAACGGGATCCGCTCGGCGATCAGCACGCCGGTGCCGGTGTCGCCGTGGTAGTCGGCGAACATGGTGCGCGGCACCGCGATCGGGAAGCCGGGTGCCTGGGCGAGCGTGGCGAAGGTGACCTCGGCGGCCATCTGCGTCCTGCCGTGGTCACGTACCGGATCGTCGAAGTCGCGGGAGAACTTCACGAACAGTGCCGTGGGTGGTCCGGATCGGAGGTACTCCACATCCAGCGACGCCTTGCGCCCGGTGCTGCCGCCGGGCACCTCGTCGCAGCCGACGACGCGGACGACCCGGTTGCCGGCGTCCAGCGCCCCCGCCGCCCGGAAGCCCTCGGTGAGGAACGCGGGGCCGCCGTCACGCAGGGCGGCGATGTGGGCGGGGAACGCGATCCCGAGGTGGTCGCCGGTGGGCCAGGCGCCGGTCACCACGTCTGCTCGGCGGCGCGCACCAACATGTGGTTGACGGCCACCCGGCGGTCACGCGTCACCATGTAGGTCACCGCGTCGGCGACGTCCTCCGGCCGCAGTTTCACCATCCCGGCGGTGCGCTGCTCGATCGCCGCGCGGGACTCGGCGGGCAGGTGGTCGTTGATCTCGGTGTCGACCGTGCCGGGCCCGACGACTCCGACGCGGACCTGGCTGCCGACGAGTTCCTGCCGCAGTCCCTCGTTGAATGCGTTGACGCCGAACTTCGTCAACGAGTACACCGCGGTGCCGGGCCGGGCCACCCAGCCCGCGGTCGAACTGACCGTGACCACGTCGGCCACACCGCGCGGCGAGTCGGCGGCGGCGTCGATGAGGTGCGGCAGCGCGGCACGCGTCGCGTACAGCACGCCCTGGACGTTGACGGTGACCAGGTCGTCCCAGTCGTCGAGGGAGGCCGCGGCCGCCTCGCCCGTGCGGATCAGGCCGGCGTTGTTCACCAGGATGTCCAGCCTGCCCCACCGGGACACCGCGGCGGCCACGGCGGCGGTGACCTCCGCCTTGTCGGACACATCGGCGGGCACGGGCAGCGCGCTGCCGCCGTCGGCCTCGATGGCCGCGGCCACCTCGGCGAGCCGGTCGGCGCGGCG
>NZ_JACKSJ010000186.1 GCF_025821665.1 [Mycobacterium] manitobense
GCCGCACCTTGCCCACGATCTGGGTCCACATGTGCAGCGATCTGCGCGTCGGCTCCCAGTCGTCGACGCGTAGTGCCGGCCAGCCCTCACCCGATCGGACATCTGTCATTCGAACCTCCCTCTATGTTGTGAAACCGAACAGGTGCCCGGCATCGCCAGAGTCCGGCCAACGCGGCGTCGGCGTACGGGCTGTCGACTTCACCGAACACGAAGTCCGGCGGCAATGCTGTGCTTCACCGTTCTCGTCACGAAGTCGATGATGGCGTTCAGGGCATCAGACGCCGGCACCGCGGCGAACGGCTGGTGGTCGATGACAGCTCCTTGTGTATACGTAAAGCGTTGAGGGACAGGTCATTCAGTGCAACGGGAGCGCCCTGCCATTTCGAGGGGCGGTGGATAAAACAATACGGTCCGGTCCGGTTCGCGTCAATACGGACCGTTGAAAGCGGATTCAGGGGCACGGCTCGGCAGCGTGGAGACTCAACTGCGCACTACCGCAGGCGAACACCATAGAAGGCGATCTTCAACAGGGCGTCGACGTGGCTTGGCTCGATCGGCATCGCGTGAAACAGCCGGTACTCGATGACGCCGTAGAGCACTTCGCGCAGGGTTTCCACGTCGGTGTCGGCTCGTATCTCGCCGCGCTCCTGGGCCAGGGCGATTCGTGCGCTGAACGCCGTGACGTTGGGTTCGATGATCTGGTCGAAGAGTGCCTGCAGCAGATCGGGGTCGGACTGGCCGGCGGCGATCAGGCCTCGGTATGCCGGTCCGAACCCGGTGGTCGCGATCACCTCCACGATCCCAGTCAGCTGTGTCCGGAGATCGGCGACGAGATCCCCGGTGTCGGGGAACGCGACCACCGGGTCAAGACTCTTAGTCGCAGCTTCGAGGACCACCGCACCCTTGGAGGGCCACCACCGGTAGATCGTCTGCTTGCTCACGCACGCCCGCCTGGCGATCGCCTCGATCGAGATGTTGTCGTACCCCAGTTCGGCGATCATCGCGATGGACGCCTCGAGGATGGCGCGACGAGAGTTTTCGTTGCGGTTCGCGGGCATGTCGAAACCCTAGCGAGATACCGGTGGTTTCAATACGCAACGGACCGTATTGACGCGAAACGGACCGGACCGTACTGTTACGACCCGAGGCCTGGGGGCGTGCAGATTCCTTGGTAGCGAAACCTGTTGGTTCGCAACGCCTGGAGGAGAGCTCAGAGGGCGATCGGACCGCGCAGCCCGTCGGGTCCGCTCAGCCGTCGTCGGCGGTGCGCTTCGGCCCGCGCCCGACTCGCCCGGAAGGACCGGAATGGCATTCCTCAAGCGCATCAACGCTGTACGCGCGGCAGACGCACGTACTTCGAAAGGGCGCCCCGATACGACACGCCGACTGTCTGGCTGGCAGCCGTTGCGCATCATCCGCGAGAACACCCGCGCCTATTTCGCGATGAATGGCTGCATGTACGGACTGTTCTTCGCCGGCTTCGGTGCCGGGCTCTTGTTCCCTGCGCTCAGTGAGGCACAGCAGACGCGATTGGAGGATGACGGCACAGCCGAGTTGGTGCAATCGCTCATCGCCAATCCCTGGCTGTTCGCACTGGTGATTCTCGCGGTCAACACGGTGAAGATGTGCGTGCTGACGATCGTTCTGCCGTCGATGATCGTGCCTTTCGCCGGCATCGCACTGCTCGCGTACTGGGCCGCCTCGACGGGGGTGACCCTCGTGCCCGCGAGCGACATCGGCTGGGTGGCTCTCATTCCTCACTCCGTGACGGTGGTGATCGAGTTCCAGGCATACATTCTCGTCTTGCTCGGCGTGTACCTGCTCGGCAAGTGCTGGATCCGACCGGGAGCCGTTGGCGCCCAGAACCGTCGGGAAGGCTACGTCAAGGTCTGCGACGACTCGGTTGGTTGTCTCTACCTGCCGCCATCCTGCTCATCGTCGGCGCGGTATACGAGGCGTTCTCGCTGCGATACTTCGTACACCCGCTGGCTCAGTGGTTGTTGTGAGCCAGAGTTGCCGCCGGATCAGGTGCGGTGCTCCAACAGGCGCAGCGGGCCATTCACCACCTGAACGTCGCAATGTAGAGGAGACTGCCAGCAATGATGCCTTCCTCGAACCCCGACCTGGCAGGACGGATGGCCGAGCTGGCACGCGCGTTGGCAGGCCCCAGCGGGATCGAGGCAGTGCTTGCGGGAGTCGCCGGCGCGGCCATTGAGCTGATACCCGATGTCGATGTCGCAGCGACGCTGCTCATCGGCAAAGGGCACACCTTCGAGACACTGCCGGCAGACAGCGAGTTCGCGGACAAACTTCACGAGCTGCAGATGACGTTCGACGAGGGTCCCTGCGTGCAAGCGGCACTCGACGACGTCATCGTGCGCACCGATGACTTCCGCAACGAGACACGGTGGCCGCAGTACGCACCGGCGTGCGTGGACCTCGGCATCCTCAGCGGCCTGTCTTTCAAGCTGTACACCGCCGACCGCACCGCCGGTGCTCTGAACCTGTTCAGCTTCCGTCCACACGCCTGGACCACCGAGGCGGAGACGATCGGGACCATCCTCGCCGCCCACGCGGCCGCCGCGATTCTCGCCAACCGGCAGAGCGAACAGCTGCGGTCCGCGTTGTCGACCCGGGACCGGATCGGTCAGGCCAAGGGCATCATCATGGAGCGTTACAAGCTCGACGACGTGGCGGCCTTCGAGATGATGCGCCGGCTCTCCCAGGAGAGCAATGTGAAGCTCGCCGACATCGCGCAGCAGGTCATCGACTCTCGCGAATGACGGCACCGACGCACAGTCATCTCACAGCTGCAGCTTGTGACGACGACCACGTTGCGGGTACCCAGTCGGCATGATCGACGACTCCCGCCCCGCCGCCATCCGTGAACAGGCCCAGCAGCATGCTGAACATGCCCGCCGCAAGATGGCCGAGCGGCGCAGCGGCGACGACGGAGGAATCAGCGGCTGGCTCAGCGAGCGCGCCGGTCAGTGGGATCTGGGCGGCCAGGACGAGGCCACCATGCAGCGCCAGAAGTACCTGTGGAACTTCCTTGTTGATCACTGGTTCCGGATGGAGTTCGACGGCTGGGAGAACCTGCCCGACCCGCCGGTGCTGCTCGTGGGCATCCACTCGGGCGCCCCGTTCGTCTGGGATGCCTGGACCGTCGGGGTCCAGTGGTGGCGCCGCTTCGGTCAGGAGCGACCACTGCACGGAACTGCCCACGACGCACTGATGGCGATACCAGTGATTGGCCGGTACTTCCGCGCTATGGGGGTGCTGCCCGCCGCGCCCGACTCGATGGCCACCGCACTGGCCGAGGGTCGCGACGTGGCGGTGTGGCCCGGCGGCGAGGTGGATTCGCTGCGACCGTGGACCGAGCGTGACGTCGCGAATCTGGCGGGCCGGGCCGGGTTCGTCCGGATGGCGATCAAGGCAGGAGTGCCGATCGTGCCGATCGCGACGGTCGGCGGGGCCGATGCCATGCCGGTGCTGATTCGCGGCGATGGCCTGTCGCGGGCGCTACGGCTGGACAAACTGTTGCGCCTCAAGGTGTTTCCGGTGGCGGTGTCGTTGCCATGGGGTATCGCACCCGCGGCCCTGCCTCAGCTGCCGCTGCCGGCGAAGATCCGCACCCGGTTGATGCCCGCCGTGGAGGTCGATCACGATCCGGCCCGCGCCGAGGATGACGACTACGTCGAGCAGAAGTACCACGAGGTGGAGGACAGCATTCAGCGCGGCATGTCGGCGCTGGCACGCAAACGGGCGCTACCGCTGTTCGGCTGACGACTGGTCGGCCCACCGACCTCAGCGCCGCCTCAACAGGGTTGTGCGTCAACTACATTGGCACGACTTAGTAGACGCAGGCCTGCCGGATCAGGGCTGCCGTCTGCGCCGGCTGCGACATGTAGACGGCGTGGCTCGCGGCGACTTCGACGGCGACGGCACCGGCCCGCCGTGCCATGGCCCGCTGGGCTGACGGTGCGATCATCTGGTCGCGCGTGGCGATCAGGAACGAGCTTCGCCTGCTTCGCCAGGCAGGACTGGTGATCGGTTGTTCCATGGCTGCCAACGCGAATGGGACCTGCGCGTCGGCCAGGAAGGAGGCGTCAGCGGCGGGCAGGTCAGCGCCGAAAGACCGGTGAAAACCTGAGCGGTCCTGAAACAGAAAGCCGCCGCGATCTGACACGAGCGGCGACCCTGGCGCGTCCGGGTCGCCGTTGAGAGTCCTCACCGACTCACCCTCGTCTGGCGCGAAGGCCGCCACGTAAACCAGGGCAGCGACGTTCGGGTGGGAACCCGCCGCGGTGATCACCGCTCCGCCGTAGGAATGCCCCACCAGCAGAACCGGTCCGCTCTGCGCGTCGATGATGTGTCGCGTCGCGGCCGCGTCGCCGTCCAATGACAGCGTTGGATTCTGGACAACGGCGACGTGGAATCCGTCCTGTGTGAGGAGGTCGTACACCGGCCGCCAGGTGGATCCGTCGACGAAAGCGCCGTGCACGAGAACGACGTTCCTCAGTGCCGAGCCGGCGACCATGGCGACCTCCTGTTGCAACCGTCGTCAATGCTTCTGGTGGGGTGTCGGCCGCTCAACCGAGCGGGTCGTCGGCCTTGAGCTGCTGCCCGGACTTGGCGATGAAGACGACGAGAAGTTTCGCCTGTTCAGTCGTGCTCGTGTTCTCGGTGGCCAAGTGGTGAGCGCCCGGCTGCTCGGACCAGTTCTCTCCCTCGTGGTACACCTGCGCGGGCCCGCCCTCGAGCTGGCTGCTCACCGACCCCTCGAGCACATAGGCGTAGACGAAAGCACCGCCGTGTCGGTGAGGCACCGCGCGGGCGGCTGGCGGGAAGGTCACGATCGCCGAAGTGAAGGTCTTGCCCGCGTCGCCGGGGAGCGGTTGTTCGAAGATCGGAGCCAGTGTCTCCGACGGGTGTGCCGGAGGAGCGGCCTGAGGTGCCGCCGACGGCCCGCAGCAGGTGACCAGGGCAGCGACTGCGCCGGCGAGCGCGAGATGCACGAGATGTTTTGTCCTCATCGATGTTTCCTTCCGTCGGTCGCTATCTGGATGATCGTCCGACCGTGGGTGCGTCGACGGCGGGCGAACGCGTCGGCCGTCCCCTCGAGGGGATGGACGGCGCCCACCACGATCTCGAGCCGCGCCGTCCGCACTCGCTGGGCGAGGTCCGCCAGCTGCGCACGGTCGGGTTCGACCACGAAGAACACGGTGCGCCCTTCTGCCGGCTGCACCGTCGGCGGCGTCGCGACGGTCACGAGCGTGCCGCCGGGACGTAGCATTGCCGCCGACTTCTCGAGGACTTCGCCGCCGATGACGTCGAACACCACGTCGACGGGGCCGATGCCTTCCAGGGGTTCCGTGCCCAGGTCCAGGAACGCGTGTGCACCGAGGCGGAGCACCACATCGCGGTCGTCGGTCCGTCCGGTGCCGATCACTTGGGCACCCACCTCGCGCGCGAGTTGAATGGCGATCGAGCCCACTGCACCGCCGGCGCCGTGCACCACAACGGTCTGGCCGGCGGTGAGGCCGGCATGGACGAATAGGCCCTGGTACGCAGTCAGACCCGAGATCGGCAGAGCTGCGGCCACGGTGTGGTCGATGTCGGCAGCGAGGGGGGCGAGGTTGCGAGCCTCGACTGCCGTGTATTCGGCCAGCGTGCCGTTACGAGCCCAGTCGGTGAGGCCGAAGACCCGTTGGCCGACGGTCAGGCCGGTGGTGCCGTAGCCCAGCTCGACGACGACTCCGGACAGTTCGTGCCCGGGAACGCTGGGCGTGCGGTCACGGCCCGCCCGGTCGGTCCAGGTGCTGGGCCACTCGAGCTCGCCAGGAGTGAAGCCGGCGGCGTGGACACGCACGATGACGTCGTTCTCCGCCGCATGCGGATAGGGCAGATCGGTCAGAGTGAGCCCGCCGACGCCCGCGTCACGGTCTCCTGTCGTGATGGCTTGCATGTCGGTCCTTTCAGACAGCCTCTCGAACGTTCGCGACCGTCTCCACGGTCGTCCGCCCAGGAGGAAGCCGGTTGGTACAGCGGATAGATCGGCGATGGAGCACTGGTGGATGCCATCAGCAACACGGTTGCGGGACGAGCATGCCGAAGGAGACGCCTCGTCCGAGGCGACCCCGGCATGGGGAAACGTGGCTTCGTCATCGCCGTGGCCCCGACTGCCTGTTCTCGTCAGCTCGGCCAGGCCGAGCCGAGGATGCGCTCGACACTGCTCGTGCGCCGAAAACCGGGGATGAAGTGCTCCAGCACGTCGGAATTCACCGTGCCGTTGGTCGTCTGCGGCCGATGTTTCAACCCGTCGAAATAGGCACTCAAGAACTCGTTTTTGAAGTCCCCCCGGGGGTGAACGGCGATGATCTGGGCCACCTGGTCGGTGTTCAACGCCTCGAGGCCGAAGCCGGCGACGTCGGTCAGCACACCGAAGTGGGTGGCGGCGATTTCTGGGCCCATCCGCCCCGGGATCCCTGGTGTCGTGTGCAGTGCGATGGCCGTCCACACGGTTTCGGCAGCTGCAGTGGAGAATCCGCGTTCGAGCATGAACGCGCGCCCATGGTCGGCTCCATCGACCTCGAAACGCTGTTCCGCATTGGAGAAGGGCGTCATGAGACCGGTGTCGTGGAACACGGCGGCCAAGTAGAGCAGCTCGGGGTTCGGTGTCATTCCCAGCCGCAGAGCCTGGATTTGCCCGAAGAAGTACACCCGGAGGGAGTGGTGATAGATGAGCGGGCTGGTCGTCGACTTGAGGAAACGAGTGGCTTCGGCGACCGCGGCGGTCTCGGGCACCTCGACACCAGCGATGTTCTCTGACATGACTTCTTCCTTTCGCCGTGTGCGCTTGATTCCATGCTGGTCTCGCCATACGCTCTGCGCCGGTTCTTTCCTGCCAGGAATCCCTCAATTGCGGACGTCGAGGAAGCGGTATGCCCCGGGAGAGGGGAGGACGGCGCGGCCGCGAGTCCGAGGCTCGAGCGGCGCGGGACCCGGAGCCGATCAGGTGGCGAAGACGGTGCGCACGACGGACTCGTCGCGCCCTCGACAGCTCAAGACGCCGTGTTCGCCGTGAGGGTGGATGCCTCGCGCCACAGACGCGCCGCGTTGTCGCTGGCGAGCGCGTAGTTCGCGACCCCGCCGGCAGCGCCGAGATCCTCGGCGCGTTCGGCGACCACCTCGGCTTCGTTGTTGTTCTCGAAGTACCGTCCGCCGATGCCGTCGACGAGCGGCGACGCCGCCAGCAACACCGATGTCGACGCGCCCTGCTCGACGGTCTTCTGGAACTCCTCGGGAGTGCGCAACCCGCCGGTGTGCTTCTGCAGGCCCGTTGCGATCGCGCCCGGATTCAGTGCATTGGCGACGATTCCGTCATCCGCCCACCGCGCCGTCAGCTCCACCGCCAGCAGTACGGTGGCCGTCTTCGACTGACCGTAGGCGGTCATCGGATCGTAGGGTCGAAACCGGTAGTGCAGGTCGTCGAAGACCACCGGTGAGAACAGATGCCCGGTCGAACTGACCGACACCACACGCGCTCCGCCTGCCGAGGCGAGAGGACCCCGCAACGCCACGACGAGCGCGAAATGGCCGAGGAAATTGCTCGCGAACTGCATCTCACAGCCCAGGGCACTGCGCTGCAGCTCGGGCAGGGCCATCACGCCGGCGTTGTTCACCAGGATGTGCAGCGGACCGTTCCATGCCTGCGCGAACGACGCGACCGACGCGAGATCGGACAGGTCGAGCGGCGCCGCCTCGATGGCGTCGTTGCCTGTGGCACCTCGTAATTCTTCGGCGACTTTCCGGCCCGCGTCGAGTCGGCGGACCCCGAGCACGACCTCGGCGCCGGCCGCGGCCAAGGCGCGGGCGGTCTCCACGCCCAACCCGCTGGTCGCACCCGTGACGACCGCCCGCTTGCCGCTGAGGTCGACACCGGCAATCACGTCCGCGGTCGTCGACTCGAAACCGAATGGCGTCATTAGCTGCCGCATCTTCCGAGATCCTCCTGTGTCAGTTGCCGTCTCGATTCGCCGCCCCGGTGGCCAGCGCTCGCGGCATGAAGTCGCGGATGTACCCGCTGATCTCCTCGCCGTGGGTTTCCAGCGCGAAGTGGCCGGCGTCGAGAAGGTGGAATTCGCCGTCGGGGAAGTCGCGACGGAACGCCTCCGCGCCGGCAGCTCCGAAGATCTCGTCGTTCTTGCCCCAGGTGACCAGCAGCGGGGGTTGGTGGGTGCGGAAGTACTCCTGGAACGCCGGGTAGCCGTCGAGGTTGAACTGGTAGTCCCAGAACAGCTGCAACTGGATGGCGTCGTTGTCCTTGCGGTCCAGCCCGAGCTGGTCGAGCTGCCAGGTCTCGGGCGCGATCCGATCGAGACGGTCGACGGGTACGCCGTGGGTGTACTGCCAGTATGTGGTTTCGGGGGTGAACTTCTCGCGCACGCCGTCTTCGTTGGCGGCGCGGTCCTTGGCGTGGGCGAACAGGATGTCCCAGAACGGCGTGAAGCCCTCGACGTAGGCATTGCCGCTCTGGGTGATCAGTGCGGTGATCCGTTCGGGGCGGCGGCTGGCGATCCGCAGGCCGATCGGGGCGCCGTAGTCGTGGATGTAGAGGGCGAAGCGGTCGAGGCCGAGATGAGTGATCAAACCTTCGGTGATCTCGGTGAGGCGGTCGAAGCTGTACGTGAACTGGGTCGTCGTCGGCATCGCCGAACGGCCGAATCCGATGTGATCGGGCGCCACCAGGTGGTACGAATCTGCCAGGGAGTCGATCAGGTTGCGGAACATGTGCGAGCTGGACGGAAAGCCGTGCAGCAGAACCAATGTCGGGTTTTTCGGGTCGCCGGCCTCGCGGTAGAACACCTCGAGTCCCTCGATCGTCGCCGTGTTGTACCGGGTGGCAAAAGCAGTCAAAGGAGATCACCTGTTCGGAGGCTGCCGACGCGTGCTCACGGTCGGCAGGGCAGTGGGCATGGTGTGGGTCGGCGCTGCCGACCCACTGGAGCCGACCACGGAACCAGGCCGGCGCGAATCCGGGATGGACCCCAGTGATTTCCCACATCGCTGCCACGATCCGCTGGTCAGCTCTAGTCTTTGCCTTGAGTAGAGCGCCGCAGGAGTGGCCGTGTCATCGTCTCCACCGAGCGGTAGGCGTGGAGAAGACAGTGACCGACGATCGGATCGACCCTGCGGGCGTCACCCGTCCGAGCCTCGTCGGGCGTGCCGACGAGTGCTCGATGCTCGACAAGATCGCGACCGACGTTCTGGACGGCTTCAGCGGCTCGCTGGTGTTCATCGGCGAACCCGGCGTCGGTAAGACCCGGTTGTTGCAGTACGTGGCGGACGCAGCGACCGACGTGTCGATCCTGTGGATCGTCGGAGCGCAATCAGAACTGCGGCTGGGCTTCGCCGCCCTGCATCGGCTCGTGCTGCCCTATCTCGATCGTCTGGACCGGCTGACCGGCCCGCACCGCAATGCGCTGGAGGTGACGTTCGGCCTCACCGGCGGCCCGCCGCCGAGCCGTTTCCTGGTGAGCCTGGCCGCATTGGCGCTGCTGTCCGACGTCGCCGCCGAACACCCGGTGGTCTGCCTGATCGACGACGCCCAGTGGCTGGACCAGGAATCGCTGAATGTCCTGGGATTCATCGCGCGGCGCCTGTACGCCGACCCCATCGCGATGGTGTTCAGTGCCCGTGAGCATGCCGGAGACCTGACGCCGCTGGACGGAATGCCGACCCGGCGGATCGAGGCACTGGATCCGGCGTCGTCGCACGCCATCCTCGATGAGGCGGTGTCCGGACCGCTCGATCCACGAGTGTCGGCGCGTGTGATCGACGAGACCGGCGGCAACCCGCTGGCGATGCTGGAGCTGCTCGGGGAACTCACCGCCGAACAGCTGGCCGGGCGGTTCCCACTACCGCGTCGCCTGCCGGTCGGACGGCGGGTGGATGTGCACTTCCTGGCGCAGGTCGCCACGCTGTCACCGGAGGCACGCACCCTTCTGCTCGTCGCCGCGGCCTGCGCCGACGAGAAGCCATCGACGGTGTGGCGAGCCGGCGCGCTGCTGGGGGTGGCCGCAGCGGCAGCGAATCATGCTGTGCAGCAGGGAATCATGTCCCTTGAGCCGCGCATCGCGTTCCGTCACCCGCTCATCCGGTCGGCGGTGTATGACGGTGCGACACCCGAGGAGCGTCAGCACGTGCACAACGCGCTGGCCACGGTGGCTCATCGTGACGGTGATGACGACCAGGCGGCGTGGCACCGGGCGGCCGCCGTGACGACTCCCGACGAGGCGATAGCCGCTGATTTGCAGGCCTCGGCGGAGCGGGCGCAGCGCCGGGGTGGTTACACCATGCAGGCCGCGTTCTTGACGCGCGCCGCTGAGCTGTCACCCGACGCCCGAGGCGCTGCACTGCGCTACCTGGCCGCCGCGCAGGCCTACCTGGCGGCCGGCGACGGCCGGCTCGCCGAGGCCTTGCTGGACCTGGCGATTCCTGGGCTCGATGACGCAGGCGGAGACGTCGCGGTGCTGCGGCTGCGCGCAGCGATCTCGGTGTTCTTCTCCCGTCACAGGGACGCCCCCGCCGTGTTGTTGGACGCGGCGACGAGGGTGGAACCGGCCGACGTGTCACAGATCCGGCAGATCCTGTTCGATGCCATGCAAGCCGCGATCGTCGCCCGCCAGTACACCGTCGGCACCACTCTCGACGAGGTGGCGCGCAGGGTGCTGGGCGCCAGCCGCGACCCGCGAAGACCCCCGAGCGGCAACGACTTACTCCTCGATGGTTTCGCCACTCGAATCGCCAGAGGTTACGCCGATGCCGTCCCGTTGCTGCGGGCTGCGGTGGCGATGATGTTCACCGACGAGACGGTCGCGCACGTCGACATCCCGTCGACCATTCTGGGATGGTTCGCCGCCGACGACGTGTGGGACGAGCAAGGCCGTCAGGCGATGTTCGAACGCGCCCAGGAAATGGAGCGCCGCGCAGGCGCCTTGGGAGCGATGCGGATCACTCTGGCCGGACTCTCGACGTGCCAGGTGTGGGCAGGAGAAATGAAGGATGCCGAGAACAGCTATGGCGAGGCCGCCGAGATATCGGCGTTGATCGGTGTGCCGCCCCCCGCGACGACCGGGGTGCTCCTGGAGGTGCGCGCCTGGCAGGGCCGAGAGAGCGAGAGCCGCGCGGTGGCATCGTCGACCGCGGACTGGGGACGTCAGAAGGGCGCGGCAGTCCTGGAGATCTTCGCGTTGATGGGACTGACCATCTTGGAACTCGGGCTGGGCCGGTACCCGGAGGCGCTTGGATGGGCCTTGCAGATATTTCACGACGATCCGCCAGGATTCGGCAACCGGGTGCTGCCCGAGGTCGTGGAGGCCGGCGTGCGCGGCGGAGACCGAGCCGCCGCTGAGGCAGCGCTGGCGCGGCTGACCGAACGCGCCACCGCCTCGGCCACCCCGTGGGCTCTGGGTGTCCTGGCGCGATCGAGGGCGTTGATGGCCGGCGACGCTGACGCTGAGATGTTCTACCTCGAGGCCATCGAACAGCTGACGGGCACCGCGGTGCGCACCGAACTCGCGCGGGCGCATCTGCTCTACGGCGAGTGGCTGCGCCGCAGGAAACGTCGCCGCGACGCGGAGGTACAGCTGCGGACGGCGTACGACATGTTCACCGCGATGGGTGCCACCGCGTTCGCCGGCCGCACGGGTGCGGAGCGGCGAGCCGCCGGCCAGGCAACGGCCGACGCGCCACGAGCGCACGACCCGTTCGGTCTCACACCTCAGGAGGCTCAGGTGGCACGCCAGGCAAGTGCCGGCGCAACCAACGCCGAGATCGCCAGCCGACTGTTCGTCACGACCTCCACCGTCGAGTACCACCTCAGCAAGGTCTTCCGGAAACTGGGCGTGACGTCCCGCCGCCAACTGGCGTCCATCCTCTCCGGGGACGGGCGTCCCGGCCGGCTATGAGGTTAGGGCCTCATGTGACGGGTCAGAGGCCCAGATCGCTGAGGCCGGGGTGGCCTTCCGGTCGAGGGCCGAGAAGCGGCCAGTGGAATTTGCGGTCATCGTTCGTGATCGGCAGATCGTTGATGCTCGCGTGCCGCGTCCTCATCAGGCCGTCGGGGTCGAACTCCCAGTTCTCATTGCCGTAGGCGCGGAACCATTGACCCGTCGCGTCGTGGTGTTCGTAGGCGAACCTGACCGCGATCCTGTCGCCGTCGTACGCCCAGAGTTCCTTGATCAGACGGTATTCGAGTTCCGCGGCCCACTTCGACGTCAAGAATTCGACGATCTGCTCACGACCGCGCAGGAAGGTCGAACGGTTGCGCCACCGGCTCTCTACCGAGTATGCCTCGGCGACCAGGTGAGGATTTCGTGTGTTCCAACCGTTTTCAGCACTGCGCACCTTCTGGACGGCGCTCTCGCGATCGAACGGAGGTAGTGGGGGTCTCATCGGCTCAGGGTTTCACATCCGAATTCACGCAGCACCCACGGCGGGCAACCCTCCACACGGACGCGATACGTGTGCCGACCCCAGACGCTGCCGAGGGCATCGGCGCGCAGCGCCTCCCAGCCCAACGACAGCCTTTCTCCCTCCTCCATCCATGGGAGTCAACGCACGTGAGATCCATCGGGCAACTGATTTTCGGCATCGTCCGGCTGTCGCCCCTTCGCCGCGCGGCCTTGGCCCGATAGCATGCAGATGTGCGCCTGAGCCGAGGTGAACGTGAGCAGGTACTCGCGGCGGTCGCCGACGAGCGCCGGTCAATCGCCGGACTTCTTCACGGCCTCGATGCCGAACAACTGGCCGCACCGAGTCTGTGTGCCGGTTGGGATGTGAAAACGGTTGCTGCGCATCTTGTCAGCGACTTCAAGGACGGCTTCCGTGGGTTCTTGATCAGTGGCGTTCGCCACGGCAACCTCGACCGCGGGATCGACGCGCTGGCTCGCCGTCGAGCGCGTGCCTCGGCCGTCGACATCGCACAGACCCTCGAACGAGAGGCCGATCATCCGCTGAGCCCACCCATTGCCGGGCCGTTGTCGGGTCTGGCCGACGTGTTGGTGCACGGCGGTGACATGCGCATCCCCCTGGGTATCGAGCATCAACCAGATCCTCTGCTGGTGGCCCGCGCCATCGACTTCCTGACGGGACCAACGCAGATCGGCTTCTTCCCCCGGCGTCGCCTTCGCGGTATCGCCCTTCACGACGAGGACACCGGCCGAACCTGGGGTGACGGCGCTGCGGTCCGAGGGCCCGGCGTCGCGGTGATGCTGGCGATCTGCGGGCGAACCGTGGCATTCGACAACGTGACCGGAGCCGGCGTATCCGATCTGCGGTCGCGTCTTGACTGACCGGCGACGACTCCGGCCACGCGGGGTGGCGTGACGAGCTACCGACAGAGGGGCGCGAGAATGAGTGGCCTGCTGCTGCAGCGTGGTCGGCGGTTCGCCCGATGACGACCCCTGCACGAGAGCCGTACACGTACCTGCTCGCGCTCAATCCGGGCGGCCAGTCACTCGTCAGAGTCGATGTGTCCGACGGCTCGGTGACCGAATTGGTCGGCGGTCTGTCCGCGTTTCCCGACGGAATCGTGGTCGACCGGCGCCGTCAGCTCGTCTACTGGACGAACATGGGCGCGCCGACGCTGCCTGCCGGCCGCGCTCCATCGCAGGAGAGTGATCTCGACTTCTACGCCCGCAACGGCTCGATCGAACGGGCCGCACTGGACGGGTCCGGGCGGATGTGGCTTCTTCCGGAAGGAAGCTTCGTGACCGGCAAGCAGCTGGCCGCGGCATGGTCCCGAGGGCGCCTCTACTGGGCGGACCGGGAGGGCGCAGCGGTGCGGAGCGCCGACCTCGACGGCACCGGCATGCGTGATGAAGTCCTTACTGCGCGGACGGATTCCGAACGTCGCGTCGCACGAAATCAGTGTGTGGGGATCGCGGTCGACGAACAGCGCGGGCACCTCTACTGGACGCAGAAGGGGCCGTCCGACGGCGGCGACGGCCGCATTCTGCGAACGCGCCTGGACATGCCCTCTCAGGAGAGGGCCGTCGGTCGCGAGGTCGAGGTGCTCTTTGCCGGGTTACCCGAACCCATCGATCTCGAGATCGACTCCGGCGCTGGACTTCTCTATTGGACTGATCGCGGCGCGCCGCCGTCGGGGAACACCCTCAACAGAGCTGAACTTCCCGATGAAGGCCGGGTCGGTGGCACCGTGGATATCGTGTCCTCGGGATTCCGCGAGGCGATCGGGTTGGCGGTGGATTCCGACGCCGGCATCGCCTACGTCAGCGACCTCTACGGCGACATTCGCGCCGTTCCCCTCGGTGAGGGCGGCGAACGCTTGGTGACGCACGTCGCGGGTGGTCTCACGGGGCTGGCCGGCGTCCATGCCCCGCGCTAGTGGTTCCATACTGGACCGACTCCGGTGCAAGCACATTCGAGACTCGACCTGGCCCCGAGGGTAGAAGATGTCCCGGTGCCTGGCGCCACGACGGTCGACGAATTCGTTCGCCTCATGGTCCGAATGAGTCGCCGCACGATGGGGTCGGCGTCAGGTGAGGCCGCGTAGCATCGAACGACCCTCTCTGACGAAGGATGCATGGTGCGATACCGCGATCAGCCCACCGTCGAAGTGACACAGATCGTGTCCTGCGACCCCGAGACCGCATGGCATTACGTCACCGACATCGAACTTCCCGTGGGTCGTTCGGCTGAACTCCAGCGCGTCGAGTGGCTCGACGGTGCCGACCACGTCGAAGTCGGGGCTCGCTTCCGTGGGTGCAGCCAGCACGACGCCCTCGGCGACTGGCAGACCATCTGCGAAGTCGCCGAAGTCGAGCCCGGCCGGCGCTGGACCTGGAACGTCCACGGCGCCGAGGGTGTCACCGCCACGTGGGGCTTCGAAGTCGAGCCTTCCAGCCGGGGCGCCATCGTGCGCCAGTGGGCGAGGATGGGTCCGGGTCCTTCCGGGCTGAGTTTCGCGATTCTCGCCACGCCGGACAAAGAAGCCAGGATCGTCGCCCGCCGACTGCAGGAGTGGCAGCAGAACATGAGTGCCAACCTCGCCTGGCTCGCCGAGCAAGTCGGCACTGGCGACGACGACCAGCGCAAAGCGGCGAATTCGCTGTGAAGATCGGCCTCGCGGTCGAGCCTCGCTTGCCGGGCGCCGCGGAATTCGCGGCCGAGGTCGAGCAGCTCGGCGTGGACTCCCTGTGGGTGCCCGAAGTGTGGGGATACGACGCCCTCACCGGACTGGCCTACCTTGCCGCGCACACCGAACGCATCGGACTCGGCACCTTCGTCGTCCAGCTCGGTTCGCGCAGTCCAGCGCTGCTGGCCACCTCGGCGCTGAGCCTGCAGGAACTGTCTGCGGGCCGTTTCATGCTCGGTGTCGGAACCTCCGGGCCGCGGGTCATGGAGGGATGGCACGGCGTCCGGTTCCACAAGCCCGTCCAAACCACCCGCGAAACAATCGAAATCCTCCGGATCATCAGTCGCGGCGATCGGTTGGAACACCCCGGTGAGATCTACCCCCTGCCGCTGCCCAACAGCAGCGGCGCCGCTCTACGGCCACTCGTGGCGCCTCGTCACGTCCCCGTCTACATCGCCGCCATGGGTCCGCGGAACCTTCGGTTGACCGGTGAGGTCGCCGACGGCTGGCTCGGGAACGCTTTCATCCCCGAAGCCGCCGAAGTCTTCCTCAGGCCGCTGCGGGAGGGCGCAGACGCTGTGGGCCGCGCACTCAGTGACATCGATCTCGTGGCGCCGGTCGCCCTCGAATTCCATCGCGACACAACGGCAGTCGAAGCCGCCGCCCGCCGCCACGCCGACGGCTACGCATTCACCATCGGCGCCATGGGGGACCGCGGCCGCAACTTCTACAACGACGCGTTCAACCGCCTCGGCTACGAACGCGAGGTCACCCGCGTCATCGAACTCTGGCAGGCGGGGCGACACGACGAAGCCCGTGCTGCCGTCCCCATCGACCTCGGCCGCCTCACCAACCTCCTCGGAACACCGGAGGCCATCGCCGAGCGCATCGCCGCATACCGTGATGCATCCATCACGACCCTGTTGGTCAAGCTCGAGGGCGACCACGAACACCAGTTGTCCACGCTGAAACGTCTGATGCGGATCGTGTAGCCGGGCGGGTTAGCTGCACTAGGTATTTAACGCCAAGGGACATTGATTCGGGGCTCTGAGCTGCGTCTTCAGCTGCTCGACTCGTGAATCTGAAAATCAGAGGTTTCGCTGCCCGTCCGCGGGGAATCAATGGGTCTGCGAGCCGGGGGGCGAGCAGCACGCTCGGGGTCATAAGGCTCCACCATCAAAACAACTGGAGGAGTACGCACATGCGCAGGACGATCGTCATCGGCACCACCACTTTGACCCTTCTGTTCGGGGGGGCCGGCGTCGCCCAGGCAACTGAACTGAACTCACCGGCACCCGCGACCACCACCACGGTGGCGCAGCAGGCTGAGGAAGAGGACGGCGACAACACCGGTCTGTGGGGCCTTGCCGGGCTGCTCGGCCTGATCGGGCTCGCGGGCCTCAAGCGCCGCAAGGACGCCGACTTCCCGACCACGCGGGGAACCGTCGCCGGCCCCGGGAATCCGCGCGCATAACAAGCGGGTGGCCGCCCCCGCCGGTGCAGCACCGGCGGGGGCGCCGTCTCGTCAGTGAAATCCGTTGCGACACAGACTCGGCGAGAGCCTGAGACGCCGTGGGGCCGACCTGGTGACCGACGCGGTGGGCCGGCACGGTTACCGTCGCTGATATGGAATCAGTCTCAGTCATCACCGGCGGCGCCGGCGGCATGGGCCTGGCCACGGCCAAGCTCCTAGGACGGCAGCACCGGATCGTCCTCTGCGACGTCCGCGACAACCGCCTCGATGCTGCGACCGTCGCGCTCGACGACCTCGGCATCACCGCGACCGCGGTGCACTGCGACGTCACCGACGCGGACGCGGTGGCGGCGCTGCTGAAGAGCGCGGGCGATCTCGGTCCGATCGCTTCGGTGGTGCACACGGCAGGCGTGAGCCCCAGCATGGGCGACGCCGACTACGTCATGACGACGAACGCGATCGGCACGGTCAACGTCAACGAAGCATTCTTCGGCGTCGCCGGCGAGGGCGCTGCGATCGTCAACGTGGCGTCGATGGCCGCACACATGTTGCCCGACAGCCTGATTCCCAGCGGACATTTCCCGTTGGCGGTCGCCGACCGGGACGCGTTCCTGGCCGAGATGGAGACGGCGTGCAGCATCGCGCCCGAGGAGGCGCGGTCCGGACTGGCCTATGGGCTGAGCAAGAGCTTCGTCAAGTGGTACAGCGCCGCGCAGGCCGAACGGTTCAACGGCCGCGGGCTGCGCATCGTCTCGGTGTCTCCGGGTTCGACCGACACCGAGATGGGCAGGCTCGAGGAGAAGGCCGGCGCGGGTGCAATGGTCGCCGACGCCGCCGTCCCGCGCTGGGGCACCGCGGAGGATATGGCGGAACTGCTGGCCTTCTGTGTGAGCGACAGGGCGGGCTACCTCACCGGTACCGACATCCTCAACGACGGCGGCGTGATCGCCTCGATGACCGAGCGGGCCAGGCGGAATGCCGCATCCGGCCAGGTGTCGACGTAGCTCTGTCATTGACTTTGCGCTCAGATCGCGAAACTCGCGATATCGGCGATCTGAGGACAAAGTCGACGCCGAACAGGTCGAGCCCGCCGCCGCCGGTAGCATTCGTCCCGGCGAGGGGGTGGGCATGGCAGACGCGGACCGACCGGGCGTTCTGATGCAGATCCACGAGTACTTCATGGCGCTGACCACAGCCGGACGGCTCATCCTCCTGATATCCGTCATCGCGGCGGTGGGCCTGCTGGGCTTCTCGCTGGTGCAATGCTCGAACAAGATGGCATACGAGGACTGTGTCGACAGCCGGCGCGCCGAATACGGCATCGAGGGTGGTGGAGGCGTGATCGCGACCCTCATCGAAGAGGACTGCCGCAAGATCACCAGCTGACCGGCGACGGGCACTGTTAACGCCTCCGGGTGGCAGGGCGATAGACAGTGTGGGGGGTAACGACAGGGTCCGTACCACCCGATCTGCGGTGGTGGACCGCATTCCTGCACGACGCGTGCGTTGTCTTCACGACACGGCTTCGCGCGAAGGAAAGGAAAAAACATGCAGAAATTCAAGAGAATCGCGGTCACCTCGATCGCTGCGGGCGCCATGGGCGTCACCGCGCTGGGGCTCGGCGCGGGCCTGGCTCAGGCCGAGCACGACGACTATTGGGTGCCGGTCCCCGGTATCCCGCACGTGGACTTCAAGGCGCCACCGGGACACATCGGCCAGGTGACGGGTATCCCGCCGGGCCAGTTCAAGAAGCTGCCCGGCCCCTTCAACGGGGTCCCGCCCGGTCACTGGGACGACGTCCGTCTCCCGCACTACCCGGGATATTTCGGCCGCTAGCAGGCCATCGTCAGTTCGTCGAGGGTTCGCCCGCGTCGGGAGCGATCGTCAAGGTCACGGGCTTGCCGTCGCGGAGCACCTCGAGCGGGGCGTCCTTCCCGACCTCGAGCTGGCGCACGGCGACGATGAACGAGTTCAGGTCGGTGATCTCGCGATCGCCGAGCTTGACGGCGATGTCGTTCTGCTTCAGCCCGGCCCGCTCCGCAGCGCTGCCGGACTTCACCTTCTGTATCTGTGCGCCGCCCTCGGCCTCGTCGCCGACCGTCTTGGCTTCGACTCCGATGGTGGGGTGGGCGATGAAGCCGTCGCGCATCAGCGCCGAGGCGACGCGCGCGACCTCGTTGACCGGGATGGCGAAGCCGAGACCGCTGGAGCTGCCTGACGGCGACTTCGCGGCGGAGTTGATGCCGATCACCTCGCCGTCCATGTTGATCAGCGGTCCGCCGGAGTTGCCCTGGTTGATCGACGCGTCGGTCTGCACGGCGGCGATCACCGTGGACTCGTCGCCGGACTCGTCCCGCGGTACCGCGACGGCACGATCCAGCGCGCTGATGATGCCCTGGGTGTCGGTGCTGCGCAGACCGAGGGGCGCACCGGCGGCGATGACTTCCTGACCCACCCGCAGGGCGTCTGAATTTCCCAGCCGCGCGACGGTCAGATTGTCGACGTTGTCGACCTTCAGCACCGCCAGGTCGGTGTCGGGGTCGTGGCCGACGAGGTTCGCCGGCACCGTCTTGCCGTCGTTGAAGATCACCGTCAGCTTGGTTTCCTTGGGCTTGCGGGCGGCCTCGGCGACGACGTGGCTGTTGGTGATGATGTAACCGCGGCCGTCGACGACCACTCCCGAGCCCTGTGATCCGCGCGAGTCGCCCATCGCCTCGATGGTCACCACGGAATCGGCGACCGCCGCGGCCACTCGCGCGAAGCGGCCCTCGGGTGCCTCGTCCGGGTCGCTCTGGGACAGCTCGACCTTGGGGGTGGTGAACGCCTCGATGACCGACGTCGTCTTGCTGCCGATCCAGCCTCCGAGCAGTCCGGAGAGAATCGCCAGGACGGCGACGACGACCAGCGCGAACCGCGATACCTGCCCGCTGAACAACAGGTCCCGAACACCGAGCTTGGGCCCGCGGACCTCCGGCGGAGCCGGTGGGGGCGGCGGTGCGGCAGCGGGAGTGGCCTCGTCGTACGCAGGCTGGACCGCCACCGCCTCGGATGCATCGTCGGACCGGCCGTCATCGGCGTCGGCGCGTCCGAACGCGGCGGCCAGCACCGGCTCGGGCGACTGGTTCGTCGGGGTGTCGGGACCGTCGGCAGGCGTCCGGTCCGGACCGGCGAATGCGCCCTCGACCCCGTCGGGTCGCCCGAACACACGTCGGGTGGCCGGATCGGGGTCCGAAGGCGAGCCGGAGCGCGCCGTCGTGCCGTTCGCGGCGGACTGGTCCTCATCGGTCACGCGTGCTTCACCTTCTTCCTGAACGCGGCGCAGCCCAGCCTACCGACGTCGCGGTCCCGGCCCGGACACGCAGTTCGGCGGCGGGCCGACGGCATCGATCGTGTTAAGAAATATTGCGGACTCTGCACCCAAATTAGAATTGCTGAGGTGAACGTCGACGGCCAGCAGCTCGCCGCCCTCGCCGCCGTGGTGGAACTCGGCAGCTTCGACGCGGCCGCCCGCCGCCTGCACGTCACGCCGTCCGCGGTCAGCCAACGCATCAAGGCTCTCGAACAGCGCGTCGGCCAGGTGCTCGTCGTCCGGGAGAAGCCGTGCCGGCCCACCCCGTCGGCGGTGCCGCTGCTGCGGTTGGCGGCCCAGACGGCGATGCTGGAGGCCGAGGCGCTCAGCGAGATGGGCGGTGGTTCGCGCGCGCCGCGGGTCGCGATCGCGGTGAACGCGGACTCGATGTCGACGTGGTTCGCCGCGGCGCTCGCCCGGATGCCCGACGTCCTGCTCGACATCACGATCGAGGACCAGGACCACTCCGCGAAGCTCTTGCGCGAGGGGGCGGCGATGGGTGCGGTGACCACCGAGCGCGCCGCGGTGCCGGGGTGCCGCAGCGTGCCACTGGGGGTGATGCGCTACGTCCCGGTCGCGTCGCCGGGCTACCACGCGCGGCATCTCGGCGCCGGATTCACCGCCGAGGCTGCCGCTGCGGCGCCGTCACTGGCGTGGAATCGTGACGATGCGCTGCAGGACTTGTTGCTGCGCAAGGTGTTCCGGCGGAACATCGCCCGCCCCGTGCACTTCGTGCCGACGGCGGACGGCTTCGGTGCCGCGGTCCGCGCCGACCTCGGGTGGGGCATGTACCCGGAGCAACTGGCCGCGGCCGACCTCGCGGACGGGTCGTTCGTCCGGATCGCCGACGTGCACCTGGACGTGCCGTTGTTCTGGCAGTGCTGGAAGCTCGACAGCCCACTCGTGGCCGCGGTGACCGCCGCGGTCCGGTCAGCGGCCGATAGCCTGCGTTAGCGGGTGCTCAACCACGCGGACAGCTTGTCGTACACCCGGGGATGGTTCAGCAGGTCGAAGTGGTGCAGGCCGGTCAGGACCAGGCCGTCGTGCTCCTCGAACGGGATCCGTCGGGTCCGGCCACGCCCCGAGGCGCTCGACGGGCGCACCAGGTGGTCGCCGAGCACCGCGCCGACGGCGGCGGGAGCGACGGACGTGGCCACGAAGTGATACCTCGAGTGCGGCAGGAACGGCACCTCGGCGCAGCGGTCGCGCAGGAACTCGTCGGGATCCGCGTCGCACCAGTCGGTGTCGGTGAGGGCGCCGAAACGCAGGTCCTTGATGCCGTCGCTGCGGAGATTGAGGAACTCGGCAACGGGCCGGGTCTCCCCGAGCTTCGCCAGCAGCCAGGACGCGACATGGACGCTCTTCTCCAGGTCCGCGCCCAGGTGCGGCGAGCCAAGGCAGACCACCTGCCGCACCGCCCGCGTCCACCCGTGGTCCGCGCGGTCCCCGTAGTGGCAGGCGCTGCGCACCACCAGTCCACCCATGGAGTGGCCGACCAGACTGATGTCGCGCACCGGCACGGGCCACGCCTCGACGAGCCGGGTGAGCAGCTCGTCGAGCTGCCTGCCGTTGGTCGAGATGTGCAACCCGGTGTTGTACCGGATGTCGACCGGCGTGAAGCCGAGGTCGTCGTGCAGGCGTTCGCCGTAGGGCCGCGGGTCGGCGTCCTCGACGGGACGGGGCGGACGCCGCCACGACGCCTCGGTCTGGCACAGCCCGTGCACGAAGACCACGATGCGGTCGGTCGGCTGAGCGAATGCCGCGGCGACGTCGTCGGGTGTCGGCTCGACCCGCCGGCCGCCGGCGCGCACCGACAGCGGCGCGGCGAACTGGTTGCCGCGCTCGGCGAGCTCGTCGCCGTAGATCCCGTTGAGCGCGGCGATCAACTCGGCCACCCCCGCGCGTTCGTCGAGGGGTGGGTCGTCGTCGAAGGCGATGCCGGCCGCCGTGAAGGAGCCGATCGCCGGCGGCAGCCGATGCCACGCCGCGTCGATGGTGTTGTAGACGGCGCCCGCGATGACGTCGTGGACCGCCTCGACGGGTCGGGCCACCGGGCCGATCGAGCCGAAAACCCGCCCGGCGATGCCGGTGTGCACGCCCCGCACCACGCTGTTGAGGACCGTCAGCCCTTCGGTGACGACGCCACCGAGCGCCTCCATGTCTGCCGTACGCATGTCCTGGTTGTACCCGTCCTGTCCGGCGATGTGCGGGTGAAGCGGCGGGATGTGATGCGACGCCTCGGTCGGACCTCGGTGCGCCTCGCGGCACAGTGGGACCTCGGTGTGACCATCGGCATATCCGCTGCGTATTCGCTTCCGCCCGACCCCGATGTCCAACACACTGACAGAGGAGGGTGACGATGTCAGAGGTGGCGGAGGATGCGGCGGGGTCCGGTGAGGCCCTTGATTCCGGCGACGTGGCGGTGCTGAGGCCGGGCGACACCTGTTGGCGCACCGGCCACGCGGACCGGTTGGCCCGCATCGTCGACGGCGCCGACTACCTGCGCCACGTCAAGGCGGCCATGCTGGGTGCGCAACGCCGGATCATGGTGATCGGCTGGGATCTCGACTACCGCACCTTCTTCGAGCGGGAGCCGACGCTGCCCGGACCCAACAAGCTTGGACCCTTCCTGCACTGGCTCGTCTGGCGGCGGCCGGAGCTCGAGGTGTACCTGCTGCGGTCCAACCTGCGGCTACTGCCGGCGTTCGACGCGTTCTGGTACGGCGTGACGCCGGTGTCCCTGCTCAACAGAGTCACGTCGCGGCGCATGCACTTCGCGGTTGACGGCGCCCACCCGACCGGCGCGGTCCACCACCAGAAGATCGTGGTGGTCGACGACGCCATCTCATTCTGCGGTGGTATCGACCTGACACTCGGGCGGTGGGACACCCGGGCCCACGCCCAGGACGACCCGACGCGCTCCATGGCGGGCGACAGCTACGGGCCGCGCCACGAGGTCGCCGCCGCGGTGGACGGCGATGCCGCGGGAGTCCTCGCCGAGCAGGCCCGGCAGCGCTGGCAGGCGGCGACCGGCACGACGCTCGAACCGGTGCCGTCGGACCGGTCGATCTGGCCGGCGCAGTTGCGGCCGATGCTGCGCGACGTCGAGGTGGCCGTCGCCCGCACCCAGCCGGCACTGCCCGAGCGCGACGAGGTACGCGAGGTCGAGGCGCTCAACCTGGCCGCGATCGCCGCCGCTCGCGACGTCATCTACCTGGAGAACCAGTACCTGGCCGCCCGCAGTCTCACCGAGGCGCTGGCCGCCCGCCTGTCCGAAGCCGACGGCCCCGAAGTGGTCATCATCCTGCCGCGCAGCGCGGAGAGCCGGCTCGAACAGGAGTCGATGGACAGCGCCCGGGAACGGATGCTCCGCGTGCTGTGGGCCGCCGACGAGCACGACCGCCTCGGTGTCTACTGGCCGATGGCCCCTGGCGGCGTGTCGACCTACGTGCACTCCAAGGTGATGGTGATCGACGACCGGCTGCTGCGCATCGGGTCGTCGAACCTCAACAACCGTTCGCTGGGCTTCGACAGCGAATGCGACGTGGCGATCGAGGCGATCCCCGGTGACCCGACAGGCGATCGCATCCGCCGCGAGATCCTGTACACCCGAGACGATCTCGTGGCCGAACACCTCGGCTACTCGGTCGAGGCGTTCCGCGCCGAGCTGAGCAGGTGCGGTTCGTTCCGCGCCGCGGTCGACGCGTCGCGCACCAGCGGTCGGTCACTGCGCAGCTTCAGCCGCCTCATGGTGTCCGCCGATGTGGGCCCGTTCGCCGAGAACGATCTGATGGATCCGGACCACGTTCCGCCGTCACTCACCGAGAGTGCGCGCACGCTGGCCGGTCAGGTGGCGTTGTGGCCGTTGCGCAAGGTGCTCCGGCGCGATTGACGGCCGGCGGTCAGTGCTTCTCGCGCTTGCCGAACGGCAGCACGTGCACGATCGCGACCACGACGGCGCCGACCACGAGGCCGATCACCGCCGAGGCGGCGGTGTTGACCAGCCAGGCGAGCACACCGCCGACACCCGCGACGGCGTGGTGGACGGCCTCCTCGGCGTGGTGGACCAGTCCGTAGGGCGCGTGCCAGCCGAGCGTGTCGGTGCCGACGAGCAGGATGTGCCCACCCACCCACAGCATCGCGACCGTGCCGATCAGCGCCAGCGCACCGAGCAGTTTCGGCATGAACGCGACCAGGCCACGGCCGATGCGCTGCGCGAACTTCGACGAGCGCTGCGCCAGTGCCAGCCCGACGTCGTCCATCTTCACGATCCCGGCGACGACGCCGTACACCGCGGCGGTGATCACCACGGCGACGACGGCCAGGATGACCAGGCGCGGCCAGAACGACTGGTCGGCCACCTCGTTGAGCGCGATCACCATGATCTCGGCGGACAGGATGAAGTCGGTGCGGATCGCCCCCGTCACCATGAACTTCTCGGCGTCCTCACCGGCGGCGGCGACGGGTGCGGCGTGGTCGTCGTGTCCCCGGATGCGCCCCCAGACCTTCTCGGCGCCCTCGAAGCACAGGTAGGTCGCACCGAGCATCAGGATCGGGGTCAGCAACTGCGGCAGGAACTGGCTGAGCAGCAGCGCCGCGGGCAGGATGAACAGCAGCTTGTTGCGCAGCGACCCGATCGCGATGCGCTTGATGATCGGCAGTTCCCGCTCGGCCGCCAGACCGTGCACGTACTGCGGTGTCACCGCGGTGTCGTCGACGACGACGCCTGCGGCCTTGACGGTGGCGCGACCGGCGGCCGCGCCGATGTCGTCGATCGATGCCGCCGCGAGGCGGGCGAGCACGGCCACGTCGTCGAGGAGGGCGAACAGACCGGCGCTCATCGGGTCTCCGTCATGGTGAGCAGGTTACCGGCCACGGTCGCGTTCAACCGTCCCGATTACACACCGGCGAGATGCTCGATCCAGTCGCGGGCGAAGTACAGCAGGAATCCGGCCGCGACCACCCACAGCAGCGGGCTGACCTCGCGCGCCTTGCCGACCGCCGAGCGCAGCACCACCCAGGCGATGAAGCCGACACCGATGCCGTTCGCGATCGAGTAGCTGAACGGCATCGTCGCCACGGTCAACACCACGGGCAGTGCCACCGAGAACTCCGACAGGTCGATGTGGCGAAGGTGCGAGACCATCATCGCGCCGACGACCACCAGCGCCGCCGCGGCGACCTCGGTCGGCACGATCGAGGCCAGTGGGGTGATGAACATGGCGGCGAGGAACAGCGCGCCGGTGATCAGGTTCGCGAGCCCGGTGCGCGCGCCCTCCTCGATACCGGCGCCGGACTCGATGAACACCGTGTTCGACGATGCCGACGTCGCACCGCCGACCGCCGCGCCGGCGCCCTCGACGATCAGCGCCGACCGCAGCCGTGGGAAGGTGCCGTCCTCGTCGGCGAGGCCCGCCGCCCGGGACAGGCCGGTGAACGTGCCCATCGCGTCGAAGAAGTTGGTGAAGACCAGGGTGAACACCAGCATCAGCGCGGCGAGCACGCCGATCCGGCCGAAGCTGTCCAGGCTGAACGCGCCGACCAGCGACAGGTCGGGCAGGGCGAAGGGCGATCCTGACAGCGTCGGCACCGACAGGCTCCAGCCGCCGGGTCGCTCGGTGGCCTTGCCGAGCTCCCAGATGGCCTCGACCGCGACGGCCACCAGCGTGCCGGCGACGAGTCCGATGAGGATGCCCCCGCGCACCCGCCGGGCCACCAGCACACCGGTCACCAGCAGCGTGACCACGAAGATGACCGTCGGGACGGTGTTGATCGAGCCGACGCCGCCGAAGCCGAGGCCCACCGGCGGGGACGGCGACCCGGTGGAGCCGATGAAGCCCGCGTCGACCACACCGATGAACAGGATGAACAACCCGATGCCGGCCGTGATCGCCAGCTTGAGCTCCATTGGCACCGCGTCGAACACCAGCCTGCGCAGGCCGGTCGCGGCGAGCACCACGATGATGAGGCCGTTGATGACGACCAGGCCCATCGCCTCGGGCCAGGTGAGTTCCCCGACGACGGTGGTCGCCAGGAACGAGTTGATGCCCAGCCCGGCGGCGAAGGCGAACGGCATCCGGGCGATGACGCCGAACAGGATCGTCATCACGCCGGCGGCCAGCGACGTCGTCGCCGACACCTGGTCGAACTCCAGACTGCCGCCGGTGACGTCCTCCGAACTCGACAGGATGATCGGATTCAGCACGATGATGTAGGCCATCGCGATGAACGTGACGACACCGCCGCGGATCTCGGTGCCGACCGTGGACCCACGCTCCGAGATCTCGAAGAAGCGGTCGAGACGATTCATTGCTCGACCCTAAGGCGATCAGGCGCTGCCGTCCTGTTCATCGGGTCCCTTCGTACCGTCGGTGCAACGGTAGACCACTAGGGTGAGGGAAGACCGTTCGACGGAGAAGAGGTCCGATGATCAAGGTGATGGACGGCGTACGCGTCCTCGAGGTCGCACAGTTCACGTTCGTTCCGGCGGCCGGCGCCATCCTCGCCGACTGGGGCGCCGACGTGATCAAGGTGGAGCATCCGGTGCGCGGCGACACCCAGCGCGGTTTCATCAACATGGGCGGCTTCCAACTGGACCCCAACCGCCACCCGCTGATCGAGCACCCGAACCGCGGCAAGCGCAGCGTCGGCATCGACGTCTCCACACCGGGCGGCCAGGAGGTGCTCTACGAGATCGCCAAGACCGCCGATGTGTTCCTGACCAACTACATGCCCGCGCAGCGCCAGAAGAACAAGTTCGACATCGAGCACATCCGTTCCGCCAACCCGGACATCATCTACGCCCGCGGCAGTGCCTACGGCGACAAGGGAGCCGAACGCGACACCGGCGGCTTCGACGGCACCGCCTTCTGGACCCGCAGCGGCGTCGGACATGCCCTCACCCCCGAGGAATTGGGAGGCGCTTTGCCGCAGGGCATTCCGGCGTTCGGCGATTCCATCGGCGGGATGAACATCGCCGGCGGCATATCGGCGGCGCTGTTCCACCGCGAGCGCACCGGTGAAGCCGTCGAACTGGACGTGTCGCTGCTGAGCACCGCGTGGTGGGCCGCGGGCGCCAGCGTGACGCAGGGCATGGAGACCGGCGAGACGATGCGGTCGCTGATGCCGGGCACCACCGCGTCGGTCAATCCGTTCATGGCCAACTACCTCACCTCCGACGGCGGCACCATCAACCTGTGCATCGTGAGCCCGACCGGGTACATCCGCGACGCGTTCGAGCACCTCGGGCTGCCGGAACTGGCCGACGACCCCCGGTTCAGCGATGTCCTGCCGTTGATCGAGAATGCCGCTGCGGCAGTCGAATACATCGCCGACTCGATTCGCAGCAAGCCGTTCGACTACTGGCGAACCCACCTGAAGACGATGAGGGGGCAGTGGGCGCCGTTCCAGAGCCTCGTCGACCTCGGTGCCGACGAGCAGGCACTGGCCAACGACATGATCGTCGAGGTCGAGGCGAACGACGGCGGCGCCCCGTTCAAGGTCGTCCGCGGCCCGGTGCAGTTCAACCACGAACCTCTGGAGACCACACGGGCCCCGCAGGCTTCGGAGCACACCGAACTGGTGCTGATGGACATCGGCATGGACTGGGACCGCATCGACGCCCTCAAGGCCGCCGGCGCCATCGCCTGACCACCCAGTGATTTCGGCGTGATTGGTTGCGCTCACCGCAACGAAGCACGCCGAACCGCAGAGAACGGAGAAGGCCCATGACCGCACTGGAGGACCGCCTCGACATCACCGATGTCCTGGTGCGCTATGCGACCGGCATCGACCGGCGTGACTGGCCGCTGTTCCGCACGGTGTTCACCGATGACTGCGTCCTCGATTACGGCGAGATCGGCAGCTGGGACGGGATCGACGCCGTCGCCGACTTCATGGAGCAGACGCACGCGATGGCAGGCCACACGCTGCACCGGATGAGCAATCAGGCGATCGCCGTAGACGGTGACACGGCGTCGGCGCGCAGCTATGTGGATGCGCTGATCATGTCGGCCGACAACACTTCCGGGGTGAACGCCGTCGGCTTCTACGACGACGACCTCACCCGCACCGCCGAGGGCTGGCGCATTGCGCGGCGCCGATTCACCGTCGTGCGGGTGGTTCCGGTCGGGGGCGGGTCGTGAGCTTCGCCGACCGTTACGGACCGTGGGCGCTGGTGGCCGGTGCATCCGACGGCGTCGGCGCCGCGTTCGCGCAAGGGCTCGCGCAGCGTGGCGTCAATGTCGTCCTGCTGGCCCGGCGGGCGGCGGTGCTCGACGAGGTGGCGGAGCGGATCATGAGCGAGACCGGCGCCCAGACCCGCACTCTCGCCATCGATCTCACCGACGCGGGGGCGGCGGAGGCCGTCGCCGCCGCCACCGCCGACCTGGACGTCGGATTCCTGGTGCACTGTGCAGGAGCGGATCCGAACTTCGAACCGTTCCTCGCCAACCCGGTGTCGGCGGCCGAGGCGATGGTGCAGCGCAACTGCATGGTGCCGATGCAGTTGTGTCACCACTTCGCGCCGGCGATGGTGCAGCGCGGGCGCGGGGGCATCGTGATCTTCGGCTCGGGCGCCGGCCTCGCGGGCGCCCCCAACATGGTCGCCTACGCCGCCAGCAAGGCGTTCGACATGGTGTTCGCCGAGGCGCTGTGGACGGAGTTGCACGAAAGCGGCGTCGACGTGCTGGGGCTGATCCTCGGCAAGACGGACACGCCGGCACTGAGGAAGCTCGAGCGCGAACGTGGCTCGACGATCACGGCCGACGAACCGCTGCCCGGCGCCGCGACCGTCGAGGACGTCATCTCCGAGGCGTTCGACAACCTGACCAACGGGCCCACCTGGATGGTCGGGGAGATGATGCGCGCGGGTGCGCAGATGCTCGGGTCGATGGACCGCAACGAAGCCGTCCGCGTCATGGTGCAGGCCAGTTCAGGTGCGGTGGGCGGTCACTGACCGGTCGGAGCGGAGGCGACCAGCAGGCCTCGCTGGTGCCGGGGACTCAGCGCGGCCAACCGGATGTCGCCGCCGTAGTGCTCGATGACCCGCCAGTCCATCACCCGGCGCCACAGGGGCGGCACCGTCGCGAGGACGAGCATGGTGGCGTATCCACCGGGCAGCTGCGGCGCCTCGTCGGCATGGCGCAGCGCCTGGTAGCGACGCAGCGGGTGCGCGTGGTGGTCGGAGTGGCGCTGCAGATGGAACAGGAAGACGTTGGCCACCACGGTGTTGCTGTTCCAGCTGTGCGCGGCGCGTACCCGTTCGTACCGCCCGTCAGGGAGCTTCTGCCGCCGCAACCCGTAGTGCTCCAGGTAGTTCACCGCCTCGAGAAGGCAGAATCCGATGGCCGCCTGACCGATCAGCCACGGCAGCACGGTGATTCCGAACCAGACGATCAGCACCACGAACAGCGCCGCACTCATCAGCCAGGCGTTGAGGACGTCGTTGCGCAGCGTCCAGCGTGACCGGCCGAGGCGAGCGAACCGGGCGCTCTCGATCCGCCACGCCGAGCGCAGGCTGCCCAGCACCGAACGGGGGATGAACGCGTAGAGACTCTCCCCGAAGCGGGCGCTCGCGGGGTCCTCAGCGGTGGCGACCCGAGCGTGGTGGCCACGGTTGTGCTCGATGTAGAAGTGGCCGTACCAGGTCTGAGCCAGCGCCACCTTGCTGAGCCGCTTCTCCGCGGGTGCACGTTTGTGCCCGAGCTCGTGGGCAGTGTTGATCGCGATGCCGCCGATGATGCCGACGGTCACCATCAGGCCGACCTTGTCGGCGAACGACATCGTCAGCCACCCGCCGCCGGCCCAGAACCAGCACGCGAGCAGAAGCGACCCGTACTGGTTGGGCAGATAAAGATACGTCGCCCAGCGGTAGAGCCGGTCGTGCTCCAACCAGGCCAGCGCGCTGTCGGGCGGATTCTCGGCGTCCTCGCCCACCGCCCAGTCCAGGACGGGCACGGCGACGAACGCGAGCACCGCGGTGAACCACCAGAACAGGCCGTTGCCCGTGAGGTACACGGCCAGCCACGACGCGGCGACGTTGGCGGGTACGACCGCTCCCAGCAGCCAGAGGTAGCGCTTCGGGTCGTGCCATCGCGGGATGGGGATCTCGCCACGCTCGGTGTGCACGGTGCGAGGGCGACTGAACGACACAGTGGATCCCATGGGGTACCTATCTACCTTGCTGTTACCAACTCTGCAAATGTGGTAACACGCTCGTAACATAACACTGATTACAGTCGCGCGGGGCCGGCCAGTGATCGGCGCGCGTGAGAGGAGAGCATCAGTGGGTTCGGCGTTCTGCCCGGAATGCGGCTATCGATACGAGGAAAATGCAGGCCATGACCGTGAAGGCTTTCCGCCAGGGACACCATGGAGCGCTGTGCCGCCGGACTGGAACTGCCCGGACTGCGGCGTGCGGGACAAGTCCGACTTCGTCTTCAGGGTGTAAACCACACAAGGGATTGCATTTGTAGTTAAGTATTGTAGATTCGCTCTAGTCCGCATCGACGAATGATCGGAGAGCCGGGGATGACGGTGCTTTCGCGACGACGCTTCCTCCAGGCCGGTGCGGCCGCGGTCGCGGCGACCGCGGGGGCCGGCGGCGCCGCGGTGTGGCTCGAGTCGGGTGCCCGCCCGTCGCGCACCCGCAGCCACTACCCGGCCATCGTCGTGGGCAGCGGTTATGGCGGCGGGGTCTCGGCGCTGCGCCTCGGGCAGGCGGGAGTGCAGACGCTCATCCTGGAGATGGGACGGCTCTGGGATGCCGCCGACGACGACGGCAAGCGGTTCTCCAGGATGCTGCCCGCCGACACCCGGGCGGGCTGGTTCACCAAGACCCCGCCCAGCCTGGTGCCGTCGTTCCAGGGCATCTCGATGGAGATGGTGGCCCAGCGCACGCCGTCGGCGCAGCCGGTACAGGCCGGCATCTGCGACAAGTCGGTGCACGGCGCCCACAACGTCTTCCGGGGAATCGGTGTCGGAGGCGGATCGATGGTCAACGCGGCGATCGCGGCGATCCCCACCCCGGCGCAGGTGCGGGAGGTGTTCCCCGACATCGACCCCGCCGAGTTCCTCGGCACCTACATCGAGCGGGCCAAGTCCACGCTGCGCATCAACTATCGGGACATGGACTGGTTCGAGCGCACGCCGTATTACCAGTACGCCCGGGTGGGTCGCCAGTACGCCGCGGCCGCAGGCTACCCCGTCGACTACAACGGCAGCGCCTACTCCTTCGACTACATGAAAGATGAAGAGGCGGGCCGGGTTCCGCGGTCCGCGCTGGACTTCGAGCAGCAGTTCGGCAACAACCACGGGCGGTTCGGCAGCGTCGATCAGACCTACATCGCGGCGGCACTGGCCACCGGGAACGTCAGCCTCCGCCCCCTCACCGAGGTCACCGACATCCGGCGGGAGCGCAGCGGAGAGTATGTCGTGTCGGTGCGCGAGATCGACCGCTGGGGCACCGAGGTGGCCCGCGAGGAGATCGGCTGCGCCCAGCTGCATCTCAATGCGGGTGTGCTGGGCACGACGAAGCTGCTGCTCAAGGCCCGCGACACGGGGACGCTGCCGAACCTGAGTTCGGAGATCGGCGGCGGTTACGGCAACAACGGCGACATGATGGTCGCGCACATGCTCAGCGACAGCACACCGGCAGGCACCCAGCAGTCGATCATGGGCATGATCAACCTCGACGGCCGCGACGATCCGGACAACCCGGTGTACGCCAGCATGTTCTCCGTCCCCCTACCGGTCGAGACGTATGCGCTGGGCTACTACGTGATGGTCAAGACCGGCGACCGTGCCGCGATCACCTACGACAAGAGCTCCGACTCGATCGACATCCTGTGGCCACAGGGCCATACCGAGCACCTGACCGCCCGCACCCGCGCGGTGTTCGACCGGATCACCCAGGCCAACGGTGTCGATTACCGCGACGACATCTTCGACGGGGAAGTGTTCGCGCCCAACACCGTTCACCCGCTGGGCGGTTGTGTGCGCGGCCGCGCCACCGACGGCTACGGCCGGGTGAACGGATACGACAACCTGTACGTCAACGACGCCTCCCTGCTGCCCGGACACCTCGGGTGCAATCCGTTCATGTCCATCACCGCACTCGCCGAGCGCAACATCGAGGGTGTGCTGCAGGGACGCAGGTGAACAGGGCCGCCGAACGACGAAAGCCGCGGAGCCAGGTGGCTCCGCGGCCTTCGGGTCGACGAGAGAATCGCACCGCCGGTGACCGGCGGGGGCGATCGGATCGGTCAGTCGCCGCTACGCGGCGGCCGGATGACTCTGGTGATGCCGGCGCTTCAGCAGGAACGACAGCCAGCGGACGTCAATCAACATGGTCTTCTCGACTTTCTCTAGGCGGTCTTGGTCAGCAGCGGCAGCAACCGGCGGCGAGCCAGGATGCCCTCGCGGAAGTGATGCATGGCTTCGGGCACCGAGCCGACGATCGGGAAGTCGGACTCCGGGCCGGTGGCCCGCAGCGCCTGCAGCACCGGGGGGTCGGCGATCAGTGCCCACTCCACACCGGTGCGGTAGCAGTCGTCATCCAGATCGAACAGCAACTCGACCGCCTGCATGGAGAAGGAGGTCACGCTGCTCATGTCGATCACGAGCGGCTTCTCGGCCAGGATGTTGCGCTTGGCGTAGGCGCGGACGCAGTTCGCGTTGCGGGTGTCGATGTCTCCGCTGACCGTCACCACGGTGGCCAGCTGGCGGCAGCATGCCCGCATCCGCACCCCGTCGCAGTCGGTCGCCGGGTTGCCGTACCGAAAGGCAACACCGGGGGTTGAGTCGACGCTTCTGAGTGCCATGACCTGCCTCCCTCCGTTGGTTCGCTGTAGCGGCGTTTCGCTTGTTGCCGCTCCGAACATGACCCCAAAGGTAAGCGGCCAATCTAAGGCGGCAGGGTAGTGACCGCTAAGCCTTTGGTAAGAACCCAATTTCGGCAGGTCTCAACGGCTTTTGTTACCCACGGGTTTCACATGGAGGTCTTAGGATCCGGCCGCATATCCTTAACGTTGCGTGGGTACCGGGCCGTTTCGCCGAATACTCGACAGGTGTTCGCTCAGCGATCCCTGCTCTGGCCGCCGGAGTAGTTCTCCCACGGGTTGTAGTCGCCGAGCAGCTCTTCCTGCGGTGGCCGCTGATCCTGCGGGACGTGCTGCAGGTTGATCCGGATCCGGTACCAGATCGAGCTCGGCCCCCGCATGCCGTCCACCAGCACGTCGGCCGGCGCCAGGCGCTCGGCGACCGCGGGGTGCCGACCGCGCCAGGTGTCCAGCGCCGCCATCGCCTCGTCTTTGGTCCTGGTCCGGGCGATCTCGATCAACGGCATCGTCGACTGGCGTCGTCCGGTTCCCGCATTCGATCCGCGGGCGGCGCCCCGCGGCGCCTTCTCCGCCGGCCCCAGCCGGTCGGCCAGGTCGAGCAGCCCGTCCAGGGCGCCCGGGTGGTCGTCCATGCCCTCCCACGGGTCGCCGAGTTCGGCGAACCGGGCAGGCACGGTCGCCACGGTGAACGCCTCCGGTCGGCATCCGGCGACCTCGTCCCACCGCAGCGGCGTGGACACCCGGGCGTCGGGGAGTGCGCGCACCGAGTACGCCGAGGCCACGGTGCGGTCGAACGCGTTCTGGTTGAAGTCCACGAAGACGCCTTCGCGCTCCTCCTTCCACCACCGTGCGGTGGCGAGCTCGGGCGCTCGCCGCTCCACCTCGCGGGCGACCGCCTGCGCGGCGAGCCGGACGAACTTGAACGGCCAGCGGCGGTGGATGCGCGCGTAGATGTGGAAACCGCGCGAGCCGGACGTCTTGGGCCACGCCGTGAGGCCGTGATCCTCGAGCACCTCGCGGGCGACCTGGGCGACGGCGACGATCTGGCGCCAGTCGACGCCGGGCATCGGGTCCAGGTCGACGCGCAGCTCGTCGGGATGAGCGAGGTCGTCAGCGCGCGTCGGGTGCGGGTTGAGATCGACGCAGCCCATGTTCACCGCCCACGCCAGCCCGGCGGCGTCCCGAATCACCGCTTCCTCCGCCGAGGTGCCCGACGCGTAGCGGAGTTCGGCGACGTCGACGAAATCCGGCCGGTTCTTCGGGGCGCGCTTCTGGAAGACCGCCTCCTCGGTGATGCCCTTGACGAACCGCTTCAAGATCATCGGCCGGCCGTCGACGCCGCGCAGCGCGCCGTCGGCGACCGCGAGGTAATAGTGGATCAGGTCGAGCTTGGTGACCGCCGGACGGCCCTCGAACGCCTCGAAGACGACCTTGTCCGGATGGGTCACTTGGACCTGCCGACCGGCCACTTCGAGCGACTGACCCTTCGACGCCGATCCGGCCATGCCAGCCATGGTAGGGACTGGCGATACCGCCCTCCGGTGCGACATGGAACACATATGGTGTGGGCATGCCGAAGCTGACTGAATTCCCGTTGCAGGCTGCCGCGAAGGCCAAGCAGTACCTCGACCGGGGCTCGGCCGAACTGCACTACGCGCGCAAGATGTTCGAGGCCGGCGCATTCAAGCTCGAGCCGCCGCAGAACGTCGCCGCCATGCTGGCCGACATCCGCCGCTGGGGCGAGTTCGGAATGATCCCGGCGCTCAACGCCCGTCGCTCGCCGCACCGCGCGGCCGTCATCGACGACGACGGCGAAATGACGTTCGGAGAACTCGACGCCGCCGCGCACGCGGTCGCCAACGCACTTCTCGCCAAGGGCGTCAAGGGCGGCGACGGTGTGGCGATCCTGGCCCGCAACCACCGGTGGTTCCTCGTCGCGGTGTACGGCGCCGCCCGCACCGGGGCCCGCATCATCCTGCTCAACAGCGAGTTCTCCGGCCCTCAGGTCAAGGAGGTGTCAGAACGCGAGGGCGCCAAGATCATCATCCACGACGACGAGTACACCAAGGCGATGGCGCAGGCCGAGCCCGAACTCGGGTTCCTGCGGGCGCTCGGCACCAACCCCGACACCGACGAGCCGTCCGAGAGCTCCGCCGAGACCCTCGCCGAGATCGTCGAGCGCAGTAACAGCAATCCCGCCCCGAAGGCGTCGAAGCACTCGTCGATCATCATTCTCACCAGCGGCACCACCGGCACCCCCAAGGGCGCCAACCGCAGCACCCCACCGTCGCTCGCCCCCATCGGCGGTGTGCTGTCACACGTGCCGTTCAGGGCCGGCGAGATCACGTCGCTGCCGGCTCCGATGTTCCACGCGCTCGGCTTCCTGCACGCGACGATCGCGATGATGCTGGGCTCGACGCTGGTGCTGCGGCGCCGGTTCAAGCCGGCGACCGTGCTGGCCGACCTGGAGAAGCACGGGGTGACGGCGATGGTGGTCGTCCCGGTGATGCTGTCGCGGATCCTCGATCAGCTGGAGAAGACCGACCCCAAGCCCGATCTGTCGAAGCTGCGCATCGTGTTCGTGTCCGGTTCGCAGCTGGGCGCCGAACTGGCGACGCGCGCGATGAAGGACATCGGGCCCGTCGTCTACAACCTCTACGGGTCCACCGAGATCGCGTTCGCGTCCATCGCCCGCCCGCAGGATCTGCAGAAGAACCCCGCCACGGTCGGACCCGTCGTCAAGGGCGTCAGGGTCAAGCTCTTCGACGAGAACGGCAAGGAGGTGCCCAAGGGCGAGGTCGGTCGCATCTTCGTCGGCAACACCTTCCCGTTCGAGGGTTACACCGGCGGCGGCCACAAGCAGATCATCGACGGCCTGATGTCCTCCGGCGATGTCGGTTACTTCGACGAGCACGGACTGCTCTACGTCAGCGGTCGCGACGACGAGATGATCGTGTCCGGCGGTGAGAACGTGTTCCCCGCCGAAGTCGAAGACCTCATCAGCGGCCATCCCGAGGTCGTCGAGGCCACCGCGCTCGGGGTCGAGGACAAGGAGTGGGGGCACCGGCTGCGGGCCTTCGTCGTCAAGACCGACGGCGCCAGCGTCGACGAGGAAGCCATCAAGACCTACGTCAAGGAGAACCTCGCGCGCTACAAGGTGCCGCGCGAGGTCATCTTCCTCGACGAGCTGCCCCGAAACCCCACCGGGAAGATCCTCAAGAGGGAGCTCCGCGAGATCACCGTCGGCGGAGACGACGAATAGAGCACGTGGAGAGCTGACGGAATAGTCCGGGGGCCGAGACCGTCGTAACTCACCGTGCACATCGATCTCGGCGGTAAGACAGCCCTCGTCACCGGTTCCACCCAGGGCATCGGGCTGGCGATCGCCAGCAACCTCTCCGCGGCCGGCGCCCGCGTCGCGGTGAACGGCCGCAGCCGCGACCGGGTGGACGAGGCGGTGGCCGCGATCGACGGCGACGCTTTCGGCATCGCGGCCGACGTCAGCACCGACGAGGGGGTCGCCGCGCTGCTGCGCGAACTGCCCGCGGTCGACATCCTGGTCAACAATCTCGGCATCTTCGGGGCGGTGCCGGCCCGGGAGATCACCGACGACCAGTGGCGCACCTACTTCGAGGTGAACGTCCTCGCCGCGGTGCGGCTCATCCGCAGCTATCTGCCCGGGATGACCGACCGCGGATGGGGCCGGGCGATCCAGATCGCCAGCGACTCGGCCATCGTCATCCCCGAGGAGATGATCCACTACGGGGTGTCGAAGACGGCGCTGCTGGCGGTGTCGCGGGGCTTCGCCAAGGACGCCGCGGGCACCGGAGTCACGGTCAACTCGGTGATCGCCGGGCCGACGCACACCGCGGGTGTCGAGAAATTCGTCTACGAGTTGGTGGACGCGTCGCTGCCGTGGGACGAGGCGCAGCGCGAATTCATGCGCCTGCACCGGCCACAGTCGTTGCTGCAGCGGCTCATCGAACCCGAGGAGATCGCGAATCTGGTGACGTACCTGGCGTCCCCGCTGGCGTCGGCGACCACCGGCGCGGCGGTGCGGGTCGACGGCGGTTACGTCGACTCGATCCTGCCCTGACCGCGTAGCAGGCGTCCACGTGATTTGGGCCGCGGTCGTGCGCTGAGCGGAACGACGAGCAGCAGGGCCGCCAGGGTCAGTGCGGCCGGCATCACGCCGAGTCCGGCCATGCCCCAATGATCTAGGCCCCAGCCGCCCGCGACCGCTCCCAAGGCGATGCCGAGATTGGCCGTCGAGATGTTCAGCGTCAGTGCGAATGCCGGCGCCTCGGCACCGGCCATCGTCACCCGCACCTGGCTGAGCGTGACACCCGCCGTGTGCAGCACGCCCCAGATGAGCAGCGGAACGACGGCCGCCAGTACCGAACCCCCCGTCCATGCCGCGACGTTGACGGCGATGGCGAGCACTGCGGCGGTGACCACGGTCGCCGCAAGCGGCCGCCGGTCCGCGACACGTTCCGCAACTGAATTACCCGCGACGCCAACGGCGCCGAACAGCAGCAGTGCCAGCGCAAGGCGCTTCAGGTCCAGCCCCATGACGTCCTCGAACCAGGCGCCGAGATACGTGTAGGCCGAGAACATGGCGGCGAAGATCGCCACCGACAGCGCGAGGTGACCGAGGAACAGGGGGCGGCGCAGCAGCGCGAGTTGATCTGCGAGACCAGCCGGGGGCCCGTCGTGCATCCGCCGGCTGCGTGGAAAGAGCAGAGCCATGGCGAGGGCCACCGGCAACGGGGCGACAGCCAGCACGACGAACGACAGACGCCAGTTGCCGCCCTGCGCCAGCGCGATGCCCGCGGGCAATGCGAGCAGCACGCCGAGGACGAAGCCGAGATTGGCCTTGGCGAGGGCGCGGCCACGCGATGCCGCGGGCGCCATCCGCAGGACTTCAGCGGTTCCCAGACCCACGAACGGCGGAAGCAACGCCCCCTGAACGGCCCGCGCAAGCAGCATCGGCGTGATGTCGGTTGCCAGCGCGACGACGCCGTTGCCTGCCGCGTACACAACGAGCACCGCGGCGAGCAGAGCCCGCGGCGGCACTCGGCTCACGACGAGCGTGACGACCGGTCCCGCCGCCGCCGCGGCGATCGCGAAGACCGCAGTCAGCCGGCCGGCGATCGAGAGCGGCACGCCGAGGTCCGTGGCGATCGACGGCAGCAGGCCGACGACGATGAACTCGGTCGCCACCACCAATGCGATCGCGGGCGCGAGCAGGACGAAAACCCGACGCAGGACCTGGTCGGCATCTGCGTCAGCAGACGTCACGCGTTGGCTCCACCGTCCACGGTCAGCCCGGCTCCGTTGATCGAGCCACCCTCCGGTCCGGCCACGAACGCGACGAGGGCGGCGACGTCCGCCGGCTTGCCGTACTGCGGAATCGCCATCCTTGCGAGCTGCGCCTCGGCCTGCGGTCCGTCTGCCGGGTTCATGTCGGTGTCGGTGGAGCCGGGATGCACGACGTTGACGGTGATTCGGCGCGGTCCGAGGTCGCGGGCCAGGCCCTGCGTCCAGCCGATCAGCGCAGCCTTGCTCGCCGAGTAGAGGCTTGCCCCGGCCTCGGGTACGCGGCTTGCCAGGTTGCTGCCCGTCGAGATGATGCGCCCCCCGGCCGGCAGGTGTCGCAGGGCCGCCTGTGACGCCAGCATCACGGCACGGACGTTGACGTTCAATGTCGCGTCGACGTCGTCGAGTGTCATCTCCTCGATGGGGCCGCCACGATAGATGCCCGCGTTGTTGACCAGGATGTCGAGACCGCCGAGCGCCCCGGCTGCCTCGTCGACGGCGCGCGCGATCGAGGCCGGATCGTCGGCGGCCATCTGCACTGCGACGGCACGTCCGCCCGCGGTGGTGATCTCGTCGGCGACCGCGTTCGCGGCGTGCGCCGACCGTTCGTAACCCACCGCGACGGCGGCGCCGTCGCTCGCCAGCCTTCTCGCGATCGCCGCGCCGATTCCCCGGCTTCCGCCTGTCACGAATGCCCGTTTCCCGTCGAGTGCTGCCATTGCCGGCTCCATTTCTGTAGTGATCGCTGCAAATTTAGGCAGGCGGCTGGCGCGGCGTCAAGACATTTCTGTAGTATTCGTTGCAGAAAATGTTTGGAGGCTGAATCGCTGTGGCGGCACGTGGCAGGCCGAGGGGGTTCGATCGGACCCGCGCGCTGGAGCGGGCGATGGAGTTGTTCTGGGACAGAGGGTTCGAAGGCACCTCGATCGCCGATCTCACCTCGGCGATGGGGATTGGTTCGACCAGTCTCTACGCCGCCTTCGGCGCCAAGGACGACCTGTTCCGTGAGGCGGTGAGCCACTACACGCAGAACGTGGGCGGTGAGATCTGGTCCGCGGTCACCGACGCCGACACCGCGTTCGGCGCCGTGGAAGGCTTCCTCATGGCGACCGCCAGTTCGTTCACCCGCGGCGATTGCCCGGCCGGCTGCCTCGTGGTCCTGTCGGCGCTGCACGCCAACGGTGCGACTGATGCCGTACGTGCCGACCTCACCGAGATGCGCGAACAGAACACCCTCGACCTGGCTGCCCGGCTCACCGAGGGCGTCGAGAACGGCGAGATCCCGGCGAGCGCCGACTTATCGGCCATCGCCCGGTTCTACGTCACCGTCCAGCAGGGCATGTCCATCCAGGCCAGGGACGGTGCGGACCGGGTGACGTTGGAAGCCATTGCACGCTCGGCACTCTCGGCCTGGGACACGCTGATCTCGGCGGGCAGCTGAGCGTCAGGTGACGGCCTGCGCGCCCATGATGGCCGCACCGGGTATCGCCGGCGCCACCAGCATCAGCGACTCGCGCGCCGCAAGCGCGTAGACCGCGATCGCGATGCCCGCCACCACGACCACCACGGCGGTGTAGGTGGACATCGGCTACCCGGACCGATCGCCCCGAACCGTCTCGCGGGGCAGGCTGGAGAAATGACGGCGCTCGAGGACAGGATCCGCGCGGCGCTCGTGGCGTTCGCCGTCGGGGACGCCACGGGTGTGCCCTGGGAGGGTTACCGGCCGGCGGCCATCGACCCCGGGGCCGTGGCGGAGGTGCCGCGTCGCGCGGGGTGGCCACCGGGCGCCACCTCCGATGACACGGCACTGATGCTGCTGGTCGCCGACTACCTCGCCGACCGCGGCGCCCACGTGGACGAGCGGGACTTCCTCACTCGCCTCGTCGAGGCGGTGCCCGGCATCCGAGGGATCGGTCCGAGCACCCACGCCGCCGTCGAACGGTTCGGTGCCACCGGGGGTCTGCGTGCAAGCACCGGTGACACGAACGGCGCCGCCATGCGGGCGTTGCCGATCGGCTGGGGCATTCCGACGGCGGCGGCCGGGCTGCGGCGCCGCGTCGTGACGCGGCTGTCCCGCACCACCCATGGCGCCGCGGGGGCCGTCGGCGCCGCCTGCGTGGTGACGGCGATGGCCGCAACTGCCGTCGAAGCGGCCGCAATCGACGCTGTCCTCGAGGCGGCCGCCACCGAGGTGCGTTACGTCAGAGGCCGATTCGCCAGGGCGGACACCGTGTGGTCGCCGTTGTCGGATGCCTTCGCCGGTGACTGGCGGCCGGGCCGCGATGGAGTGTCGCTGGACGGAATCGAGACGGCGGCGGCCGTCATCACGGTGGTCCGGCGTACCGGACAGCGGCGTCGGGGCCTGGCGGACGCGGTGCGCGATGCCGTGATGCTCGGCGGTGACACCGACACCGTCGCGGCGCTTGCCTGCGGAATCCTCGGCGGGCTCGGCGACATCGACATGGACATCCCATGGTGGCCGAGGCTGGCACTGCCGGAGCCCGGCCGGCTGGATCGAAGCGCCGCGGCGCTCGCGGTGCTTCGCGCGACCCTCGCCTGACGGCGTCCGCGCTCAGTACTCGATCGCCTCGATCAGTGGGCCGGGCTCGTCCATCAGGGCCCAGAACCGGTCCCGGATCGCGACGGTCATCGGGCCGGGCGCGCCGTCGCCGATCGGTTCACCGTCGAGTGAGTTGATGGGGGTGACGCCACCGGCGGTGGTGACGGCCATCAGCTCGTCGGCGTCGTAGAGTTCGTGGCTGGTGACGTCGCGCAGGGTGGCCTCGATGCCCATCGCATCGGCGAGCTCGAACACCGTCTTGCGGGTGATGCCCGGCAACGCGTTCCTTGACGGCGACGCCAACTTGCCGTCCTTGACGACACAGACGTTGAAGCCCGGGCCTTCGGCGACACAGCTGTCCGAGTCGAGCAGGATCGCGGTGCGTGCGCCGCGGTCCTTGGCCTCGAAGCTCGCCGCCGTCAGGTCGCCCCACTGGTAGTTCTTGATCGTCGGGTCGACGGTGTTGCGCCCCGCGCGGCGTACGTGGCGCGGGACGATCGCGGTGGTGCCGAAGATCTGCTCGTGGGGCGGGAATGCCCACAGGTACGGGATCGCGTAGATGTACACCTGGTGGGTCAGCTTCGTCAGGTCCTTCTCGCCCTTGCGTTTTCCGTAACCGCGCGTGACGGTGAGGTTCACGAACGACTCACGGAGTTGCGAGAGGCTGACGCAGCGCTTGGTGATCTCGGCGAGTTCGTCCTTGGACACCCCCGGGTCGAGGCGCAGCTTGGCGGCGCCGTCGAGGAGGCGGTCCACATGGTCACCGAGCCGGAAGATGTTGCCGTGCCACACATGTGCGACGGTGTAGGTCAGGTCGGAGTGGCCGAACCCGGTGTCGAAGATCGAGATCTTCGCGTCCTCGGCGGGCATGTACTCGCCCTCGATCCACGCCACGCCCCCGGCGAACGGGCTGGACGTGTCGAGCTCGTAGTCGCTGTACTGGATCACCGAACCGGGCGGCGTGGCTTCCCGGATTGCGCCGGGTTCGACGGCGACGAGGTTGCTGGTGCCGAGAGTGCTGGTCATGATGTGTCCCTTCATGGTTGCGTCGACCCTGCGTCCACGGCGCGGACGTGCGAGTGCCCGGTGCCGTGGACGCGGAGTCAGCGGGGGTGGGTCAGATGCCGTGGGTCTTTGCGTAGGTGGCGCCGGCGGATCCGCTGCGCAGCCGCGACTTCAAGCCGGTGGCCCACCACAGGGCGGCCAGCACCACGATGCCGAGGAAGATCCACTTGTTGCTGGTGAACTGCGGGAGGAACAGCAGAGCGATCGCGACGCCGACGAACACCACCAGTGCGGTGACGTAGAGCGGCAACCGGAACCGGCCGAGGTCGAAGGTGCCCGGTTCGCCCTGCGGGATGGTGCCCTTGTGGTAGCCGACCAGCAGTCCGATGGTCTGCAGGATGTAGACGAAGAAGAACAGCAGCGAGGCGATGCCGATGATGTAGTTGAACGCCTTCTCGTTGACCAGCGCCGAGAGCAGCAGCACCGTCGACAGGCAACCCAGCCCGAGCACCGCGTAGGTGGGCGCCTTGCTCTTCGGCGAGACGTGCCGCCACACCTGGGAGAACGGCAGCATGTTGTCGCGGGCCATCGAATAGGTGAGCCGGGTGGCGACCAGGATGTTGGCCAGCAGACAGGCGAGGATGTTCGTCAGGGCGATGGCGACGACGATCTTGGTGACGACGGGCCCGGCCTGCTGGGTGATGATCTCCTCGATGGGCGCGGCGGCGTTGGCCTCGACCGCTGCGGCGTCCTTAATGGCCAGCACGTACACGACGTACATCAGCAGTTCGATGACGATCGAGGTGACCAGGGCGTAGAACATCGTCCGGGGCACGACGCGGCGGGCGTCCTTGGTCTCCTCGGCGACGTCGGCGCCGGACTCCACGCCGATCAGGCCGAAGAACGGGCCGAGCGCTGCGGCCAGCCACGCCAGCATGTACGAGTCCTTGTCGCCGGACTCGCCACCGGTGAACAGCACCGAGATCGGCTGGTGGTTCTCCGGCGCCGAGAAGGCGATGATCGCGATCAGTGCGGTGGCGCCGACGGTGATGACGAGTTCCAGGCTGACGCCGATGTTGTTGACCATCGTGGCGAACCGGACGCCGTAGATGTTGATCAGCACGCAGACGAACACGACGGCGATGGCCAGCAGGATCTGGGTGCTCTGGGTCATGCTCCAGCCGAACAGTCCGCCGAGATAGCCGGACAGGATGAAGCCGACGCCGGTCATGCCGCACACCCAGCCCATCAGCGCGATGAAGCCGGTGAACCAGGCGAGGTCCGGGCCGTTGATACGGCTGATCCACTGGTAGGAGTAACCGGCCAGCGGCAGTTTGGCGGTGAGGTCCGCGGCGATGAACGTCCACAGCGCGAACACCGCGCCGGCCAGCAGCAGCGTCCACACGAACGGTGCGCCCGCGGTGAAGTAGCCGGCGCCGAAGCCGGTGAACACCGCGGTGGTGGCGCTGATCGTCGCGAAGCCGATGGCGAACGAGGCCAGCGTGCCGACCGAGCGGTCGAGCTTCTGCGTGTAGCCGAGTTCGGCGAGCTTGGCGTCCTCGGCGTCCGGCGTCGGAGGTCGCTGTTCTGAATGAGTAGGTGATGTCATTGCGTCAGTCATGGTCGCTCCAGGTCAAACCGATGGGAAGAACACCTGAAGACAGAAAAGCGTCATCGGCCGGACACCGGAAGTTCGAGGTATTGATGTACTCATAACGACGGCTTATGAATGATCGGCGTCGTGCGCCGCCTCGCCGAAGCTCCACTGCGACTGCACGTGCCTGACCAGCGCATCCGCCTGGGGTGAGAGCTTCTGCGGGTGCCACGCCAGCGCGGTGTAGCTGGGCGGCCGGTCCGTTATCGGCACGTAAACGATGCCCGGCCGGTCATAGAACCGGGCCACCGACGAGGTGGTGAAGCTGATGCCGAGACCGCGCGCGATCGACGTCGTCTCGGCCTCGTAGGTCGCCGCCACGGCGGCGATCGCCGGCGGCCGGTTGCCGCGGGCGTCCATCGCCAGCCAGTAGTCGCGCCAGGTGCCCGCCGTCAGCGGAGCGCACACGATGGGGTCGTCGAGCAGTTCGGCGATCTCGACCTCGCGGCGGTCGGCGAGCGGGTGATCCCGCGGCAGGCACGCCATCCACGACTCGGAGTCGAGCACGAGCATCCGGTGCTCCGGCAGGTCGACCGGTGGCCGGATGATCGCGACCTCGGTGCTCCCGTCGGCCAGACCCGCTGTCGGATCGGAGAAGTCGTACTCGATGGGCTCGACGCTGACCTCGGGATAGGCCGCCTCGAAGTGGCGGACCACGCGGAACAGCAGGTCCGCGCCGGTGCCGATGAGGTACCCGACCCGCAGCACGCCCTGCCGGGTGCCCGACAGGATGACCAGGTTGTCGACGACGGCGTCGACCCCGGAGATCGCCTGCTGCACCTGCGGCAGCCACGCCGCCCCCAGGTCGGTCAGCGCGACCTCGCGCGTACTCCTGTTGAACAGCAGGACGCCGAACTGGTGCTCGAGCTGTTTGATCGCCGTCGACAGTGCGGGCTGCGTGATGAAGAGGCGTTCGGCGGCGCGCCGGTAGTTCAGTTCCTCGCCGAGCACGACGAAGTACCGCAGCTGTCTCAGCGTGACGTCGGCGCTCGTGGTGGCCCCTCCTGCGAGTGTGAACTCCACGACGAGTCTGGCACCGAAACCGTCGCCAGGTTCACACTCGCGGACGGGCGGCGGGCTACGGGTCGCGCGGCAGCCCGAGCAGCCGTTCGGCGATGATGTTCAGCTGCACCTCGGTGGTGCCGCCGTAGATGGTGGTCGCCCGGCTGCCCAGGAGGTACTCGACCCACTTGCCCGGCAGCGTCTTCGGGTCCCCGATCACGCCGTCGGTGCCGAAGGACGAGACCGCGAACTCGGCGTAACCCTGACCGGTGCGCATCGAGAGCAGCTTGGAGATGGCCGCCGAGGGCATCGCGTCGCCGCCGGCGAGGGTGAGCAGCGTCGAGCGCAGGTTGAGCAGCTTGGCGGCGTGGCCCTCGGCGATCAGCTGACCGGCACGGTGCTGCGCGATCTGGTCGAACTGCCCGTCGCGCACGAACTCCACGAAGCCCTCGAGATTGGCCAGGAACGGCGGCTCACTGCTGCCGATCGACACCCGCTCATTGGTCAGCGTGTTGCGGCTGACCTCCCACCCGCGGTCGACCTCACCGAGCACCAGATCGTCGGGCACGAACACGTCGTCGATGAAGACGGTGTTGAACATCGCGTTGCCGGTCAGCTCGCGCAGCGGCTTGACCTCGACGCCGTCACTCGCCATGTCGAGCAGGAAGTAGGTGATGCCATTGTGTTTCGGCGCGCTCGGGTCGGTGCGCGCCAGCAAGGCGCCCCACTGCGAGTACTGCGCTCCGGTGGTCCAGATCTTCTGGCCGGTGATGCGCCACCCGCCGTCGACCTTGGTGGCCTTGGTGGTGAGGCTGGCCAGGTCGGAACCCGCGCCCGGCTCGGAGAACAGCTGGCACCAGATCATCTCGCCGCGGAAGGTCGGCGGCAGGAAGCGCTGCTTCTGCTCGTCGGTGCCGAACGCGACGATCGACGGGATCAGCCAGGCGGCGATGCCCATCTGCGGACGCTTCACCCGCCCGGAGGCGAACTCCTGGGCGATGATGATCTGTTCGACGGGGGCGGCCGCGCGGCCCCACGGCCTCGGCAGGTGTGGTTGCACCCAGCCGCCCTCGACGATCGCGGTGATGCGCTCGCCGCGCTCCATGTCCTTGAGCGCGGCGACCTCCGAGCGGATCTCCTCGCGCAGCTTCTCGGTGTCGGGATCCAGGTCGATGTCGATGCTGCGCATGCCGGTGGCAGTCGCGGTGTCGACGACCTGCTGGGTGTAGTCGGCGGACCGGCCGAAGCTCGCCGCGAGCGCCAGCGCGCGCCGGTAGTACACGTTGGTGTCGTGTTCCCAGGTGAAGCCGATGCCGCCGTGCACCTGGATGCACTCCTGCGCGCAGTGCTGACCCGCGGCGGGCGCGAGGGTGGCCGCCACCGCGGCGGCGAATTCATAACTGTTGTCTGTCTTTATCCCCGAGTCGCTGCGCTCCTGCCCGCCGGAGTTCTCCCGCGCCTCGTCGATCGCGCGGGCGGCATCCCACACCGCGGCGGTGGCCCGCTCGGTGTCGGCGACCATCTCGGCGCACTTGTGCTTGATCGCCTGGAACTGACCGATCGGCCTGCCGAACTGCTCGCGGATCTTGGCGTAGCCGGTGGCGGTGTCGGTGGCCCACCGCGCGACGCCGACGGCTTCGGCGGACAGCAGGGTGGAGATCAGCGCGCGGGCCAGGGTGCGGCTGACGTTCGCCAGCACCCGGTCCTCGGACACCTCGACGGCGTTGGCGCGCACGTCGGCGACCGGGCGCAACGGGTCCACGCTCTGGACGGGTTCGATCTCGAGCGCCTCGGCGTCGAGAACCACCCACTCCTCGCCGCTCTCGATGGCGACGGGCAGCACCAGCACCGAGGCCTGGGCGGCCGCCGGGACGGCGCGCACCTCGCCGCGGATGACCAGGCCGTCACCGTGGCGGGTGGCGGTGAGGCCGGAGTCGATGGCGTACGAGGCGATCACCTCGCCCGATGCCAGTCCGCTCAGCACGTCGGCCCCGGCGTCGTGCGCAGCGACGAGCGCACTGGCGATCGCCGACGGCACGAACGGCCCCGGCACCGCGCCGTAGCCGAACTCGGCGACCACGACGGCCAGCTCGAGGATCCCGAACCCCTGACCTCCGACGCCTTCGGCCAGGTGCACCCCGTGCAGGCCCTGCTCGGCGGCGGCCTTCCAGAACGGCGGCGGGTTGGGGATCGGGTTCTCGAGCGCCTCGTGCAGCACCTCCGAGGGCGCAACCCGCGCCACCAGGGACCGCACCGATTCGGCGAGGTCGGTGTGTTCGGGGGTGATCGCGATGGGCATGCCGTGCCTCCTGAGGGCCGTCCCTATTAACCGGTCGGTTGGGGGCCAGGTTACCCCGCCTGGTTCACCACGTTCACCAGGTCCCGGCCGTCCAACAGGCGACGGCAGTTCTCGACTCCCTCGGCCAGGTAGCGGCGCATGGTGTCCGCGGTGCACCAGGCCACGTGCGGGGTCACGACCACGTTCGGCAGGCCGAACAGCGGATGGTCCGGGGGTGCGGGCTCCTCGCCGAACACGTCGAGTCCCGCCGCCGCCAGTCGGCCGGAGCGCAGCGCATCCGCCAGGGCCGACTCGTCGACGATCGGGCCGCGCGAGGTGTTGACGAGCACCGCGTCGGGCCGCATGCGGGCCAGAGCCGCCCGGTCGAGCAGTCCGGCGGTGCCCGGCGTGAGCGGAAGATGCAGCGAGACGATGTCGCTGGCGGCCAGCAGGTCGGGCAGCGCCCGCCAGCCCGGACGTCCGTCGTCGCGAGTGCTGGTGTGCAGAACCGTCGCACCCATCGCACCGACGATCGTCGCCACCCGCTGCGCGACATTGCCGTAGCCGACCAGCCCGACGGTTCCGCCGCCGATGTCGCGGACGATCTCGCCGAGACGGGGATCCGTCGGCCAGCCCTCGCCGGCGCGGGTGGCGCGGTCGAGCTCGGGAAGCCGACGAAGCGCGGCGAGCATGAGCAGGACGGTGCCCTCGGCCACCGAAGGGGCGTTCGCGCCGGGCATGTTGGCGACCGCGATGCCGCGTTCGGACGCCGCGTCGACGTCGATGGTGTTGACCCCGGCGCCGAGTTTGTGGATCAGCCTGCAGCGGGTGGCCCGCCGGACATCGTCTCCTGACAGCGGACGCAGCACATGCCAGATCACCTCGGCGTCGGGCAGCTCCCGGTGCAGCGTTGCGTCGTCGTCTTCGGCGCAGAACCGTACGTCGAGCCAGTCGGACTCGGCGGCCAGCAGATCGAGCACCTTGCCCCCGGGGGTGAAGTGCGCCAGCACCCTCAGCGCCAACGCTTACCGATCCACTTCGCGACGAGATCGGCCAGCTCGCTTCGCGCGCCCGGAGTGGTGAAGTAGTGGTCGGAGTCGATGGAGCGCATCGTCTTGTCCTCACTCGCCAGCGCGCCGCAGATGCGCTGGGCGTCGGACGGGAACACGCCGGTGTCCTGCTCGGCGTTGATGATCAGGGCGGGGCAGGTGATGCGGGCAAGGTGCGGTTCTGCGCGCGTCTGGGAGTGCCGCAAGCTCCACATACTGATCCAGTTGCGCAATGTGCATGCCGAGGCGACGCCGTGCGCCGAGCGGTTGGCCTTCGCCGGCGGTCCGACATAACACATGTTCGGTGGGCGCCTGTTGGCATCGAGGGTGGGATCCACCATGCGTGGATCCGCCCAGGTGCGCATCACGTTGAACGGGCGGTCGGAGAAACCGGCGGCCTGCACCCGTTTCAGTTCGGCCTCGGCCCAGTCGGTGATCGCCTCGTTGCGTGCGACCTGCGCCGCCCGGTAGCGCTTCACGAACTCGGCCGAGTAGGGCGGCCCGTTGCCCATGTCGAACAGGTCGAGATCGGGATCGGTTGACACCGGGTCGTTCTCGTCGGTCACGGCGGCGTCCATCCAGGCGGTGAGCACGTCGGGCCTGCCGGGATGTGCCGCGCTGGCGATGTAGCCGTCGGCGGGCGGCAGGTCCATGAAGCCGGCCGCGGGGCGCATACCTTCCAGCGGCGTGATGTGGCGGTCCAGCGCCTGCGCCTGGTACGCGGCCATCAGTGATCCGCCGCCTGAGTTCCCGAGCAGCACAACTGTTTCGATGTTCTGCACCTCGCGCAGATATCGGACGCCGACGCCGACGTCGACCAGTGCGTGGTCGAGCAGGAAACTGCTCTCGAAGCCGCGGAACCGGGTGTTCCAGCCGAGGAAGCCGATGCCGCGGGTGGCCATGTACTCCGCGAGGTAGTGCTCGGAGAAGTCGATCTGGTAGTGGGCGGCGATCATCGCCACCTTGGGTTTGCGGCCCACGCCCCGGTAGTAGATGCCCTGGCAAGGGTGCCCGCCCGAACCGGCCCGTCGCGCAGTGGGCGAGTCGAGCCCAACGAATTCGCGGGTGACCCCCGGTGTGCCTGCTGTCCTCGTCATGTTCCCCCAGCCCCCCGGCCGTAGATCGTCCGACAGAAGATGTCGGCGGGGGTCGGGACGCACGCGTCGTCGTCGACGAGCCGCGCGGCCCTGCCCCCCGTCCATCGTGTGTAGCAGAAGTGGTCAAGCATCGACAGCACCGCCACGGCACATCGGAGTTGACGCATCTCGGAACGGCATTCGGCGATATCGAGGTCGACTGAGGACACCCTGGCCTCGTGGGTGAGTGCCGCACGCGCAGAAGAGCTGGCGGCCGCACGGGTATGCCGGCGGCGGGCGTGGCGGGGCGCAGTCGTCACAGCCGGTGAACCCCTCTCCGGGCATTGAGCGGGTCTGAAACCGATGTTAGATTCAGTTCTGCCGCTTGACCGGTTTTTCGCCATAACCACAGGAGCCGAGCATGATCAAGCCGCACAATCCGAACCGCGAGTTCGAACTCGGTGGCATCAACCATGTGGCACTGGTTTGTTCGGACATGGCGAAGACCGTCGACTTCTACAGCAACGTGCTGGGGATGCCGCTGATCAAGTCGCTCGACCTGCCGGGTGGCGTCGGCCAGCACTTCTTCTTCGACGCCGGAAACGGTGACTGTGTCGCGTTCTTCTGGTTCCGCGACGCGCCGGACGGGGTGCCGGGGGTGTCCTCGCCCGCGGCGATCCCGGGCATCGGCGAGATCGTCAGTGCCACCGGCTCGATGAACCACCTCGCCTTCCATGTGCCCGCCGAGAAGTTCGACGAGTACCGCCGGAAATTGAAGGAGAAGGGCGTCCGCGTCGGGCCCATCCTCAATCACGACGAGAGCGAGATGCAGGTGTCGGCCACGGTCCATCCGGGCGTCTACGTGCGATCGTTCTACTTCTTCGATCCCGATGGCGTTACGCTCGAATTCGCCTGCTGGACACGCGAATTCACTGACGAGGAAGCGCAGACTCCGCCGAAGACGCAGGCTGACCGGACGCTCAGTCGCGGAACAGCCGCGGTTCGCTGAGGTCGTCGATGATCGCGGTCAGCTGGTCGACGAGCTGATCCGGAGCCAGTGCCAGTTCGCCGTCCAGCCAGGCGCTGATGGTCTGCCCGACGCCGCCGACGACGAAATGTGCTGTCGCCTTGATGCGTTCGTTCTCGTCGCGGCGTAGCGCGGCACTGACGTGCCGGCCGGACAGCATCGCGAACAGGGCGCCTGATTCCGCACGCTTGCGCACCACCACGGCGTTGGACAGCTGCGAATTGAACAGCAGCCGGCCGATGCGGGCGTCGCCGTCGACCGTGCGAACGATCTCGGTCATCACCGCCCGCGTCTGGTCCTTCGGCGCCGCCGCGGCCGCGGCGGCCTGGGTGGTGGCCGCGATGTCGGCGATCACCCAGTCGAACACCGCACCGACGAAGTCGTCCTTGTCGGTGAAGCCCTCGTAGAAGTACCGGACGCCGACACCGGCCTCCCGGCAGATCGCCCGCACGGTCAGGTCCGCCAGGTCGTCGCCGGCGGAGCCGAGCAGGGCGAGGCCGGCCTCGAGGAACCGGCGTCTGCGCTGGGCCAGCCGCTCGGGCGCCTCGACGCCGCGGTACGGCCGGACCTGTGCCATCCGCCCATCTTGACACCCGTCAGCGGCGCAGGGCAATATCAGGAAACATTCGTTATCACTTTTATCGACGAGGAGTGCCCGATGACGGTCACCGAGCCGGTCCCGCACGTCGAGCGCGCGGTCAGCGAGCCGGCACGGCCGCGACCCGCTGCGCGCCGGTCACTGCTCGCCGGCCGCCGAGCCACCCGGGACGACGGCCTGATGGGCGTCGCGCTGCTGGCAGGCCCGGCCAACGTGATCATGCAGCTGGCCCGGCCGGGCGTCGGCTACGGCGTGTACGAGAGCCGTGTCGACAGCGGCCGCATCGACCTGCACCCGATCAAGCGCGCCCGCACCACGTTCACCTACCTGGCCGTCGCGACCCGCGGCACCGACGCGCAGAAGGCGGCCTACCGGCGCGCGGTGAACACGGCCCACGCGCAGGTGTACTCGACCGACGAGAGCCCGGTGAAGTACCACGCGTTCGACAAGGATCTTCAGCTGTGGGTGGCCGCGTGCCTGTACAAGGGCGGCGTCGACATCCAGCGCATCTTCATCGGCGAGATGGACGACGAGACCGCCGACGAGCACTACCGCGACAGTGCGACGCTGGGCACGACGCTGCAGGTGCCACTGGAGATGTGGCCGGCCGACCGTGCGGCGTTCGACAAGTACTGGCAGGAGTCGCTCGACCAGGTCCACATCGATGACACGGTGCGCGAGTACCTGTTCCCCATCGCCGCGGGCCGCATCCGTGGCGTCCGGCTGCCGCCCGCCGTCCAGCGCCGCCTCGACGCGGCCAACCTGCTGATCACCACCGGCTTTCTGCCGCAACGGTTCCGCGAGGAGATGCGATTGCCGTGGGACGCCGGACACCAGCGCCGGTTCGACCGCCTGATGACCGTGCTGCGGACAGCGAACGACCTGGCGCCGGGCTTCATCCGGCAGTTCCCGTTCAACGTGCTGCTCAAGGACCTCGACCGGCGCATCCGCACCGGCAAGCCGCTGGTCTAGTCGGGCTCACCCCTCGGCTCCAGTCGTTGAGAGACAACATGTCTGAGAATCGCCTACGCTGAGGCCGGTAAGCGGCCGGTGATCAGACCGGTCGCGGACGCAAGTGCGCATGACCGGTCCGGAGGTCGGGATGTGGAGGACGGGATCCACCGAAGTCGGCTGTCCGGCCGGGGTCGTGGAGGTCAACCGGCTCCCTCCGCACCGCGCGGGCGGGTTCACCTCGCGCAGTGAACCGTTCGGATTCGGGGTGTCGTTCACCGGCCACCGCGCGGCGGAGATCCGCGTGGGATCGGGGGCGTCGCACGTCCGGTCCTTCGCTGCGGGCACGGTCGGGTTGACCGGGCCGCGCAGCATCACCTGGCTCGACGTCGCCGAACCCTCCGAGAGCGTGGACATCCGTCCGGCCCCGGCGTTGCTCGTGGAGGTGGGCGCGCGCACCGGCTGCCGCTGGGCTGACCTGGAGGAGTACCGCCAGCTGCCCGACGACGACGTCATCTGGGGCACGTGTGTCGCGTTCCGCACGGCAGTCCTTCGCGGCGCCGCGGTGGCGCCGTCGGCCGCGTCAGCACTGATCGCCAATGTTGCGGTGCACGTGGCAGTGACCCATCTCGGCGGTCGGCGGCCTCGTGGGCACGGCGGCCGGCTCGACCCCGCCACGCTGAGGCGGGTGGGCGTCCACCTGCGCGCCCATCACCGCCGGGTGGTGACGCTCGACGAGATGGCCGCCGTTGCGTTGATGAGCCCGTACCACTTTCACCGAGCATTCCGGCGGACCGCCGGTGTCACACCGGCGACCTATGCGATGGCCGTCCGGATGGAGCGTGCGCACCGTTCGCTCACCGCCGGCACCACGGTGCGCGCGACCGCCGACGAGATCGGTATCGCCGACCTGTCGCAGTTCCGCAGGACGTACCGCCGGTTCTTCGGCGATCTCGCTCCAGCGTTCTGAGGCTGGCCCCGTGGTGTCCACCGGACCGATCTTGCTCATTTCGCGTTCGCCCGGTGCCCGGTGCCGGCCGCCGTACTAGCGTCGGTCCGGTCACGGCCGAGAAGCGCTGCTCGCGGAGGGACCCTGATGAAGACCGTGCTGGCGACTGCAGCAGTGCTGATGTCGACGTTCGGGATGACGGCCGTTCCCGGCGCGGCGCATACCGGCTCGTTGACCACCGAGGATCGGTCGGCGATCACCGACACGGTCACGGGTGTCGGGCTGTTCGCGGATCTGCGCCAGTGGGAGCGGGTGGGCACACTGCTGGCCGACGAGGTGACCACCGACTACGTCAGTGTGTTCGGCGGTGAGGCGGCCACAGTGACGCGCGCGGCCCTGCTGGAGCAGTGGCGCGCCACGCTCGGCGGTCTGGACGCCACCCAGCACCAGATCACCAACGTCGTGGTCTCTCCGGAGGGCGCTGGAGCGATCGCGCTCTCACACGTACGAGCCTCGCACTGGTTCGACGGCCGATCCTGGACGCTTGGCGGGGTCTACACCCACCGTCTGCAACTCGGGCCCGCCGGCTGGCAGGTCACCGACATGGCGATACAGCGGCTCTACGAGGAAGGCGACCGCGGCGTACTGCAAGCCGCGGCACGGTCATAGGACTCCTCATGCGGTATCGACTCCTGGGCAACAGTGGCCTGCGTGTCTCCGAGATAGCATTGGGCACAATGACGTTCGGTGCGCAGGGGTGGGGGACCGGGGAGGACGAGGCAGGCGCCATCTACTCGGCCTTCCGCGACGCCGGCGGCAACCTCGTCGACACGGCGAACGAGATCTACGCCGAGGGCCGTTCGGAGGAGTACCTCGGCCGGCTGATCACCGGGCACCGCCACGAGGTGGTCATCGCCACCAAGTACACCGACGCGCCGCCGGGCACCGACCCGAACGCCGCAGGCAACAGCCGCAAGTCCATGGTGCAATCGGTCGAACGGTCGCTGCGGCGGCTGGGAACCGACTACGTCGATCTGTTGTGGGTGCACGCCTGGGACTTCCTCACGCCGGAGGCCGAGGTGATGCGCGCGCTCGACGACCTGGTCCGCTCCGGCAAGGTCCTGTACGTCGGGATCTCGGACGCGCCGGCATGGGTGGTGGCGCGCTGTCACACCATCGCGGAACTGCGTGGCTGGTCGCCGTTCGTCGGCCTGCAGATCGAGTACAACCTGATCGAGCGCACTCCGGAGCGCGAACTCCTTCCCATGGCCCGCGCACTCGACATCACCGTGGTGGCGTGGTCACCGCTGGCTTCGGGCATCCTCAGCGGCAAGTACGCCGGCGGCGGGGCAAGCCAGGGCGGCCGGCGCCTGGATACCGTCAGCTTCCGAGAACTCGACGAGAGAAGCCTGGCGATCGCCCGCGCCGTCGGCGACGTCGCCGCCCAGCTGGGATCTTCGTCGCCGCAGGTGGCGCTGGCGTGGTTGCGTCAACGGCAGCCCGCACAGGTCATCCCGATCATCGGCGCCCGCACGGTGGCGCAGTTCGAGGACAACGCCGGATGTCTGCTGGTGACGCTCGACGCTGACACGATGACGCGCCTCGACGAGGTCAGCGCCGTGTCGATGGGTTTCCCGACCGACTTCCTGGCCACGACGAGTCAACCCACCTACGGCGGCATGCTCGATCGCATCGACTCCCACCGCGATCGCGGAATGTGGCCCGCGCCGGAGTGAACGGGCGAGCCGAGCGCGTCACGACGGCGCCCGCCAGAAGATCAACACCCGACCCATCATCAGCAGCCGCACCGTCGCCCCTGGTAGTTCCTCGGCGACGTGGCGCCTGAGCGTGTGCACGTCGTCGCGCGGCGGCCACACGATCGGTGCGGTGTGCTCCCACTTCGTGCGGACCAGGAGCATCGCGCCCGTCGCCACGAAACTCCGGGTCGCCCAGGGCAGGTGACGCCAACCGGGTCGGGCCAGCGCCCCGACGGCAAGGGTCCCGCCCGGCGCCACCAACGACCGCAGTCGCCGCAGTGCGGCCCGGGTGTCCGGGAGGTGGTGCAGCGCGGCGTTGGACACCACCGCGTCGAAGCGGCCGAGCTCGTCCATGGTGAGCACGTCGCCGCGCAGCCATTCGACGGGTGCGTCGGGAAAGCGCTCACGGGCTCGCTGCAGTACCGGGGCGTCGACGTCCACCGCTACCACCCGCGGCACCCGCCGAGCCAACCGGGCGGCGAGGAACCCGTCGCCGCAACCCACGTCGAGCACCGACGCCGCGTCGAGCGGCACACACCGGTCGATGGTCGCGTCGTAGTGGATGTTGACGTTCCACGGAGCAGCCACGTGCGCCGAGACTACGGTTGTTGACGGGAATCGGCGGAAAACGTGTCAACAACCGTAGTCTCGGCGGGCTCGGCGGTCAGGAAGCTGTCAGCGAAGCGGCGTAGCCTCGCCCGCGTGCGCACCGACGACGACTCCTGGGACATCACCACCTCCGTCGGCTCCACGGCGCTGTTCGTCGCCGCGTCGCGGGCGCTGGAGGCGCAGAAGGCGGAACCGCTCGCCGTCGATCCCTACGCCTCGGTGTTCTGCCGCGCGGCGGGCGGTGACTGGACCGCCCTGCTGGACGGCAAGGCACCCGACCACCCGCTCGCCTCGGAGTTCGGCGCGGCGTTCGTCGACTTCCAGGGCGCGCGCACCCGCTACTTCGACACCTACTTCATCGCCGCCGCCGAAGCCGGTGTGCGACAAGTGGTCCTGGTCGCGGCGGGCCTGGACTCGCGGGCCTACCGGCTGCCGTGGCGGGACGGCACCGTCGTCTACGAGCTCGACCAGCCGCAGGTGTTGCAGTTCAAGCGGGAGGTCCTCGCCGCCCACGGTGACGCCCCGCGCGCCGACCGCCGCGAGGTGGCGGTCGACCTGCGCGGCGACTGGCCTGCCGCGCTGACCGACGGCGGGTTCGACCCCGCGGCGCCGTCGGCGTGGCTCGCCGAAGGGCTGCTGATGTACCTGCCCGCAACGGCGCAGGACCAGTTGTTCTCCGGCATCGACACGCTCGCCGCGGCGGGCAGCCGCGTCGCGGTCGAGGAGGCGACGCCGATGCCGCCGGCGGTGTTCGAGGCAAAGCGCGCCGAGGAGCGGGCAGCGGGCGGGGACAACGCGTTCTTCACGCTGATCTACAACGAACAGCACGCGGCCGCCCAGGACTGGTTCACGGCCCGCGGATGGACCGCCGACACCACCCGCCTCGCCGACTACCTGCGGCAAGTCGGCCGACCGGTTCCGGCGGCCGACACCGAGGCGGGTCCGATGTTCCAGACAATCTCCCTGGTCAGCGCCGTCAAACGGTGACCGGGCTCACGTTTGCGGGCGAGACCGTGAGTCTCGACAGTGAGGCTAGGTAATGCTAACTTCAGCAAAAGTTAGCTTTGCCTACATAAGGGGAGAAAACGGGGGCTGCCCGGTGACGGGGTTCGCTTCCCGTGCACAGACATGGGTAATGACACGCTTGCTGCTCTCTCGCACGGAGCGCCCCGAATCGACCGCGACGTGGTCAGCCGGTTCGCCACCTGCTGCCGGGCGCTCGGCCTCTCGGTCAACGACCGCCAACGTCCCGCAGACCTGACCGCCGCGCGGTCGGGCTTCGCCGCGCTCGCCCACGTCGCGCACGACCACTGCGATGCCTGGACCGGTCTCGCCGCCGCGGGCGACGTCTCCGGGCATGTCATCGAATCCATCTGGCGCACCAGGCGCTCGGCGGGTCTGCTGCAGCGCGAGATCGACCTCGCGCCCGGCGCGCTGGCGTTCACCTATGACACCGGCCTGTACCTGCAGTTCCGGGCCTCGGACCCTGATGACTTCCAATTGGCATGGGCGGCAACGCTGGCCGACAACGAGGCGTACGCCGACGCCGACGAGCTGGTGGGTGAACTGCTCGACCGCCGGCCGGGCTGGGTGCAGGCCCGATGGGTGCGGGTGGCGATCAACTACCGGGCCGAACGCTGGTCCGACGTGGTGCGGCTGCTGACCCCGGTGGTCAACGACACCACACAGGACGAGACGTTCTCGCATGCCGCGCGGATCGCGCTGGGCATCTCGCTGGCCCGGATCGGCATGTTCTCCCCGGCGTTGTCCTATCTCGAGCAGCCGGCGGGCCCCGTCGCGGTGGCCGCCGTGGACGGCGCGCTGGCCAAGGCGCTGGTGCTGCGCGCCGAGGGGGAGGACGAGGACGCCGCCGACGTGCTGCAGGAACTCTATGCCGCGAACCCGGAGAACGCGCAGGTCGAAACGGCGCTGACAGACAAGACATTCGGCATCCCGACCACCACCGCCGCCCGGATCGAGGCGCGCAGCAACCCGTGGGATCCGGCCACCGAACCCGGCGAGGCCGACTTCATCGACCCGGGCGCCCAGGACCGCAAGTCGCACCTGCTGGTCGAGGCCGAGGCCGAACTCGCGGAGTTCATCGGCCTCGAGGAGGTCAAGTACCAGGTCGCCCGGCTGAAGAGCTCGGTGGCCATGTCGCTGCGCCGCCAGGAGCGCGGGCTCACCGTCGCCCAGCGCACCAACCACCTGGTGTTCGCCGGCCCACCCGGAACCGGTAAGACGACCATCGCCCGGGTGGTCGCCAAGATCTACTGCGGACTCGGCCTGCTGCGCAAGGAGACCGTCCGCGAGGTACACCGCGCCGACCTCATCGGCCAGCACATCGGTGAGACCGAGGCCAAGACCAACGCCATCATCGACAGTGCGCTCGACGGCGTGCTGTTCCTCGACGAGGCATACGCGCTGGTGTCCACCGGCGCCAAGAACGACTTCGGGCTAGTCGCCATCGACACGCTGCTGGCCCGGATGGAGAACGACCGCGACCGGCTCGTGGTGATCGTCGCCGGCTACCGCAAGGACCTCGACAATTTTCTCGACACCAACGAGGGCCTGCGTTCCCGCTTCACCCGCAGCATCGACTTCCCGTCCTACTCGGGCGCCGAGCTCGTCGAGATCGCCATGCGGATGGCCGAAAAGCGCGACAGCGTGTTCGAGAAGGCCGCGCACGACCACATGGAGGACCTCTTCGAGAAGCTCGCGCGGTCCACCACGCCCGACGCCAACGGCGTGGACCGGCGCAGCCTCGACATCGCAGGCAACGGCCGTTTCGTGCGCAACCTGGTCGAGCGTTCGGAGGAGGAGCGGGAGTACCGCCTCGACCACTCCGACGTCGACGACTTCACCGACGAGGAATTGATGACCATCACCGCCGACGATGTGCGTAGCTCCGCCGTGCCGCTGCTCAAGGGGCTCGGTCTGACCGTGCCGGAACTGTCGGTGCAGGCATGACCTCTCCCAATTCCCGTGGCGCTTCGCGCTTGCCCTCCGACCCCGAGGACCGGCGCTCCTTCACCTCCCGTACCCCGGCCAACGAGAATCCCGACCGCGTCGAGTACCGCCGCGGCTTCGTCACCCGTCATCAGGTGTCCGGCTGGCGATTCGTCATGCGCCGCATCGCCTCCGGCGTCGCGCTGCACGACACCCGCATGCTGGTCGACCCGCTGCGCACCCAGAGCCGCGCCGTGATCACCGGCGCCCTCATCGTGGTCACCGGCCTGATCGGCTGCTTCCTGTTCTCCTTCATCCGGCCGTCCGGGTCGGCGGGCACGGACTCGATCCTCGCCGACCGCTCGACGGCCGCGCTCTACGTCAAGGTCGGCGAGCAGCTGCACCCGGTGCTCAACCTGACGTCGGCCCGGCTCATCGCGGGCCGTGCGGACAACCCCACCACCGTCAAGACCAGTGAGATCGACCAGTTCCCCCGCGGCAATCTGATCGGCATCCCCGGCGCACCGGAACGCATGGTGCAGAGCACCGACGCGGACGCGGACTGGACCGTGTGCGACGCGGTTGCAGGACCGGACACCGGCGTCACCGTGATCGCCGGCGCCACCGGGTCGGGCGGCGAGCGCGCGGCGACGCTGGCCGCGGACCAGGCCGTGCTGGTGCAGGACACCGAGGGCACCAACGCGGGCACCTGGCTGCTGTGGGACGGCAGGCGCAGCCCGGTCGACCTGGCCAACCGCGCCGTGACCGACGCACTCGGCTTCGGCGGCGACATCCCGTCGCCGCGCCCGATCGCCGCGGGCCTGTTCAACGCCATCCCCGAGGCTCCGGCGCTCGCCGCGCCGCCGATCGCGGGCGCCGGTGCGCCGCCGCAGTTCCCGCTGTCGGCCCAGGTCCCTGTCGGCGCCGTGGTCGCGGCGTTCGAGGCGGACAATTCGATCCGCTACTACGCCGTGCTGTCCGACGGCCTTCAGCCGGTGTCGCCGGTGCTGGCGGGCATCCTGCGCAACACCAACTCCTACGGCCTGGCCCAGGCGCCGAGGCTGGGCGCCGACGAGGTGGCCCGCATGCCGGTCGCACGCGGCATCGACACCGCCGCGTACCCCGACTCCACGGTCGATCTGGTGGACACCTCCGCCGACCCCGTCACCTGCGCGCGGTGGACGAAACCGGAAGGCGCCGCTGAGAGTTCGCTGGCCCTGCTGTCCGGCGCCACCCTGCCGCTGCCCGAGAGTCAGCGCACGCTCACCCTGGTCGGCGCGGGCAGTGGCACGACGGCGAACCGGGTGGCGATCGCCCCCGGCAGCGGATACTTCGTGCAGACCGTCGGGCAGGCCCCTGGCTCACCGACCGCCGGGTCCCTGTTCTGGATCAGTGACACCGGCGTCCGCTACGGCATCGACACCGGCGCCGACGACGACGCCGTCGCCGCGCTGGGCCTGAGCTCCCCGCCGCTGCCCGTCCCGTGGTCCGTCCTGGCGCAGTTCGCCGCGGGCCCGACCCTGTCCCGCAGTGACGCGCTGCTCGCGCACGACACCCTGCTGCCCGACCCGAGCCCCGCGCGACTGGAGAACCGATGAGCCGCTTGATCTTCGAGGCCCACCGGCGGCTTCCGCAGCCGACCACCCGCAAGGGCACCATCACGATCGAACCGCCGCCCGAACTGCCGCGGCTGGTGCCGCCGTCGCTGCTGCGCCGGGTGCTGCCGTACCTGATCGTGATCCTGATCGTCGGCATGATCGTCGCGCTCGTCGCGACCGGCATGCGGCTGATCTCGCCGCAGATCCTGTTCTTCCCGTTCGTGCTGCTGCTGGCCGCCACCGCGCTCTACCGCGGCTCGGACAACAAGATGCGCACCGAGGAGGTCGATGCCGAACGCGCCGACTACCTGCGCTACCTGTCGGTGGTCCGCGACAACGTCCGCGCACACGCCGCCGAACAGCGTGCGGCACTGGAGTGGTCGCATCCCGACCCCGAGGTGCTGGCCACCATCCCCGGCACCCGCAGGCAGTGGGAGCGCGATCCGCGGGACAACGACTTCCTGGTGCTGCGGGCGGGCCTGCACGACACGCCGCTCAACGCGACGCTGCGGGTGAAGGACACCGCCGACGAGATCGACCTGGAGCCGGTGTCGCACAGCACGCTGCGTGGGCTGCTCGACGTGCAGCGCACGGTCCGCGATGCCCCGGCGGGCATCGACATCGCCAAGCTGGCCCGCATCACGGTGTTCGGTGAGGCCGACGACGTGCGCGCCGCGGTGCGCGCATGGCTGGCCCAGGCGGTCACCTGGCACGATCCAGCAGTGCTCGGGGTCGCCCTCGCGTCACCCGACGTGGACGGTGACGACTGGTCCTGGCTGAAGTGGCTGCCGCACGTCGACGTCCCGGGTGAGACCGACGGCGTCGGCCCGGCGCGCTACCTGACCACCACCGCAGGCGAACTGCGGCAACTGCTCGGTCCGGCGCTGGCCGGCCGGGATGCGTTCCCTGGCAGCAACGACGGTGCGCTCAAGCACCTGCTGATCGTGGTCGACGACCCGGAGGCCGACCTCGACGCGATCGTGCGGCGGCCCGGCCTGGCCGGCGTCACCGTCATCCACCGCACCACCACGCCGCCGAACCGCGAGCAGTACCCCGACCCCGAGCGGCCGATCCTGAAGGTCGCCGACGGTCGGATCGAGCGGTGGCTGAGCGGCGGCTGGCAGCCCTTCGTCGACGTCGCCGACGGCATCGGCGCCGACGACTGCCGCCACATCGCGCGGCGGCTGTCCCGCTGGGACTCCAACCCCAACCACGCCCGGTCGACGACCACCGGTGGCTCCACGTTCACCACGCTGCTGGGCATCCCCGACGCGTCCGCACTCGACGTGGCCGCGTTGTGGGCGCCGCGCAACCGCGACGACGAACTGCGGGTGCCGATCGGTGTCACCGCCACCGGCGAACCGCTGTACTTCGACCTCAAGGACGAGGCCGAGGGCGGCATGGGTCCGCACGGCCTGATGATCGGCATGACCGGTTCGGGCAAGTCGCAGACCCTGATGTCGATCCTGTTGTCGCTGTTGACCACTCACTCGGCCGAACGGCTGATCGTCATCTACGCCGACTTCAAGGGCGAGGCGGGCGCCGATATCTTCCGCGACTTCCCGCAGGTCGTCGCCGTCATCTCGAACATGGCCGAGAAGAAGTCGCTGGCCGACCGGTTCGCCGACACCCTGCGCGGAGAGGTGGCCCGGCGCGAGCAGCTGCTCAAGGAGTCCGGCAGGCGTGTGCAGGGCAGCGCGTTCAACTCCGTCACAGAGTACGAGGCCGCCATCGCGGCCGGGCACGACCTGCCGCCGATGCCGACGCTGTTCGTGGTGGCCGACGAGTTCACGCTGATGCTCGCCGACCACCCCGAGTACGCCGACCTGTTCGACTACGTCGCCCGCAAGGGCCGGTCGTTCCGGATCCACATCCTCTTCGCGTCGCAGACGCTGGACGTGGGCCGGATCAAGGACATCGACAAGAACACGTCGTACCGCATCGGTCTGAAGGTGGCCAGTCCCAGTGTCTCCCGCCAGATCATCGGGGTGGAGGACGCGTACCACATCGAATCGGGCCGCGAACACAAGGGCGAGGGTTTCCTGGTCCCCGCCCCCGGCGCAGTGCCGGTCAAGTTCCGCAGCACCTACGTCGACGGCATCTACGAGCCGCCGCGGGTGGAGAAGGCCATCGTGGTGCGGGCGCTGCCGCAGCCGCAGCAGTTCACCGCGACGCGGGTGGAGCCCGAGCCCGACACCATCATCCCGTCCGCAGACGCCGACGTCGAGGTGCTGCCGCCGCGCAAGCTGATCGCCACGATCGGTGAGCAACTGGCGCAGTACGGCCCGAAGGCGCCGCCGCTGTGGCTGCCCCCGCTGGAGGACTCGATCCCGCTGCTCGACCTGCTCCAGCGGTCCGGAGTGAACGCCCGGCAGTGGCGCTGGCCGCTCGGCGAGATCGACCGGCCGTTCGAGATGCGGCGCGACGCACTGATGTTCGACGCCAACTCGGCGGCCGGGAACATGGTGATCCACGGTGGGCCCAAGTCGGGCAAGTCGACGGCGCTGCAGACGTTCATGCTGTCGGCCGCCGCGCTGCACTCACCGCGCGACGTGACGTTCTACTGCTTGGATTACGGCGGCGGGCAGCTGCGTCCGATGGCCGAGCTCGCCCATGTGGGCAGCGTCGCCACTCCGCTGGAGCCCGAACGCATCCGGCGCACCTTCGGCGAGCTGGAGCAGCTGCTGCGGGCACGCCAGGAACGGGGCTCCGACTTCCGGGACGACGGCTACGGCGAAGTGTTCCTGGTGATCGACAATCTGTACGCGTTCAGCCGGGACAACACCGACACCTTCAACACCCGGAACCCGCTGCTCGCCAGGGTCACCGAGTTGGTGAACAGCGGACTGGCCTACGGCATCCACGTCGTGATCACCACGCCGAACTGGCTGGAGGTGCCGTTGAACATGCGCGACGGCCTCGGCCTTCGACTGGAACTCAAGCTTCACGACGCCCGCGACAGCAACGTGCGGATCGTCGGCGGACTGCGCAGGCCCGCCGAGAGCGTGCCGGCCGATCAGCCCGGTCGCGGCCTGACGATGGCGGCCGAGCACTTCCTGATCGCCGCCCCGCCGCTGGATGTGATCCGCGCGATCAACAACCGGCACCCGGACGTCACCGCGCCGCGGGTGCGGCTGCTGCCGACCGACCTGCGACCCGAAGTGCTTGCCCCGCTGTACACGCCGCCCGAACGGGTGGTCATCGGCCAGCGGGAACAGGACCTCGCACCGGTCACGCTGGACTTCGAGCGCAATCCGCTGCTCATGGTCTTCGGTGACGCAAGGGCGGGCAAGACCACCCTGCTGCGGCACCTGATCCGCACCGTCCGGGAGAACTCGCGGCAGGACGACGTCGCGTTCACGGTGATCGACCGGCGGCTGCACCTCGTCGACGAGCCGCTGTTCCCGGACAACGAGTACACGCCGAACATCGACCGGATCACACCGGCGATGCTCGGGCTGGCCGCGCTGATCGAGAAGCGCCGCCCGCCCGCGGGTCTCACGCCCCAGCAGTTGAGCAGCTGGGGATATCAGGGCCACACGCACTATCTGATCATCGACGACGTCGACCAGATCCCGGACAGCCCGGCGGTCAGCGGACCCTACGTGGGCCAGCGGCCGTGGACGCCGCTGCTCGGCCTGCTCGGCCAGGCCGGTGACCTCGGCCTGCGGGTGATCGTCACGGCGCGGGCCACCGGTTCGGCGCACGCGATCATGACGGCGCCGTTGCTGCGCAGGCTCAACGACCTGCAGGCGACGACGCTGTTGCTGTCCGGTAATCCCCAGGACAGCGGTAAGATTCGCGGCCACAGGTTCAACCGGCTGACCGCCGGCCGCGGCATGTTGCTGGACGACGGCGACCTCCCGACCTTCGTGCAGCTCGTCAATCCACTCGTCGGCGAGGCCGCCACCCAGGGCGGCCGAGGGACGGACAGCAACGGAAAGGAATACAGCTGATGACGCTTCGTGTCGTTCCCGAGGGACTGACCGCGGCCAGTGCCGCGGTCGAGGGTCTGACCGCGCGGCTGGCGGCGGCGCACGCCGCGGCCGCACCCGCGGTGACCGCGGTGCTGCCGCCGGGGGCCGATGTGGTGTCGCTGCAGACCGCGGCGGGCTTCAGCGCGCACGGCAACCAGCACGCCGCGACCGCCGCGCTCGGCGTCGAAGAGCTCGGCCGCTCGGGTATGGGAGTGGGCGAGTCGGGCGTCAGCTACGCCACCGGTGACGCGATGGCGGCGTCGTCGTACCTGATCGCACGCGGCGGCTGAGATGACCGCCCCCATCTTCATGGCCCTGCCACCCGAGGTGCATTCGACGCTGCTGAGCAGTGGTCCGGGCCCCGGATCGCTGCTGGCCGCTGCGGGGGCATGGCAGTCGTTGAGCGCCGAGTACGCTTCGGCCGCAGCGGAGTTGACGGCGTTGCTCGGCGCGGTGCAGGCGGGGTCGTGGCAGGGTCCGAGCGCCGAGCAGTACGTGGCGTCCCATCAGCCCTACCTGGCGTGGCTGGCCCAGCAGAGCGCCAACAGCTCCGTGACCGCGGCGCAGCACACGACGGCGGCGGCGGCGTACACGACGGCGTTGGCGATGACGCCGACGATGCCGGAGCTCGTCACCAACCACGTGGTGCACGGCGTACTGGTGGCGACGAACTTCCTCGGCCTGAACACGATTCCGATCGCGATCAACGAAGCCGACTACGTGCGAATGTGGATCCAGGCCGCGACCGCGATGAGCACCTATCAGGCGATGGCCGGCGCGGCGATGGCCAGCACACCGGCCTCGCTGCCATCACCGTTCATCCTCACCCCCGGCGTCGGCGAGGCCGGCACCGCGATGGCGACCCTGCAGCAGACCGGCGCCCAGGCCCAGGCGACCGAATCTGGTTCGGCGCTGAACAATTCGGACTGGCTCTCGGATCTGCTGAACATCTTCCCCGGTGGTCAGGAGATCGCGGACTTCCTGCGGGATCCTATCGGCAACACGATCCAGCTGATCACCGACTTCCTCACCAATCCGGCTGCGGCGCTGCAGACCTGGGGGCCCTTCCTGTTCGCCGTGGCCTACCAGGCCATCTCGTGGATCGGTGCCTCGCTGACCTACCCGCAGCTGCTGATCCAGCCGCTTCTGGCGCTGACACTGGGGATCATCGGCGGCGTGCTGCAGTACCTCAAGCAGTTGCCTGCGCCACCGGCCGACGTGCCCGCCGAGGCGCCCGCGGCGCCCGCCGCACAGGTCCCGGCCCGGGCCGACCAGCCCGGATCCTTCACCGCGGCCGGCCTTCCGCCGGG
>NZ_JACKSJ010000187.1 GCF_025821665.1 [Mycobacterium] manitobense
CAAACCCCGCCATCGGTGTCACCGGACGGCGTGATCGTGGCCGGCGGCGGTCCGGGCGCCCGGCTGACCGGGCTCACCGACAACGGCGATGACGCCGAGATCGCATGGACGCGTGCTGATGTCGAGCCGTTGTCGACGTCCAGCCGGGCCGGGGAGAACGCCGGCTACACCGTGGTCCGCGACGGGGAGCAGGGACAGGCCCTGCTGGTGTTCGACCCCGCCGAGGGCGGCACCGTCAACCGCTACCCCCTACCCGATGCGACCGGTTGGCCGGTCGGGGTGTCCATCGGCCACGACGGCCGCGTGGTCACCGCGACCAGCGACGGCCAGGTCT
>NZ_JACKSJ010000188.1 GCF_025821665.1 [Mycobacterium] manitobense
GCGAGCGCGGCCTGCCGCCGGTCCTGCGGCAGCGCGGCGACGTCGGCCACGGCGGAGGCGATCTCGGCGCGCAGGTGCTCCACCGAGTCGAGGTCGATGCGCAGCCGGCGCCGGACGCCCTGCTGGGTGAGGGTGGCGACGCGCCGCAGCCAGCGTGGCCGCCCGCCCAGGAACTGCGAGATGCCGTACGCGCGACGCAGATACAGGTGCGCGTCGTGTTCCCAGGTGATGCCGATGCCGCCCAGCACCTGGATGCCGTCCTTGGCGTTGGCCTTCGCCGACTCGATGCCGGTGGCGGCCGCCACGGCCGCGGCGATCGACAGCTGGTCGTCGTCGGACTCGGCTGCGGCCCGGGCCGCGTCCGCCGCGGCCACCGACGCCTGCTCCGAGCGCAACAGCATCTCGGCGCACATGTGCTTGATGGCCTGGAAGCTGCCGATCGGCTTGCCGAACTGCTCGCGCACCTTGGCGTAGTCGGTGGCGGTGCGCAGCAGCCAGTGGGCCAGGCCCGCGGCCTCGGCCGCCAGCACCGTCGCGGCCAGGTCGGCGAACCGTCGCGTGGAGACCGGCAGTTCGGTCGCCGGTGCGCCGTCGAGCACCACCCGCGCAAGCGGACGGGAGAAGTCGGTCGGCGTCAGCGGTTCCACCGTCACGCCGTCCGCCCCGGCGTCGATCAGCAGCACCTTGTCACCCGCGGAGAGCAGCAGCAGACCGGCTGGATCGGCGCCGAGCACGTGGCCCGCGGTGCCCGAGACCCGGTTCCCGTCCACCCGCACGTCGGTGTCCAGCGCGACGCCCGCGGTGCGTTCACCCGTCATCAGCGCCTCGAGCCACTCACCGGGCGCGACGAGTGTCGCCAGCGCCGTCGTGGCGACCGGTCCCGGCACCAGCGCGGCCGCCGCCTCCTCGACCATCGCGCACAGGTCGGCGATCGTGCCGCCGGCGCCGCCTTGGTCTTCGTCGACCGCCACGCCGAAGATGCCTAGTTCGGCCAGGCCTGCGTACGGGGCCTTCCAGGCGTCGCGGTCGCCCTGCTCCACGTCGCGGGCAGCGCTCACCGCATTCGAGCCGGCGGCCCAGCTCCGCACCAGTTCACGGGCAGCGGACTGCTCGTCAGTGCCGGACTCCGACCCCGACATGACCGACTGGGTCATCTACCGGCCTCCTAGCCTAGGGCGAGAAGGACATGCTTCTCACTAGAACGTGTTCTAATGGTGCCAGCGTTCGACCGTCAAGTCGACCGGCATCACAGCAGGACAGGTCGCTGCTGCAGCGGCACTGAGGTGAGAAAATGGGGTTGGGCATGCGTATCGTTTCGGGTGGATACGCACGATGAAGGAGTTTTCCGCTGCATGTCGTCGCCAGCACAATCTTCGGGCTCGGACTCGCGGCCACGTGAGGTGATGAACGTGTCGGTCCTCGCGGAATCCGAACTCGGCTCCGAAGCGCAGCGGGAGCGGCGCAAGCGCATCCTGGACGCGACCCTGGCCATCGCCTCCAAGGGCGGCTACGAGGCCGTGCAGATGCGCGCCGTCGCCGAACGCGCCGACGTCGCCGTCGGCACCCTGTACCGCTACTTCCCCTCGAAGGTGCACCTGCTCGTCTCCGCGCTCGGCCGGGAGTTCGAGCGCATCGACGCCAAGACCGACCGCGCCGCCCTGTCGGGTGGGACTCCCTACCAGCGGCTGAACTTCATGGTCGGCAAGCTCAACCGCGCCATGCAGCGCAACCCGCTGCTGACCGAGGCGATGACGCGCGCGTTCGTGTTCGCCGATGCCTCGGCCGCCGGTGAGGTCGACCATGTCGGCAAGCTGATGGACTCGATGTTCGCCCGCGCGATGAGCGACGGCGAACCCACCGAGGACCAGTACCACATCGCCCGCGTGATCTCCGACGTGTGGTTGTCGAACTTGCTGGCCTGGCTGACCCGCCGGGCGTCGGCCACGGACGTGAGCAAGCGGCTGGACCTCGCGGTGCGGCTGCTGATCGGCGACGGGGACCACCCCAAGATCTGAGGCAGGGGGAAGGTCCGGCGGGCAGGAGCGAAGCGACCCGGGGAATGATGGCGTTGTGCTCCCTGCCGATCTGACCCGCGCGCTCGACGGCCTCGCCGCCACACCCCGCCTGCTCGTCGTCTCCGATTTCGACGGGACGCTGGCGCCTATCGTCAGCGATCCGTCCGCCGCCCGCGCCCTGCCCGCCTCCGCCGAGGCGCTGACCGCGCTGGCCGATCTCCCCGACACCGCCACGGCCCTGGTGTCCGGTCGGGCGCTGGGCGTGCTGCGCGAGCTGTCGGCGATGCCCTCGGCGGTGCACCTGGTGGGCAGTCACGGCGCGGAGTTCGACACCGGCTTCACCCATGATGTGGACGAAGAGCTGCTGGCCCGGATCGTCGCCGAACTGCGCGAGATCGCCGCGGACCGGCCGGGGGTGACGGTGGAGACGAAGCCGGCGAGCGTGGCGCTGCACGTGCGCAACGCGAGCCCTGCCGACGGTGAGGCCGCACTGGCCGCCGCGAAGGAGGCGGCCACGGCCTGGGATGCGCAGGCCACCGCAGGCAAGGCCGTGCTGGAGTTCGCGGTGATCTCCACCGACAAGGGCGAGGCCGTCGACATCCTTCGTACGCAGACCGGTGCGACGGCGGTGATCTTCCTCGGCGACGACGTCACCGACGAGAAGGCCTTCCGCCGGATGCGCGACGGCGACGTCGGGGTGAAGGTCGGGCCGGGCGAGTCGCTGGCGGTCTACCGGGTCGACGCACCCGAGGACGTCGCGGAGGCGCTCGGGTACCTGCTGGCCGCGCGGCGCGGCTGAAAAGGGTTCGACCCCGGTCACTTCGGCGGCCATACTGGCGCGGATGCTGACTCCCGACGACATCGCCGCGCGTACCGCCCGCGCCGTCGCGGCGGCCGCCGCGGCAGGCCGCGACCTCGGAATCCGGTTCGACGAACCGAGAGTGCTCTACGACGTCTTCTCGGTGATCGTCCATCTGGCGCCTGCGCCGGTGGTGGTCCGGGTGCCGACGGTGCTGCCGCGGTCGATGGCCGCCGATCCCGACCGGCAGGCGGCGCAGCAGCGCTCGGAGCTGGCGGTGGCGGGGTGGCTCGCCGACCGCGGACATCCGGTCGTACCGCCCTCACCTCTGGTGGCACGCGAACCCGTTCGGCGCGATGGCTTTTCGATGACGTTCTGGAAGTATCTCGAAGAGATACCCGGTGCGGAGCCGGACTGGCCGCGGCGCTGCGAGGCGACCGCGCGGCTGCATGCCGCGCTGCGTGACTGCGACGCAGCGGAACTGGGATTCTGGACGCAGTTCACCGGCTACATCCCCGAGGGGCTCGCGGAACTTTCCCGGCGGCCCGACCTGATGGCACCCGCGGATGTGGCACGCGCGCAGAGGGAATGGGCGACGATCGCACCGGTCTTCGCGTCGCGGGCGGCGTTCGAGGCGGAGTTCCCCGGCGTGGACGTGCAACCGATCCACGGCGACGCACCCTTCTACAACATGATCGCGACGCCGTCGGGCGAGTACTGGTCGGACTTCGAGCTGGTCACACTCGGTGCCGTGGAGTCCGACCTCGCGCTCGCGGGTGCCGAGGGGGTGGCCGCCTACGATGCGGCCGCGGCGCGGCTGGGGATGCGGGTGCTCGACTCACGGGTGCTCGCGCTCACCGAAGCCGCCGGCCGGCTCGCCGCGGTCGCAGCCCTGGCGATGGCGCCGCAGCTGCCGATGCTCGCCGACGCGCTGCGTCCGACGGTCGACGAGTGGCGCTCGCTGAACTAGGCGGGTGGACCGGACGTGCGGCCGCGGATCAGCTCGGTGTCGAGCAGTTCGACCTCCGGCAGCCCCGACCGTGGCGGGTGGTGCAGCAACCGGCCGGCTCGCCTGCCCTTGTCCATGCTGGGTTGCACCACGGTGGTCAGGCCGCGGCGCAGCGCGTCGGGGATGCCGTCGAAACCCGTCACGGTCATCTGGCCGGGCACGTAGATGCCGCGGCCGCGCAGGTGGTCCATCGCCGACAGCGCCAGCACGTCGGCGGTGCACATCAGCGCGGTGATCCGCGGATTGGCGTTCAGCGCCACCTCGGCCGCGGCCCCGCCGGACGAGGGCAGGTGCTCGTAACTCTCGACCACCGTCAGCGATTCGCGTGACAGTCCGGCCGCGGCGAGTGCGTCGTACACCCCGTTGACGCGTTCGCGCTGAACGTGGAAGTGGGGCGTGGACAACCGCTGCGGGTCGGCCACCGCCGGCTTGACCGTGCCGTTCGGCGGCTCCATACCCAGCCGCATCGTCAGCAGTCCGATCTGCTGATGGCCCAGTCCGACAACGTGTTCGGCGAGGCGGCGCATCGCCGTCCGGTCGTCGATGCCGACCCGCGACAGGCCCGGCACGTCCTTGGGCTGGTCGACCACCACCACCGGCAGGTGCCGCTGCTGGACCACAGGGAGGTACGGGTCGTCGTCGGAGGCGGAGTACACCACGAAGCCGTCGACCCCGGCGGCCAGCACGGCGGCCGACCCGTCCTCGACGCTGCGGTTGGGCCCGATGGCCACCAGAAGCAGGCCCTGTCCGGCCTCCTCGCATGATTCGGCAAGGCCGGCAACGAAATCGAGGGCCGCCGGATCGCTGAACGAGTAGTTGAGCGGCTCGGTGATCATCAGCCCCACCGCACCGGCCCGGCGGGTGCGCAGTGACCGGGCCACCGGATCCGGTCCGGGATAGCCGAGTTGCTTGGCAGCGGCGAAGATTCGGTCACGCAGGTCCGACGACAACTGGTCGGGCCGGTTGTACGCGTTGGAGATCGTGGTCCGCGAAACCTTGAGTTCGGCGGCCAGTGAGGCCAGGGTCGCACGCCGGCGCGGGTGCGGACTCCTCGACATGCTGTGTCAGGTTAGCGGACGCGCCGTCGACGGCGAGTCCGGTGCCGTCCGGTCAGGTGACGAGCACGCGGTTCGCCGACGACCGCAGCCCGCGCTGCGCCGCCCACACCACCGCCCAGACCGCGCACGCGATGGTGACGACGACGAAGCTCGGCGGGGCGTTGAACATCGCCGACACTCCCAGTCCCAGCCACACCGACACGAGGCTGATCAGCGTCGCGACGCCGATCGCCGCGGGGGGCCGTGGCGTGAGCATGATGGCCGCGGCCGCCGGGGTGACGACGAGCGCGAACAGCAGCAGCGTTCCGACGGCTTGCACAGCCATCGTCACGGTCAGGCCCAGCAGCACCATGAACGTGATGGACAGCCCGCGCACCGGCACTCCGCGGGCGTCGGCCACCTGCGCGTTGATCGAGGTGAACAGCAGCGGCCGGTAGATGACGCCGATGCTGAGCACCACCATCGCGAGCAGCACGGCGAAGGTGAGCAGTTGCTGATCGGTGATGGCCAGCAGGTTGCCGAACAGCACGTTGGTCAGGGTGCTCGAGTTGCGGGTGGCCAGCGAGTTGAACAGCAGACCGAGACCGGTGGCCATCGCCAGCACGGTTCCGGTGGCGACCTCCCGGTCGGCGGCGCGGCGCCCCAGCGCGCCGATGACCAGTGCTCCCCCGACACAGAACACTCCGAGTCCGAGCACCACCGGCAGACCGAGCAGCACGGCGCCGGTGGCTCCGGGCAGACCGATGTGCGCGAGTGCGTGCGCGGCGAACGCCGTGTTGCGCACGACGACGAAGTAGCCGATGAGCCCGGCGGCCAGCGCCACCAGGGTGCCGCCGACCAGGGCGTTGCGCATGAAGCTCGACGTCAGGATCTGCCACCAGTTCTCCTGGTAGCCCAACGCCACCAAAGCCGTGGTCACTCAGGTCCTCCGCACGTACAGGTCGCCCTGTGGAGTGTGCACGACCTCGACCGTGGTGCCGTACAGGTGGGTCAGCAGTTCCTCGTCGACGACGCCGTCGATGGTGTCGTAGTGCGGGTGCCCGTCGAGCAGGTAGACCGCACCGGTGAGCACCCCGAGCAGCGGGTTCAGATCATGGGCGACCACCAGGATGGTCACGCCCAGCTCGGCGTTGATGCGGCCGAGCAGCGAGACCATCTCGCGCTGATTGCGCGGGTCCAGCGATGCCAGCGGTTCGTCGAGGATCAGCATCTCGGGGCCGCTCACCAGCGCCTCGGCCAGGGCGACGCGCTGTCGCTGCCCGCCGGAGAGCTGCGACAGCCGCTTGTCGGCCAGCTCGGTCGCGTCGACGGCGGCGAGCACCTCGTCGACCCGCATGCGCTGGTCACGGTTCGCGACGCCGAAACCCCAGCGGTGTCCGTTGAGTCCGAGCGTCACCGCGTCGCGCACCCGGATGGCCTCACCGGTGTGTGAGCCGATTGTCTGCGGCACGTAGCCGATGTGTTCGTTGTCGGTGCCCGGCGGGCGGCCGAACACCTGGACCCGTCCCGCGGAGACGGGCAGCACTCCGAGCACCACCTGCAGCAGGGTGGTCTTGCCGGTGCCGTTGGAGCCGATGACCGCGACGATCCCGCCCGCGGGGATCTCGAAGTCGGCCTGCGACCAGACCGTGCGCCCGCCACGGGCAACGGCGGCGCCCTCGAAGGCGAGCGCCGGTGCAGCGGAGACCGGATCAGGCAGGGACACCAAGCGCCTTCGCGAGTGCGGTCAACTGGTCGACCTGCCACGACTGGAACGACGAGGCGTCTGCGGGCACCGTCTCGGTCACCTCGACGACCGGCACGCCCGACTTTTCGGCCGCTGCCCGGATCTGCTGTGGCACAGAGCCTTCGGTCTGAACGTTGTAGACCAGGACATCCACTCCGCGATCCTCGAGCAGCCGCAGGAACGCGTCGAGGTCGGCGGGCGACGGGTCGGTCTCGCTCGCCGAGGCAGTCCGATAGCCCTCGGGCGTGCGGTCGGTCAGGCCGACGGCGGCGGCCATGTCGTCGAAGACGCTCTCGGTGGCGGCGTAGGTCTTGCCGGACGCGCCGGCCTTGATCGACGAGATCAGCTCGTCGTACTGCACCAGCGACTCGCCGAACTGAGCGCGCCGCTCGTCGAAGTAGCCCTTGGCCTCCGGTGCGAGCTTTCCGAGCTCGGCGGTGACGGTGTCGGCGACCGTCGTGACCGCGGTGGGGCTGTACCAGGCGTGCGGGTTCGGTTCGCCGTCCTCATGTGCGTGGGCGTGGTCTGCGCCGGCCTCGTGGGCGTGTTCTTCGCCGGCCCCGTGCGCGGGCTCGTCGTGCCCGGCCTCGCCGCCGCCTGCTTCGAGCGCGTCGACCAGCGGTGCGTCCGGCGCCGAGCCGGCCGCCAGCTTGGCGGCCCACTCGTCGTAATGACCGCCGTTGATGACGACCAGCTGCGCGTCCTCGAACAGCGCGGCATCCTTGGGCGCGGGCTCGAAGTCGTGCGGATCGACGGCCGAGCCGGCGAGCACCGTGGTGACCTTCGCGCACTGTCCGCCCAGCTCGGAGACGATGTCGCCCCACTGGTCGACGCTCGCCACCACCGACACCGGATCGGTGGGGCACGCCGGCGCGCTGGATTGCGCCGGGGCCGACGAGCTCTGGTCGCCGTTGCCGCAGGCCGCCGTGCCCAAGGGCAGGACCAGCAGGACACCGGCGGCCATTGTGCGGACCGCAACGCGCTTCGTCGTCACCCGATAACGATAACGGTTTGCATTATCGGTGGCGAACCGAGGTCACTGTTAATGGCAATGATTATCATCAAGCCATGTCCAGCCCCGCGGCGCGCCCGCTCCCCGTCACCGTCCTGTCCGGATTCCTCGGCGCGGGGAAGACCGCACTGCTCAACCACATCCTGGCCAACCGGGAGGGACGGCGGGTGGCGGTGATCGTCAACGACATGAGCGAGGTGAACGTCGACGCCGCGCTGATCGCCGCCGGCGGCCATCTCGGCCGCACCGAGGAGCGGCTCGTCGAACTGACCAACGGGTGCATCTGCTGCACCCTGCGGGAAGACCTCGTCGAAGCGGTCGGCGAGCTGGCCCGGCAGCAGCGGTTCGACCAGCTGGTGATCGAGTCGACGGGCATCTCCGAACCCATGCCGGTGGCCGCCACGTTCAGCTGGGAGTTCGATGACGGCTTCAGCCTCGCCCGCGTGGCGCGGCTGGACACCCTGGTCACTGTCGTCGACGCCTCGACGTTCCTCTCCGAGATCGCCAAGGGTGAGGCGCTGGCCGACCGCGACATGACCGCGGGCGAGGGCGACGCCCGCAGCGTCGCGGACCTCCTCGTCGACCAGGTCGAGTTCGCCGACGTGATTTTGCTCAACAAGACCGACCTGGTGCCGCCCGCGCGGCTCGGCGCGGTGGAGACAATGGTCCGGCGGCTCAACCCGACCGCCAAGATCCTGCACACACAGCGCGGCGTCGTCGACATCGGCGAGGTAATCGACACCGGACTCTTCGACCCGGCCGCCGCGGCGGAGGCGCCCGCTTGGGACGAGGAAATCGCCGACGGCCACACCCCCGAGACCGAGGAGTACGGCATCGCTTCGATGACCTTCCGTGCCGACCGGCCGTTCCACCCGCAGCGGTTGTTCGACGCGCTCGACGAGGTGCGGGGCGTGTTGCGCAGCAAGGGGTTCTGCTGGATAGCCAGCAGGCCGGAGATCGCCGCGATCTGGTCACAGGCGGGGCCCAACCTGGTGATCGAGCCGGCACAGTTCTGGTCGGCGACCGAGCTTCAGCCTGGCCAGGAAATCGTGCTGATCGGGGTGCGGCTCGACCGGGACCGGATCCAGGCGCTGCTGGTCTCTGCGCTGCTGACCGACGACGAGGTCGCCCTCGGAGCGCAGGGATGGGCGACGATGCCCGATCCGCTACCGGCCTGGGGAGTCACCCACAGCCACGCCCACTGAGCACCCGGGCCGGTCAGTTCATCCGGCCCGCCCTGGCGAGGTTCAGCTCGGCGCGCAGCCGCACCGGCAGCGTCTCGCGGGTCCAGCGGCCGGCGCGGATCCAGTCACACGCGGCCCGCACGTCGTCGCCCGTCACGACCGGGCCGATCCACAGCACCGCTGCCACCGGCACCCGCTCCGCGGTGCACGGCTGCAGCAGCAGCATCGTTCCGCCCGGGGAACGCGTCGCGCAGGTCAGCTCGCCGAGCAGGCATCGGGTGACCACCAGGATCGCGTGCGGGCACTGCGAGACCACGGCACGCAGTGCAGGGATCAGGCCGTCGTCGGGTGGGGTGCCACAGGCCGTGCAGACGGCGAGGGTGAAAGGCCGTCCGGTGGCCCGCTGTTCATCGGGAGCCGGCACGGCGACCGTAGCGGCGGTGGAACTTCTCGATCTGGCCCGCGCTGTCGGTGTGGCGCTGCGTTCCCGTCCAGAACGGGTGGGAGTCCGCGGACACCTCGACCACGACGAGCGGATAGGTGTGGACGCCTTCGGGCGTCACCCACTCGGTGGCGCGCGACGACGTGATCGTCGACCGGGTCAGGAAGGCGGCGCCGGTGTTGGCGTCCTGGAACACCACGGGGTGGTAGTCGGGATGGATGCCGGTTTTCACGATCTGACTCCGTTCCGCGCACTCGTCAAGGCGCCGCTATCGACAATCGTTTCCAACAACGACGCTACCCGTTGGTGGAAACAATTTTCAATAACGATGCCACGCGTCAGTGACCGACGGCCACCGGCCGGGTGGCGTCCGAAGACCACTGCGACCACGAACCGGGGAACAGCTCAGCCTCGACGCCCGCTGCACGCAACGCCGCGATGGTCACCGCGGCGGTGACCCCGGATCCGCAGTACACGCCGACTCCGGGAGCCACTGTGGCGCCGTGTGATTCGAAGATCCCGGTGAGGTCCGCCGTCGGCAGGAAGGTGCCGTCGGCGGCGAGCGCGGCCGTGCTCGGCGCGTTGCGCGCGCCCGGAATGTGGCCGGCCACCGGGTCGACGGGTTCGACCTCACCGCGGAAGCGTTCGGGGGCACGCGCGTCGAGAAGCACGCCGCCGTAGCCGGCGACGTCGTCGGCGGTCAGCGTGGGGAGCGCGCCTGCGTACAGATCGTCGTACGCGACGCTGACGTCGCCGGGAGCCGGGGTGACCGCACCCGGTTCGACGGCGCCGCCCGCCTGCCGCCACGCGGCGAGCCCGCCGTCGAGGATCCGGACTCCGGAGATGCCTGCAGCGCTCAGCACCCACCACGCCCGGGCCGACCCCGCGCGATTCCAGTCGTCGTAGACGACGGTAGGCACACCGTCGCGCACACCCCACCCGCGTGCCGCCGACTCGACGGCGCGGCCGGCAGGCAGTGGATGGCGGCCGCGACCGGTGACGGCGTGGTCGGACAGCTCGTCCTCGAGCGAGACGTACACCGCTCCGGGCAGATGACCGCGCAGGTAGGCGTCGCGGCCGTCGGGTTCGGTGAGCTGCCAGCGCACGTCGAGCAGGGTGACCGGCCGCCCGTCAGCGAGCAGGCGGAGCAGTTCGTCGGCGGTGATGAGGACGTCGGCACGGGCCACTTCTCGATGGTGCCATCCCTAAGCTGGGCCGGTGACCGACCATGCGTTCAGCGCCGCCGAGCGGCGCGCCGTCTACCGGGTGATCGCCGAGCGGCGCGACATGCGCCGGTTCGTGGCGGGCGCGACGGTCGACGAGGAGGTGCTCGGGCGGCTGCTGCAGGCGGCGCACGCCGCGCCCAGTGTGGGGCTGATGCAGCCGTGGCGCTTCATCCGTATCACCGACGGTGGACTGCGGCGCCGGATCCACGCACTGGTCGACGAGGAGCGGCTGCGGACCGCCGAGGCGCTGGGCCCCCGCGCGGCGGAGTTCCTGGCGCTGAAGGTCGAGGGCATCCTCGAGTGCGCCGAACTGCTGGTCGTCGCACTGGGCGACGACCGGGCGCGGCACGTGTTCGGCAGGCGCACCCTGCCGCAGATGGACCTCGCCTCGGTGTCGTGTGCGATCCAGAACCTGTGGCTGGCCGCCCGTGCCGAAGGCCTCGGCATGGGCTGGGTGTCGATCTTCGACCCGGACCGCCTCGGCGCGCTGCTCGGCCTGCCCGACGAGGCGCAGGCGGTGGCGGTGCTGTGCCTCGGCCCGGTGCCCGAGTTCCCCGACCGGCCCGCGCTGGAACTCGACCAGTGGACGCACGGTCGCCCACTGGCCGAGTTCGTCAGCGAGAACTCATGGCCCGCGGTCACACTCAGTGATCGCCTCGGGCCGGCCGCGCCACACTAGGCTGACGGCATGCCAACGGCTCGTGCCGATCTGTCCGTCGACCTCAACGCCGACCTCGGCGAGGGCTTCGGGATCTGGGACCTCGGCGACGACGACGCGATGCTGGACATCGTCACCAGCGCCAACGTCGCCTGCGGCTTCCACGCCGGCGACCCGGCCCGGCTGGCGAGGGTCTGCCGGGCCGCCGCTGAGCGCGGCGTCCGGATCGGCGCGCAGGTCAGCTACCGCGATCTCGCAGGCTTCGGCCGCCGCTTCATCGACGCCACCGCCGAGGACCTCACCGCGGACGTGATGTACCAGATCGGTGCGCTGCAGGCGCTCGCCCATGCCGCAGGGTCACGGGTGTCCTACGTCAAACCCCATGGTGCGCTGTACAACTCGATCGTCAGCCATCACGGCCAGGCCAGGGCGGTGGCGGCCGCGGTGCTCGCCGTCGACCCGGGGTTGCCGGTGCTCGGTCTGTCCGGGTCGGCGTTCTTCGCCGCCGCCGGGGAGCTCGGACTGCGCACGGTGCCGGAGGCTTTCGCCGACCGGGCCTACCGTGCCGACGGTCAACTGGTGTCGCGCCGCGAACCCAACGCGGTGCTCGGCGACGTCGGTGAGATCGTCGAACGGGTGGTGTCGATGGTGACCGCCGGCCGCGTCGACGCGGTCGACGGGTCGACGATCCCGATTTCCGTCGCCTCGGTCTGTGTGCACGGCGACTCACCGGGCGCGGTGGAGATCGCCACCGCGGTGCGGCGTCGCCTCACCGAGGACGGCATCACCGTCGCACCGTTCACCGCCTAGCCGACCGTCTCCCGGTTGGCGCCCGCCACGACGGAACCGAGCAGACCCGGCAGCGCCGCATCCACCTCCTCGATCCGCAGTCGCTGGCAGGTGTGCCCGTCGAGAACGAGTCGCTCCGTGAGCCCCGCTTCGCGCAGGATCCGGAAATGGTGAGCGGCCGTCGACTTGTTGATGCCGTCGTAGAGCCCGCCGCACTGCACCGGAACGCCGGCGTTGAACAGCCGGCGCACCATCTCCAGCCGCACCGGGTCGCCGATGGCGCCGAGCACCTGCTGCACGGACGCGACCGGGTGGGTCGGGTAGGCGGCGGTTGGCGGTGTCATGTGTCCTTTGCCACGCGAAGTTTGATGAGGATCGAACCTAACGTACTCTCAGTTGAAGTTCGATGCCTGTCAAACCAATCACCGGGAGGGAACGGAGTGGTCGCGATCGAGCCTCCGCACGTCGACACCCAGCGCTGGGCGTACCCGCTGCTGCTGGTGCTCAGCGGTGTGGCGCTCGGCGTCTCGGGACTGCCCGCCCCGCTGTACGGCATCTACGAGTCCGCCTGGCACCTCTCGCCGCTGGCCACCACCGTCGTGTTCGGGGTCTACGCCGTCGCCGCGCTGGCCGCCGTGCTGGTGTCCGGCCGCATCTCCGACGTGGTGGGCCGCAAACCCGTCCTCGTCGGCGCGCTGATCGCCCTGCTGGTCGGGCTCGGCGTCTTCCTGATCGCAGACAACATGGCGCTGCTGCTGGTGGCCCGCACGATCCACGGCGCGGCCGTCGGCTCCATCGTCGTCGCGGGCGCCGCCGCACTGCTCGATCTGCGTCCCCATCACGGCGTGCGCTCCGGCCAGCTGAGCGGGGTGAGCTTCAACATCGGCATGACCATCGCCATCGTCGGCTCCGCACTGCTGGCCCAGTACGCGCCGCACCCCCTGCGCACCCCGTATGCGGTGGTGGCCGTCCTGTGCCTGATCGTCGGCGTAGGCCTACTGGCCCTGCGCGAGCCGCACCTCGCCCGCAGCAGCGGACCCATCCGGATCGCACGTCCCGCCGTGCCGGCCGAGATCCGCGCCGACTTCTGGTTCGCCGCGCTCGGCGTGATGGCATCCTGGTCGGTGCTCGGCGTCCTGCTGTCCCTGTACCCGTCGCTGGCCGCCCGCCAGACCCACATCGACAACCTGGTGTTCGGCGGCGCCGTCGTCGGCACCACCGCCTTCGCCGCCGCGCTGGCCCAACTCTTCGCCACCCGGGTACCCGCCCGCAGGTCGGCCGTCGTCGGAGACGTCGGCATGGCGGTCGCGCTGCTCGTCACGATCCCGGTGCTGATGTCCCACCAGTGGCAGCTGGTGTTCGTCGCGGCCGCCCTGCTCGGCGCCACCTTCGGGCTCGGCTTCGGCGGCTCGCTGCGCCACCTGTCGGACGCGGTGCCCGCCGACCGTCGCGGCGAGACCATGTCGGCGTACTACCTGCTGGCCTACACCGCGATGGCGGTGCCGACACTGATGGCCGGCTGGGCCGCGACACGCTGGGACATCACCGCGGTGTTCCCGTGGTTCGCCGGCGCCGTCGCGGCGGCCTGCCTGACGGCCGCCGCATTCGGCCTCCGCAGCACCCGCGCCGCCGCCCGCGCCTGACGCGCCAGGAGCAGTACGCCTATTAGGCGGGCCCCATGGGCAACAGCGCCATCTCCCGGGCGTTCTTGATCGCGATCGCCACCTGACGCTGCTGCTGCACGGTCAACCCGGTGACCCGGCGCGACCGGATCTTGCCGCGCTCGGTGATGAACGTGCGCAACAGCGGGACGTCCTTGTAGTCGACGCGGGTCACCCCCGCGGCTTTGAGCGGATTACGTTTCTGCCGTTTGGTTTCGGGTACGGGCGCGCGGCGCTGCCTCGGCTTCTTCTTCGCCATGCTCACCAACTCGACTTCCGGATACCGGGCAGCTCGCCGCGGTGGGCGAGTTCACGGACCCGTACCCTCGACAGCCCGAACTTGCGCAGGTGCCCGCGCGGGCGGCCGTCGACCGCGTCGCGGTTGCGCAACCGGACCGGGCTGGCGTCGCGGGGCATCCGCTGCAACGCCTGTTGCGCGGCCACTCTCTCCTCGACGGTGCCGGCCCGGCGGATGATCTCCTTGAGCTCACCGCGCCGTTCGGCGTAGCGGGCCACCGTCGCCCGCCGCCGCTCGTTCTTGACGATCTTCGACCTCTTGGCCATCAGCGCTCCTCCCTGAAGTCGACGTGACGGCGCACCACGGGGTCGTACTTCTTCATGACCAGCCGGTCCGGATCATTGCGGCGGTTCTTGCGCGTCACATACGTGTAGCCGGTGCCCGCGGTCGAGCGCAGCTTGACGATCGGGCGGATCTCGGTGCGCGCCATCAGATCTTCTCGCCTCGCGCCCGGATGCGGGCGACCACGGCCTCGATGCCGTCGCGGTCGATGACCTTGATCCCCTTCGCGCTGACCGTCAGCGTGACCCGGCGGCCCTGCGAGGGCAGGAAATAGGTCTTGCGCTGGATGTTGGGGTTCCACCGGCGCGGGCTGCGCCGGTGCGAATGCGAGACCGTGTTGCCGAATCCTGGCTTGCGCCCGGTGACCTGACAATGCGCGTACATGTCGCCCTCCCTTCTCTACTAATGACAATCGTTTTCGACAAGCGTCGACGGAGACGGTAGCGTAACCACCGAGTAAATGAAAACGATTGTCAACACGACGGAGGTGTGATGCGGACACCGGTGGTTGTCGTCGCCGGCCAGGGCTACGTCAACAAGGTGAGCGATCTGCTGCTGCGGACGCCTGGCACCGTCGCGGTGCTACACCGCTTCGACGGTCAGGTGGTGGTGCGCGCGGTCGCGATCCGGCGGGGCGACCAGGTCGAGCTGTCCGAGTGGCCGCTGGAGCTGACAGGGGGCTGTGTCGGCTGCACCGTCCGTAACGATCTGCTGTTGCTGCTGCGCAGGCTGCACCGTCGCAGTGACGTCGAACGCATCGTGGTGCAGCTGCAACCGTGGCTGGAACCCGAACCCGTCTGCTGGGCGATCGAGAACATCCCGGTGCACGTCGGGCCGGGCTACATCGACGGCCCGGCCGGCCGCGATGTCCGTATCGAATCCGTGGTGACCTGTGTGGATTCCGCGGACTGGCTCGAGCAGGCGCTCGGCGAGGACGAACTGGACGACAACCGCACGGTGGCCCAGGTGGCGGTCGGGCAGGCCGAGTTCGCCGACGTGCTGGTGCTCACCGCACCGGAACCGAGGACGCTCGCGGTGCTGCGCAGGCTGGCGCCAAGGGCCCGGCTCACCGTCGGCACCGACCACGTCGAGACGGCCCTGGCCAACCTGGAGCCCGACGCCCGCCGCGGCCGCGAGCACAACCCACACGACCCGCTGCTGGCCGGCGAACCACCGCTGCGCGCCGACGGCGACATCCGGCTCATCGAGTTCACCGCGCGCCGCCCGTTCCACCCGCACCGGCTGCACCAGGCCATCGACGACCTGCTCGACGGCGTGGTGCGGGTACGCGGGCGGGCGTGGCTCGCCAGCCGGCCCGACGCCGTCGTCTGGATCGAATCCGCCGGCGGCGGGCTGCATGTCGGCCACGCCGGCGAGTGGCTGGCAGCGATGTCGGCCAACCAGCGCGCCTACGTCGCACCCGACCGCTCCGCGCTGGCCGCACTGCACTGGGACGACCGGTTCGGCGACCGCCACGTGTCGATGACCGCGCTGCTGTGCGGCGCCGACCCCGACGTGATCACCCGCGCCCTCGACCGCGCCCTGCTCACCGACGACGAGCTCGCCCGTCCCGGCGAGTGGCCGTCGTACCCCGACCCGTTCGGCGACCGGCACGAGGATCCCTGCGACGACCTGGACGAGGACGTGGCCAAGGACCCCGCGGTCAACGACGGCCACGACGGCGGCCAGGGCGCAGCGCCGCTCTAGGGTGGGGCCATGCGCCTTCGCGCCGGCCGGCCCGACCTCGATGCCCACGCCCACCTCTTCGACGCGCCCGCCGCCGACGCCGACAGCCCGCTGACCGTCACGTGGGCCGGCGTCACCACCCTGCTGGTCGACGACGGCACGTCGGCGCTGATGACCGACGGCTTCTTCTCCCGGCCCGGCCTGCTGTCGGTCGGGCTGCGCCGGATCGCGCCGTCACCGCCCCGTGTGGACGGCTGCCTCGCCCGGCTCGGCGTGCAGCGGCTCGACGCCGTGCTGCCGGTGCACACCCACTTCGACCACGCGCTCGACTCCGCGCTGGTCGCCGAGCGCACCGGCGCCGCGCTCGTCGGCGGCGCCTCTGCCGCCCAGGTGGGCCGCGGCCACGGACTGCCCGCCGACCGGCTGCTCGTCGCCGAACCCGGGACGGCGATGACGCTCGGCGCCTACCGCGTCACGCTTCTCGAGTCGGAACACTGCCCACCCGACCGGTTCCCGGGTGCGATCACTGAACCCGTCACGCCGCCGGTGCGGGCGTCGGCCTACCGCTGCGGCGACGCGTGGTCGACGATGATCGAGCACTCCCCCACCGGCCGGCGGCTGCTGATCGTCGGCAGCGCGGGCTTCGTGCCCGGCGCGCTCGACGGCAGCCAGGCCGATGTCGTCTACCTCGGGGTCGGCCAGCTCGGCGTGCAGCCCGAGCGCTACGTCGTCGACTACTGGACCCACGTGGTGCGCGCGGTCGGCGCCCGCCGCGTCGTGCTCATCCACTGGGACGACTTCTTCCGGCCGCTGCACCGGCCGCTGCGGGCGCTGCCCTACGCCGGCGACGACCTCGACTTCTCGGTGCGCGTGCTCACGCGCCTCGCCGAGGCAGACGGCGTGCCGCTGCACCTGCCGACACTGTGGCAGCGCGAGGACCCCTGGCTCACCTGATCCGGACATACGCCGGCGGCAGCGGCATCCCGAGGTCGGCCAGCACCGCGCGCAGCCGGGTCGGGTAATCGGTGATGATGCCGTCGGCGCCCGCGGCGATCTGCGCACGCATCGCGCCCTCGTCGTTGATCGTCCACGGGATCACCCGCAGGCCCGCCGCGTGCGCCCGGTCGACGAAGGCCCGGTCGGCCACCAGCGCGAAGCCGGGATCGGCGGGCGTCTGCCCGTAGGGCACCGAGTAGCCCGGCGACAGGATGTTCGCGCCGACTCGCTGCGCGGCGGCGATCGGGTCGGGCGTCGCCGCCGGGTCGATGCCGGCCAGCCACGGCGAACCGGGCACCCAGGTGGTCTCGTCCCACAGCGCGACCAGCGGGATCGACGGCTCCGCCCGGCGCACCATCGGCAGCGTGCGCCAGTCGAAACTCTGGATGTCGACCCGGCCGACCTTGCCCGCCGCCCGCACCGCCGCGAGGATCACGTCCACGAAGACCTCCGGCGGCGCCGACTCCTCGGGGTGTTCGGCCTCCACCTTGGTCTCGATGTTGAACCGCACGTCGGCCCCGAAGTCGTCGGCGAGGGCGAACACCTCCGGCAGGACGGCGATCCTGTTGCCCCGCACCACTTCGGCGTCGGGGTAGCCGGCCAGCAGCTGGCCGCAGTCGAGCGTGCGGATCTGGGCGAGGGTGAGCTCACGCACCAGCTTGCCGACGTAGGGGAACTGCGGGTCGCCGGGGAACGCCGGGGCGGTGTCCGCGCACTTCTCCGGTGCGATCCTCGGGTCGTGCCACACCAGCGGCTGGTCGTCCCTGGTGACGACGATGTCCAGTTCGAGCGTGCTGACCCCCAGTTCGAGCGCCTTGGTGAACGCCCGCAGCGACTCCTCGGTGGTCTCGCCGCGCCCACCCCGGTGCGCCTGCAGGTCGAAGCCCGACGGCTGCGCGGCGGCAGGGGGTGCGCCGCCGAACGCGACCGCGGCGGCGACGAGCATGATGAGGGTGGCAGCTCTGCGCATGGCTGAGACGTTATCGGCGCCGGCGCAGCCGCAGGCAGGCTCGAGGCGGACCAACGCAGTTTCGTCATCGAAAGTTCGGAAGGATGTCACGCGCGTTGGTCATCAGCCTGCTGCTGCTCGCCGTCGTGCTGGCGTTCGCGGTGGTCCGCCCGCGCGGGCTGCCCGAGGCGGTCGTCGCCGTGCCCGCCGCGGCGCTGCTGGTCGGCATCGGCACGATCTCACTCGACGACGCCGCCACCGAGATCCGGGAGCTGCTGCCGGTGGTCGGGTTCCTGGCCGCGGTGCTGGTGCTGTCGCGGCTGTGCGACGACGAAGGGCTGTTCCACGCCGCGGGCGTGCTGATGGCCCGGGTCAGCGCAGGCGATCCGCGGCGCCTGCTGCGGATGGTGTTCGTCGTCGCGGCCGCCGTCACCGCGGTGCTGAGCCTGGACGCCACCGTGGTGCTGCTGACGCCGGTGGTGATCGCCACCGCGGCGACCCTGTCGATACCGGCGCGGCCCCACGCCTACGCAACCGCCCACCTGGCCAACAGTGCGTCGCTGCTGCTGCCGGTGTCCAACCTGACCAATCTGCTGGCGTTCGCGGCGGCCGGGCTGTCGTTCACCCGGTTCGCCGCACTGATGGCGTTGCCCTGGCTGGTCACGATCCTCGTCGAGTTCGCGCTGCTGCGTTGGCTGTTCGCCCGCGATCTGGCCGTGACACCGCGGCACGCCGACCACCCGCCGCCCGCGGAGGTGCCGGTGTTCGTGCTCGTGGTGCTGGCGCTCACGCTGCTCGGCTTCGCGCTCACCTCGCTGGCCGGGCTGGCACCGGCCTGGGCGGCACTGGCCGGGGCGGTGGTGCTCGGCCTGCGCAGCCTTGCGCAGCGCCGAAGTTCGGTGGCCGGCATCGCGCGAGCGGTCAACGTGCCGTTCCTGGCGTTCGTGCTGGCGCTCGGCGTGGTGGTGAAGGCGGTGATGGTGCACGGCCTCGACGACGGGATGCGCGACGTGCTGCCCGGCGGCCACACCCTGCCCGCGCTGCTGGGGATCGCGGTTGTCGCCGCGGTGCTGTCCAACGTCGTCAACAACCTGCCCGCGGTGCTGGTGCTGCTCCCGCTGATCGCCGGCGCAGGCCCGGCCGCCGTGCTCGCGGTGCTGATCGGTGTCAACATCGGGCCCAACCTCACCTACGTCGGATCGCTGGCGAACCTGCTGTGGCGCAACGTGGTCCGCAGACACGACATCCCGGCGGGCGCGCTCGCGTTCAGCCGGATCGGAGTGGTCACCGTGCCGCTGACCCTGGTCGCCGCGGTGGTCGCGCTCTGGGCCGGAATCCGGCTGATCGGCGTCTGAGCCGTGGCGTACCGAGCGGATCCGGCCGGGACTGGGCACAATTGCACCCGTGGTGACGTTCAGCAGATACGTCGCGATCGGAGACTCCTTCACCGAAGGGGTCGGTGACCCGCATCCGGGCAGCAGGAACGGATTGCGCGGCTGGGCCGACCGGGTGGCCGCCCACCTCGCCGAGGATCATCCGGGCTTCCGGTACGCCAACCTCGCCGTGCGTGGCCGGGTGATGGACGACATCGTGGCCGAGCAGATCCCGCTGTGCGCGCTGCTCGAACCCGACCTGGTCACCGTGTACGCAGGCATGAACGACCTGATGGCGCTGGCCGTCGACACCGACGCGGTGATGGCCCGCTACGCCGACGGGCTCAAGGCGCTGCAGCAGACCGGCGCGGTGGTGCTCGCCTTCACCGCACCCGACCTCGGCGCCAAGCCGCTGTTCCGCGGACTGCGCGGCCGGGCCGCCATCTACAACGAACTGCTGCGCACCACCACCGACGACCTCGGCATCGGCCTGGTGGACTTCTGGCGGTTCGACGAGTTCCGCGACCCGCTGCTGTGGGACGGCGATCGGGTGCACCTCTCGCCTCTCGGCCACGAGGTGATGGCGGCGCGGGTGCTCGAGGCGCTTCCGGACACCGGGTCGCGCGCGGCGCCGGTGCCGAACTTCGTCCCCGCGCCGGCGTCGGGCGCCGACGTGTACACCAATGTCCGGTGGGCGATCTCGTTCGCCGCACCGTGGGCGATCCGGCGGCTGCGACGGATGACACCGGGGGCGGGCATCGAGCCGAAGTCGAACACGCTCATCAGCGTCGGCTGACGTGGTGTCCGCATGCCGGCGTTCACGCCCCATTGAGGTGCCGTTCGCAATGGCCGAGTAGCACGGCTGACGTGCCCGACGATCCTGACTCCGCCGCCCCGCGCGTCGGCGGACTCCACCTGCAGTTCGGCGCCGACGCCGCGACCGAGGTCGTGGTGTCCTGGCACACCGCGGCGCCGGTGCGCCACCCCCGCGTGCACTACGGCACGCCCGCCGACGGGTTCCGCGAGGTGGCCGACGCCGAGACGACCGGCTACCTGGATGCCATGTCGGGCAAAGAGATCCTGGCCCACCACGCCCGGCTGACCGCGCTGCGGCCCGGCGCGAACTACGTCTACGCCGCCGTGCACGACGGCGCCGAGCCCGCGCTGGGCACCGTGCGCACCGCCCCGCGCGGCCGGGCCCCGCTGCGGTTCACCAGCTTCGGCGACCAGGGCAGCCCGATGCTCAACGCCGCGCGCAAGGGCCGATTCGTCAGCGACAGCATCGGCTCACCCGCGGCGGGCGACATCACCGCGGCCGTCGAGCGGACGCGGCCGCTGTTCAACCTGTGCAACGGCGATCTGGCCTACGCCAACCTGTCGGGCGACCGGATCCGGGCCTGGTCGGACTGGCTGGAGAACAATTCCCGCTCGGCCAGGCACCGGCCGTGGATGCCCGCCGCGGGCAACCACGAGAACGAACTCGGCAACGGCCCGGTCGGCTATGCGGCCTACCAGTCCTACTTCGCGCTGCCCGACTCCGGCGCCGGGCCCGGCCTGCACGGGCTGTGGTATGCGTTCACCGCCGGTTCGGTCCGGGTGATCAGCCTCAACAATGACGACGTCTGCTACCAGGATGCCGGCAACTCCTACATCCGCGGCTACTCCGGCGGTGCCCAGAAGTGTTGGCTGGAGGCCGAACTCGCGCGCACCGCCGCGGACGGCGACATCGACTGGATCGTGGTGTGCATGCACCAGACGGCGGTGTCGACCGGCGACGGCACCAACGGCGCCGACCTCGGCGTCCGGGAGAACTGGTTGCCGCTGTTCGACCGCTACGGCGTCGACCTGGTGCTGTGCGGCCACGAGCACCACTACGAACGCAGCCATCCGTGCCGCGGCACCCTGCCCACCGGCGTGCTGACCCCGCGCCCGGTCGGCGCCGACCCGCTGACCGTCGACACCAGCAGCGGCACCGTGCACGTGATGGCCGGCGCGGGCGGCACGTCGGTGCCGTCGAACCGGATGCTCTTCCCCGACGCGCGGTGTCGAGTCCTCGTCGGCGTCGGCGAGGTGGACCCGGTGTCGGGCCTGCGGGTGCCCCGCTACGTCGAGGAGGCCGCGGTGTGGTCGGCGGTGCGCGACGTCGAGAACCCCTGCGGATTCCTGGTGTTCGACGTCGATCCCGGCCCGCCCGGCGGGCCGACCACGATGACGGGCACCTATCTCGCCGTGCGCGGACCGTACGGCGACACCGAGGTGGTGGACCGGTTCGTGTTGACCCGGCCCCGACGGGGATAGCTCAGCTGCGCCGCTGGCGGGCGATCTCGGCCAGCACCACGCCTGCGGCCACCGACGCGTTCAGCGACTCCGTCGGCCCGGCCATCGGGATCGACACGACGGCGTCGCAGGTCTCGCGGACCAGCCGTGAGAGCCCCTTGCCCTCGGAACCCACCACGACCACCATCGGCCCCGTGCCCTCGAGCTCGTCGACCGTGATGTCGCCGTCGGCGTCCAGCCCGACCACCTGCAGACCGGCGTCGGACCACGACTTCAGCGTGCGGGTCAGGTTGGTGGCCCGGCTCACCCTCAGGCGGGCCGCCGCGCCCGCGCTGGTGCGCCACGCGACGGCGGTGACCGAGGCCGAGCGGCGCTGCGGGATCAGCACGCCGTGGCCGCCGAACGCCGACACCGACCGCACGATCGCGCCGAGGTTCCGTGGGTCGGAGATGTTGTCCAGCGCGACCAGCAGCGGCGGCGCGTCGGCGGCCTTGGCCGCCTTCAGCAGGTCGTCGGGATGGGCGTAGTCGTAGGGCGGCACCTGCAGTCCGAGCCCCTGGTGCAGGGTGAACCCGCTCATCCGGTCCAGGTCGGAACGCGGCACCTCGAGGATGGAGATGCCGGCGTCGGCGGCGATCTGCACCGCCTCGGTCAGGCGTTCGTCGTTGTCGGCGCCCAGCGCCACGTAGAGCGCCGTCGCGGGCACCCCCGCCCGCAGGCACTCCACCACCGGGTTGCGGCCCAGCACGAGTTCGGTGGTGTCCTCGGGCTTCTTCTGCCTGCCCTGCTGTGACCTCGCGGCCTTGGCCGCACGTTTCGCCGCCGGGTGGCTGGGCCGCTGATTGGCCGGCGGCGTCGCGCCGCGGCCCTCGAGGCCCCGTCTGCGCACCCCGCCCGAACCGACCGTCGGCCCCTTCTTGGTGCCCTCCTTGCGTACCGCGCCGCGCCGCCTGGAATTACCCGCCATGGTCAGTCGTCCTTGCTGTGGCCGTCGAGCAGCGTCCACTGGGGACCGTCGGCGGTGTCGGTGACCTCGATGCCGGCCTCTTTGAGGCGGTCGCGGATCTGGTCGGCGGTGGCCCAGTCCCGGCTGGCGCGCGCCTCGGCGCGGCCGGCCAGCGCCCACTGCACCAGCACGTCGACCGCGGCCAGCGCGGCCGTCGTCTCGTCGCGGGACTCCCAGCGCTCGTCGAGCGGGTCGCACCCGAGGATGCCCATCATCGCCCGGATGGCGCGGGCGTGGCCCATCGCCGTCTCGTGGTCGCCGGACTCGAGCGCCCGGTTGCCCTCGGCGCGGGCGGCGTGCACCTCGGCCAGCGCGGCGGGCACCGCCAGGTCGTCGTCGAGTGCGGCGGCGAATCTCGGCGTCCAGTCGCCGGGCACCACGGTGCCGACGCGGCTGCACACCCGGTGCAGGAAGTCCTCGATGCCGGTGTAGGCCTTCACCGCGTCCTGCAGTGCGTTCTCGGAGAACTCCAACATCGACCGGTAATGCGCGCTGCCCAGGTAGTACCGCAGTTCCGCGGGCCGAACCCGTTGCAGCACAGCGGGAATGGAGAGCACGTTGCCCAGCGACTTACTCATCTTCTCGCCGCCCATGGTGACCCAGCCGTTGTGCAGCCAGTACCGGGCGAAGCCGTCGCCGACGGCCTTGGCCTGGGCGATCTCGTTCTCGTGGTGGGGAAAAACCAGATCCATTCCGCCCGCGTGGATGTCGAACTCGGCGCCGAGATAGGACTCACACATCGCCACGCACTCGGTGTGCCAGCCCGGGCGGCCGGGCCCCCACGGCGTCGGCCACGACGGCTCACCGGGTTTCGCGCCCTTCCACAGCGTGAAGTCACGCTGGTCACGCTTGCCGGTGGCGACGCCCTCACCCTGGTGGACGTCGTCGATGCGGTGCCCCGACAGCCTGCCGTAGTCCGGGTAGCTGGCCACGTCGAAGTACACGTCGCCGTCACCGGTGTAGGCGTGCCCCTGGTCGATGAGCCGCTCGATCAACTCGACCATCTGGGTGATGTGCCCGGTCGCGCGCGGTTCGGCCGAGGGCGGCAACACGCCGAGGGCGTCGTAGGCGGCCGAGAACGCCCGCTCGAAGGTGGCCGCCCACTCCCACCACGGCCGGCCGGCGTCGGCCGCCTTGTTGAGGATCTTGTCGTCGATGTCGGTGACGTTGCGGATGAACGCGACGTCGTAGCCCTTGGCGGTGAGCCAGCGGCGCAGCACGTCGAAGGCGACGCCGCTGCGGACGTGGCCGATGTGCGGAAGGCCCTGAACCGTTGCGCCACACAGATAGATCGACACATGCCCGTCGCGCAGCGGGACGAAGTCGCGCACGCCACCGGTCCAGGTGTCGTGGAGGCGGAGGTCGCCTCCGGCGCGGGCTTCGGTCACGACGCGCCAGCTTACCGGCAGGTTTACGACATTCCGGCATCGGCGACGACAAGAGCCGTCGCGATCGCCGCCAGTCCCTCGCCGCGCCCGGTGAGTCCGAGGCCGTCGGTGGTGGTCGCCGACACCGACACGGGCGCGTCGAGCAGCTCGGTCAGCAACTGCTGCGCCTCCGCCCGCCGCGGCCCGATCTTGGGTCGGTTGCCGATGACCTGCACGGCGGCGTTGCCCACGCGGAAGCCCTCGGCCCGCAGCAGACCGTGCACGTGGCGCAGCATGTCCGCCCCGCCGACGCCCCGCCACTCCTCGCGGCCGGTGCCGAACACCGACCCCAGGTCGCCGAGCCCGGCCGCCGAGAGCAGCGCGTCGCACAGCGCGTGCGCGGCGACGTCGCCGTCGGAGTGCCCCTCGCAGCCGTCGTCGTCGGGAAACAACAGGCCGAGCAGCCAGCACGGCCTGCCTGCCTGCACGGGGTGCACGTCGGTGCCGAGGCCGACCCGCGGCAGGTTCATCACCGGCCCCTCACACCCGTGCGCCCAGCAGGGCCTCGGCCAGCAGCAGGTCGTTCGGTGTGGTGATCTTGAAGGCCAGCGGGTCCCCGTCGACGGTCTGCACCTGACCACCCATGTGCTCGACCATCGACGCGTCGTCGGTGAACCCGCCACCCACAGCGGACCGGTAGGCGCGGCGCAGCACGTCGGTGTGGAAGCCCTGCGGGGTCTGCACGGCGCGCAGTCCCGCCCGCTCCGGCGTGCCGAGCACCGCGCCGTTCGCGTCGACGGCCTTGATGGTGTCGGTCAGCGGGAGCGCAGGCACGACGGCGGTGTGGCCGTCCTGCAGTGCACGCACCACGCGCACGATCAGCGATGGCGGGGTCAGCGCGCGGGCAGCGTCATGCACCAGCACGAATTCCGCGTCGCCCACCACGTCGAGAGCCAAGCGCACGGATTCGGTGCGGTCGGCCCCGCCGGCGACGATCACGGCATGGGCGCCGAAGACCAGCTTGGCCTCGTCGGTGCGGTTCGGCGGCACCGCCACCACCACACTGTCGACCACCCCGGACTCCCGGAGACCGACCAGCGCATGTTCGAGCATCGGTCGACCGGAAAGAGTGACGAACGCCTTGGGAACACCAGCCGCGAGCCGTTGACCGGATCCCGCGGCCGGCACGACGGCCACCGTGGTCATTGCGCGTCAGGACGCGGCAGCAAGCGCCTCGTCGAGGATGTTCATGGCCTTCTCGTCATCGGTGTTCTCGGCCAGTGCGAGTTCGCCGACGAGGATCTGCCGAGCCTTGGCCAGCATCCGCTTCTCGCCGGCCGACAGGCCGCGCTCCTGGTCCCGGCGCCACAGGTCGCGAACCACCTCGGCGACCTTGTTGACGTCACCCGACGCCAGCTTCTCGAGGTTGGCCTTGTAGCGGCGCGACCAGTTGGTCGGCTCCTCGGTGTGCGGGGCGCGCAGCACCTGGAAGACCTTGTCCAGGCCCTCCTGTCCGACCACATCGCGAACGCCGACATATTCGGCGTTGTCAGCGGGCACTCTAACGGTCAGATCACCCTGGGCGACCTTCAGAACGAGGTACTCCTTCTGCTCGCCCTTGATCGTCCGGGTTTCGATCGCATCGATCAACGCAGCACCGTGATGTGGGTAAACAACGGTGTCTCCGACCTTGAAAATCATCAGTTTCGAGCCCCTTTCACGTGTCCATGTTAACACGACGCCCGGACAGGCGGGGATCAACGATGCAGGTCAGGGGCGTTGACCGGGAAGACCAGGGGTTGACAGAGCCAGGAATCCGTGCAAGGCAACCCTTGCCTGGATGACCCGCGCCGGCCTTACGCGCAAACACCCTGCGCCCTGCGGTACCGCGCGCTCACCGCACCTACTACTCTGCATAGTCGAACGACTTGTCGTCGGTCCGTCGTCGTCGGACCCGCACCCAGGAGGCTCGAGTGAACCGCTTCGGACTGCGCGCTTCGGCGGTCACCACCGGCCTGGCCGTCGCCGGGCTGGCCGCGACCATGACACTCAGCGGATGCAGCGCCGGGCAGATCGCCCAGACGGCCACCCAGGAACCCGCGATCAACGGCGTCAGCGCCAACGCCGGTGAGATCTCACTGCGCAACGTGCACCTGCGGGCCCCGCAGAAATCCGACTACGTGCGCCCGGGCAGCGACGCCGAACTGCTCTTCGTGGCCGCCAACAACTCCCCCGACGTCAACGACAAGCTGGTGTCCATCCGGTCCGACGTCGCGACCGTCACCCTGGCCGGCGACGCCCAGGTGCCCGCGGGTGGCGCCCTGATCGTCGGCGAGCCCGACGGGCAGATCGCGCCGCTGGAGGCCGTCGAGGCCGCCGACACCGTCACCGCCGAGGTGACGCTGACCAAGCCGATCTCCAACGGCCTGACCTACGACTTCGAATTCACCTTCGAGCGCGGCGGCAAGACCACCGTCGCGGTGCCGATCTCCGCCGGCGAACAACAGCGCCGCGACGATCCCGGCCAGCTCGACAACGAAGGCGACGAGGGACACGGCGCCGGACACTGACGTTCTGTCGGTCGCGCGGGATACCGTCGACCTGTGGCAAGAGCGCGCGCGCAGTACCGCTGCTCGGAGTGCCGGCACATCACCGCCAAGTGGGTCGGCCGCTGCGCTGAGTGCGGCACCTGGGGCACCGTCGAAGAGGTAGCGCTCCTCGCGCCCGTCCGGACCGGACAGCTCGGCGGGGCAGGCACGGCGCTGCGCATGCCCGGCTCCCCTGCGGTGCCCATCAGCACCATCTCCGCGGGCACCACGCGCCATGTCGACACCGGCGTCGCCGAACTCGACCGGGTGCTGGGCGGTGGGCTGGTCCCCGGCTCGGTGACACTGCTGGCCGGCGAGCCGGGCGTCGGCAAGTCGACGCTGCTGCTCGAGGTCGCCCACCGGTGGGCCGCGGCGGGCCGGCGCGCGCTGTACCTGTCCGGTGAGGAGTCGGCCGGCCAGGTCCGGTTGCGCGCCGAACGCACCGGCTGCACCCACGACGAGCTGTACCTGGCCGCCGAATCCGACCTGTCGACCGCGCTCGGCCACATCGACGCGGTGCAGCCGACGCTGGTGATCGTCGACTCGGTGCAGACCATGACCAGCGCCGAGACCGACGGCGTACCCGGCGGGGTGACGCAGGTGCGGGCGGTCACCACCGCACTCACCTCCTATGCCAAGACCAGCGGCGTCGGGGTGCTGCTGGTCGGGCATGTGACCAAGGACGGCGCCATCGCGGGGCCGCGGTCGCTGGAGCACCTGGTCGACGTGGTGCTGCACTTCGAAGGGGACCGGGCGTCGACGCTGCGGATGGTGCGCGGCGTCAAGAACCGGTTCGGCGCCGCCGACGAGGTGGGCTGTTTTCAGTTGCACGACACCGGGATCGAGGGGGTCGCCGACCCGTCCGGACTGTTCCGCGACCAGCGCACCACGCCCGTGCCCGGCACCGCCGTCACCGTCACCCTCGACGGAAAACGGCCGCTGATCGGTGAGGTGCAGGCGCTGGTCGGTGCGCCCACCGCGGCGATGCCGCGACGCGCGGTCAGCGGCATCGACTCGGCCCGCGCCGCGATGATCGCCGCCGTACTCGACAAGCACCTCCGCCTCGGCGTCGGTAGCCAGGACATCTACCTGTCCACCGTCGGCGGCATGCGGCTCACCGACCCGTCGGCGGACCTCGCCATCGCGCTCGCGATGGCCTCGGCGCGCAAGGACCTGGCCATGCCCGCCGATTCGGTGGTGATCGGCGAGGTGGGGCTGGCCGGTGATCTGCGCCGGGTCACCGGGATGGATCGCCGGCTCGCCGAGGCGGCGCGGCTGGGCTTCACCTCGGCTGTGGTGCCCGCCGGATTGAAGTCCGTCCCGAAGGGGATGCGCGTGCTGCACGCCGACAACATCGGCGCGGCATTGCGGGTGCTGCGCCGGATCGCGGACAATAGCGCCCGATCCGAGGAGTAGCCATGGCAGTGAAGTCGACCGGCCGGACCGGCCGCACCGGGCGCAACGTGGTGCCACTGACGCGTCCGACGCTGCGGGAGACGCTGGGCAGGCTCGCACCCGGGACCCCGCTGCGCGACGGCCTGGAGCGCATCCTGCGCGGCCGCACCGGCGCGTTGATCGTCCTCGGCTACGACGACAGCGTCGAGGTGATCTGCGACGGCGGGTTCGAACTCGACATCCGCTACGCGCCCACCCGGCTGCGTGAGCTGTCCAAGATGGACGGCGCGGTGGTGCTGTCCACCGACGGCAGCCGCATCCTGCGCGCGAACGTGCAGCTGGTGCCCGATCCGTCGATCCCCACCGACGAGTCCGGCACCCGGCACCGCTCGGCCGAGCGCACCGCCATCCAGACCGGGTATCCGGTGATCTCGGTGAGCCACTCGATGAGCATCGTCACCGTCTACGTCGCCGGCGAGCGGCACGTGGTTCCCGACACCCCGACCATCCTGTCGCGGGCCAATCAGACGATCGACACCCTGGAGCGCTACAAGACCCGGCTCGACGAGGTGAGCAGGCAGCTGTCCACCGCCGAGATCGAGGACTTCGTGACGCTGCGCGACGTGATGACCGTGGTGCAGCGGCTGGAGATGGTGCGACGGATCAGCCTCGAGATCGACGCCGACGTGGTGGAACTGGGCACCGACGGCCGTCAGCTCAAGCTCCAGCTCGAGGAACTGGTCGGCGACAACGACACCGCCCGCGAGCTGATCGTGCGCGACTATCACGCCAACCCCGATCCGCCGTCCCCGGCGCAGGTCGGCGCCACGCTGGAGGAGCTGGACGGGCTGTCCGACGCGGAGCTGCTCGACTTCACCACGCTGGCAAGGGTTTTCGGCTACCCGTCCACCCCGGAGGCGCAGGACTCGGCGATGAGCTCGCGCGGCTACCGGGCGATGGCGGGCATCCCGCGGCTGCAGTTCGCCCACGTCGACCTGCTGGTCCGGTCGTTCGGGTCGCTGCAGGGCCTGCTCGCCGCCAGCGCCGACGACCTGCAGTCGGTGGAGGGCATCGGCTCGATGTGGGCGCGCCACATCCGGGAGGGTTTGTCGCTGCTGGCCGAGTCGACGATCGCCGACCGGCTGGCCTGACCCGGCGTCAGCCGACGGGCGGCACCGGCCCCGGCGGCGCACCCACGGGCGCAGGGGCGCCCGGCTGAGCGGCCAGAATGAACGGCACCGTGGCGGACCGCAGATTGCCCAACTGCACGATCAGGTTGTAGGTGCCGGGGCCGATCGGCTGACGCGGCAGCGGGCAGTCCGGCGCGGATCCCATTCCGGTCCAGGTGACCTCGGTGGTCACCTGCTCACCCGGTGCGAACGTCTTGACCAGTGTCTCGTTGGACGGCGCGCAGTCGAGGTTCGACCACAGCCGGGTGTTGTCCAGTGCGTAGACGTAGGCGGCCAGCACCGCGGCGCCGACGTCGCGCTGACAGGCGACCAGGCCGATGTTGGTGACGACCATGGTGAACTTCGGCTGGTCGCCGACGACGTACTCGGGCTGGCTGGTGATGCCCTTGACCGCGAGCGTGGAGTCGGGGCAGTCGTCGCCCTCCTTGAGCACCGGCGGCGGCGTCACCGCGGCGGTCGGTGTCGGCGTCGGCGGCGGGGCGGCCTGCGCAGGAGGCACGACGGGCGTCTTGATCTCGGGGTTCTCCCCCGGCAGCGGGGTGGGCGCGGCGGCGGTGGTCGGCGTCTGCTGATCTGCGGTCTCGCCACCGGAACCGCTGGTCACGATGATGATGACGAGGGCGGCGATGATGCCGACGACGAGTACGCCGACACCGAGCGCGAGCGCCCTACGCCGCCGGTAGATCTCAGGGGGCAGCGGGCCCTGCGGTTCCACATCCAGCACAAGTTCACGGTAAGGCCAGGTCACGCATAGTCGTCCGAGGTGACTCGGCGTGTCGCGCTCAGCCTTCGCCGATGTCGCCCACGTGGTCGCGCAGCACCACCCGCCCGTCGGCCAGGTGGTAGGTCACCCCGGCGATCGCGAGCGTGCCGTCGAGGATGCGCTGGGCGATCGGCGCCGACCGCACCCGCAGCTGCTGCACCGTCTCGATGACGTGCTTGGCCTCGAACTCGTCGACGCGGGTCAGACCCTGGTTGCGGCCCAGCAGGATCGACGGCGTCACCCGCTCGACGATGTCGCGGACGTAGCCGCCGGGCACCTCGCCATCCTCGAGCGCGGAGAGGGTGGCCTTCACCGCGCCGCAGCTGTCGTGACCGAGGACGACCACCAGCGGCACGTCGAGGACGGTCACCGCGTACTCGATGGAGCCCAGCACCGCCGAGTCGGCGACGTGGCCCGCGGTGCGCACCACGAACATGTCGCCGAGCCCCTGGTCGAAGATGATCTCCGCGGCCACCCTGCTGTCGGCGCAGCCGAACACCACGGCGGTGGGCTTCTGACCTGCGGCCAGGCTGGCCCGGTGCTCGATGCTCTGGCTGGGGTGTTGTGGACGGCCGGCAACGAAGCGCTCGTTACCCTCGGTGAGTGCCTTCCACGCCGACTTCGGACTCGAATTGGGCATGGCCGACATTCTGCCCGAGCGGTTCCCGGTGATCGCACCGGCCGAGCTGTTGACGTGGTACGCCCACGCGCAGCGCGACCTGCCGTGGCGCAGACCGGGCGTGAGCGCATGGCAGATCCTGGTCAGCGAATTCATGTTGCAGCAGACACCGGTGGCACGGGTGGAACCGATCTGGCTCGACTGGATCGCGCGCTGGCCCACCCCGTCGGCCACCGCCGCGGCGGGCGCCGGCGAGGTGCTGCGGGCGTGGGGCAAGCTGGGTTACCCGCGCCGGGCCAAGCGGTTGCACGAGTGCGCGACGGTGATCGCCGCCGACCACGGCGACGAGGTGCCCGCCGACGTCGAGACGCTGCTGACGCTGCCGGGCATCGGCGCCTACACCGCCCGCGCCGTCGCCTGCTTCGCCTACCGGCAGCGTGTTCCGGTGGTGGACACCAACGTCCGGCGGGTGGTGGCCAGGGCGGTGCACGGCCGGGCCGACGCCCCGGCCAGCACCCGTGACCTCGCCGACGTCGAGGCGCTGCTGCCCGACGGCGATCGGGCGCCGGTGTTCTCGGTGGCGCTGATGGAACTCGGCGCCACGGTGTGCACGGCCCGCGGCCCGCGCTGCGGGTTGTGCCCGCTCAGTGCGTGCGCGTGGAAGTCGCTTGGCTATCCCGCTGCCGTCGCGCCGGCACGGCGGCCGCAGAAGTACGCGGGCACCGACCGCCAGTGCCGCGGCAGGCTGCTGGACGTGTTGCGCGGCAACGACTCTCCGGTTAGCCGTGCGCAGCTGGACCTGGCCTGGCTGACCGACACCGCCCAGCGCGACCGGGCACTCGACTCGCTTCTGGTCGACGGGCTGGTGGAGCAGACCGCCGACGGCCGGTTCGCACTGGCCGGCGAGGGCGGCTGAGCGCTACGCCGTCTGCTCGGATTCGGCTATCACCGCGGCGAATTCGTCGTCCAGTGTGCTGGCGCTGCCGGTGTCGTTGCCGGTGCAGCAGAAGCGACGGCGGTAATCCGACGGCGTCACCCCGATCAACCGGCGGAAGTGGTGCCGCAGCAGGGTCGCGGTGCCGAAGCCCGACCGCTCGGCGATGTGGTCGATGTCGAGGTCGCTCTCCTCGAGCATCCGGCGGGCGTAGAGCACGCGCTGGTCGGTGACCCACTGCATCGGGGTGGTGCCGGTCTCCTCGACGAACCGGCGGGCGAAGGTTCGCGCCGACATGTTGGCGCGCCGGGCCAGCGTGGCCACGGTGTGCGGCTTCTCGAGGTGCGCCAGGATCCAGTCCAGGTGCGGGGCGAACCTCTCCGAGCAGCGCACCGGGATCGGCTGGTCGATGTACTGGCGCTGGCCGCCGTCGCGCTGCGGCGGCACCACCATCCGCCGGGCGATCTTGTTGGTGACCTCGCTGCCCAGTTCCCGCCGCACCAGGTGCAGGCAGGCGTCGATGCCCGCCGCGGTGCCCGCGCTGGTGATCAGGTCACCGTCGTCGACGTACAGCACGTTGCGGTCGACCAGCGCGGTCGGGTACATCCGGGCCAGTTCGTCGGCGTGCATCCAGTGCGTGGTGCAGGGACGGCCGTCGAGCAGACCCGCGGCGCCCACGACGAACGCGCCGGAGCACACGGTGAGGATGATCGAGCCGGCCGCACTGGCCGTCCGCAGCGCCTCGAGGGCGTCCGGCGGGTAGCCGTTCGGCCCTGCCGAGATGGCGGGCACCGCCACCAGGTCGGCGCCGATGAGATGACTGAAGTCGTGGTCGGGGGTGACCGACGCGCCGACCGACGTCCGGACGGGCACACCCGCGACCGGGCCGCACACCTTGAAATCGAAGTTGGGAACGCCGTCCGCGGACCGGTCGATGCCGAACACCTCGCAGATGACACCGAATTCGAAGACCGCCAGACCATCCAGCACCATCGCCGACACGCTCTTGATCGCCATGGCAGCATCTTATCGCACCGTGTCAGTTCCGCCACTGTTGGCGGTATGTGGCGTTGCGAAGAATTACTGCCATGAACATCGCACTCGCCATCCTCATCATGTCAGCACCGTTCGCGCTGGCCGCGACGCTCGGCTGGGCGGCACACCGGTCCGGCGTGCTGCGACTGCACCTCGACCAGTTCCGGGTGTCGGCCCCGATGATGGGCCGGCTCTTCGAGGACGACCGCGACTTCCACCGCGTCAGCCACGACGTCGACGCCATCCGGACCCGCTTCGAGCAGCACCCCGTGTGGCCGGCCTCAGGCGCTGTCGGCGAGCGTCGATAGGAACGCCTCGACCGCCTTCCGGTAGAGCTGCGGCGCGTCGTCGTGCACCAGATGACCGGCCTCGGGCGCGAGCAGATACGTCGTCCGGTGGCCGGCCTCATCCATCCGGCGCATCTGCCCGGTGGGCGTGACACCGTTGCCCGCCTCGATCAGCAACGCAGGCGCCCGCACCGCCGACCACTGCTCCCAGTAGTCGCGCACACCCCACTCGGCGGCGATCTCGATCCAGTGCCGCGGATACCCGTGCAGCCGCCAGCCGGTGGCCACCCGGTCGAACGCCTCGAGGAAGTACTGGCCGGCCACCGGTCCGAACTGGTCGTAGACCTGCTGCGCGGTGCCGAACTCGACGGGCAGCGCGTGCACCCAGGGCTCCCACGGGCCGGTGGTGCGGCCGCGGAAGTCCGGCGCCATGTCCTCGACCACCAGCGCGCTCACCAGATCGGGTCGCGCCGCCGCAAGACACCAGGAGTGCAGCGCACCCATGGAGTGGCCCACCAGCACCACCGGCCGGCCGAGTTCCCCGACGGCGTCGCCGAGGTCGGCGACGAACCGCTCGGTGCCGATCGGGTGGGGGTCGACGACATCGCGGCCCCGGTGCCACGGCGCGTCGTAGGTGTACACCGCGCCGAAGCGCGCCAGCCACGGCGATTGCCGCGACCACGTGCTGCCGCGACCCATCAGACCGTGGACCAGCACGAGCGGAGTGCCCCGGCCATCGGGCGGGCTGCCGCGCGGGGTGAGCAGTTCGGAGCGCATGCCGCCATCTTGCCCAGTGGGCGAAGCGGTAACCTGACCGCATGTCCGTGGTGAAGATCAACGCAATCGAGGTGCCGCCGAACGCCGGCCCCGAGTTGGAGAAGCGGTTCGCCCACCGCGCGCACGCGGTGGACAACCAGCCCGGCTTCCTGGGCTTCCAGTTGCTGCGGCCGGTCAAGGGCGAGGACCGCTACTTCGTGGTGACGCAGTGGGAGACCGAAGAGGCGTTCCAGGCCTGGGCCACGGGCCCGGCGATCGAGGCGCACAAGGGCCAGCAGAACAACCCCGTCGCGACAGGGGCATCGTTGCTGGAGTTCGAGGTCGTGTTGGACGTTGCCGGCAGCAACGACAAGAGCTGACGCGAGGCGGGCGGGACGCCGGGCCACCGGCCTGCTCACCGCTGCCGCCCTCGTCGTCACCATCGCCTCCGGGTGCGGCAATGCGGGCACCGCACCCGCGGACGCCGCCTACGGCGCTCACATCGGGACCACCACGCCGCAGGGCCTGCGCGCGAGGCAGACCATGGACATGGTCAACTCCGACTGGCCCATCGGCGACGTCAACGTGCGCACGATGGCCGCACCCGATCAGGTGGACCACATCATCGACGCCATGGGCAATCTGTGGTGGGACCGGCCGATCACCGTCACCGGCGTCGACATCGGCGCGGGCACCGCGACCCTGCACGTCAAGACGTCATACGGGGTCGCCCAGGACATCGTGCTGCGCACCGACGACGACGGCCTGGTCGACCAGTTCGACGTCTCACTGCAACCCACGGTCATCCGCAACTGGGCAGACATCGACCGGGAGCTGACCGCGTCGGGCGCCCGGTACTCCTACCAGGTGTCCCGGGTGGTGCCCGGCGCCCCCGGGACCGGCGCCAGGTGTGACACCGTCGCAGGCACCAATCTCGACCTGTCGCTGCCGCTGGCGTCGATCTTCAAGCTCTACGTGCTGCTCGCGGTCGCCGAGGCCGTCACCGCGGGCCGGGTCTCCTGGGACGACCGGCTGACCATCACCGAGCAGGGCAAGGCGGTCGGCTCAGCCGGGCTCGAGGAGCTACCGCCGGGCGCACAGGTCTCGGTCCGCGACGCCGCACAGCAGATGATCTCGGCCAGCGACAACATGGCCACCGACCTGCTGATCGACAGGCTGGGGCCGGGCGCCGTCGAGCACGCGCTCAAGACGGCCGGACACCACGATCCGGCCAGCATGACGCCGTTCCCGACGATGCACGAGCTGTTCTCGGTCGGCTGGGGCGAGCCGGACCTGCGTGAGGAATGGAAGCAGGCCGACCCCCCGCGGCGCGCACAGCTGCTGCAGCAAACCAAGAACCGGCCCTACGAGCCGGACCCCGCCCGCACCCACACCCCGGCGTCGACCCACGGCGCCGAGTGGTACGGCAGCGCCGCCGACATCTGCCGCGTGCACCTGGCGCTGCAGGCGGCCGCGGTCGGGCCCGCCGCTCCCGTGCGAGACATCCTGTCGGCCATCCCCGGCGTCGACCTCGACCGCAAGAGGTGGACCTACATCGGCGCCAAGGGCGGCAACCTGCCCGGCGACCTGACGTTCTCCTGGTACGCCGTCGACAACACCGGCCAGCCGTGGGTGGTGAGCTTCCAGCTCAACTGGCCCAGATACCGCAGCACCACCGCCGCGGCGTGGCTGCTGTCGATCGTGCACCAGACGTTCGCGCTGGTGCCGGTCGGCCGCTAGACGGCGGACCGCAGCGTCCAGGCGTGACCCCGGAAGTGCATCACCGTGCGGCTCACCGGCGCGATGTCGATGCGCCAGAAGGACTTCGGCGGCGCGTCGAGGGCGATCAGAATCGCGGCGCGGATCACCGACGGGTGGGTCACGGCGACCAGCCGGCCACGCCGGCTGGTCAGTGACTCCATCCAGGTGCCCACCCGGCCGATCAGGTCCACCACCGACTCGCCCCCGTGCGGCGCGCGCGCCGGATCGGTCAGCCAGATCGCGAGCTCGGCCGGCCGCACCCCGCCCAGTACGTCACCGCGCCACCGGCCGCAGTCCAGGTCGGCCAGCCGGGGTTCGATGCGAGCGGGCAGGCCGAGCAGTTCTGCGGTCTGCCGGGCGCGCTTCTCCGGCCCGCAGTAGGCAGAGTCGGTGCGGCCAAGCTCCACACATGCGTCGACCTGCCGGTGGCCCGTCGAGTTCAGGGGTTCGTCGGTGGGGAATCGTCCGGCTGCCATCGCATCGGTCATCGCGTGCGAGACGAGGGTCAGCCGGACGACCTCACTCACTGTCGGCTCAGCGCCTCGTGGCGCTTGCCGTCCAGCAGTCGCGACACCAGGGCCGCGAAGACCAGCGCCATCGTCACGTACATGACCACCTGCGTGCCGAGCGAGAACAACCGGAACTCGTACAGGGCGTCGGCCGGAAAGCCCTCGTAGACGATGGCGCCCCCGTCGTCTCTCAGCGGACCCGGCGTCTCGTGGATGGCGGGCAGCGCCAGCATCAGCACCGTGACCGCCACCAGATAGGCGCCCGCAGCCGCCACGGTGGCGTTCCAGGTGCCCAGCCGGTCGGTGAGCCGCCTGCCGAGGTAGACCGCGCCGACCAGGAACGCCGCCGAGAGGACCACCATCAGCAGGTACAGCAGCGTGCGCTGCCGGATCGTCTCGTCCAGGCTGAGCGCGGGCGGGCTCGCCGGGTATTTGAGGAACGGGACGACGTAGAGGCTCAACAACATTCCGCCGGCCACGTACACCGACAGCAGGCGGGCCGAGATGGCGCCGACCCGGCCGTAGGCCACCGCGAACACCACCGCGAAGATGGCGCCGATGGCCAGACTGAACAGCAGCACGCCCAGTCCCATGCCGATGTTCATCTGCACGGCGCGGCTGAAGCCGCCCCCGTCCTCGCCGTGACTGTGGCCCGCGTGCGCGCCGGCCTCCAACGCCTCGTGCGCGGCGCCGACACCCTCCTCATAGCCGATGGCCCGCTCGATGACGGGTTCGACGAAGATGCGGGCGAAGACGAACGCGAGCACGCCCGCTGCGGCCCCGGCCAGAAGGCCGCGACCGATGATCTGCTTCTCCATGTTTATTTGTTCTCCCTACGGCTGGTCAGTGGCAGGGGAACCCGAGGAGATGGCGTGCGTCGTGGACGAACTCGTGGACGGCGGTGTTGTTGCCGAACACCGACGTCGCGCCCTGGTCCAGGCCGATGAAGTACAGCACCAGGAGGGCGAGGAAGGCGGTGGCCGAGAGCCACACCGCGGCGCGGGTGGCGGAGAGGTCGAGTGCGGGTGCTGCGCTCTCGCGAGCCTGAGGAGATGTCATTGACCGGTCCTTTCGGGATGTCGCGTCCCGTTGGCAGGGTGGCGGACGTCGGGTCTGACTGTCACAGTGGCGCGACCGTTCTGGACTCTCACCAGATTCCTTCGCCCGCCGATTACCTGAGCATCGTAAGCACTGGGCGCGTTCCTTGGCGACGCGTGACGAAAAACGGGCGGCTTTCCCGTGAGGGAAAGCCGCCCGCTTCGTCGTGCGGTCGTGCGCTGCTATTCGACGACGGCGGTGGGAGCGCCTGCCGCGCCGGCGCTGGCCAGATCCGGCTCGACGGCCTCAGGCCGCTTCGGCCCACCGCTGAAGGTGAACTTCGCGTCCTCGCCGGCACCTTCGCCGTCCCAGTTCTCGACGTCGACGGTGACGAGCTGACCGGGGCCGATCTCCTCGAACAGGATCTTCTCGGAGAGCTGGTCCTCGATCTCGCGCTGGATGGTCCGACGCAGCGGCCGCGCCCCGAGCACCGGGTCGAACCCGCGCTTGGCGAGCAGCGACTTGGCCTTATCGGTCAACTCCATCGTCATGTCCTTGGCCTTCAACTGCTTGGAGACCCGGCCGATCATCAGGTCGACCATCATCACGATCTGATCGGTCGTGAGCTGGTGGAAGACGATGATGTCGTCGATGCGGTTGAGGAACTCCGGGCGGAAGTGCTTCTTCAGCTCGTCGTTGACCTTCTGCTTCATCCGCTCGTAGTTGTTCTCGCCGCCACCCTGGGTGAAGCCGAGGCCCACCGCCTTGCTGATGTCGGACGTGCCGAGGTTCGACGTGAAGATCAGCACGGTGTTCTTGAAGTCGACCGTGCGGCCCTGACCGTCGGTGAGGCGGCCGTCCTCGAGGACCTGCAGGAGGCTGTTGTAGATCTCCTGGTGGGCCTTCTCGATCTCGTCGAACAGCACCACGCTGAACGGCTTGCGACGCACCTTCTCGGTGAGCTGGCCGCCCTCCTCGTAGCCGACGTAGCCCGGAGGGGCACCGAACAGCCGCGAGGCGGTGAAGCGGTCGTGGAACTCGCCCATGTCGATCTGGATGAGCGCGTCGTCGTCGCCGAACAGGAAGTTCGCCAGCGCCTTGGACAGCTCGGTCTTACCGACACCGGACGGGCCGGCGAAGATGAACGAGCCCGACGGGCGCTTGGGATCCTTCAGCCCGGCACGGGTGCGGCGGATCGCCTTGGAGACGGCCCTGACGGCATCCTCCTGGCCGATGATCCGCTTGTGCAGCTCGTCCTCCATGCGGAGCAGACGGGTGGTCTCCTCCTCGGTGAGCTTGAACACCGGGATGCCGGTCCAGTTCCCGAGCACCTCGGCGATCTGCTCGTCGTCGACCTCGGCGACCACGTCGAGGTCGCCGGAGCGCCACTGCTTCTCCCGCTCGGCACGCTGGGCGACCAGGGTCTTCTCCCGGTCACGCAGGCTCGCCGCCTTCTCGAAGTCCTGCGCGTCGATCGCGGACTCCTTCTCCCGGCGCGCGTCGGCGATCTTCTCGTCGAACTCGCGCAGGTCCGGCGGAGCGGTCATCCGGCGGATGCGCATCCGGGCGCCGGCCTCGTCGATCAGGTCGATCGCCTTGTCCGGCAGGAAGCGGTCGTTGATGTAGCGGTCGGCGAGCGTCGCCGCGGCCACGATCGCGCCGTCGGTGATGGAGACCCGGTGGTGGGCCTCGTACCGGTCGCGCAGCCCCTTGAGGATCAGCACCGTGTGCTCGACCGTCGGCTCGCCGACCTGCACCGGCTGGAAGCGCCGCTCCAGGGCGGCGTCCTTCTCGATGTACTTGCGGTACTCGTCGAGCGTGGTGGCGCCGATGGTCTGCAGCTCGCCACGGGCCAGCTTCGGCTTGAGGATCGACGCCGCGTCGATGGCGCCCTCGGCGGCACCCGCACCCACGAGCGTGTGCAGCTCGTCGATGAACAGGATGATGTCGCCGCGGGTGTTGATCTCCTTGAGCACCTTCTTCAGGCGCTCCTCGAAGTCACCGCGGTACCGGCTGCCCGCCACCAGCGACCCGAGGTCGAGGGTGTAGAGCTGCTTGTCCTTCAGCGTCTCCGGCACGTCGCCGTGCACGATCGCCTGGGCGAGACCCTCGACCACGGCGGTCTTGCCGACGCCGGGCTCGCCGATCAGCACCGGGTTGTTCTTAGTGCGGCGGCTCAGCACCTGCATGACCCGCTCGATTTCCTTCTCGCGGCCGATCACCGGGTCGAGCTTGCCCTCCATCGCGGCCGCGGTCAGGTTGCGGCCGAACTGGTCGAGGACCAGTGAGGTGGACGGGTTGCCCGACTCGCCACCACGGCCCCCGGTGCCCGCCTCGGCGGCCTCCTTGCCCTGGTAGCCGGACAGCAGCTGGATGACCTGCTGGCGGACGCGCGTCAGTTCGGCGCCGAGCTTCACCAGCACCTGAGCGGCGACACCCTCGCCCTCGCGGATGAGGCCGAGCAGGATGTGCTCGGTGCCGATGTAGTTGTGGCCGAGCTGCAGCGCCTCACGCAGCGACAGCTCGAGCACCTTCTTGGCGCGCGGGGTGAAGGGGATGTGGCCCGACGGCGCCTGCTGGCCCTGGCCGATGATCTCCTCGACCTGGCTGCGGACACCTTCGAGCGAGATGCCCAGCGACTCCAGCGACTTGGCCGCTACGCCTTCGCCTTCATGGATGAGTCCAAGGAGGATGTGCTCGGTGCCGATGTAGTTGTGGTTGAGCATCCGGGCTTCTTCTTGAGCCAGGACGACGACCCTGCGGGCACGGTCGGTGAATCTCTCGAACATCGGTGGTTACCTGCTCTCCATCGCATAGGTGGCGCCCCGCGTCCCGAAAGTGTGCTTCGAGCCGCATTGCACCTGCCGTCCACTGTATCGGGCGGCCGCCCCGGGTGCCGTGGTTGGCGGTTCCTTCCCCATCCGGCCCGCAGCCGTCGCGAGTCGTTGCCGCCCGCCGCGTCTGCCCTGTTCCCGGTGCTTGCCTGCATCAACGCAGCGGTCGGCTCAATCGTTTCCGCAGGCACCGCCGGAGCGCTTCGCCGTCAGCGAAACGTCAGCGACCCGGCCCGACCGTGCCGGGAAATGCCCGCGACGTGCGGATCTGGCAACACCGAATCAGGTTGCCGCATGGAACGCGTCGATGACGTCGGCCGGGATCCGGCCGCGCGTCGACACGTTGTGGCCGTTGCGGCGCGCCCAGTCCCGGATGGCGGCGCTCTGCTCGCGGTCGATCGCACCGCGGCCCCGGCTCGCGCCCGCCGACCGGCCCCGGCG
>NZ_JACKSJ010000189.1 GCF_025821665.1 [Mycobacterium] manitobense
GCGCCTCAAGGCGGCCGCCGAACAGGACGCCTGGGCGCACAGCGCGCGCCACGGCTGCGCGGTGTCAGTGCCCCTGGTCAACCCCGACCGCTGCTGAGGCGCCCACGATGTCGGCGAGCAGCGCCGGTTCGATGTTCCCGCCGGACAGCACCACCACGGTGGGGCCGGCCGGAGTTGCGTGCCGCCGGTAGGCGGCCAGCCCGACCGCGCCGCTGGGCTCACTGACCAGACGCGCCCGCACCGCGAGTTCCGCAACCGCGGAACGTATTTCGTCTTCGGACACGGTCAGCACATCGGTCAGCACATGCTGCAGATGCGCGAAGGTCAGCTCCGACGGTTCCGATCGCAGACCGTCGGCGAT
>NZ_JACKSJ010000190.1 GCF_025821665.1 [Mycobacterium] manitobense
GGGCTGCGCTGGCCGTGGCACGCCCGGCTGGGAACGGCGGCGGTGTGCTGGCGGCTGCGGCAGCGGCACGGGCTGGCCGTGCACGACATCGCGCCGATGCGGGTCGCGCGCCGCGACGCCCTGCTGGCGCTGGGTGTCGTCGATCGGCGTTCCGGGTACCCGGTGGAACTGCTGGTCCGAGCTGCCGCTGCGGGCTGGCGAGTGACCGAATGCGACGTCTCCTACGGGCCGCGCACCGGGGGCAGGTCCAAGGTCAGCGGCTCGCTGCGCGGCAGTGTGGTCGCCGGGCTCGACTTCTGGAAGAGGATCTCGTGATCCCGGTGACGCTGCTGGTGATGGCCAAGGCCCCGGTGCCCGGCCTGGCCAAGACGCGGCTGGCGCACACGATCGGCAACCATCTCGCCGCGGTCGTCGCCGCGGCGGCGCTGCTCGACACGCTCGACGCGGTGTGCCTGGCCGGCGTGCGGTCACGGGTGGTCGCGCTGACTGGTGACCTCGACAGCGCCGCCTGCAGTGCCGAGATCAGGGAACGGCTGGCCGACTTCACGGTCATCGCGCAGCGCGGTGACACGTTCGCCGACCGGCTAGCCAACGCCCACGCCGATGCGGCCGCCGCAACGGACGGCGCCCCGGTGCTGCAGATCGGCATGGACACCCCGCAGGTCACCGGCGAGCTGCTGACCCGCTGCGCCGGCCGGCTGCTCGATGCCGAGGCGTTGTTGGGGATGGCCGTCGACGGCGGCTGGTGGGTGCTCGGCGTGCGATCGGCGGCGTCGGCCGACTGCCTGCGTCAGGTGCCGATGTCGCAGTCCGACACCGGCGCGCTCACCCGGCAGGCGCTACAGCACAAGGGACTGGAGGTCACGATGGTCGACGAACTCGCCGACGTCGACACCGCGGCGGACGTCGACGCGGTCCGGCGACGTTGTCACCCCGGCGCGAGGTTCCCGTTCGCGACCGCGGCGGCGGGACTGTAGCCGATGCTGGGAAACCTCTACGACCGCGCCCTGGACGGCGAACGATGTTGGCTGAGAAGCGATGATGGAGATGTGCGGACCCTGCCGGTGCGCAGCTGGCTCGGCGGCAGGCATGCCGACCAGGCATTCGACGAGGCGATCGTCGACCTGTGCGAGGGGCCGACGATCGACCTGGGTTGCGGGCCGGGGCGTCTGGTGGTCGACCTGATCAAGCGTGGGATCCCCGCCCTCGGTGTGGATCAGTCGGCGACGGCGGTGGAGCTGGCCCGCCGCAACGGCGCGCCTGCGCTGCGGCGCGACGTCTTCGGCGAATTGCCCGGTACGGGGCGCTGGCAGACGGCGCTGCTGGCCGACGGCAACGTCGGCCTCGGCGGCGATCCGCGGCGGGTGCTGCGCCGGGCGGCAGAGCTGCTGCGTCCCGACGGCCGCTGTGTGGTCGAGTTCGACGCGTTGGCAACGGGTGTGTGTGCGCGCATGGTGCGGCTCGAGTCGTCCGAGACGATCGGGCCGTGGTTCCGGTGGGCGTCGGTCGGCATCGACTGTGCGGCGGCGCTGGCCGACGAAGTGGGCCTGGCGTTGGCGTCGATCCATCCGGTCGGCCGTCGGGTGGTCGCTATTCTGGTGTCGCCGTAGAGGATCGACGTGTGGTGGCCAGCCTGACCCCGTAGACGACGGCGCTCGCGCCGAACATCGCGGCGGTGAGCAGCAGCCAGCGGCCGAGAAACGGTTCCTGCGTCTGTCCGGTGGCGGCGGTGTACGCGGGCCCGCCCTGGGCGATGATGCCGGGTAGGAACATCAACAGGGTCAGCCCGGCGCCGAGCGCGGGGATGCGTAGGTGGTTCAGTACCGGAACGGGTACCGGGATGCGCCGTGTCATCGTGAGCACGCGGTCGGCGAGCGCGTACAGCGGGAACAGCACCAGGTCGTGCAGGATCACCGCGGCGGCGAACCACACGGCGATCGACTGCCACCACACGTTCGGATTCCACAGCGCGCGCCAGCCGATCGTCGCGATCACCGCGCCGAAGAGCGTGAAACCGGCGATCAGCGTGAGCAGGTGCAGCGGATGCGAGCCGTACACCGCACGGAACCGGGCGACCATCTCAGCGCCTCACGAAGTCGATGCCGGACACCCACTTGGTGTTGTGCACACCCGGCAGCGCCGGCACGATGACCCGCGCGGGATAGCCGTGATCGAGCGAAAGTTCGGCGCCGTTGACCCGCAGCGCCAGCAGCGCGTCGGGGTGTGTGACCTGGTTGGCTTGCAGCGCAGCACGATTGAAGGCGCCCCGGCGTTCCACCGAGAACACCCTGGCCGACGCCGGGGTCGGCACGCCCGCCCGCTGCGCCAGGTCGCGCAGCCGCACGCCGGTCCAGGTCTCGGTGGTCGACCAGCCCTCGACGCAGGCGATGGGCAGCCGCGCGGTGTGCTGCGGCATCGCACGCAACGCCGCCAGGTCGAGGACGACGGGTGCGGGTCCGCCTCGCAGTGTGAGCCGCCAAGCCGCGCCGGTGTTCTGGGCCGTGATGCGCGCGGCGGCCGCGGTGCGGTTGACCTGGAAGTCGTTGGGCCCGTCCCCACGGCTGCGGCCGCGCGGCAGCAGCAGGGCCGCCTGACGGGTGACACCGCCGAGGGTCTGGCCGGCCGTCAGCACGGCGACCAGCAGGGCGCCGCCGCCGACGAGGGCGAGCGCGCCGCGGCGGCTCACCGTCGGTGGCGCGGGGTCGATCGAGACCAGCCCGTCGGCGTCGTAGCGCTCCGGCCGGGTGTCGGCGCGGCTGGTGCGCAACACCTCGCGCATCGGCATCGACCGCAGACCGGCCAGCATCCTGGGCAGCTTGATCGCGACGTGGACGACGAAGCCGGCGATGAACACCCAGGCGCCGAAGTAGTGGGCGGTGTAGAAGCTGAACCCGAAGATGTAGTCGTACTGGATGTTCAGCACGCCGGTGACGATCTCGAACAGGATGCCGCCGACCAGCATCAGCAGTGAAACCCGTTCCAGCAATTGGGCGATCGAGCGGGCGGGCGGCCAGACGAACAATTTCGGGATCACCGACCACAGCTTGGCCAGCACCACCGGCACGATGATCAGGCCGAGCCCGACGTGCAGGCCCTGGTTGAGGCGGTACAGCCAGGAGGGGTCGGTGGGCCAGTCGAAGGTCGGCAGCTTCAGCCATCCGACGTCGGCGGGTGCGGCCTGGCCGAACTGCGGCCCGTAGGCGATGTAGGACAGCAGACCGGTCAGGGTGATGATCGGCAGCGCGATCAGCAGGACGGCGCCCAGCGTCGACGTCAGCCAGAGCCCCCGCAGGGGACTGCGCCAGCGCGGGGGACGGTGGCCGCCTTCCGGCCGCTTCGCCATCGGTTCATTGTCGCCCACATCGCGGCTTCCGGCTCCGTCAACTGCAGCGTGTCACCGATCCGTCAGCCGCTCACCGGTTGATGGGAGCGGAGATCAGCCGGCTGCCCACGGCCTTCACCGTGTCGGGCAGCACCCGGCTGACAGTGCCCATGATCTTCGACGACACCCCGCCGCCGACCACCTTCTGGTCGCCGCGCATCAGCGCCTCGAAACCCTGGCGGGCGACCTGCGCGGGATCGTCCTTGCTCATCTTCCCGACGGGAGCGCCGTCGAGGTTGGCGCGGTGGAAGAAGTTGGTGTCGGTGGGGCCGGGCATCAGCGCGGTGATCGTGATGGAGGTGTCCCGCAACTCGTCGCGCAGCGCCTCGGCGAAGGACTGGATGAACGACTTCGACGCGTTGTACACGGTCTGGTATGAGCCGGGCATCATCGACGCCACCGACGAGGTGAACAGCACCTTGCCCTCCTCGCGATTCGCCATGTCCCGCAACACCAGTTTGGCCAGGTGCACGGTGGACCGGACGTTGAGGTCGATGATGCTCAGGTCGTCGGCGAGTTCGGTCTCGATGAACCTGCCGCCGCGGCCGATGCCGGCATTGAGCGCCGCGGCCGACAGCACCCGGCCGCCTTCGATCGCGCTGTGGTAGACGTGCTCGACGCCGTCGGCGGTGCGCAGGTCCGCCTGCACGGCCTGGACGGCGGCGCCGAATTCGGCGAGCCGGCCCGGCACGTCGTTGATGCCGTCGTCCTCGGCGGTGACGACCAGGTCGTAGCCGTGCTGGGCGAATTGCTTCGCCAGTTCGAATCCGATTCCGCTGGAGGCGCCGGTGATGAGCGCGGTGTTGGCTTCAGACATGTCGGTCGGCTACCCGGCCGCAGTGCCGCCAAACTGCCGCGGGCCGAATCACCAATTGGTGAATATGAGGTGGTTCAGCGCCAGTGCTCCGAGCACGTTGAGCGCGAGCCAGTACCGCTGCGCGCGTGGCGGAAGCAGTGCCCCGGCCGCGGTCAGCCAGATCGTGAACGGCAGCCAGATGCGTTCGGTCTCGGCCTTGCTCAACATGCTCAGGTCCGCGCAGACGATGGCGAGCAGTGCGCCGATGAGCACGATGTGCAGTCCGCAGCGACGGCGGATCGCCGCGATGTCGAAGACCCGGCCGATCCCGGCCACGCTGCCGAGGCCGATCGCGCAGATCACCGACGCGAAATTGGCCCAGCCCCAGTACTGGAACGGCCGCTCGACGGCGATACCCTGCCAATAGCGCTCCTGCACAAGGTGGTAGCCGTCGAACCACCAGAAGCCGGCGATGGCGAACGCGCCGACCACGGCGAGTGCGGCGAGCACGGCGGGCACGAACGCGCGCAGGGCGCTGCGCCAGTCGGCCGCACAGACCAGCACCGCGACGGCGAGCAGCGCGATCAGCCCGAGGCCGTAGTTGAGGAAGATGCCCCAGCCCAGCAGCGTGCCCGCCGCTAGTGCGGCCACCTCCGGCCACCGCACGGTGCGGCGGACGGCCAGCGCCAGCAGCGCGAGGCCCCAGGCCGCCACCCCGGCGAAGTAGCCGTCGGCGGACACCGCGATCCAGATCGCCGTCGGGGCGACCGCCACGAACGGCGCAGCCAGCCGCGCGGTGTGCTCGTCGGTGAGCGCGCGGACGGCCACGATGATCGCCGCCGCCGCACTCGAGCCGACCAGCACGCACCACACCCCGGCCCAGCCGCCACCGCCGAGACCGACGCGGTCCAGCCATACGAAGGTCAGCAGCGCGCCCGGCGGGTGACCGGACACGTGGGTGATCCAGGAGTCGGGCTGGAAGTCCAGGATCCGTCCGGCGAACGTGCGGACCATCTCCGGTGCGTCGGTGACGTGCGGCACCTCGAGCAGGTACTCGTGGCGCGCGGTGAGCCTGCCGGCGAAACCGCGCTGCCAGCCGTCGACCATGGCCAGCGCGAACGCCCACGCCGCGGACGTCGCCCACACGGCGAGGGTCAGGACCCGCCACGGCAACCGCTGCGCGAGTGCCGGTCCCCACAGCACCGCGGCGAGCGCGATGACGATCGCCGGCACGGTGCCCCAACCGGTGTGCGCTTCCCACCAGCCGAACACCGGTGACGTGGCGGCGAAGCTGCGGAACCGTTCCGGGGTGGCGTTCAGCAGTGGGGTCACCACGTCGAGGTGAAGGTGCGGGACGACGAATGCGGCCACCAGCAGCAGCACGCCGACGGTGACCGAGGTCGCCTCTCTGCGATACGCCCGCACGACCGCCAGCCTATGGGTTGTGCCGGAGCGGCGGCCTGACCATTCGGTGACGCCGGCCGGGCCGCTCAGGCCCGCATGGTGGTGGTGAACGTCATCCGGTCCCCGCGGTACAGCGACCGGCACCGTTCGATCGGCGTGTCGTCCTGGTCGTAGGAGACGCGATTGATCAGGAACATCGGCGTGCGGGCGTCCACGGCGAGCAGCGCCGCTTCGCGGGCGTCGGGCAGCGTGGTCTCGATGGTGTCGGCCGTGCGGGTGAACGCGATGCCGCGCGCGGTGATCTCCGCGTACAGCGACGTCCGGCTGTCGAACCCGTCGACGAGTCCCGGATAGCGTTGCGCCGGCAGGTAGGTGGTCTCCAGTCCGATGCGGAAGCCGTCGACGATCAGTACCCGTTCGAGCTGCCACACCTGTGCGCCGGGGTCGACGGCGAGGTGGGCGGCCAGCGCGTCGTCGGCCTCCAGGTCGGTCCACCCGAGCAGCAGCCGTTCGGCGCTCAGCCCGCGGGCGCGGGCCGCTTCGGTGTAGGACCCCATCGCCAGCGGCTGCACCAGTTTCGGCCGGGACACCACGGTGCTGCGGCCGCGCCGTTCGATGCGCCCGGCGAGCAGCAGTTCGCGCAGCGCCTGGCGGACCGTCTCGCGGGCGACGTCGAACCGCTCCGCGAGGTCGCGTTCGGAGGGGAACGCCTCGCCCTCGGTCATCCCGTCGAGCAGGCGGTCGAGGTGGGCGCGCACCATCTGGTGCTTGAGGATGCGGGGCTGCACGGCCGTCACGGTTCGACACTGTACCCACTCATGGTCTAGACCAAATGGCCAGCGGGTGTTCACCCGGCGTTCCGCTCACCGGTACCTCGCCGTACGTACCGCGGCCCAAGGTGTCGGTGTGCCGAATCAGACACCCGCCCTGGCAGTCCTCGACATGGCCGGAACCACCGTGGCCGACGACGGGCTGGTCATCCGTGCCTTCGACGAGGCGGCCACCGAGGTCGGTGTGCCGGTCGACGGCGCGGATCGCGAGTACGCGCGGCGCTACGTGCTGGACACCATGGGCCAGTCGAAGATCGAGGTCTTCCGCGCTCTGTTCGGCGCCGAGGAGCGCGCGCAACAGGCCAACGCGGCCTTCGAGAAGACCTACGAACACTATGTCGACGGCGGAGTGCAGCCCATCACCGGTGCGGCGGAGGCCATCTCGCAGCTGCGGTCGGCCGGGGTGAAGGTCGCGCTGACGACCGGGTTCAGCCCCGGCACCCAGCACCGGATCCTGACGGCGCTGGGCTGGGAGGACATCGCCGACCTCACCATCGCCCCCGGCGACGGCGTCCGCGGCAGGCCCCACCCCGACCTGGTGCTCACCGCGCTGATGCGCGCCGGGGTCGACGACGTCGCCCACGTCGCCGTCGCCGGTGACACCGCCAGCGACATCCTGTCCGGCCGTCGAGCCGGCGCCGGCCTGGTCGCGGGCGTGCTGACCGGCGCGCACGACGAGCAGGCGCTGCGCGGCGCAGGCGCCACCCACGTGCTCCGGTCGGTCGCCGACCTGCCGTCCCTCCTCCTCTCCAACTGACCACCCTCCAGCCCGAAGGATTCCTGATGAAGACCCGTGCCCGCCGCTCCGCCCTCACCGCCGCCGCGGTGGTCTCCTCGTTCGCCCTTGCGCTGTCGGGTTGTTCGGGGTCGGACTCCGGCTCCGACGCCAAGACCGGACAGGGTTTCCCCGAGACGCTGACGTTGGCCGCCGTGCCCGCGGAGAACTCCGCGGACCTCAAGGCCAGCTATGAACCGCTGATCAAGCTGCTGGAGAAGGAGACCGGCGCGAAGGTGGAGTTCGTGCAGGCCTCCGACTACGCCGGCGTGGTGGAGGGGATGATCGCCGACAACGTCGACCTGGCCTTCTTCGGGCCGTTCGCCTACGTCGTCGCCGGACTCAACGGGGCCAAGATCACCCCGCTGGGCGCCGTCATCGAGGAGAAGGGCGCGGAGCCGGGTTACCAGTCCTACGGCCTGGCCAAGGCGGACAACGCATCGGTCAACGGCCTCAAGGACTTCGCGGGCAAGAAGGTGTGCTTCGTCGACCCGAGCTCCACCTCGGGCTTCCTGTACCCGTCGGCCGGTCTGATCGAGGAGGGTGTGATCAAATCCGGTTCGGAGGCCGACATCTCGGCGGCGATGACGCCGATCTACGCCGGCGGCCACGATGCGTCGGCGCTGTCGATCAAGTCGGGTGACTGCGACGCCGGCTTCGCCTTCGACAGCATGGTCGACACGACCATGGTCGAGAAGGGCGACCTGGCGCCCGGCGACCTCAAGACCGTCTGGAAGTCCGAGATGATCGCCGGGTCGGTCTTCGCGGCCAACGACGATCTCGGCACCGAGGCCGTCGACAAGCTCAAGAGCCTGTTCACCGAGAAAGCCAACGCCGAGGTCATGCAGAGCGAGGGGTTCTGCGAGGGCGACGGCTGCCTGATCACCGATGAGCGGGCCTGGGGCGTTGTCGCCGTTGACGACTCGGCCTACGACGGGGTGCGCAAGGTGTGCGAGGTCACCGGCTCCGAGAAGTGCAAGAGCTGACGATGAGCACCACCGATCTGCTCCATCCCGACGTGGCAGGCGACGCGGTGGTGGTCGAGGCGCTCAACGTCACCAAGCGGTTCGGTGACACGCTGGCGCTCGACGACGTCTCCGTCGAGGTGCGCCGCAGCGAACTGCTGGTACTGCTCGGCCTCTCCGGCTCGGGCAAGTCCACGCTGCTGCGCTGTCTCAACGGCCTGCATCCGGTCACCTCCGGCACGGTGGATGTCGGGGGCACCCGGGTGGACACGGCGAGCCGGTCGCAGTTGCGGGCGCTGCGGCGCAACGTCGGGTTCGTGTTCCAGCACTTCAACCTCGTCGGGCGGCTCAGCTGCCTGGAGAACGTCTTGATCGGCGGGCTGGGGCGGCTGGGCCTGCCCCGCTACGGCGCTCTGACGTATCCGAAGACGATGCGGGCCGAGGCGCTGGCACACCTGGACCGGGTCGGCCTGGCCGACTTCGCCGAACGCCGCGCCGACACGCTGTCCGGCGGTCAGCAGCAACGGGTGGCCATCGCGCGGACGCTGATGCAGAAGCCCGGCCTGCTGCTGGCCGACGAACCCGTCGCGTCGCTCGACCCCGAGAACGCCGGCGTCGTCATGGATCTGCTGTTCCGGGTCTGTATCGAGGAGAAGCTGACCGTCGTGTGCACCCTGCACCAGGTCGACCTGGCGCTGGGCTGGGCGCACCGCATGGTGGGGCTGCGCAACGGCCGAAAGGTGCTGGACCGCCCCGCCGTCGGCATGACCCGCGACGAAGTGATGGCCATCTACCAGCGTGTCGACCCCGCCCTCGACGTGGACGCGGACTCCTCGGCCGCCCGCCGCGCACCGTGAGCACCGCGCTCCAGGACCGCCCCACCGAACCGGAACCCGCGCGCACCGCGGGCGGCCGAACGCCGCGGCCCGGCCTGCTGCCGACGGTGGCGATCGGCGCCGCCGTCCTGACGCTGGCGTCGGCCTGGTTCATCGACTTCGACCCGGTCACACTGGTCGCCGGCTTCGACAAGGTGGCCGCACTCGTCGAGCGAATGCTGCCGCCCCGCGTCGACGACCCCGGCCGCATCGGGATGCTGGCCTTCGAGACCCTGCTGATGGCGGTGCTCGGCACGGTGCTGGCCGCCGTCGCCTCGGTGCCGCTGGCTTTCCTGGCCGCCCGCAACACCACGCCCCATCCCGCGGTGTACGCCGTCGCGCGCGGGTTCATCACCTTCTGCCGCGCGATGCCCGATCTGCTGTTCGCGGTGCTGTTCGTGCGCGCGCTCGGCATCGGGGTGCTGCCCGGAATCCTGGCGCTGGCACTGCATTCCATCGGCATGCTGGGGAAGCTGTTCGCCGACGCCATCGAGCAGACCGATCCCGGCCCCCGGGAGGCGGTGCGCAGCACCGGTGCCGGCTACTTCCGCGAGATGCTCAACGCGGTGGTGCCACAGGTGGTCCCGTCGTGGATCGGCACCTTCGTCTACCGCATCGACATCAACCTGCGGATGTCGGTGGTGCTGGGCTTCGTCGGCGCGGGCGGCATCGGCTTCGCCCTGCAGGACGCGTTGCGCGGCCTGATCTATCCGCGCGCGCTCGGCATCGTGCTGGTGATCCTGGTGATCATCGCGGCGATGGAGCTCATCGCGATCTGGATCCGCAGCATGCTGCTGGCGCCGACACAGAGCAACCCGCGGCGCGACCGCGTGATGCGATTCGTGTTCTCGGGCCTGCTCGTGGTGACCACGCTCGCCTCGCTGGTCGTGCTGGAGATCAACCCGCTGTCGCTGCTGAGCTGGGTGGGCCCGTCGATCGAGGTGTTCACCCGGATGATCCCGCCGAACTTCGACGCCCTCGGCGCCGACCTGTGGGAGGCGGCGGTGCAGACCGTGGCGATCGGAGTCGTGTCGACGGCCATCGGGGTGGTGCTGTCGATACCGGTGGGAATCGTGGCCGCCCGCAACGTGACTCCGCATCCGGCGGTGTACTGGGTGGCACGTGGCTGGATCCTTCTCGTGCGTGCGGTCCCGGAGCTCATCCTGGCGGTCGTGTTCGTCGCCGCCCTCGGACTGGGGCCGGTCGCCGGCACCTGCGCGCTGGCCATCGCCTCGATCGGCTTCCTGGCCAAGCTGGTCGCCGATGCGGTCGAGGAGATCGACCGCGGCCCGCTGGAGGCGGTGCAGGCCGTGGGCGGAGGCTGGTGGAAGACGGTGTTCGCGGCGGTGATCCCGCAGGCGATGCCGGCGATCGTGGGATCGAGCCTCTACATGCTCGACGTGAACGTGCGTACGTCGACGATCCTGGGCATCGTCGGCGCCGGTGGCATCGGGTACCTGCTCTTCGAGTCGATCCGCACGCTGAACTTCGACGTCGCCGGGGCGATCGTGCTCGTCATCTTCGTGATCGTCTACGCGATCGAGAGGCTGTCCGGATGGATCCGGTCGCGCCTCGTGTGACGCGGGCCGCGGTGTGGACGGCCGACGGCATCGAGCTGCGGCGGGTCGCTGTGCCCGACCTCGGGCCGGGCGACACCTTGGTGCGGGTGTGCCTGGCGACGGTGTGCGGCAGCGATCTGCACACCGTCTCGGGCCGGCGGCCGGGGCCGTGTCCGTCGGTGCTCGGTCATGAGGCGGTCGGCGACGTGGTCACGGGTCCCATGGCGGGCCGGCGGGTCGTCTGGTCGGTGACCGTGTCATGCGGGCGGTGTGCGCGCTGCGCCGGCGGCCGGACGGCGAAGTGCACATCGGTGCGCAAGGTCGGACACGAATCGTTCGACGGTGACTGGCCGCTGTCGGGCGGCTACGCCGACCACATCGTGCTGCCGGCCGGTGCGACGATCGTCGTTGTCCCCGAATCGATACCCGATCGGGTCGCCGCCCCCGCGGCCTGCGCGACGGCGACCGTGATGGCGGCCTTGGAGGCCGCCGGACCCGTCGCCGGGCGCCGGGTGTTGATCTGCGGCGCCGGAATGCTCGGAGTGGCCGCCGCGGCGGCGTGCGACGAGGCCGGCGCCGACGTGCGGGTCGCCGACATCGACCCGCGCCGCCGGGAACTGGCCGGGCGCTTCGGCGGAGCACCCGACACAGGCGGACGGATCGACGTGGCGATCGACTTCTCCGGTGCGTCGACCGCCGTGTCCGCGGCGCTCGGCAGGCTGGACGTCGGAGGAGTGCTGGTGCTCGCCGGCTCGGTGCTACCCGCCCCCGCTGTGGAAGTGGACCCCGAACGTGTTGTACGGCAGTGGCTCACGATCACCGGGGTGCACAACTACGAGCCGCGGCACCTCGAGCAGGCGGTGCGGTTCCTGGAGCGGACGCGCGGCCGCTACCCGTGGGCCGACGTGGTGGCCGACCCCGTCGGCCTCGACCGGCTGTCGACGGTGCTGACGCCCGCGCCGCCGGGCATCCTGCGCGCGTCCGTCGCCCCCTGAGTCGGTCAGTAGAGCATCTTGCGGAGGCTGTCCTCGCTGTAGTAATCGTCCAGCTCCTCCTGGCTCAGCGTCGGCTTGAACGTCTTGGCGAGCTGCGCCACCGACGGCACGACATCGGGTGTCCAGCTCTCCGGCTTCCACGCGTCCGACCGCAGAAAAGCCTTGGAGCAGTGGAAGAACACTTCCTCGACGTCGATCTCCAGCGCGAGGATCGGCCGCTTCCCCTTCACCGCCAGCGCGTCGAAGTAGTCGGCGTCCGCGAGCACCCTGGCGCTGCCGTTGACGCGAAGCGTGTCGCCACGACCGGGGATGACGAACACCGAGCCGACCCGCGGCCGCTCCAGCACGTTGAGGTAGCCGTCGACGCGCTTGTTGCCCGGCCGTTCCGGGATCGCGATCGTCGAGGAGTCGATGATGTGCACGAAGCCGGCCGGATCACCCTTCGGCGACACGTCGACCCGGCCGTCGGCGTCGTAGGTGGCCACGAACCCGAGGCGCGCCGCGCTGAGCCAGTTCTGGTGCACGTCGGAGAGCCGGGGGCTCACTTTATTGGCGACGAAAGAGTTGGGGTGTCCGACGATCGCGCGGAGCTCGTCGACGGTGGTCACTTCTCGGCGCATGCGTCCATCATGCCGGAGCGCGCCAACCGATTATGCCGTCCGTCAGGCGAACCTGGCCGCCAGCGCGCGCCGGTCCAGCTTGCCGATGCCGCGGCGGGGCAGGTCCTCCACGACGTGCACCTCACGGGGCGCTGCGGTGACGTCGAGTGTCTGTGCGACGTGTTCGCGCAGGTCGGCGACCGACGGCGGGGCAGCACCGGCGGTGAGGACGATTGCCGCCACAACGCGCTGACCCAGCCTGTCGTCGGGCACGCCGAAGACCGCGCTGTCCGCGACGGCGGCGTGAGTGGCGAGGGCCGACTCCACCAGTTGCGGCAGCACCGTGAGCCCGCCGGTGCTGATCGCGTCGTCGACCCGGCCGAGCACACGAAGCCGGCCCGAGTCGTCGATGGCGCCGACGTCGTCGGTGCGGAACCAGCCGGACTCGGCGAACGGGTCGGGCTGCACAGGATTGCGGTAGCCCTTGGCCACCGTGGCGCCGCCCAGCACGACGCGCGAGTCGTCGAGTCGCAACCGCACTCCCTCGAGCGGCAGGCCGTCGTACACGCAGCCGCCGGCGGTCTCGCTCATGCCGTACGTCCGCACCACCGAAACACCTGCGGCCGCAGCGCGTTCGGCCAGGCCGGCGGGCATCGGTCCACCGCCGACCAGGACACCGTCCAGCTCGGCCAGTGCCGCTGCCGCGGCCGGTGAGCGCAGCGCCTTATCCAACTGCACGGCCACCACTGAGGCATAGCGTCGGCCGGAACCCATCGCCCGCACCGCGGCGGGCAGGTCGGCCGGATCGACGTCCGCAGGCACCGCGACCGGATCCGCGCCCGCGACGACGCTGCGGACCAGCACCTGCAGGCCCGCCACGTGATAGGCGGGCAGGGCGAGCAGCCAGCGACCGGCGCCGCCCAGCCGGAGATGCGTCGCCTCGGCACTCGCGACCAGCGCCGCGGCGGTCAGCATCGCCCCCTTCGGCGTGCCCGTGGTGCCCGACGTGGCCACCACCACGGCGACGTCGTCGTCGATCGGTTCGCCGGCACGCAAAGCCGTTGTCAGCACGGCGGTCTGGCGATCGTCGTGAGCGGGCACCGGTAGCAGGGCGGCGCCGCGGCCTGCCAGCGCGTCCGCCACGTCGGGCAGGACCGAGGTGGCCGAATCGCCAAGGCCGATCGGCAGGGCGCGCAGGACGGCTATTCGTCCTCCCCGGCGTCACGCGCATCGTCGAGTGGCCAGCCCTGTTCGGCCAGCCGGGACCGGACCCGCTCGATGTCCTCGGGTACGGGCAGTTCGTCGGTGAACTGGGTGATGAGGACTCCGATGTCGACGTGGTCGAACTCGCCGCGATCGATGAGATCCTGCGTGAGGGTGCGGACCTCGTCGTCGGAGAGACGACGGCGCAGCAGCGCCAGCAGGGGCACCCGGTCGGGCCCGGGCACACCCTCGGGATAGCCCGCGGTGATCCACGCGGCGATCTTCGCCAGGAACTTGGTCACGGTGTCACTTCGGCTGTCACTTCCGACGACGTTCGGTTGCTTCGATGGTAGTGCCGAACCCGCAAATCGGGCGTCCGGACCCAAGCTGGGAGCTTGCTGTGCGTCCGATGGGGAGACGCCGGATGAACATCAGGTGAACAGCTCTCGGGATCAGGTAAAGCCCCTGCTCATCCACCGGTTTACGGGCGCGCGTCGTTAGCGGATTTCGCTGAGAGTCCCTCAGAATCAACGGCATGAGCTCAGAGCTGATCATCCTGGTGCTGCTGATAGCAACAGCACTGGCGTTCGACTTCACCAACGGGTTCCACGACACCGGGAATGCGATGGCGACCTCGATCGCGACCCGGGCGCTGAAGCCGAAGACGGCGGTGCTGCTGGCCGGGGTGCTCAACCTCGTCGGCGCGTTCCTGTCGGTCGAGGTGGCCCTCACCGTCACCACCTCGGTGCTGAAGATCCAGGACAGCAAGACCGGCACGCTGCTGCCGAACATCGACGCGTCGATGGGCCTGACGATCATCTTCGCCGGCCTCATCGGCGGCATCCTGTGGAACCTGTTGACGTGGCTGTTCGGCATTCCGTCGAGTTCCTCGCACGCACTCTTCGGCGGCCTCATCGGCGCGGGCCTGGCCGCCGTCGGACTCGCAGGCATCAACTGGGCGGGCGTCACGCAGAAGGTGCTGATCCCCGCCGTCGCGGCGCCGGTGATCGCCGGCCTCGTCGCGGGATGCGGAACCTGGCTGGTCTACCGGATCACCCGGAAGGTCTTCGCGAAGCGCCGCGAGGACGGCTTCCGCTGGGGCCAGATCGCCACCGCGTCGCTCGTCGCCCTGTCGCACGGCACCAACGACGCGCAGAAGACGATGGGCGTCATCGCGCTCGCACTCATCACCACCGGCCACCTCACCGGCGACGTGAAGGAGAACGGCCTGCCGTTCTGGATCATCGCCTCCTGCGCCATCGCGATCGGCCTCGGCACCTACCTCGGTGGCTGGCGCGTCATCCGCACCCTGGGCAAGGGACTCGTGGAGATCGAGTCGCCGCAGGGCTTCGCCGCCGAGGCGTCGTCGGCCGCGATCATCCTCAGCTCGAGCGCGGCGGGCATGGCGCTGTCCACCACCCACGTGGCCACCGGTTCGATCCTGGGCAGCGGCGTCGGCAAGCCGGGCGCCCAGGTGCGCTGGGCGGTCGCCGGACGGATGGCGCTGGCCTGGCTGGTCACGCTCCCCGCGGCCGGACTCGTTGGCGCACTGTCGTTCTGGATCTCCCACACCGTCGCCGGCTTCACCACACAGCTGGTGGGTGACGGCCTGATCTTCCTGATCCTGGTCGGTCTGTCCGCCTACATGTGGTGGCGTGCCCAGCAGCAGAAGGTCGACCACAGCAACGTCAACGCCGACTGGGACGACACCACGAACTCCGTGGTCCCCGCGGAGCTGCGCGAGGCGACCGAGTCCACCAAGCCCGCCGCGACGGTCTGACGGCGAGAACAGGAAACCCCATGATCTATCTGGAGAGCGTCCTCAAGGTGTTGGTGATCGGTCTCATCCTCGGCGCCGGTCTGCCCGCGATCTTCGCCTACGGCCTGGTGGCCTACTCGGCCGGAGCGGGCAACGTCGAGGCGGACGGCACCACCCGGGCGCCCAACCCGGCGCTGAAGTTCCTCGGCCTCGCACTGTTCACCGTGGTCGCCGCGGTGATCGTCATCGCACTGCTGTGGATCACCCGGACCACGATCGAGCACCACTTCGGATTCAATCCCGTCCCGTTCATCCCGGCTAAGTGAGGCACAAGCGATGACAGAGAACCAAGGCGTTCTGGACAATGTGCTCGCGTGGCTGCACGACGGCTACCCGCAGGGGGTGCCGCAGAAGGACTACTTCCCGCTGCTCGCGCTGCTGAAGCGCTCGCTGTCGGAGGACGAGGTGGTCAAGGCCGCCCAGTCCGTGCTCCGGTCCACCGAATCGGACTCCGTGACCGAGGCCGAGATCCGCGCCGCAGTGCAGGCCGTCATCGACAAGGAGCCCAATCCCGAGGAGATCCACCAGGTGGCCTCCCGGCTGGCCTCGGTGGGATGGCCGCTGGCGGCGCCCGCACGCTGACCGATCCGGCGTCAGTCTCTGGTGTCGCGGCGCAGCGGATGGTCTTCGGGGACCTGGACGAAGATCAGGGTGACGCCGTCGGGGTCGGTGACGTGCATCTCGTGCAGTCCCCATGGCTCCTGGCGGGCCTCGCGGGCGATCGGCACGCCGCGGCCGGTCAGTTCGGCCTGCGTCGCGTGGACGTCGCGGACCTGCAGCCACATCGTCCCGCAGGCGTCCGGACCGCCGTGTGAGGCCAGTTCGATGAGTGACTGGCCGGCGTAGAAGACCGTGCCCGCGCCGTAGTCCCGGGCGATCGCCAGGCCGATCTCATCGCGGTAGAACGCCAAGGACCGCTGATAGTCCGCCGGGCGGAGCAGCATCCGGCTGGCCAGGATCTCCATGGGTCGTGTCTACCACCCGGACAAAAGCCCGAATCCGCCCGCACGGCGCCCAACGGTGCCACCATTGTTTGCCCGAGCCGTTCGGCACGGCAATCGATGGGGGCACCGTCGTGTATGGATTGATGCAAGAGCATCCGCTGCTGATCTCCTCGCTGATCGAGCACGCGGCAACCTTCCACCCGGACACCGAGATCGTCTCGCGGCTCCCCGGGGGTGGCACGCACCGCACCGATTGGCGCGGCGTGCGCGCGGACGCGTGCCGCGTCGCCAACGCCCTGGCGGAGCTGGGCGTGGGTTCCGGCGACCGGGTCGGCACGCTGGCCTGGAACACCCACCGGCACCTCGCGCTGTACTTCGGCGTCTCGGGCTCGGGCGCCGTGCTACACACGGTGAATCCGCGGCTCTTCCCCGAACAGATCGAGTACATCGTCGACCACGCACAGGACCGGGTGCTGCTGTTCGACGTGGACTTCGCGCCGCTGGTCGAGAAGCTCGCGCCGCGAATGGGGTCCGTGACGACGTACGTCGCGCTGTGCAGTGGCGATCAGCTACCGGCGGTGGATGTGCCGAACCTGCTCGCCTTCGACGATCTCCTCGCCCGCCAGCCCGACGAGTTCACCTGGCCGGAGTTCGACGAACGCACCGCGTCGTCGCTTTGCTACACCTCGGGCACCACAGGTAATCCCAAGGGCGTCCTCTACTCTCACCGGTCGACGGTGCTGCACTCGCTGATGGAACTGGCGCCCGACACCTTCGGGCTGCACTCCGGTGAGACGCTGATGCTCATCGTTCCGATGTTCCACGCCAACGCCTGGGGCGCGCCGTACGCGGCGGCGATGGTCGGCGCCAAAGTGGTGATGCCGGGTCCGTACCTCGACGGCAAGAGCGTCTACGAGCTCATGCGCGACGAGGGGGTGACGTTCTCCATGGGTGTTCCGACCGTGTGGCTGATGTTGCTCGGCTATCTGGACGATCACCCTGAGATCGATCCGGCGTCACTGCCGCTCGCGCGAGTGGGCATCGGCGGCTCGGCAGTGCCGAGGGCGATGCTCGAACGCTTCGAGAACGATTTCGGTGTCGAGGTGGTGCAGGGCTGGGGGATGACAGAGACCAGCCCGATCGGTGTGGTCAACAAGCTGCTGCCCAAGCATGCCGAGTGCTCCGGAGACGAACTCGTCGAGGTCAAATTGAAACAGGGCCGGGGCGTCTGGGGCGTAGACCTCAAGATCGTCGACGACGACGGAGTGCCGTTGCCCTGGGACGGCACCGCATTCGGCAATCTCCGGGTCCGCGGCCCCTGGATCGCCTCCGGCTACTACAGGGGTGAAGGCGGTTCTCCGCTGGACGAGGAGGGCTACTTCGACACCGGCGACGTGGCGACCATCGACCCCGACGGCTTTCTGCATCTCGTCGACCGCGCCAAGGATGTGATCAAGTCCGGCGGGGAATGGATCTCCTCGATCGACGTGGAGAACGCGGTGATGGATCACCCGGGCGTCGCGGAGGCCGCGATCATCGGTGTGCCGCACCCGAAGTGGCAGGAGCGACCGCTGCTGCTGGTGGTCAGGCGTCCCGGCCACGACGTCGACCGGGACAGCGTGCTCGCCTACCTCAGCGAGCGGGTCGCCAAGTGGTGGCTGCCCGACGACGTGGTGTTCGTTCCCGAATTGCCGCACACCGCAACGGGGAAGCTGCTGAAGAAGGCGCTGCGCGACGACTACCGCGAGCACCCGCTGCCCACGGCCTGACCGGGTCAGGTGTTCGGTTGCACCTGCTGGCGCTTCATGATCGCGTCGACGGCAGCGGGGGAGAAGCTGTTGACGGCGTGTGCGGTGACCGCCATGCGCGGCGCGATCCGGGTCGGGCGGGTGCGCGCGGCGGTCACCATCCAGTCCGCGGCCTCGGACGCGCTCAGCGCAGGCAGGCCGTCGTAGGCTCGGGTCGGCGCGATCATCGGCGTCTTCACCAGCGGGTAGTACAGCGTCGTCGAATGCACGCCGTCCCTGCCCCATTCGGTCTCCACGACCCGGCTCACGGCACTCAGCGCCGCCTTGGAGGCGTTGTAGACGGCGAACAGGGGCGACGATTCGCTCAGCACACCCCACGTCGAGACGTTGATGATGTGGCCGTCGCCGCGCTCGATCATGCCCGGCGCGAGGCCGCGGATCAGCCGCAACGGCGAGTAGTAGTTGAGCGTCATCGTGCGCTCGACGTCATGCCAGCGGTCCAGGGACTCGGCCAGCGGCCGGCGAATCGACTTGCCCGCGTTGTTGATCAGGATGTCGATTCCGCCGAGCTTCTGCTCCACCTCGGCGACCAGCTCGTCGACGGCGTCGAGGTCCGACAGGTCGCAGGCCCGCGCCCGGGCATCGCCGCCTGCGGCCACGATCCGTTGCGCGACCGCGTCGAGGAGGTCCTGGCGGCGGGCCACCACGACGACGGTGGCGCCGCGTCGGGCCAGCTTCTCCGCGGCCGCCTCACCGATGCCCGACGATGCGCCGGTCAGCAGGATCCGTTTGCCCGCCAGCTTCACCTGGGGACCGCGCTGCATCAGCTGGTCGGTCAGCGGCGGCCGCATGCTGGCCAGCAGCAGGCTCTCGGACAGTCGGCGCAACGAGCTTCTGATCACTGTCGAAGTCTAGGCGGCGCGCCGAGCCCAGCCGTCAGAAGTAGCGGGGGAACCCGCTCCAGTCCGGGTCGCGCTTCTCCAGGAACGCATCGCGGCCCTCGACGGCCTCATCGGTCATGTACGCCAATCGCGTTGCCTCACCGGCGAACACCTGCTGACCGACCAGCCCGTCGTCGATGAGGTTGAACGAGAACTTGAGCATCCGCACCGCCTGCGGCGACTTGCCGTTGATCTCGACCGCCCACTGCAGCGCCTCGGCCTCGAGATCGGCGTGATCGACGACGGCGTTCACCGCGCCCATCGCGTGCATCTGCTCGGCATCGTAGGCGCGGCCGAGGAAGAAGATCTCGCGCGCGAACTTCTGACCGGTCTGGCGGGCCAGGTAGGCGCTGCCGAAGCCGCCGTCGAAGCTGCCGACGTCGGCGTCGGTCTGCTTGAACCGCGCGTGCTGCCGGCTGGCCAGCGTCAGGTCGCACGTCACGTGCAGGCTGTGCCCACCGCCGGCGGCCCACCCGTTGACCAGGCAGATCACCACCTTCGGCATGAAGCGGATGAGCCGTTGCACCTCGAGGATGTGCAGCCGCCCGGCCCTGGCCGCGTCGACGGTGTCGGCCGTCTCGCCGGAGGCGTACTGATAGCCGGTGCGGCCACGGATGCGCTGGTCGCCACCCGAGCAGAACGCCCAGCCGCCGTCCTTCGGGCTGGGGCCGTTGCCGGTCAGCAGGATCACCCCGACGTCGGGTGACATCCGGGCGTGGTCGAGCACGCGGTACAGCTCGTCGACGGTGTGCGGCCGGAACGCGTTGCGCACCTCGGGGCGGTCGAACGCCACCCGCACGGTGGGTTGCGGCCGGCCGTCGACGACATGGCGGTGGTAGGTGATGTCGGACAGCTCGAACCCGGGCACGGGCTGCCAGGCCGACGGGTCGAAGGGGTTGTCGCTCACAGCGTCAGACGCTACGTCACCGGATCGAGGCGGAACACCGGGCAGCGGCCGGTCAGCGCCTCGAACTCGTCGGGGTGCGGCCCGGTGACCAGGCCCGCGTTCTTCATGAAGCCGACGCCGGTGGGCACCAGCACCGGGAACTGCCTCAGCAGCGGCCGGGCCTCCTCGGCGGGCAGCTCGACCATCCGCACGGGTTCGCGGGTCCGGCCCCGCAGCAGCACGGCGTCGGGATTGGCCTGGGCGTTTCGGACCCAGTCCGAGCCGGGGAGACCGCCGACGACGTAGCGACGCCCGTCCACCTCGAACGGGGTGATCGGCGTCGACCGGGGTTGGCCGGACTTGCGGCCGGTCACCGTCAGCACCACCGGGCCGTCCTTGAGCAGGCCGGTCCTGTTCACGGCGATCATCACCTTGTTCACGTACTTCAGCCACCACGGCGGCCGGATTCGCTCGCTGCCTGACATGGCCGCGACGCTACGCGCAGACCGGCAGGCCGTGCTCGGCCAGTGCGCGGCGCAGGCCGTCGGGCCGCTGCGCGGTGGGCAGCGGCTCGACGAGCACGAACCCGCAGCCCAGGGCGCGGGCGCCGCCGTCGGCCTCCTCGCTGTCGCCGACCATGACGGTGTTCGCGGCGTCCACATCCAGCCTGGTGAGCGCCTCGGCGAAGATCGCGGCGTCGGGTTTGATGGCGCCCACCTCGAACGACAGCACGAACTCGTCGGCGACGGCCCCGATGGCTTCGAAGGCCGGCCGGACGTCGAACGGGATGTTGGACACCACCGCCGTCTTGACCCCGCGTTCGCGCAGGGCGGCGAGCACGTCGGCGGTGTCGGGGTACGGCGTCCAGCACGCCGGGTCGATCAGCCGGGCGTACAGCGCGTCGGCGTGGTGGTCGGCGAGTCCCGACGCGCGCAGCACGTGCAGGTTGGCCTCGCGGTGCAGCGCGGGCTCCAGGTCTCGCTGCGTCCAGGCGTGGTGCGCCTCAGGGGTCAGCGGGACCGCCAGTTCCACCGGGGTCGTGAGCCGTCGCATGATCTCGGACTGCGCGTGGGATTCGATGCGGCGGTCGTCGATCACCATGCCGTCGAACCAGCTCGCGTCCTCCTCGAGCCGGAACAGCGTGCCGGAGAAGTCGAACAGGACGGCGTCCACGTGCACCATGGCCGCCATCGTGCCAGGTGTAGAAAACACCTCGAAGGGCTAATTAACAGCGGTGCCGGAGCTCGAGCAGATCGCGGTGGTGATACCCGCCCACGACGAGGCAACGAATTTGCCGAGGACCCTGCGCGCTCTGGCGACGGCGACGCTGTGCTCACCGTTGCCCGCGCTCACGGTGGTGGTGCTCGATGCCTGCGACGACGACAGTGCCGCATTGGCCGGGCGGTTCGGCCCGGACGTGCATTTCGTGGAGGTCGACGCGGGCAACGTCGGCGCCGCACGTGCCGCGGGATTCGAGTATGCGCGGTCGGTGTCCGGCGGGGCGGATCCGGCCCGTACCTGGTACGCCACGTCGGATGCGGACAGCCTGGTCCCCGCCGACTGGCTGCTGCGGATGACCGCGACGTACGCCGACATGGTGCTCGGTGTGGTCCGGGTGCCCGACTGGCGGCACTTCCCCGCCGAGGTGGCACGGCGGTACCTGCGCGCCTATCAGGCCAAGATTTCCGGGAAGGGCAACGGGCACAGCCACATTCACGGTGCGAACATGGGCTTCAACGCCGCCGCGTACTGGGCCGTCGGCGGCTTCCGCGCGCTGCCGACCGGCGAGGACGTCGAACTCGTCGAGCGGTTCGAGGCGGCCGGCAGGCACATCCGCCGCGACGCGGCGCTGAGCGTCGTCACGTCCGCGCGCCGCGACGCCCGCGCGCCGGGCGGGTTCGCCTCGCATCTGCGTGCCCTGTCGGTGCCGAGGCGCAAGACCGGCGAGCCGGCATGATCCCGGCGCAACTCGCGCGGTGGCTGGCGGCGGGCGATCTGAACCTGCCGCTACCGGGCCGAGGCGACACAGCGCGGCGCTGGCGACGACTCGCCGAGCTCACCGAACTCGACGTGGTGGCCGGGCGACTGGCCGAAGCGCACTGCGACGCTGCGGCGATACTGGCCGATCTCGACGGTCCGCAGGTACGGGCCGGCGAGCTCTGGGGTGTGTGGGCTGCCGAATCCCGCGACGCGGTGCTGCGCGCCCAGCCGGTCGGGGACGGATTCGCACTGCACGGCACCAAGGTGTGGTGTTCGGGTGCAGGCCTGTGCACGCACGCGCTGGTGACGGCGCGGGTGGACGACGATACCCGCGCGTTGTTCGCCGTCGACCTGCGCCATCATCGGGTGCGGCCGTTACCGAGCAGTTGGCGCAACCCCGGGATGGCCGGATCCGACACCCGCTCAGTGCAATTCAGCGGAGTGCCGGCCATCGCCGTGGGAGAACCGGGTGAGTACCTGCGCCGGCCAGGATTTTGGCACGGGGCGATCGGGGTCGCCGCCTGCTGGCTCGGTGGCGCCAGAGCAGTTGCCGCCCCGCTGTATTCGGCCGCCACCGGCGAGGAACCGCACACGCTGGCCCACCTCGGCGCGGTGGATGCGGCGCTCACCGCGGCCTCCGCGACGCTGGCGCAGGCCGCGGTCGAGGTGGACGCCGACCCCGACGACAAGAACAACACTGCCGAACTGACCGCCCGGCGCTGCCGTGCCGTCGTGGAGACCGCGGTCGAGGAGGTCCTCACCCGGACGGGCCGGGCGTTGGGGCCCGCACCGCTCAGTCAGGATGCCGCCCATGCCCGCCACGTCGCGGACCTGACCGTCTATGTCCGCCAGAGTCACGCCGAACGCGACCTGGAAGCGCTGGGCCGGTTGGCCGGGAAGCGGTGAGCAACGGGGCCCGGTTCGCGGCGCGCCCGATCGCAGGAGGAGGCACTGCGGCCGAGATCTGGCGCGCGGCCGATCTCGCGTTCCCCGAACTCACGTGGGAACACTGCCCGGGCCTGGTGGTGGTGGCCCCGCACCCGGACGACGAGACCCTCGGCCTCGGTGGCACCATCGCCGCGGCGGCCGAGCGGGGAATACCCGTGCGGGTGGTCTCGGTGAGCGACGGCGACGCCGCGCACCCGGATGCGACGGCGGCGCAGCGAAGGGCATTGGCGCAGACCCGGCGCGACGAGGTGCGCTGCGCTGCAGCGGCACTCGGTATCGGTGCACCGATGCGGCTGGGTCTGCCCGACGGCGACGTCGCCGCTCATCAGGCCCGAGTCGCCGACGCACTCACCGAGGTGCTGGCCGCCGAACCGGCCGGCGTCTGGTGCGCGGCCACCTGGCGCGGAGACGGCCACCCCGACCACGAGGCCGTCGGCCGCGCGGCCGCCGAGGCGACCTCCCGAACTGGTGCGGTGCTGCTGGAGTATCCGGTGTGGATGTGGCACTGGGCCGAACCGGGCGATGCCACGGTGCCGTGGCACAGGGCCCGCCGCTCGTCGCTGACCCACTCCGCAACGCAGCGTAAAGTCGATGCGGCACAGTGTTTCCACAGTCAATTCGAACCGGATGGGCCGGAAGCGGTGCTGCCGCCGTACGTGCTCGCGCGGTTGCTGACGGTGGGAGAGGTGGTGTTCCGGTGACGTCGCGACTGCCTGACGACTACTTCGAGCGCCTGTACGCCCGTGCCGCCGACCCCTGGCAGCTTCAGGGCAGGTGGTACGAACGCCGCAAGTACGCGATCACGATGGCGCTGCTGCCCTATCCGCGGTACCGGCACGCCTACGAACCGGGGTGCTCGGTCGGCGTGCTCACCGAACTGTTGACCGGCCGGTGCGACCACGTGACGGCCACAGACGTCGCGACCGGTGCCCTCGACGCCACCCACCGTCGGTTGCTCGCCGCGCAGCGCAGACGTCAGGTGACGCTGCTGCGCCAGTCGATCGACGGCCCATGGCCGCAGGCACGATTCGATCTCGTGGTGCTCTCGGAGGTCTGCTACTACCTGCAACCGGCCACCCTGCGGGCGGTGCTCGACCGGCAGGTGCCCTTGCTGTCACACGGCGCGACCGTGATCGCCGCGCACTGGCGGCACCGTGTCGAGGACTACCCGATGAGCGGCGACCACGCCAACGACGTGATCGCCGCCACCGCGGGCCTGCACCACATCGGCGGCTACCGCGACACCGACGTCGCCATCGACGTGTTCGACACGGCGTCGGCGGATTCGGTGGCGGCCAGGACCGGCGTGCCGGGTGCCTAGCCCGACCGCGCGCGAGCTGCCTTGTCGGTCAACACGTCCCGTTCGCGCTCGTTGTCGGTGAGCTTCGCGGCCCGGTCGAACTCCTCGGCCGCCTCGTCGTGGCGGCCCGACCGCGCCAGCAACTCACCGCGCACGCTGGGCAGCAGATAGGAGTCCTCGAGGCCGGTGATGCCGTCGACGATGGCGAGCGCCTCGGCGGGTCCGGAGGCCATCGCGACGGCCACCGCGCGGTTGAGTTCGACGACCGGGGAGGGGGCCACCTGGATCAGTCCGTCGTACAGGGTGACGATGCGGGCCCAGTCGGTGTCCCCGGCGGTCGGCGCGACGGCATGGCATTCGGCCAGCGCCGCCTGCAGTGCGTACGGTCCCCAGCCGGTTCCTCTGCGCTGCACGGCGTCTGCGGCCTTTTGCAATTCCGCGACGCCGCGCTGGATCTGCGCGCGGTCCCATTTCGCCCGGTTCTGGTCCTCGAGCAGGATCGCCCGGCCTTCGTTGTCGGTGCGCGCCGCGAAGCGTGAGGACTGGAACTCCATCAGCGCGACGAGTCCGTGCACTTCGGGTTGTTCGGGCCGGCGGGCAGGAGCAGCGCGACCCGGGGATGTGTCCGTGAGCGCCGCCAGCACTCGGCCCAGTCGCAGTGCCTCGCTGCACAGTTCGTCGCGGATCCAGCGCTGCCCGAAGGACGCGGAGTAGCCCTCGTTGTAGATCAGGTAGATCACCGCGAGCACCGCGGACAGTCGCTGCGGATACTCGTCGCGGGGTGGCACCTCGAACGGTACCTCCGCGGCGGCCAGCGTCTTCTTGGCCCGCGTGATGCGCGCCGCGATCGTCGCCTTCGAGGTGAGGAAGGCCCGCGCGATCTCCTCGGTGGTCAAACCGCCGACCACGCGCAACGTCAACACGATCTGGCTCTCCCGTGACAGCACGGGGTGAGTGGAGATGAACATCAGCCGCAGCACGTCGTCGTCGATGCGGTCCGGGTCCCACGCCGGTTCGTCGAGGTGGGTCTCCAGCTCGCGGGCGAGTACGGCGTACTTGGCGTCCAGCGACTCCTGCCGTCGCCACTGATCGATGGCCTTGCGCTTGGCGACGGTGGTGAGCCACGCGCCTGCGTTGCGCGGCACCCCGGCTTCGGGCCACTGGACGAGCGCCTCGATCAGCGCTTCCTGGGCGAGGTCCTCGGCCATCCCGACGTCGCCGACCACCCGGGTCAGCGTGGCGACGATCTTGGCCGCCTCCATCCTCCAGACGGCGTCGACGGTCTCGCGGAGGTCGGTGTCCGGCACTCCGCCACGCTAGCGCGGACCGTCAGGAGTCGGCGGGGTCCTCGGCGTCGGCATGAAAGAAGAACATGCTGGCGACGAAGCTGGTCAGCGAGAGCAGACCGGCGCCGAACGACAGGCCGATGCGGTCGAGGCCGAAGGCGCCGATGCTCATCGCGAACCCGACGATCGCGATCATGCTGAGGAAGAGTGCCCAGGTGCTGAGGGCCTCGGAGGGGGTGGAGGTGCGGGACGCGGCTGCGGCGGTGGTCGGGTCGGTCATCGCGGTAGGTGTCCTGTCTCGATGGTGTGTCGGCCACTCTTTACCCGCCCCGGGTATCGGCGAAACGCCGAAAGTCGGCTGCTACCCGACGGCGCGGCCGGCGCCCGCCCAGAACTGGGCGCGCACCGCCTTCTTGTCGGGCTTGCCGAGTGCGGTCACCGGCACCGAGTCGACGACGATGACCTGCTTGGGCGATTGGACCGAGCCCTTGCGTTCCTTGACGGCGGCCTGGATCTCGGCGGTCATCGTCGCGACGGCGTCCTCGTCGGTCGCGGCGTCGGGCCGCAGCACCACCACCGCCGTCACCGCTTCGCCCCACTTCTCGTCGGGTGTCCCGATCACGCACACCTGGGCCACCGACGGGTGTTCGGCGACGACGTCCTCCACCTCGCGGGGGAACACGTTGAAGCCGCCGGTGACGATCATGTCCTTGGTGCGGTCGACGATGTACCAGAAGCCGTCCTCGTCCTCGCGGGCGAGATCGCCGGTGTGCATCCAGCCGTCGCGGAACGTCTCCGCGGTGGCGTCGGGCAGTTTCCAGTACCCGCCGGACAGCAGCGGCCCGGACACGCAGATCTCGCCGACCTCGCCCTGCGGCACCGGCTGTCCGTCCTCGCCGAGCAGTGCCGTGCGGCAGAACACCGTCGGCCTGCCGCAGGACGTCAGCCGCTTCTCGTCGTGGTCGCCCTTGGCGAGATAGGTGATCACCATCGGTGCCTCGGACTGGCCGTAGTACTGGGCGAAGATCGGCCCGAACCGGCGGATCGCCTCCTTGAGCCGTACCGGGTTCATCGCCGAGGCGCCGTAGTAGACGGTCTCCAGCGACGACAGGTCACGGGTGTGCGAATCCGGGTGGTCCATCAGCGCATAGATCATCGACGGGACCAGCATGGTGGCGGTGATCTTCTGCTCTTCGATCACCCGCAGCACCTCGGCCGGGTCGAACTTCGTCAGCACGATGAGTTCGCCGCCCTTGACCACCGTGGGCACGAAGAAGGCCGCCCCGGCGTGCGACAGCGGGGTGCACATCAGAAAGCGCGGACGCTCCGGCCACTCCCACTCGGCGAGCTGGATGGTCGTCATCGTGGTGATCGACTGCACGGTGCCCATGACGCCCTTGGGCTTTCCGGTGGTGCCACCGGTGTAGGTGAGCCCGCCGATGTGGTCGGGCGGCAGGTCGGCGGCGACCAGTGGCCTCGGCTCGTACTTGGCTGCCTCGGCGCTGAGGTCCACCGCGACGTCCGCCAGCGCCTCTGGGACCGGGCCGATGGTGAGGATCTTCTCGAGCGTCGGCACTTTTTCCAGCAGTCCCAGCGCGCGCTCGGTGAACATCGGGTTGGGGTCGATGATCAGCGCGGTGACCTCGGCATCGGACAGCACGTAGGCGTGATCCTCCAGCGACCCGAGGGGGTGTAGTGCCGTGCGGCGATAGCCCTGAGTTTGCCCAGCCCCGATGATCATCAGCACCTCGGGCCGGTTCAGCGACAGCAGCCCGACGGCCGCCCCGGTGCCCGCACCCAGCGCCTCGAACGCCTGGATGTACTGGCTGATGCGCTCGGCGAGTTGGCCGCCGGTCATCGTGGTGTCGCCGAGGAACAGCACCGGGCGGTCCCGATTGCGCTTGAGCGCGCCCACCGTGAGGTGCCCGGAGTGAATCGGATGGCGCAGCCGTTCGGCCGACGAGAGTTCGCGGGAGGAATCAGCAACCGAGGTCATGGCACTCAGACTAGAACGTGTTCCAGAAATGCAGAAGGCGATCCCGGTTGTTGCCGTCGGCCGGCAGTGGAGTGCCACGCGGCCGCGGATGGAGTACTCGACTACTCGCGTAATCAAGTGAGCAAATTCGTAACGTTCTGTTCGCTTCCGCAAGATCAGTCCAGCGGCGCACAATTCCCGACGTAGAGGCATTGGCGAGGGTCATGCCCGTGAGATGAGGTCAAGATGTCAACGATTCAAGCAAAGCGCGTAGCTCTCGCTCCGCTGGCCGCAGCGCTGCTCGCCGCGGGCGGGGCGATCGCACTGGCGCCCACGGCGGCGGCCCAACCCGATGCCTGTATCCCGGGGTTCGTCTGGCGTGAGGCATTCGCGGGCGACCACGTCTGCGTCACGCCGGGAGTCCGGTCACGCACCGCCGCGGAGAACGCCGCCGCCGCAGACAACGCGGTGCCCGGGAGTCCGACGTGCAAGTCGGGCTTCGTCTGGCGCGAGGCCAGCCCGGGGGACAAGGTGTGCGTCGTCCCGTCGGTCCGCGACGAAGCGGCCACCGACAACGCCACCGCCGCATCCCGGGTGGCCAAGGCCGCCCCGCCCGCGCCCAAGCCCGAAGAGAAGCCCGCGCCGAAGCCCGAGGCGCCCAAGCAGGGCCCGACGGTCAGCTGGTCGCCGCGGGTGGGCGGCCTGACCGCCAAGATCACCGACCGCAGCGGCGTCGCCTCGCAGTGCACCTACGACTCCGACGGTTACTCGCGCAGCTTCCCGCTGCCCGCCAACGGCACGTTCGATCTGGCCATCGTCCCGGCGATCCCGAAGTTCGCGAACTGGAACGTCACCATCAAGTGCGACAACGGCACCGTCACCAACACGCAGACCTTCTTCTGATCGTCCGGTTCCCGGTGGCCACCGGCCACCGGGGATCATGGACGGCGTGACTGACGCGTTGCGGACGGAGCTTTCGCGCATCGCCGACGGCGGGTCGCCGGCCGCCGATCACGCCCGCGCGGCGCTGGCAGACGGTCCGATGCGTGAGCGGTTGCGGTCCGCGATCCGCGCACTCGCCGTGCATCGCGGCCCGTCCAGCAGCACCTGCCCCTCGGATGCGGCGCGGGCCGTCGGCGGTGAACACTGGCGTGACCGGATGGACGACGCCCGTGCCGTGGCCCGCGACCTGGCTCGGAAGGGCGAGGTCGAGATCACCCAGCGCGGCGAGGTTCTCGACCCGGACGCCGACTGGCGCGGACCCATCAGGATCCGCGCCAGATAGCCGTGTTTCTCAGCGGCTCGCGAACTTGTCGGCGTCGGCCCGCGCCTGCGCCGCGATCTTCTCGGCCAGGTCGGCCTTCCACTGGATCTCCTTCTGGATCCACGGATTGTCCAGCGGGAACTCGTCGGTCTCCGACACCCGGCGCACCTCGACCTTCACGCCCTTGCCCAGCGGGACCTTCTGTGCCCACTGCTTGGCTTCCTCCTTGGACGACACGTCGAGGATCCAGAAGCCGTTGAACAGCTCCTTGGCCTCGGTGTAGGGACCGTCGGTGACCACCGGTGGGTCGGAGCTGTAGTCGACGACGAAGCCTTCCTCGGGTCCGGTCAGCCCTTCGCCGGCCAGCAGCACGCCGGCCTTGACGAGCTCCTCGTTGAACCGGCCCATCGACTCGATGATCTCGTTGAAGTCGATCTCCAGCTCTGCCATCGCGGCCTCGGCCTCGGGGGTGGACCGCATGATCAGCATGTAACGCGCCATTTCTTCGTCTCCTTCTTCGGTGTGGAAGGGGCCCGCTCCATCGTGCCCTCGCACATACGTCGAGCGGCACCCCCCGAAAATCGACATGGCGCCGAGAAATTTTTCAGCAAATTCTTGGTGACTGTTGGGCATGAACGTCACCGCAGGTCAAGGCGTTGCCGCTACCATCACCCGGTGCCTGCAGCTGACCTCGTCATCACCGGAAATGTCCTCACCGTCAATCCCGCGCAGCCCACCGCCGAGGCGCTGGCCGTATCGGGCGGCCGCATCGCCGCGGTCGGTGACCGCGCCGAGATCGACGCGTGGATCGGCCCGGACACCGAGGTCGTCGACATCGGCTCCGGTTGCGTGATGCCGGGCCTGGTCGAGGCGCACGGCCATCCGCTGATGGAGGCGGTCGTGCTGTCCGACCGGATGGTCGACATCCGGCCGGTCACCGTCACAGATGCCGACGGGATCGTCGCCATGGTGCGCGCGGAGGTCGACAAGCGCGGCGACGAGGGGGCCTACCTGGTGGGTTGGGACGCGCTGCTGCAGCCCGGCCTGCCGGAGCCCACGCTGGCCTGGTTGGACGGCATCGCGCCGGAGACGCCGTTGGTGATCATCCACAACTCCGGGCACAAGGCGTTCTTCAACTCCGTCGCCGGTCGCAACGCCGGCATCAACCGCGACACCCCGGATCCGAAAGGCGCCAAATACGGTCGCGACGAGAACGGCGAGCTCGACGGCACCGCCGAGGAGACCGGCGCGGTGTTCCCGCTGATGGCGGGAGCCACCTCGATCGCCGACTTCCCGCAGATGCTGCTGGCGGAATGCGCCCGGCTCAACAAGGCCGGCCTGACCACCTGTTCGGAGATGGCGTTCGACCCGGTGTTCCGGCCGCTGGTGGACCAGATGCGCGACCACCTGACCGTCCGGTTGCGCACCTACGAGATCTCCAACCCGGAGATGAGCACCGCCGTCAGTCCCGGAGACGGTGACGACGTCGTCCGCCAGGTGGGCATCAAGATCTGGGTGGACGGATCGCCGTGGATCGGCAACATCGATCTGTCCTTCCCCTATCTCGACACCGATGCGACCCGCACGATCGGCGTGGTCCCGGGTTCCTGCGGACACGCCAACTACAGCCGCGAGCAGCTCACCGAGATCGTCGAGGCCTACTTCCCGCTCGGCTGGCCGATGGCGTGTCACGTCCAGGGCGACGCGGGCGTCGACACCATCCTCGACGTGTACGAGGCCCTGCTGGCCAAGCACCCGCGCGACGATCACCGGCTGCGGCTCGAGCATGTCGGCGCGATCCGTGACGAACAGTTGCAGCGCGCCCACGACCTCGGGGTCACCTGCAGCATCTTCGTCGACCAGATCCACTACTGGGGTGACGTCATCGTCGACGGACTCTTCGGCCCCGAACACGGAAACCGCTGGATGCCTTGCGGTTCCGCGGTCAAGACGGGTATGCGGATCTCGCTGCACAACGATCCGCCCGTCACGCCGGAGGAGCCGCTGCGCAACATCAGCGTCGCGGTCACCCGCACCGCACCGAGTGGCCGGGTGCTGGGGCCGGAGGAGCGGCTGACCGTCGATCAGGCGATCCGCGCCCAGACCATCGACGCGGCCTGGCAGTTGTTCTCCGACGACGTGATCGGCTCGCTGGAGGTGGGCAAGTACGCCGACATGGTGGTGCTCTCGGCCGACCCGCGCTCGGTACCGCCGGAGGAGATCGCCGATCTCGACGTCCGGACAACGTATCTGGCAGGCCGTCCGGTACACACGGGATGACCTCACCCGCGCCCGGCGCGCAGCGCGACGAGTCGCCGGTGACGGTGTCCGGCCTGGCGGCAACGATGACCGTCATCGCGATGGGGCTGGGGTACAGCATCACCGCGGCCGATCCGACGATTCTGTCGGCCAACATCTCCGAGGTCCGGGCCGGGTTGGAGATGGCGCCGAGCACGGCGAGTTTCGTCGCCAGCCTGGCCACCCTGACGCTGGCGGCGGCGGTGCTCGGCGCCGGTGCGCTCGGCGATCTCTACGGCATGAAGCGGATGTTCACCGGCGGCCTGCTCGGGGCGATCGGCTTCGGCATCCTCGCCGCGGCCGCGCCGACCGGTGCGGTGCTGATGGCAGCCCGCGCGGGCTCCGGGGTGGCGTTCGCCTTCCTGCTGGGCCTCTCGCTGGCGACGATCAACGCGGTGTTCCCGCCGGAACGGCGAGCCGCGGCGATCGGGCTGTATCTCGGCGCCGGGTTCGCGCTCACCACACCGATGCCCGCGATCGGCAGTCTGCTGGCCGAACACCTGGGCTGGCGGACGGGCTTCCTGGTCGCGCCCGTCGCGGCCGTCATCGCGCTGGTGATCCACCTGCGGTACGTGCCCGAGACGCCGCGCGCACCCGGTCGCCTCGACATACCGGGCCTGACGCTGGTCGCGGCGGCGCTGCTCGCGCTCGTCTACGGGATCTCGCGGCTGCAGCGCGGACTGAACACCGACGCCGTCGTCGCCATCGTGGTGGGTGTCGTTGCGGGCGCGGCCTTTCTGCTGCGCGAGCGGACCGCCCCCGATCCGGCGCTCGATCTGCGCATCTTCCGGTCGGGGCGGTTCAACGCCGCGGTCACCGCAGGCGCCGCGTTCAACTTCATCACGGGTGGCTCGACGATCCTGTTCGCGTACTACCTGGTGTCGGTGCGCGGTGAGTCGCCCGCGTTGCTCGGTCTGCTGCTGGTGCCCGCGACCCTGATGCAGGCGATCGCCGCGACGGGTTCGGGCCGGGCCGCGACGCGCTTCGGTGAGCGCGCGGTGCTGGTGACCGGCCTGTTGTTGTTGCTCGCCGGATTGTTGGTGCTGACGACGGTCGGCGAGAAGACGTCGATGTGGCTGCTGTTCGCCGCGGTGCTGCTCAACGCCGTCGGCGGTGCGGTGGTGCAGACACCGCAGTCCACGATCATGATGTCGGCGGCGCCAGCCGATCTCGGCGGCTCGGTGTCCGCGGTGAAATCCGCTGTCGGACAGGCGGGATACTCCCTCGGGCCGGCGGTGTTCGCGCTCGTCGGCACCACGCTGTTCCTCCGGGACGGCATGGAGCGGCTCGCGGGTTCGGGGATCACGGAGCCCCAAGCCCGCGAGGCACTGCAGGTCGCGCACGGCACGTCGGTGTCCTCGGTGGGTGGTGGCAACGTGCTCGACCCGCAACGCGCGAGGGAGGTCGTCGTGGGTGCGACCGATGCCATGATCGACGCCATCCACACCCTGAGCCTGATGATGGCCGCCGTCCCGGTGGTCGCGATCGTGCTCGCCCTCATCCTGCTGCGCCCCCGCCCACACGACCGCGCCCGCCCGCCGTCCCGATGACAGGAGACCCGATGCACTCGCTCGAGCACGCGCGGCACGCCGCACCCGATCCGCTCGCCACCATCCGGACACCGAGGTTCTGGCTGCAACCGATCATTGTTGTGCTGGTGGTCTTCTCGGCGTTGGCCGCCCTGTATCTCGGCGGGATCCTCAATCCGACCTCGAACCTGCACCACTTCCCGGTGGCCGTCGTCGATCAGGACCAGGGGCCCGACGGCAAGCAGATCACCGACGGGCTGGTGTCCGGCCTCGACTCGCACGACTTCGACGTCCGGGTGCTCTCCGCCGAGGAAGCCGACCGGCAGCTGGACTCCGCGCAGGTCTACGGGGTGGTGCAGATACCCGCCGACTTCTCGGCCGGCCTGCAGGCACTCGCGACGGGCGCCGCCCGGCCGGGAGAGGTGGTCCGGCCGGTGATCACCGTGTCGACGAATCCGCGGGCAGGCGAACTCGGGGGCAGCATCGCCGGTCTCGCGCTGAGCAAGGCCGTGCAGGAGGCCAACACCACGATCGGCAAGAAGATCACCGCCGAGGTCACCCAGGCCGGCGGTGGCGCCGCGCTGCCCGCCGGTGTGGCGCTGACGCTGTCCAGCCCGATCGACATCCAGGTCAACGACCACAATCCGCTGCCGAGCGGCACCGGCAACGGGCTGTCGGCGTTCTACTACGCGCTGCTGCTGCTGCTCGCCGGGTTCACCGGCAGCATCATCGTCAGCTCGCTGGTCGACTCCATGCTGGGCTACATCCCCGCCGAGCTCGGCCCGGTGTACCGGTTCGCCGAACAGGTGAACATCTCTCGGTTCCGGACCCTGGTCCTCAAGTGGGCGTTCATGGTGATCCTCGCGGTGCTCACCTCGGCCGCCTACATCGGCATCGCGACGGCCCTCGGGATGCCAATCCCGAATGTGCTGACGCTGTGGCTCTACGGGGTGTTCACGATCGCGGCGGTCGGCATCACCGCGACGTCGCTGGTGTCGGTACTGGGTTCGATGGGACTGATCGTCAACCTGTTCATCTTCGTGATGCTCGGCCTGCCCTCGAACGGAGCCACGATCCCCTTGGAGGCGGCGCCCAAGGTGTTCGGCTGGCTGGCGACGTTCGAGCCGATGCATCAGGTGTTCCTCGGCGCCCGGGCGCTGCTCTATCTGGACGGACGCGCGGACGCCGGGCTCACCCACTCGCTGGTGATGACGACCGTCGGTCTGGTGATCGGTCTGCTGATCGGTGCCGTGGTCACCCGCTTCTACGACCGCAAGGGCCTGCGCCGCATCCACAACCCGGCGACCGCCGCGCCCGACTCGGCCAAAGAGGATTGACAACGACCGTTGTCATGGCACGCTTTGCCCATGCCTGAGTTGCCGCCACCGCGCTTCCTCGACGACCGGCCCGCACACTGGGCTGAGGTCAAACCGGACGAAGAGGCCTTCGTGTATCTCGATCGGTCCTGGACCTGGGCCCAGTGGAACGATCGGATCCGCCGGCTCGCCGGAGCGCTCACCGGGTTCGGCGTCGGACGTGGCGACGTCGTGGCGTTCCTCGACAAGAACCACCCGGCCGGTGTCGAACTGACGCTCGCGGCCGCCTCGCTCGGCGCCGCCAACGCGATCATCAACTTTCGGCTGGCCGGCGACGAACTGGACTTCGTCCTCAACGACTGCGGCGCAAAGGTGCTCGTCGTCGGCGCCGAACTGCGGCCGGCGATCGAGAAGATCCGCGACCGGCTCTCGGTGGAGCACCTCGTCGAGCTCACGCCCGACGGCGCCGACGGCGACGAGTACGAGGCCCTGCTGGCCGCCGCCACCCCGACCGGACGCGCGGACGCCGTCGAACCCGACGACGTCTGCCTGGTGATGTACTCCTCGGGCACCACCGGCAGGCCCAAGGGCGTGATGCTGTCGCAGGCGAACGTCGTCGCGCACACGGTGAACGCGCACGACGGCTGGGGTTTCGACGACGGCGACAAGAACATGGTGTCGATGCCGCTCTTCCACGTCGGCGGATCGTCCTACGTGCAGTTCGGCATCCACGACGGCGTGCCCAGCGTGATGACCCGCGAGGTGGACGGCGCATCGCTGGCCGGCGCGATCCTCAAGGGCGCCAACCGGACCTTCCTGGTGCCCGCCGTGCTGGCCAAGGTGCTCGAGTCCGGCGAGGATGCCGTCAAATTGTTCGGCGCGCTGAAGACGTACTGCTACGGCGCCTCACCGATGCCGCTGCCCCTGCTGAGGGCCGCGCTGGAGGCCTGGCCCGAAACCGACTTCATCCAGGTCTACGGGCTGACCGAGGTGTGCGGTGTGATCAGTCACCTGATGCCCGAGGAGCACCGCGACACCGAGCACCCGGAGCGTCTGGTCAGCGCGGGCACGCTCATCCCGAATGCCGAACTGCGGGTGGTGAACCCGGACACCATGGAGGACGTACCCGAGGGCGAGCAGGGTGAGCTGTGGTTCCGCACACCGCAGCTGATGAAGGGCTATCACAACCGCCCCGACGCCACCGCGGACGCCATCACCCCCGACGGCTTCTTCCGGACCGGCGACATCGGGCGCATCGACTCCGACGGCTACATCTTCGTGGAGGACCGGCTCAAGGACATGATCATCTCCGGCGGCGAGAACATCTACTCCATCGAGGTGGAGCGGGTGCTGGCCGAGCACCCGGCGGTGGTGGAGGTGGCCGTCATCGGCGTTCCCAGCGAGAAGTGGGGAGAGGCCGTCAAAGCCGTTGTCTCACTCGAGGGATCGGCGACCGAGGAGGAGCTGATCGCCTGGTGCCGCGAGCGGCTGGCCCGCTACAAGTGCCCGAGCAGTGTCGACATCACCGAGGAACTGCCGCGCAACCCGACCGGGAAGATCATGAAGAAGGACCTGCGGAAGCCGTTCTGGGAGGGCCGCGACCGCACGACCGTCTGACCGACGTCCGCCGAGGCGACGGTTGTTGCGCGCTTCTGCCGAGATTCCGCGCAACAACCGTAGCCTCGCGGCGTCTCGCCAGTTGACTGATTATCAGTCAACTGGCATGCTGGTGACGGCGAAAGGAGCGCCGATGCAGCGAATGGACCTGCGGGACAAGCGCATACTCATCACCGGTGCATCGAGCGGCATCGGCCGGGCATTGGCGCTCGCGCTGGCCGACCGGGGCGCATGGCTCGCGCTCGCTGCGCGGCGGGGTCACCTGCTCGACGAGCTGGCCGGTGAGATCGACGCGACCGGCGGCCGGCGGCCGCACACCCTCCCGGCCGACCTCGCGCAACCCGGCGCTGCCGCAGCGCTGGGCCGCGCGGCGCTCGACGCCTTCGGCGGCACTGTCGACGTCGTGGTGAACAACGCGGGCGCCAGCCTGATCGGGCACGAGTCGGCCATCGCCGACTCGGTGTCCGCCCGGGCGCTGTTCGAGGTGAACCTGTGGTCCCCGCTGGCGCTCACGGCGGCGCTGCTGCCTGCGATGCACACCGCGGGCGGCGGTGTGGTGGTCAACGTCACCTCGACGATCCAGTCGGTGCCGTTGCCGCTGCTGGGTTACTACGCGGCGTCCAAGGCGGCGCTGGCGCAGGCCACCCGGTCGCTGCGGCACGAGCTGGCCGGAACGGCCGTTCGGGTGGTGGAGGTGATCCCCGGCTCCACCGACACCGCGCTGCGCGACGTCGACGAGCTGCCGTGGAAGGGCGCGCCCCCGCGACTCCTGTCGCCCGTCTCCCCGGCGACGACGGCGGTGGCGGTGGTGCGCGCGCTCGAGCGGGGCACCAGCCGGGTGGTGCACCCGCGGTATGCGCTGGCGCCGCTGGAGTTTCCCGCCATCGGCCGTCTGGTGGCCGCCGTGGGCAGCCGTCGCATCGACACCCGGAGCGGGCGTTGACCGACCGGCGCCGGCTCATCGTCGACGCCGCGCGCCGGCTCTTCGCGACGCGGCCCTACGACCAGGTGACCACGTCGGAGATCGCGAAGACCGCCGGGGTGGCCTACGGGCTGATCGCGCACCACTTCGAGAACAAGCGCGGCCTGTACATGGCGGTGATGAACGAGATCGCGGTCGAGATCGCCGCCGTCCAGTCGGCGGCACTGCCCGACGGCACGCCGCTGACGGAGCAGCTTCGGCACGCGCTGCGCGGCCACATCGCCTACATCGACTCGTACGCCGACAGTTTCGTGGCACTGCTGCGCGGAGCGCTGGGCGCCGACGCCGACCACAGGGCCGCCGTGGAGCGGCTCCGATGGGCCGGCGCCCAGCGGATCCTGTTCGCGCTCGGCATCGCCGAGCCGGTGCCCGCGGTGTTGCGCACCGCGATGCACGGGTGGGTCGGCCACCTCGACGAGATGATGATCGACCGGATCGACCACGGCGACGTGCCGGCCGAGACGCTCGTCGAACTCGCCGCGGCCGCATTGGCCGCCACTCTGCGCACCGCCGCAGTGCTGGACCCGGACATCGATTTCGCGCCGGAGGTCACCGCGGCGCTCGCGGCATTCGCGGCCGCTGCCGGCTAGGGCTCACGCGGCACGCGGCCGAGCTCGCGCAGCCAGCCCTTGCGGGCCGCGGGATACCAGCGCAGGGAGGCGGGTACGTAGGGCCATCCCGCGCGTACGGCAGCGCGGACCGCGCGGTAGCGGCGTTCGTCCATTGCGCTCCAACGGATCCCGAACCGTTGCCGGACCACGGCGGGCAGGCCGCCGAAGATGACCAGCCGCATCGGGGGCGCGAGCGCGGTGCGCACCGGCTTGCTGGGCAGCAGCACGTCGGTCAGTGGGCGCAGGCGCGGATGCGCGGGGTAGAAGGGTGACGCGCTCATGTCGGGGATCGAACGCCGGTTGATGAACTCGATCAGGTAGTCCGAAGCGGGATTCGGCCGCAACTCGTCCCGGCAGTAGCGCTCGACCTCGTCCTCGAAGGCCGCGCGGTCAGGCGGCACGACGCTCCCGCCCATGCCGTAGCGGCGGTACCACTCGCACCCCTCGAGATAAAGTCGCCGGCTCTCGTCGGCCGTCAGCCGGTGCCGGTCCCAGTGCGACGCGATCCGGTCGACCATGCGCTGGAACGTCGCGTGTGCCCACCAGAAGGTCTCCGGCTGCAGCGCGTGATAGCGGCCGCCGTCGGGCATCGCGCCCTTGATGTCCCGGTGGAAGTCGCGCACCCGCACACCGGTCGCCTCCGCCGTCGGCCCCTCGTAGACGGTGCCCAGGATCCCGGGTAGCGACCGGAACACCCGGTCGACGGGGTCGTCGAAGAAGTCGGAGTGGTCGATCAGTCCCTGCCCGATCGCGGGGTGCATGGTCTGCAGCAGCCCGGCGGTGCCGCCCTCGAAGGCGATGCGCATGTCGCCCGCCCACCGCCACAGCAGGGAGGTGGGTCCGAGTTCGCGCGCGGCGGCCGCGGCGTCACGCGGCGAGTTCGCCGACACCGTGCTGCTGCTCCCCGAAGTATCTGGCCAGCAGCCTTTCACTACTACGGACGCCCCACCGCTCCAGGTGGTCGCGGCCAGCCCGGGTGCGCGAGAGAAGTTGGTAGCGAACGACGTTCTTCGCGATCACCGGTGCGACGGCCCACGGCAGCGCGCGGGGGAGTTCGAGGTCACCCATGCCTTCGCTGCGCAGGAAGTAGCTCAGCATGCTCAGCAGCCGGGCGCGGTGGTAGGCGCCGCGCAGCCCGGCCAGGTTGGGGTAGTGGAGGAGTCGCTGCGCGTCGACGATCGCATTGGCCAGCGGCGGGCCCGCCTCGCTCACGCCGGACTGGGTGATGAGCATGTGGTAGTTCAGCCGGTGCTGTGCGGCCTCGTTGTCGCACAACCAGTCCTCGTCGACACCGAGCAGCCAGCCCACGTACTTCCACAGATGCATGATGGCCCGCGACTCGGCGCCGCTGACCCGGACGCCGAGCAGCCGCACGCCCAGCAGCAACGCCCCGTTGAACAACCCCAGGGTCGCGGCCTGATCGGTCTGGTTGATCGGGAGGCCCCAGTGGGCGACGTCCCAGCGGCCGTTCGTCTCGAACTGGTGGTTGACGAGCGCGTGCATCGCCCGCACGTGCACGGTCAGTTTGAAGCCTTCCCCGCTCCGGCGCATCGCGTCCGGCTGTGACACCGCCACCGCCCACTTCTGCGTCTCGGCAAGGCGGCGTACGGTTTTCCGGCCGGTCAACCCGCCCGTCTCGACGAGCAGGTCGGTCGGACCGCCGAACCGGTAACCGCCGATCAGGGACAGCTGCAGCATCACGTCCGCCGCGTTGGTGCCCAGCCGGCGGTACGCCGCGGCGCCCTCGTTGACGAGATCGAAGTCGACCCAGGCCGGGACGCGTTCGACCGTGGCGAAGAAGTCGCGCAGCGGCCGCGGACAGTCCGCGACGGTGTGCACACCGCGGTCGAGGGCCTGGCGGAACTGTCCCATGGTGACGCGGTCGGGATTGCCGGCGTCCGTGATGTGCGTCGCCGCCACCAGTTCCGCGCCGACTTCGTCGCGATGCATGAGCCGCTGCCCGATCCGGTCGATCAGCTCCTGGTCCGGGCGCACCGTCTTGGTCAGGATCCGCAGCGGTCTCCCGAGGCGGCGATTGCGCCGGGGTGCCTCCATGAACCGGCGGGGGTGTGCGGCGGACACATCGTGTGCGAGCATGACTTCATGCTGACACGAGCGATCATTCGCATTCAATTCGCATTCTGATGGCGCAGAAGTCAACTCCCGCACCCCGGCGCATGCCCAGGCAGGACCGGTCCCGCGCCATGGTGGACCGCATCCTCGACGCCGGGCAGGAGATGCTGATCGCCCACGGGTACGACGGCGCCTCCACCAACCGCATCGCCGCGGCCGCCGGCATCAGTCCTGGATCGCTGTACCAGTACTTTCCGAACAAGGACGCCATCGCCGCGGCGGTCATCGACCGCTACAGCGACCAGCTGTCCGCCCGGGTGGCCGCCAGGGTCTCCGAACGGCTGGACCAGCCGGCGCCGCACTACGTCCGGGAGTCCATCGCCGCGCTCCTCGACGCCCTGGACGTACACCCCGACTTCCTGCGGGCGGTGATGGAACAGACGCCGCGGCTTGGCTCGGGCAGCAAGTTGCTCGCGTTCGAGCAGCGTATCGGTGAGCTGACCGTGGCGTATCTGACGATCAACAAGGGCGTCGTCCGGCCCGACGCCACGTTCGAGACCGCGGCGTGGATGTTGGTGCGGATGGTCGAGCACCTATGTGTGCGGTACATCCTCGACCAGCCGGCCATCGACCGGGACACGTTCATCGACGAGATCACCGTGATGGCGCTGAACTACCTGCGCCCCTGGCCGACGCCGCCGGAGGACTGCTTCCCGTAGCTGTCGCCCGAACGCGAGTGGAATCCGAGCCCACGATTTCACCCCGCCCGGCGAAGTTAACGCGGATACTGATCTCCACGGCGGACAACCGAGCTGGGTGCGACCTGGGTGCCGAAGGCGCCATGTAACCGGCCGCGCGCCGCCCGACCTTGCCTCGGCCGCGCCGAACGCTGTTGATACTCCGCTTCTGCGCAGTTCACCGCAGTCATCCAGCATGTACAGGGTCGGCGACCATGTCCCGGCTATTTGCCCTCTTACGCTCAAGCGGTGGACTCCGCCGCGGAGACGACGGGGTCCGACGGCTCGGCGCGGCCTCACCGGTGGCATTATGTGAATGAATATTCGACAAAGGGTTGACGCGGTCAGATCGCTGGTCTTAGCGTGGCGAGGCGGTTGCCGACGGTGCCGCCGCGAGGTCGAACGCCGGCACACCGGCCGCGGTCTCCTATCGGGGGAGGGACGTTGACACTGGCGCGCGGCGATCGCACCGACGGTCTCGACGTCATCGAGGACTGGGCCGGCGGCTACGTCAGGCGGCACCCGCTTGCGTCGCTGCACACGGTCGGCGAGCAGTTCGTCCTCGGCGTGCGCACCATCCAGAGCCTCGTCGTCGACGTGCTGACCGGCCGGTTCCGCTGGCAGGAGTTCATCCGTCAGGGCGCATTCATGGCCGGAACCGCGGTGCTGCCAACGGTTCTCGTCGCGCTCCCGATCGGTGTCACGCTGTCCATCCAATTCGCCCTGCTGGCTGGACAGGTCGGCGCCACTTCGCTGGCGGGCGCTGCCAGCGGCCTGGCCGTGATCCGGCAGGCCGCGTCACTGGTGGCCGCCGTGCTGATGGCCGCGGCCGTCGGCTCGGCAATCACGGCTGACCTCGGCTCCCGCACGATGCGCGAAGAGACCGCCGCGATGGAGGTGATGGGCGTCTCGGTGATTCGTCGCCTGGTGGCGCCGCGGTTCGCGGCCGCGATCATGATCGGTGTCGCGCTCACCGGGGTGGTCTGTTTCGTCGGGTTCCTCGCCAGCTATTTGTTCAACGTCTACTTCCAGAACGGCGCACCGGGCAGCTTCGTGGCCACGTTCGCGTCGTTCGCGACGACAGGCGACATGGTCCTCGCCCTCATCAAGGCGGTGCTGTTCGGCGCGATCGTCGCGATCGTGTCCTGCCAGAAGGGACTGTCGACCGTGGGCGGACCCACGGGCGTCGCGAACTCGGTGAACGCCGCCGTCGTCGAATCGATCCTGGTGCTGATGATCGTCAACGTCGCCATCAGCCAGCTCTACGCGATGCTCTTCCCCAGGACCGGGCTGTGACCGCGTCGACGTACACCCCGTTCCTGGGTTCGCTGATCCGACAGTCCAAACGGGCCGGTGCACCGGTCCAGCGGCTCGGGCACATGCTGGTCTTCTTTGTCCGCGCACTGCTGGCGATACCGCACGCACTGCGGCTGTACCGCAAGGAGTTCGTCCGCCTGCTCTCCGACATCGCTTGGGGCAACGGCTCACTCGTCGTCGGCGGCGGAACCGCGGGCGTGGCGGTGGTGCTCGGCATCACCGTCGGCGCGCTCGTCGGCATCGAGGGCTACAACTTCCTCAACCTGCTCGGCCTCGGACCCGCGACGGGCATCATCTCCTCGCTGGTCAACACCCGCGAACTCGCGCCGATCGCCGCCGCGCTGGCCTTCGCGACGCAGGGCGGGTGCCGGTTCACCGCCCAGCTGGGATCGATGCGGATCGCCGAGGAGATCGACGCGCTCGACTCGCTGGCCATCCGCCCGATCCCGTATCTGGTGACTACGCGTCTGCTGGCCTCGGTCGTCGCGGTCATCCCGCTCTACGTCCTGTGCCTGGCGGTCAGCTACCTCACCACTCAGGCGGTGGTGGAGGTGATCAGCGGCGGATCGACCGGCTCGTACCTTCACTACTTCTCGCTGATGCTGTCCGGCCGCGACATCGCCTACTCGCTGCTCAAGACGATCATCTTCGTCTGGATCGCCTCGACGGTGCAGTGCTACTACGGCTACTACGCCAGCGGCGGCCCCGAAGGCGTGGGAGTCGCTGCGGGACACGGCATGCGGGCCAGCATCACGGTCGTGATCATGGTCAACATGCTGCTCACGATGGCGCTGTGGAGCGTCGACTCCGGCGCCAGGTTCGGTGGTTGAGGTGGCCAACTCCTACGAACTCGACGGCCGCGGACCGTCGGACCGCCAACTGCTCGGCAGCGGGGTCGCGGTGCTGGTGGTCGCCGCACTGGTCACCGGTGTCCTGTTGATCAAGTCGACCGGCAAGCTGGAGGACTACGTCCGCGTCGTCGCCGATCTCGTCAACGTCGGTGACGGCCTGCCGCAGCGGTCCGACGTCAAGTACCACGGTGTCCTCGTCGGCTCAGTCGACAGCGTCGTCCCCGCCGCCGACGGCAGGCCGAATCACGTACAGATCGCGCTGAACGCCGCTTATGCACAGGCCATTCCGGCGACCGTGACCGCACGCGTGGTGCCGAGCAACGTCTTCGCCGTGTCGTCGGTGCAGCTCGTCGACCGCGGGCCGGCGGCCCCGATCCGCGAAGGCGCCCGCATCCCCGAGGACGTCGAGCTGCCGACGGTGCTCTTCCAGACCACCATCAGCAAGCTGCGCGACATCCTCGCCGCGACCGGCCGGGGTCGCGAGGACAAGACCGTCGGACTGCTGGCCGCCGTCGGAGCGGCCACCGACAACCGCCGCGTCGAACTCCTCGCCGGCGGCGCGCAACTGAGCCGGCTCATCGACGAACTCGACACGATCGTCACCACCGACATCGACAGCCCCTCGACGGTGTCGGCGCTGATCGATGCCACCCGGGGGCTGCAGCAGACCGCGCCGGACCTGTTCGACGCGCTGCACCAGGCGGTGCGCCCGATGCAGGTGCTCGTCGAGCAGCGGGCCCAGCTCACCGACCTCATCGACGGCGGCACCCACACCATGGGCACCACCCACACCGCGCTGACCAACCACAGCGACCGGCTGGTGCGCATCACCTCCGAGCTCACCCCGGTGATCGGCAACCTGGCGCAGACCTCACACCACTGGGTGCCGGCCTTCGTCAAGCTCGACGGCCTGTCGAAGAAGTTCTTCGACGAGGTGTGGATGCCGCACCTCGACACCGGCAACATGCGGGTCAACCTGTCGTTCACGCCGAGCTACACCTACAGCCGCGCGGACTGCCCGCAGTACGGCGAGCTCAAGGGACCTAGCTGCTACACCGCACCGCTGGTGCCGACCCGGCCCGAACTGCCCGACACCCTGCTGCCGCAGAACTACCAGCCGCCCAAGGACCTGGCGCCGCCGCCCGGCACCGTCGTCGGCCCGAGCGGCAACCTGGTTGCCGTCGGGCCGCCGCTGATCAACCCGAATCCCAGCCTGGCCGACCCCAATCCGCCGCTGCCGGCCTGGATGCCGCCTGCGCCGCCGGTGCCGGGCACCGCCAACCCCGCTCTGACGCCGCCCCCGCCGCCCGGCCCGCCG
>NZ_JACKSJ010000191.1 GCF_025821665.1 [Mycobacterium] manitobense
GGGCGCGCGCCGACCTGCGGCCCTGTCCGCCGCCGGCCGGGTCGGCCGGCCCGGCCCCGTTGCGTGATATCACGCTCGAATGCGCGGGCGACGGCGTGCCGGTCGACGTCGCCGCCGCGCTCGCCGGGCGCACCGTGGTGCTCAACCTCTGGGCCTACTGGTGCGGCCCGTGCGCCGACGAGCTGCCCGCCATGGCCGAATACCAGCGCCGCGCCGGCGACCGGGTGACGGTCCTGACGGTGCACCAGGACGAGAACGAGACCGCTGCATTGCTGCGCCTCGCCGAGCTCGGCGTGCACCTGCCGACCCTGCAGGACGGCCGCCGACTCGTCGCGGCGGCCCTCCGGGTCCCCAACGTCATGCCCGCAACGGTGGTGCTGCGCGCGGACGGTACCGTTGCCGAAATCCTGCCCAGATCCTTCGCCGACGCCGACGAGATCGCGGCGGCGGTGGACCCGGTGATCGGCCGGGAGACAGGAGGAGGGCCGGGGTGAGCACCGCGCGCGACCAGGGTGAACTGCGCCCTGACGCCGCGCCCGGCTGGCTCCGCCCGCTCGTCGACAACGTGGGCCGGGTGCCGAGTGCGTACCGCAGGCGGGTCCCGCCCGACGTCCTCGCCACCATCACCGCGGCGAACGCCGCCGCGACGCTGACGGGGTCCAAGCGCGACGCCGCCGTGCTGGTGCTGTTCTCCGGCCCGCACGACCACCCGGCCAGCGGACTGCCCGACGACGCCGATCTCCTGCTGACCGTCCGGGCGTCCACGCTGCGCCACCACGCCGGCCAGGCCGCGTTCCCCGGCGGCGCCACCGACCCCGGCGACGACGGTCCGGTCGGCACCGCGTTCCGGGAGGCCACCGAGGAGACCGGCATCGACACCGCCCGGATCACCCCGCTGGTCACCCTCGACAAGATGTTCATCCCGCCGTCGGGCTTCCACGTCGTCCCGGTGCTCGCGTACTCCGAGGATCCCGGGCCGGTGGACGTCGTCGACGAGTCGGAGACCGCTGTGGTGGCCCGGGTCCCGCTGCGCGCGTTCGTCAATCCGCGGAACCGACTGATGGTGTACCGCCAGGCCAACACCCGGCGGTTCTCCGGGCCGGCGTTCCTACTGAACGAGATGCTGGTGTGGGGGTTCACCGGGCAGGTCGTCTCGGCGATCCTCGACGTCGCCGGGTGGGCCCAACCGTGGAACACCGACGACGTCCGCGAACTCGACGAAGCGATGGCGCTTGTCGGAGACCACGACGGCGCCGCCGGCGGCTACGGTGAAGGCCAATCATGACATCGTCACAATGGCTCGACCTCGCCATCCTGGGCATCGCGTTCGTCGCCGCCGTCTCCGGCTGGCGCTCCGGCGCACTCGGGTCGCTGATGGCGTTGCTCGGGGTGGTGCTCGGCGCCGTGGCCGGTGTGCTGCTCGCCCCCCACCTCGTCGAGGCGTTCCCGGGCCCGCGCCAGAAACTGTTCGTCACGCTGTTCCTGATCCTCGCGCTGGTGGTGATCGGTGAGATCGCTGGCGTGGTGCTCGGCCGGGCGGTGCGCAGCGCGATCCGCAACCGCCCGATGCGCCTGTTCGACTCCGTGGTCGGCTCCAGCCTCCAGCTGGTCGCGGTGCTGCTGGCCGCCTGGATGCTCGGCTTCCTCGTGCAGTCCTCGGACCAGCCCAGGCTGGTTGCGGCGGTCAGCGGTTCCAAGGTGTGGAGCGAAGTCGACCAGGTGGTGCCCGAGCAGCTGCGCACGGTGCCGGGCCGGCTCAAGGCGCTGCTGAACACCTCCGGCCTTCCGAATGTGTGGCAGCCGTTCGGCCGCACGCCGATCGCCGAGGTCGAGGCCCCCGACGTCGGGTTGATCACCGACCCGGTGGTGGAGCGGGTCAGGCCCAGCGTCGTGAAGATCCGCGGCTTCGCGCCGGGCTGCCAGAAGGTGCTCGAGGGCAGCGGTTTCGTGATCTCACCCGGCCGGGTGATGTCGAACGCTCACGTGGTCGCCGGCTCCGAGACGGTCACCGTCGACGCGGGCGGGCAGGAGTACGAGGCGTTCGTGGTGTCCTACGACCCGGCCGCCGACATCTCCATCCTCGACGTTCCCGACCTGCCTGCACCGGCGCTCGAGTTCGTCACCGAGGACGCACCGGACGGCACCGACGCGGTGGTGCTGGGCTATCCCGGTGGCGGCGACTTCACCCCGACGGCTGCCCGGGTGCGCGAGCGGATCGAGCTGAACGGGCCCGACATCTACCAGAAGTCGACCGTGTCGCGGCACGTGTACACCATCAGAGGGCAAGTGCGGCAGGGCAATTCGGGTGGCCCGATGATCGATCGCGAGGGCAGGGTGCTCGGCGTGGTCTTCGGCGCCGCCGTCGACGATCCCGACACCGGATTCGTGCTGCGCTACAGCGAGATCGCGCGTCAGCTGATGAACGTGAACAACACCGCACCGGTGGCCACCGGCGCCTGCGTCGGCTGACCCGTCACGTCCCGTAGACGTGCGCGAGGAAGCGCGACAGCTGTTCGTTGACCTCCTGCGGCGCTTCCTCGTGAGCGAAATGCCCTGCGCCGGAGATGGATACGTACCGGCCGTGCGGCGCGTACCGCTGCGTGCGGTTAACCGGGTCGGCCAGCACGTAGGGATCGGCGTCGCCGCGCAGGTGCAGCACCGGCACGGCGATCGGCCGCTTCATCGAACGCATGAACCGCCTGCCCTCGCCGCGCAGCTGGCTGCGCACCGCCCAGCGCTGGTACTCCAGCGCGGAGTGGGCGGCCGACGGGATCTGGATGGCGCGACGGAGGTGCCCGACGGTCTCGGTGAAATCCTCCGACGCCTGCCAGGGCGCCGCGGCCCGGCGGCGCACCAGCGCTTCGAGTTCGTCGGCGTCGTGGCGGGTCAGTGAGCGTTCCGGCCACACCGGCACCTGGTAGCTCAGCATCGACGGCAACAGCGCACGGCCCTGGTCGCGCCGCCGCATCGCCGAACTGCGCAGCGCCACCGGGTGCGGCGAGCTGACCACCGCGATTGCCCGCACCGCCCGGGGATGCAGCACGGCCGTCGCCCAGCACACGAGTCCGCCGTCGGCGTGGCCGACGAGCGTCGCGGTCTTGTGGCCGAGCGCGCGCACCAAGCCGGCGGTGTCACCGGCCAGCGTCCAGCCGTCGTAGCCGCGCGGGGGCTTGTCGCTGCCGCCGTACCCGCGAAGGTCCACCGCGACGACGCGCGCGCCGGTCAGTCCCCGGAGCTGGTGGCGCCACGACCACCAGAAGCAGCCGAAGCCGTGTAGCAGGATCACCAGCGGCCGCTCACTCATCGGCACCGGCGAGGGTTCCCCGTCGTCGGCCTCGACGACGTGGAACCGGATGCCGTTGGCATGCACCTCGAGATGCCGCCAGGGACCGTCGATCCTGGTGACCGACGGATCAGGCGGGGGCCGGACGTCGCCGCCGCGGCGGCGGGGCACTACCAGCCCGACGGGTCGGTGGTCGACTGCCCGTTGGGAGATGTGAGCGCCTTGCCGGGGTTCTTGTCGTGCCCGGGGGTGAGCGCTTCGCGGGTCTCCTTGACCGACTCGATGGTCTTCTGCGGTCCGCGGATGCGGCGCACCTTGAGGTATCCGAACAACGCCAGCACCCCGGTGACCAGCACCATGATCCCGAACACGATCAGGAACGCCGCCCAGCGCCAGATCCAGGTGTCGAGCAGTTCGGCGACGAAGAAGAAGAAGAAGAACGTGGAGTAGAACAGCACGACCAGCGCCAGGATGAAGAAGACGCTGCCGGTGAGCCCCTTCTTGACGTCCCGGGTGATCTCGGCCTTGGCCAGTTCGACCTCGGCGCGCACCAGCGTCGACACCTGCGAGGTGGCGTCCTTGACCAGGTCGCCGATGGACGGGTCGGGCTTCGGCGCGTGCGGATCCACCAGCGGGATCGAGGCGACGGTGGTCGGCACGCCGTTCTTGCGGTCGCTCACGGGCACATCCTCTGCGCTTTGATATTCGGTCGCGCTTCATGTTGCCATGCTGTGACCGGCTAAACGATCCCGGCCGCCATAGACTGGTCTCAGTCAGCAGCGTTGGCGGGTCGGGCCGCATCGACAGGGGATTGGTTTGCACACCAGACACCGCCGCCACGTTCTCGTCGCGGTGATCACCGCCGTGCTCGCGCTGGCGGCACCGGCGGCACCGGCGCAGGCCCAGGGGCCGGTGGTGCTCGGGGGCGGCTCGGGGATCGTGGTCAACGGTGAATCGCTGTGCACGCTCACCGCGATCGGCAACGACAACCGCGGCGCGCTGGTCGGGTTCACCTCCGCGCACTGCGGCGGGCCGGGCGCAACGGTGGGCGTCGAGGGTGCCGAGGCCGCAGGCGTGGTGGGCGCCATGGTCGCAGGCAACGAGGCGCTCGACTACGCCGTGATCGAGTTCGATCCAGGCAAGGTGACGCCGACCAACAACGTCAACGGCTTCCAGATCGACGGCATCGGGCCCGACCCGGCGTTCGGCGAGATCGCGTGCAAGCTGGGCCGCACCACCGGCCAGTCGTGCGGGGTGACGTGGGGCCCGGGGGAGGACCCGGGCACCATCGTCAACCAGGTGTGCGGTCAGCCCGGTGACTCCGGCGCGCCGGTCACGGTGAACAACAAGCTGGTCGGCATGATCCATGGCGCCTTCACCGAAGGCCTGCCGACCTGCGTCGTGCAGTACATCCCGCTGCACACCCCTGCCGTCACGATGTCGATCAACGCCCAGCTGGCCGACATCGTCAGCAAGAACCGGCCGGGCTCCGGCTTCGTCCCCGTGGGAGCCCGCGCAGCCTGACGCTCCGCGGTTCCGGCGATCGCTACTTGCTCGCGCGGATCGCCTCGAAGACGCTGGGGTCCACCAGCGTCGAGGTGTCGCCGAGCTCGCGGCCCTCGGCGACGTCGCGCAGCAGCCGGCGCATGATCTTGCCGCTGCGGGTCTTGGGCAGCTCGGGCACCACGTGGATCTCTCGCGGCCGGGCGATCGGTGAGATCTCCTTGGCGACCTCGGCGCGCAGCTCGTCGACCATGTCGTCGGCGCCGCCCTTCGCGCTGGCCTTGAGGATGACGAACGCGCAGATCGCCTGTCCGGTCTGGTCATCGGTGGCGCCGACGACGGCGGCCTCCGCGACACCGGCGTGCCCGACGAGCGCGCTCTCCACCTCGGCGGTGGAGATGCGGTGCCCGGAGATGTTCATGACGTCGTCGATGCGGCCCAGCACCCAGATCTCGCCGTCCTTGCCGTACCGCGCGCCGTCACCGGCGAAGTACCAGCCCTGCTCGGCGAACCGCGACCAGTAGGTCTCCTTGAACCGCTCCGGGTCGCCCCAGATGCCGCGCAGCATCGACGGCCACGGCTGGTCGAGCACCAGGTAGCCGTTGGCCTGCTCGCCGTGATCGGTGCCCGGCTCGAGCTGGTTGCCGTCGTCGTCGACGATCTTGGCCGAGATGCCCGGCAGCGGCGTCATGGCCGAACCCGGCTTGGCGTCGGTGACGCCGGGCAGCGGCGAGATCATGATGGCGCCGGTCTCGGTCTGCCACCAGGTGTCGACGATCGGGGTCTTGTCGCCGCCGAACACCGTGCGGTACCAGCGCCACGCCTCGGGGTTGATCGGCTCGCCCACCGAGCCCAGAAGACGCAGGCTCGACAGGTCGTGCTCGGCGGCGATCTGGCGGCCGAGCTTCATGAACGTGCGGACCAGGGTCGGCGCCGTGTAATAGATTGTGACGCCGTACTTCTCGATGACCTCGAAGTGCCGGTGCTCGGTCGGTGACGTCGGCGTGCCCTCGTAGACCACCTGCGTCACGCCGTTCGACAGCGGGCCGTACACGATGTAGGTGTGCCCGGTGACCCAGCCGATGTCGGCCGTGCACCAGTACACGTCGGTCTCGGGCTTGACGTCGAACACGTTGTAGTGGGTGTAGCTGCTCTGGGTGAGGTAGCCGCCGGTGGTGTGCATGATGCCCTTGGGCTTGCCGGTCGTTCCCGAGGTGTAGAGCAGGAACAGCGGGTGCTCGGAGTCGAAGGCCTCGGGCGTGTGATCGGCCGACGCGCCGTCCACGGTCTCGTGCCACCACAGGTCGCGGCCGTCGGTCCACTCGACGTCGATGCCGGTGCGCCGCACCACCAGAACGTTGGTGACGGTGGTCTCGCCCTTGACGGCCTCGTCCACGGCCTCCTTCAGCGACGCCGCCTTACCGCGGCGGTACTGGCCGTCGGTGGTGATGACGATCTTGGCCTCGGCGTCCTCGATGCGCGCCCGCAGCGCAGACGCGGAGTAGCCGGCGAACACCACCGAGTGCATGACGCCGAGGCGCGCGCACGCCAGCATCGCGACGATGGCCTCCGGGACCATGGGCATGTAGATCGCGACGCGGTCACCGGCGACCAGGCCGAGACCGGTCAGGGCGTTGGCGGCCTTGCACACCTCGTCCTTGAGTTCGGCGTAGGTGATGGTGCGCTCATCGTCGACCGGCTCACCGACCCAGTGGATCGCGACCCGGTCACCGTTGCCGGCCTCGACGTGGCGGTCGACGCAGTTGTAGGCGACGTTGAGCTTGCCGCCGACGAACCACTTCGCGACCGGGGCCTCCGACCAGTCCAGCACCTCGTCGAACGGGGTGTCCCACGCGAGCCGCTCGGCCTGCGTCGCCCAGAACGCCAGCCGGTCGGCTTCGGCGTCGCTGTACAGCTGGTCGGTCGCATTCGCCTGCGCGGCGAACTCGTCGGGCGGCGGGTAGGCGGACGGAATGTCGGTGTGCGTCTCGGACATAGGTGTGAGCGTAGTCACCACGCGCGCCGCTGAAGGCCTGACCTCACAACCTCGGCTGCGGGCGGCGGATGCGGCGCGCCGAGCGTCGCGGAACGGTAGGTCAACGGTCGGCTAGCGTGTGCTGCCATGACAGGGGCACGCGATCCGCTGGCGCCGCTGGCCGAACTGCCGGGCGTCGCCGCCGCCGCCGAGGAGGCCCGCGAGGCGCTCGGGAAGGCGCATCGGCACCGCACCAATCTGCGCGGCTGGCCGGCCACCGCCGCCGAGGCCGCCGTG
>NZ_JACKSJ010000192.1 GCF_025821665.1 [Mycobacterium] manitobense
GCAGGCCAGCCGGGGCCCGCGACGGCCGCCAGCGCGCCGGCCAGCGCGAGCACCCCGGTCGCCGACAACACATCGGGTGGGACGCCGCGACGGCCGCCAGCGCGCCGGCCAGCGCGAGCACCCCGGTCGCCGACAACACATCGGGTGGGACGCGGAGCAGCGGACCGGCGGCCAGCGCGCGCACCATCCGCAACCAGCCGCGCACCACCGGCGACGGCCGCACCCCGTCATGGCGCGCCGACCAGCCCTCGTCGTCGGCGAGGTCCTCCGGCGTCATGACGCCAGCCTGCCAGGGCGCGCGATGAGCCGGCTGCGCGAGTTCGGGTCGGGGATGCGCAAGACGTTCCCGGGCAGCGACCTCGCCCTGTGGGCGGCCGGGGCCACCTACTTCGGGGTGATCGGGCTGGTCCCGCTGGCGCTGGCATCGCTGTGGGCGGTCGGCGGGCTAGTCGGCCACGACACCGTCACCGCCGCGATGGAGGACGCGATCGGCGGGCTGCCCGGCGGGCACGGGACACCCGAGGCGCTGCGCACGCTGACGTCCGTCGCGCTGTCGATGTCGTGGCTGCAGGCGCTGGTCGTGCTGTTCCCGGCCAGCCTCTACGGCGAGGGGCTGCGCCGGGCGTTCGTGCAGATGTCGGCCGCGCGGGACACGCTGACGGGCTGGCGCGGCCGGGCAGGCCTGCTCGCGGTCGCGGCGGTCGCGCCGTTCCTGGTGCTCGCCGTGCTCGCCTCCGCCCGCTACGTCGGCCCGCTGTACGCCGGTGAGGGCTGGTCGCTGGTGTGGGGTGTGGTGGTCGCGTTCCACATCGTCTGGGTCACGGTGTCGACCGCGCTGGTCGGGGTGTTCGGGCTGATCGGCCCGGGCCGGATCGGCCTGCGTGCGCTGTTGATCGGCGCGTTCAGCACCGGGGCGATCCTGGCCGGGTTCCTGCAGGGGTTCGTGCTGTTCCTGGCGATCCCGATCCCGTGGTCGGCGCCGTTCGGCGGGCTGCCGATCGTCGGCGCCGTCTCCGCGCTGGCGCTGTGGCTCTACCTTGTGCACATCCTGGTGCTCTGCGGCTTCCGGGCGACCGTGGTGCTCGACGAGTCGCTGCGTGCCGGGTGAGTCACTCGGGCCAGCCGTTGTTCAGCACGACGTCGACGAAGTCGTCGCGCACGAACGAGTCGTCGTAGCGGGCGAGCACGTCGGCGTTCATGGTGCCGAATGTCGTCTCGGGGCGGTGCCTCATCCCCTCGGTGAACGCGTGCAGGATCCGGCGCTTGAAGTCGGGGCGCGGATGAGCCGCGGTGACGGCCGCCAGCGCCTCGGCGGGCAGGTCGTCGCGGCCGATGCCCACCACGTCGGTCTCCACGCCGGCGATCACCAGCGCGGTCTCCGGGTCGAGGAATTCCGGGACGCCCGGGGTGGTGTGCAGCGCGATGCCCAGCCACACCTTGCGGGCGGCGGCCTCGTCGACGCCGTGCTGCAGCAGGAAGTCCCGTGCGGCGTTGGCGCCGTCGACCTCGAAGCGCAACCGTGAGGATGTGCGGTAGCGCTCGGTGAGCCCGAGATCGTGGAACATCGCGCCGACGTAGAGCAGTTCGAGGTCGGGTTCGAGGCCGCGGCGGCGGCCCCGCAGGGCGCCGAACAGGAACACCCGACGGGAGTGGTGGAACAACAGGTCGTCTTCGGCCTCGCGGATGACGTCGGTGGCGGCGCGAACCAGCGGGGTGTCGGGAATCTCGATGCCCGCGATGGTCGACGGGCCGGTGAGTGAATTGGTCATGCCATAAGGCTGCGCCCGGCGGACAAGATCGCGCCGTGGCACAACTGCCGTCTTGCCCACAGAAACGGACACAGGGTCACAATGAAGGAGTGGCCCAACGAGACGTCGTGCTGGTGGTGTTCGACGGGGTCAAGCTGCTGGACGCGGCGGGGCCGGCGGAGGTGTTCGCGGAGGCGAATCGCTTCGGCGCGGACTACCGGCTGCGCTTCGCCTCGGTCGACGGCCGCGACGTGACCACTTCGATCGGTACCGGACTGGCTGTGAGCGAACGACTCTCGTCGATCGAAGGAGCAGACACCGTACTGGTGGCCGGTGGCGACGGGCTGGTCGGCCGGCCCATCGATCCACGACTGGTCGACGCGGTCGGCGCGGTGGCGGGCAGGACGCGGCGGCTTGCCTCGATCTGCACCGGCGCGTTCATCCTCGCGAGAGCCGGCGTGCTCGACGGCAGGCGCGCGACCACACACTGGCGCCACACGCGCCGCCTCGCCAGGGCGTACCCGGCCGTCACCGTGGAGCCGGACGCGATCTTCGTCCAGGACGGCGACGTGTACACCTCCGCCGGGGTGTCGGCGGGCATCGACCTGGCGCTGGCGCTGGTGGAACAGGACCACGGCGGCGACCTGGTGCGGGAGGTCGCGCGATCGCTGGTGGTCTATCTCAAGCGGGCGGGTGGCCAGTCGCAGTTCTCGGTGCTGGTGGACGCCGACTCGGCGTCGACGTCGGCGCTGCGGGTGGTGACCGACGCGATCAAGGCCGACCCGGGCGGCGACCACAGCGTGACGCGGCTGGCCGCCACGGCATCGTTGAGCACGCGGCAGCTGACCCGGCTGTTCCACGCCGAGCTGGGGACGACGCCCGCACGTTACGTCGAGAGCGTCCGCGTCGACATCGGCAGGGCCGCGCTCGACGCCGGCCACAGTGTCGCCGAGAGCGCGCGGTTGGGTGGGTTCGGCAGCACGGAGACGTTCCGCCGGGTGTTCGTCGGCACCCTCGGCGTCTCCCCGAGGGCCTACCGGGACCGTTTCCGGACCGCCGAACCGGCCTGAGATCCGCCGGTGCGGGACAATCGGGGCATGCCGGTGCGAGAGCAGCCCATGGGATTGAGGGCGCGCAAGAAGATCCGGACCCGCGCCGCCATCCGGCGGGAGGCGTTCCGGCTGATCGAGGAGCAGGGTTTCGGCAACACCACCGTCGAGCAGATCGCCGACGCCGCCGACGTCTCGGCCAGCACCTTCTTCCGGTACTTCCCCACCAAAGAGGCGGTGCTGCTCTCCGACGACCAGATCGCGCCGATCATCGCGGCATTCGTCGACGCGCCGGCAGACCTCGCGCCGGTGGCCGCATACCGGCATGCGGTGAACTCGGTGTTCGGTGCGATGACGGCCGACGAGCGCGAGGACGCCGTCGCCGGCCAGCGGCTGATGTACACGGTGCCCGAGGCCCGCGGACTCGTCTACACGGTGTACGTGCGGCTCATCGGCCTGATCACCGACGCGCTGGCGCGCCGGATGGGGCCGGACACCGACGAGTTCGAGCGGCGGGTCATCGCCGGATCGATCGTCGGGGTGCTGATCGCCATCTCAGACAACCAGCCGATGCCCGACGACCCGCTCTCGCGGGGCCTGGAACTGCTCGACGCCAAGATCGACGTCGCGGCCCGCCCCTAGCCTGCCGGCCGCCCGGTCCTGGCGGGGGAGTGCGCCGCCGGGCGGAGGCCGTGGGCCAGGCCGTTGCCGGCGTGCAGTCCGGCCATGAAGTCGAGCAGTGGCCGCACTGCGCGGAATCGGTCTCTACGGACAGGTGCTTTGGACAACATCATTCGATCGTGGTCTTCGGCGCGCGCTCTCGACAGTGGCACTGACGCCACACATCGCTAACATAGTGACATGCACTCGGTGGCGGTCCTGGCCTACGACGGCATGTCGGGCTTCGAGTCCGGCATGGCCGCGGAGATCTTCGGCATGACCGAACTCTCGGAGCAGTTCTCCGCGGGCATCGCGCGGCCCTGGTACTCGATGAAGCTGTGCACCGCCACACCGGAGATCCGGATGCTGGGCGGCGCCACCGTACGGTCCCCGCACGGGCTCGACGACCTGGCCGCCGCCGACACCGTGATCATCCCGAGCGTGCGCGACGTCGCCGAACCCGCGTCGCCCGCCCTCGTCGAGGCGATCGGCGCGGCCCACGCCCGCGGCGCCCGGCTGGTGTCGATCTGCTCGGGGGCGTTCGCCCTCGCCGCGGCCGGCGTGCTGGACGGCCGCACGGCCACCACGCACTGGATCTACGTCGACCAGCTCGCGCGGCGCCATCCCGCGGTGGACGTCGATCCGGCGCCGCTCTACGTCGACGGCGGTGACGTGCTCACCAGCGCAGGCTGCGCGGCAGGCCTCGATCTCTGCCTGCACATCGTCCGAACCGACCACGGCGCGCGCGTCGCGAACGACGTGGCCCGCCGGCTGGTGATCTCGCCGCACCGGGCGGGCGGACAGGCCCAGTACATCGAGACGCCGGTGCCCGAACCGACGACCGACGGCCGCATCGCCGCCGGAATGGCCTGGGCGCTGGAGCATCTGGACACACCCATCACGCTCGACGAGCTGGCAGCCCGCTCGGCGATGTCGCGGCGCAGCTATCTGCGACAGTTCACCAAGGCGACCGGCACCACGCCGATCAGGTGGCTGATCGAGCAGCGGATCCAGGCCAGCCTGGCGCTGCTGGAATCGTCGTCGCTGTCGATCGAGCAGATCGCCGTCCGGGTGGGTTTCGAGTCCGCCGTCACCTTCCGGCACCACTTCGTCCGGCAGCTGCGGACCACGCCGAGCGACTACCGCAACGCCTTCACCGGTCGGGCGCGGTTCGACGGCGGCTCCGCCGGGTACAGCACCGTTCGCGGGAAAAGCGGCTGATCGGCGAGCCGGCACTGGCGGTTCGGCCATATTGTGATCCCCGGCGTCGTCCTCACCCGAGGACCACGTGAAGGCGGCGGAGAGGACGTGCGGTGGTCGGTGAGCACACGCCGCCGGACCCTGCGGAGGCGGCGATCTACAGCGTCGACGAGGTGGTCGGCCGTGACCTCGCCAGGGTGAACTGGGCGGCGACCCCGCTCGGTGTGCCCGACCGGTGGCCGCAGAGCCTGCTGACCGCCGTGAGCATCCTGCTGTCCTCCCGCTTCCCGATGTGGATGGCGTGGGGGCCGGAGCTGACGTTCTTCTGCAACGACGCCTACCGCCGCGACACCCTCGGCCGGAAGTACCCGTGGGCGCTGGGCCGGCCGGCCAACGAGGTCTGGTCGGAGATCTGGCCCGACATCGGCCCGCGCATCGAGCGGGTGCTGTCGACCGGCGAGGCGACCTGGGACGTCGCGCTCCTGCTGTTCCTCGAGCGGTCGGGGTACCGCGAGGAGACCTATCACACGTTCTCCTACAGTCCGCTGCGCGACGACGACGGGCATGTGGTCGGCATGCTGTGCGTGGTCAGCGAGGACACCGACCGGGTGATCGGCGAGCGGCGAATGGCCACGCTGCGGGACCTGGGCTCCGACACCAGCGTGGTGCGCTCCGAGCAGCAGATGCTCAACTTCGCGGCCCATCAGCTCGAACGCAACCTCAGCGACCTCCCGTTCGCCCTCATCTATCTGTTCGGCGACGACGGGTCGGCGCGGCTCGCGGGTGCCAGTGGGGTGCCCGCCGGGCATTCGGCGGCACCGCAGGTGCTGGCGGCCGACGGGCTCGGGGTGTGGCCGATCGACGATGCGGCCCTCGGCCGGTCGGTGATGATGGATCTGGACTCCGACTCGCTGACCCTGCCGACCGGTTCCTGGACCGAGCCACCCACCCAGGCGCTGGTGGTGCCGCTGCAGCAGCAGGGCGACGCCCCGCTGGGATTCCTGGTCGCCGCACTGAACCGGCACCGCAGGCTCGACGAGGGATACCGTGGGTTCGTCGAGCTGGTCGCCGGTCACGTGGCCGCCGGCGTCGGCAGCGCCCGCAGCTATCAGTCGCAGCAGCGGCGGGCCGAGGAACTCGCGGAGCTCGACCGGGCCAAGACGACCTTCTTCTCCAACATCAGCCACGAGTTCCGCACACCGCTGACGCTGATCCTCGGACCGGTGAACGACCTGCGCGGCCGCACCTCGGACTTCGACGACCAGACCCGCGACGAGCTGGAGCTGGTGCACCGCAACGGACTCCGGCTGGCAAAGCTGGTCAACACGCTGCTGGACTTCTCCCGCATCCAGGCCGGGCGGATGCGGGCGCACTTCGAACCGGTCGACCTCGGCGTCGTCACCGCCGAGCTGGCCAGCGTCTTCCGGTCCGCCGTCGACCGGGCCGGCCTGGCGTTCCACGTCGACTGCCCGCCGCTGAGCCAGGACGTCTACATCGACCGCGACATGTGGGAGAAGGTGGTGCTCAACCTGCTCTCCAATGCGCTGAAGTTCACCTTCGACGGCTCGATCACCGTCCGGGTTTCCGCCGGCGCCACCGGCGCGGTGATCACCGTCGCCGACACGGGCACAGGCATCCCGGAGTCCGAGATGCCGCGCCTGTTCGAACGGTTCCACCGCATCGAGAACGCCAGGGCGCGGTCCACCGAGGGCAGCGGTATCGGGCTGGCCCTGGTCAAGGAGCTCGTCGGGCTGCACGGTGGCACCATCACCGCCGAGAGCGCTGCGGGAGCGGGCACCACCTTCACCGTCGGGTTGCCGTTCGGATCGGCCCACCTGCCGGTGGCCGACCTGGTCTCGCCCGATGTGGCCCGGCCGGCCTCGGGTATCGCGGACCCGTACGTGCAGGAGGCGCTGCGGTGGCTGCCCGGCGGCGCGGAGTCGGAGGCGGCGCCTGACGGGACGGGCATGCCCGTGGCCGTCCCGCCCTCCGGTGCCCCGGCGCGCGTACTGGTGGCCGACGACAACGCCGACATGCGCGAGTACCTGACGAGCCTGCTGCAGTCGGCCGGTTACGCCGTCAGCACTGTCATGGACGGCGCTCAGGCGCTGGATGCGGTGCGGACGGATCCGCCCGACCTGCTGATCAGCGACGTCATGATGCCCCGGCTCGACGGTCTGGAACTGCTGGCCGCACTGCGTGGCGATCAGCGCACCGCCGCCCTGCCGGTGCTGCTGCTGTCGGCGCGGGCCGGCCAGGAGGCCTCCATCGAAGGTCTGCAGGCCGGCGCCGACGACTACCTCGTCAAGCCGTTCGCCGCCGCAGAACTGCTCGCCCGGGTGCGTGCGAATGTGGAGATGGCGCGGTTGCGCAACCACCACGCCGACTGGCGGTCGGCGTTGATCGACTCGCTGCAGGAGGCGTTCTTCGTCTGCGACGAGAACGGCGCCTTCGTCGAGGTGAACTCGGCGTTCGCCGACATCCTCGGCTACGGGCCCGACGGGCTGCCCTACGAACCCGTCCAGCCGTGGTGGCCCGACGCCGACTCCGATCCGGAGGCACACCGGCAGAGCGCCGAGGTCCTCGAGGCACTGCTGAGCCGGACGCACGGCAACTACAAGATCCCGGTGAACCACCGCGACGGGCACCGGTTGTGGATCACCGTGAGCTTCAACCGGGCCGAGGACCCCGACAGCGGCCGCCGGGTCATGGTCGGCACGATCCGCGACGTCACCGCCGAGCACTACGCGGTGCAGCGCGAGACCGCCCTGGCCGCGTTGAATCAGGAACTGTCTCAGGTGGACACGTTCGATCAGGCGATCCGCGCGGCGGCCGAGGTGCTGCGCGGCGTCTGGCACGCCCGCCGGGTGCTCGCCCTGATCTTCCCGGCACGGCGCGAGGTTCGCGAGACCGCGGGCCCGCCGGCCCTGGTGTGCGCGGGTGAGCCGGCCGAGTGGATGGAACTGCCTGCGACGCATCGCAATTCGATCCTCGCACTCTGTGAGGGGGAGACGCTGAACATCAGCACGTCAGAACCCGGCACCGTCGGTATCGCGCTCCGCAATCCCCGTGGCCTGCTGGTCGTCTGGATCGAGCTGTCCGAGGACCGGCCGTTCACCCCGCAGGACCACACCCTGCTGACGGTGCTCGCCGGCCGGCTCTCGCAGGGGCTGCAGCGCGTGCATCAGTTCGACACCCAGCGCGAGACCGCGCTGGCCCTGCAGCACGCGATGCTCGGCCCGTCCCGGCTGCCCGGCGGCTTCACCGTGCGCTATCACCCCGCCAGCAGTCCGCTGCAGGTCGGCGGCGACTGGTATGACGTGGTCAACCTCGACGACGGCCGGGTGGCGATGATCGTCGGCGACTGCGTGGGGCACGGCCTCGCGGCCGCCACGGTGATGGGACAGCTGCGCAGCGCCTGCCGGGCACTGCTGCTCGACGAGCCGAGCCCGGCGGCGGCGCTGACGAAACTGGACCGCTTCGCCGCGAGGCTGCCCGGCGCCAGGTGCACCACCGCGTTCTGCGCGGTGCTCGACGCCGGCACCGGTGAACTGGTGTACTCCAGCGCCGGCCACCCGCCGCCCGTCATGGCTCTGGCCGACGGCGAGCTCGCGATCCTCGACGACGGGCGGGGCTTCCCGCTCGCGGTGCGCCCCGGACAGCCCCGCCCGGAGGCGCGCCGGACGATACCGGCGCGCGCCACCCTGCTGCTCTACACCGACGGCCTGGTCGAACGGCGCCGGGTGTCGCTGGATCAGGGCATCGCCCGCGCCGCAGAGGTGGTGCAGGAGGGGCGCCCGGCGCCGCTGGAGGAACTGGCCGACGAGATCATGGACCGGCTCACCCCGGTCGACGGCTACCAGGACGACGTCGCGCTGCTGCTGTACCGGCAGCCCGGTCCATTGGAGATGGAGTTCCCGGCCGAGGTGGGCCAACTCGCGCACACCCGCACCGCGATGCGCGAGTGGCTGGATCGCGCCGGGGTGGCGCCGGAGCAGGCGTACGACACGCTCATCGCTACCGGCGAGGCCGTGGCCAACGCGATCGAACACGGCCACCGCGACCGGCCGGAGGGCACCGTGACGCTGAGTGCGACGGTGCTCGCCGACCGGCTGAGGGTGCGCGTGGTCGACACCGGCGCGTGGCGGCCGCCGCGGGCGGTCGCCGATGTCAGCCGGGGCCGGGGCATCACCCTGATGAAGGGGTTGATGGACGATTTCGCGATCGACAGCGACGGCGCAGGCACCACCGTTAATCTGTCGACGAGGATCATGTGATGGCCACCCCACTGAGTCTGGACACCCAGCGGATCGACGGCACCGTCGTGCTCACCGCGGCCGGGGAGATCGACCTGAGCAATGTCGAGGAGTTCAGCCAGGGGCTCAGCGGCGCCGCGCAGACCGCCGGTGCGGGCGCGGTGACCGTCGACCTCAGCGCCGTCCGCTACGTCGACAGCGCCGCCATCAACGCGCTGTTCACCATCGCCGATGTGGCGGACCGGCTGCGGCTGATCGTCCATCCCCTGCTGATGAGGGTGCTCGACATCAGCGGGCTGACCCAGCTCGCCACCGTCGAGGCCGCCCGCCTCGACGGCGCGGTGTGACGACCGCGATATTGTTAGGGCACTAACTAAGCGCGTACGATTTAGTTGTGCCCCGATCCACCACCGCGGAGATCGATCCGCTCGCCCTCGAGCAGCAGGTGTGCTTCGCGCTCGCGGTGACCAACCGGGCCGTGCTCGGGGTGTACCGGCCGCTGCTGGAACCCCTGGGGCTGACCCACCCGCAGTACCTGGTGATGCTCGCGCTGTGGGATTACCGCAAGACGGCGACCGCGAACGACCCGCCGCTGTCGGTGAAGCAGATCGCCTCGGCGCTGCAACTGGATTCGGCCACGCTGTCGCCGATGCTCAAGCGGCTGGAGGCGCTCGGCTTCATCACCCGCACCCGCAGCGCCGCCGATGAGCGGTCCACCCACATCGCACTGACCGACGCGGGCGCCGCCCTGCGTGACCGTGCACTGGAGATCCCCCCTGCCGTCGTCGCGCGGCTCGGAGTCGACCTCGCCGAACTCGAGGAACTGCGCCGGGTGCTCACCCGGATCAACGCCGCCGCGGTCGCCGCCGGCGCCCTCACCACCTGACCACCCCCGATCAGCAGGAGCCACCATGGCCACCAAACCCTCACTGTGGCAGCGGATTCCCTACGCCTACGGCCGCCGCCTGCCGGATGCGATGCATGCCTGGGTCGCCGAGGACCTGGCAGGCCAGGGCGCGGTGCGCCGGCACATGATCCGGATGGCGATACCGCCGTTCCTGGTGCTGGCACCGTTCTGGCTTCTGCCCACGTCGTTCTACGTCCGGCTGGAGATGACCGCCCCGATCTTCATCTGGGCCGTGCTGATGTCGCTCGCGCTGAACAAGGTCTGGCGACGGCACCGGCTGGCGCAGCACGGGATCGACCCGAACCTGGTCGACCAGCTCAAGCGGCGCAGGGACGCGCACATCCACGAGGACTACGCCCGCCGGTTCGGGCCACGCCCGGAGGACGCGAAGTGGCAGTCCAACAGCAGTCCGTTCTGACCGCTACGGGCCGTAGCCGCGCAGCACATCGGCCTGCCTGCGCAACCGCGCGGCGGCGTCCTGCCGGCCCAGCGCGTCGTACCCGTCGGCCTCGGTGAGGAATCCGTCGACGTGCGCCCGCAGCACCGCACGGACGTCGTCCGAGGACAGGCTGCGGCGCGCGACCTCCGTCGTACCCGCGTCGTAGGCGGCGGGGTCCACCGCCTCCGCGTCGTCGATCGCCGCGATGGCCGTGCGCAGCGCCGAGACCACCTCGGTGTCCTTCGCCCGCAGCGCCGCCGCCAGTGCCCGGCGGAGGTGGGTGCGCATGGCCTGCGCAGGAGGAAGAACCGCGCTCACCGTCCGACGTCCTGGGCGAGGGCACTGATCAGGGTGATCAGTTTCGCAGCGTCGTCCGGGTCGCCGGCGACGATGACCGTCAGCCGCTCCCGCGGCTCGTCGTAGGACGTCTGCACGTGCAGCGGGCGTCGTCCCGGCCCGGTGTTCGCCGCGGCGACGACGTGCGTGCTGATCCGGTCCATGAGGCGGCGGTCGGCCGCGTCGACATGGATGACCGCCGACACGTCGACGCGCGGCGCCGACGGGGCCGGGCGGTCGTCGCCGCCCGCGCCGCCGGTGAACTCGCGGAGGTCCTTGGCGGTGATGCGGTACTGCTTGCCGATCCGCACCGCGGGCAGGCGGCCGTCACGCACGTACCCGCGGACCGTGCGGACGTGCAGTCCGAGCATGGCGGCGACGTCGTCGGGTGAGTACATCGTCGAGCTCATGAACGCAAGCTACCGTAAACATCCCCAATATGAATCCTTATAGGGATGTTTACGGCTGATTGGCGCCAGCGGCCAGCGTCCATAACTCCGATTAGGCTGCAGGCGAGATGTTCATCGTCATCCTGACCGCCGTCCTCGGCCTGATGCATCTGTACCTGTGGAAGCGGCTGATCAGGGACACCACCCGGCCGGGACTGGTGCGGTGGGTGCTGACGGCCGACCTGGTCATCTGCGCCCTGCTGCTGGTCGCCGTCCTAATGGTGCCGCGGACACTCGGCGTGACGAGCCTCGGCTGGCTCGCGTGGCCGGGTTACGTGTGGTTCGGCCTCGCCGCGTATCTCTTCCTGGCGTCGCTGGCCCTCGAACCCGTCCGCCTCCTGCTCCGTGGCTGGGTTCGGCGTGGCACGGCGCCAGTCGCCGAAGCCGCCGAGCCCGCCGCCCCCGTCGCCCCCGTCGCCGAATCCGCCGAAGCCGCCGAGCCGTCGTCGCCGGTGAACCGCAGGCTCTTCCTCGCGAGGGCCGGCGCCGCCGCGGCAGGAGCGGCGTCGGTGAGCCTGGTCGGCTACGGCGCCACCCGGGCACTCGGCCCGCCGGACGTCCTGGCCGTGCCGGTGCGCCTGCGCCGCCTCGACCCCGCATTCACCGGCTTCCGGATCGCGGTGGTGTCCGACATCCACCTCGGCCCGCTGGCCGGCCGCCGCCACACCGAACGCATCGTCGAGACGATCAACGGGGCCGAGCCGGATCTGGTGGCGATCGTGGGCGACCTGGTGGACGGCAGCGTCGCCGAACTCGGCGCGGCCGCCGAACCGCTGCGCGATCTGGCATCGCGCGAGGGCACGTTCTTCGTGACCGGCAACCACGAGTACTTCGTCGACGAGCCGGCGCAGTGGCTGACCGAGCTGGACCGGCTCGGCGTGAACGTGCTGCGCAACGAGAACACCCCGATCCGCAGGGGCGCGGCGGCCTTCGACCTGGCCGGGATTAACGACCTCGCCGGTGAATCGCGGTCCGACCCGCCGAACTTCGACCGGGCACTCGCCGGCGTCGGTCCTTCCCGGCCGACGGTGCTGCTCGCCCACCAGCCGATCATGGTGAGCGAGGCCGCGGCACGCGGGGTGGACCTGCAGCTGTCGGGGCACACGCACGGCGGGCAGATGTGGCCGTTCCACTACGTGGTGCAGCTCGTGCAACCCTCGCTGGCCGGGCTGTCCACCGTCGACGACACCCAGCTGTACGTCACGCGCGGCGCCGGGTTCTGGGGGCCACCGGTCAGGGTCGGCGCGCCGCCGGATGTCACGGTGCTTTCGCTGAGTCCACAGGGCTGACAAGACGTCACACTTCTTGCACCGCATTCCGGTCCGCGGCGCTGAGCGACCGCCTAGCATGCATCGATGCCATCAACGACGACGCGGCCGGGAATCTGCCGGATCTGCTCCGCGCACTGCGGGGTGCTCGCGACGGTCACCGACGGCCGGCTCACCAAGGTCACCGGCGATCCGGACAACCCGATGTTCAAGGGTTACAGCTGCGCCAAGGGCCGGGCGCTGCCCGAGATCCACAACAATCCCGCCCGACTGCTGCACAGCCAGAGGCGCACGCCCGACGGTGCATACGAGCCGGTCGAGTCCGGCGTCGCGATGGACGAGATCGCCGCCACGTTGCAGGCGCTGATCGAGGCGCACGGACCGCGCTCGGTGGCGCTGTACCTGGGGACGAACGGGCTGCCCTACCCCGCCTCGGCGCTCATGGGCAACGCGTTCATCCGGGCGATCGAATCACCGATGTTCTTCACCGCCAACACCATCGACCAACCCGGCAAACAGATCGCGCTGGCCGCCCACGGCCACTGGCTCGGCGGCGACGTCGACTTCGGCGAGGCCGACACCTGGCTGCTGATCGGCACGAACCCGTTGGTGTCCAAAGCGATCGGCATCCCGGGCCAGAACCCGGCGCAGAACCTCAAGGCCGCCGTCGGCCGTGGCATGAAGCTCATCGTCATCGACCCGCGCCGCTCGCAGACGGCCGCACGGGCGGCGATCCACATCCAGCCCCGCCCGGGCACCGACGCGGTGATCGTCGCGGGCATCATCAACATCGTCATCGGTGAGAAGCTCTGCGACTGGGACTTTCTCGCCGAGAACGTCGACGGATTCGAGGCGCTGGCCGAGGCGGTGTCCGGGTTCACCCCGGCCTACGTCGCCGACCGCGCTGACATCCCGGAGCAGCAACTCCTCGACGCCGCGCGGATGTTCGCGACGTACGGCACGCGCGGCGGAATGGTCAACGCGGGCACCGGCGCAAACTTCGCGATGCACGGCAGTGTGCTCGAGTACCTGTGCCTGTGTCTGACGACGATCTGCGGGCGCTGGCAGCGGGCCGGCGAGCGGGTGACCCGGCCGAACACCCTGCTGCCCGCCTTCACCGCCAAGGCGCAGCCGCACCCGCCCTACGAGGGCTGGGGATACGGCGAGCGGCTGCGGGTGCGCGGGCTGACCGACACCGTGGCGGGGATGCCGACGGCCGCGCTTGCCGACGAGATCCTGCTCGACGGCGAGGGTCAGGTCAAGGCGCTGATCTGCATCGGCGGCAATCCGATGGCGGCGTGGCCGGATCAGCGAAAGACCCTGCGGGCGTTGGAGAACCTCGACCTGCTCGTCACGCTGGACACGGAGATGTCGTTGACGTCGCGGCTGGCCGACTACGTCATCGCTCCGCGCATGCAGATGGAGACGCCGGCGATGACGATGGGCAGCGAGCTCATCAAGTACTACGCCAGCGGGACCGGCATCCCGGCGGCCTACGGGCAGTACGTGCCGAGGCTGATCGAACCGCCCGCCGGCTCGGATCTGATCGAGGAGTGGCAGTTCTTCCTCGGACTGGCCCAGCGGATGGGGCTGGAGATGTGGTTCGTGAACTTCTTCGGGGGCGGCGGCGGCAGGTTCATGGAGTCGCCGCCGATCGTGCTGAACATGAACGGCGACACCCGGCTGACCACCGAGGAGCTGTTCGAGCAGATGTGCGCGACGTCGCGTATCCCGTTCGACGAGGTACGCAGCCATCCGCACGGGAAGATCTTCGACGTCGATGCGGTGGTGGAGCCCCGGGACGCCGACTGCACCGCGAAGCTCGACGTCGGTAACGGCCGGCTGCTCGCCGAACTCGTCGCGATCCGGACCGACGAGTACGTTGCGGCGCAGCAGGACCCGGCCTTCCCGTTCCGGCTCATCCCCCGGCGGCACGGCAACTTCATGAACTCGTCGGGCACGAATCTCGCCGCCCTGCACCGCGGCAAGCCCTACAACCCGACCTACATGCATCCGGACGCGATGGCGGCGCTCGGACTGCAGACCGGGGCGCTGGTCACCGTGACGTCGCCGCACGACAGCATCCCGAGCGTCGTCGAGGCCGACGACTCGCTGCGCCCTGACGTCGTCGCGATGCATCACGCCTTCGGCGGATTGCCCGCCGAGGACGACGAGGTCCGCGACCGCGGAAGCAATGTCGGCCGCCTGGTGCCCACCGACGTGGAGTACGACCCGATCACCGGCCTGCCTCGCCAGGGCGACATCCCGGTCAGCGTGACGCCACGAATCGAAGCCGCCGTCTGACGGTCCTGTCAGGCAACGCGTTTCATCGTCACCGGTTTCGCGCGTCTGCCGGGTGGTGGTGGCGCGGTGGAGTGATAGGTGGCGCCGGTGGGGGTGGTGAATATGGCGGTGTGGGTGCCGTCGCGCTGGTTGGTGCTGACCTGCCACCCGGGTGATTCCTTGTCGTAATTGCATCGCGCGCATTCGCCGAGGCCGTTGACCGCGCTGGTGGGTCCGCCTTTGTGGTGGGGGTGGGCGTGGTCGTGGTGGCGGATGGGAGCGTCGCAATAGGGGGTGCGGCAGGTCTGGTCGCGCAGATCGATGAAGGCGGCGAGGCCTTTGGGGAAGCAGCGGGACCGGGACTCCATCGCCACCAGCGCGCCGGTGCGGGGATGGGTGTAGAGCCGGCGGATGGTGGCCACCGAAGCGGCGTCGTGGACCATGCGGCGGGCGATCTCGGCCGGGATGGGGCCGTAGCCGTGCAGGTGAGCGGGTTCGGTGTCCCCGGCGAGCAGTGTCTCATCGGAGATCGCCATGTTCACCGCGATGGGGATCGGCTGTTCGGCCGGCCGGCCGGTGACGCGTTCGACGAGGGTGTCGGCCATGACCTGGCCGCGGGAGCGGTCGTCGAAAGTGGTGTCGGCGGCCTTCTTCAGCGCCGCGTAAATCGCGACGCCTTGGGCGACGGGCAGCAGTGCGGTCACGTAGGTCGTGGTGTCGGGGGCGGGGCGGATGGTGACGGTGCGTTCGGTGACCGCCTTGGTGGCCCGGTCGACCACTGCGCGGGCATCCAACCGGTAGGCGATCTTCTTGGCGTCGGCTTCGATCCGTGCGTCGCCGAGACCATCGAGGGCGCGGACATCCCCGCACATCTCGTAGTCGAGTGTGCGGCGGTCCTCGACGGACAGGCAGGCTGATTCGCGGACGATGAGGGTGGCGCGCCACTCGGTGAGCGCCCCGCACTCCAATGCGGCCAAGGTGTGGGGCATCTCGTAGACCAGTGCCCGGGCGAATCCGAGGTGTCGCCCTCCCTGGTTGGGTGATGCCCGCCGCGCGAGGGCCACTTCCGGCCAGGCCCCGGCAACGCTTGGCGGCGGGCACTCCGGCGGCGGCTTCAGCGCAGCGTCGCAACCGGTCCAGTTCTGCGGCCACCCTCGCCTGTCCGGCCGCCGCGGCGGCTTTCGCCGTTTCGAGTTCGGTCAGGCGTGAAATCAACCGCGCTTCGTCGGCGTCGGGAGGCACGGTGGCCAGATCCTCGAACATGCGTTCGATCATACGGACACCGACCGACGATCCGACCGTTTGTCCACAGCGCATATCGGTGGCCTAACGATTGCGTCATCCTTCGATGTCAGCCCTCGCGCGGCGGGAGTCGACGTGGTCTGGTGGACGGTGATGACCGCTACCCGTTCCATGTTGCGCCGCCCGGCCCTGGCCGGAGCGGCGGTCCTCGCGCTGGTGTTCGCCGGCGCCGACCAGCTGGCGACGGCGGCGCCGTCCTCCGACGCGCAGGGCTTCGTGGACTCCACCGCGCGGTGCTCCGCACCCGACACGGCCGTCGCCTTCGGCCGGACGGACAGCTCGCGGGTCGCGATCTGCGAGAGCCCGGACGGTGAACTCGAATACCGCGGCGTGCGGGTGCGCGACGGCGCCAAGCTGATCCTGTCCGCGACCCGGTCGGGCGACGACTTCGTCGCCGAGAGCGGCGACGCCGCCTACACCGTCTCGCCGTCGGCCTTGATGGTCAGCATCGAGGAGAAGATCGTCCGCGACGAGCCGATGGTGGAGTACCACGGACCGGACTCGGCCGAAGCCGAGTCCTCGCCCACCCCGTCGAAGCCGCTGCCCCCGCCACTGCCCGCCGAGGTCGGCGGCGGCAGCTAGCCCCACGGCCGTCGCCGCGCCCTGACGCGCACGTCGATCTTGAATTAGGTGCTCACTGTCCGCCGCGCGCGACCTATAGTCGTCTGGGCAACTCGTGTGGGGGTGAGAGCGTGAACAGCGAACCGCAGGATCAAGGGACTCCGGGACCGGATCCCGCCGGTCAGGGTGGCTCGGGCGCGGACCCGACGCCGCCCACCGTCGGCTCCGCGGCCGGTCAGCCGCCCGAGGTTCCGCCGCCGCCGCCCACCCGCGGTGTCATCCGGACGCAGGAGCCGGGCATGACGCGGCCCCGCCAGCCGACCGTCGCCGAGGCCCGCGCCCGCGACAAGGCGAAGAAGGCCCGCGAGGCGGCGGAGCGGTTCGCCGCCGAGCAGGCCGAGAAGCAGGCCGAGAAGGCCCGCAAACGCCGCAAGGCGCTGATGGGCACCGCGGCGGTGGTCGGCGTGGTCGGCGTCGTCGCCCTCGGCTACACCCTGCTCAGCGACGACGACGAAGAGGTCGCCGCAAGCTGCGTGCGCGACGGCAGCAACGAGGTGGTGCCCGACAGCTACTGCAGCTCCGGCAGCAGCTCCGGGTCGGGCGGCGTGTTCATCTACGCGGGCTCGCCCTACCGGTACTACTACGGCGGCTCCAACCGCGGCGTCGGCACCATCGCCTCCGGCGGCACCCTCGAATTGCCCAAGGGCACCTCGGCGAAGACCAAGTCCGGCACCTCCATCAAGCGCGGCGGCTTCGGCTCCTCGTCCAGTTACGGCAGTTCGGGCAGCTGAATGCGACGTGAACGACGCGCTCCCCGGCCGGACTGGGAGCAGATCGTCGCCGCCCAGGGAATGTGCTTCGGCACCCCTGCCCGCCTCGCCGACGGCAGCGCGCGTCCGTACTGGGACGAATCGGTGCACTACGTCTTCGACATGGACGAGGTGCTGTCGATCGAGGCGAGCGTCGAGGTGTTGCACTCGATGTGCCTCAACGCCGTCGAGCACGTGGTGCTCACCGAGCGATTCGCCGACTTCGGTCTGCCCGACTGGAGCTGGGAGCCCATCGCGGCGTCGTGGCGGCGCAGCGATCCGCACCTCTACGGCCGCTTCGATCTGCGCTACGACGGCAGGCGCCCGCCCGTGCTGCTGGAGTACAACGCCGACACCCCCACCAGCCTGCTCGAAGCCGCAATCCTGCAGTGGCACTGGAAGACCGACGTCTACCCCGAAGACGACCAGTGGAACTCGCTGCACGAGAAGCTGGTCGAACGGTGGGGTGAGATCCGGCCTCAATTGAGCGGCGCCGAAACGCATTTCACGTGGTCGTCGGCCGACGAGAGCGGTGAGGACAACGTCACCCTGGCCTACATCCAGGAGTGCGCGGCCGAAGCGGGCCTGCACACCGTCGCGCTGGCCATCGAGCAGATCGGCTTCGACGAGGAGCTCAACCGTTTCGTCGACCTCGAGGAAGCGCCCATCTCGTCGCTGTTCAAGCTCTACCCGTGGGAGTGGGTGCTCGACGACGACTTCGGTCGCCGCGTCGTCGAACTGCTGCCCGAGACGATGTGGGTCGAGCCGCTGTGGAAGACGCTGCTGAGCAACAAGGCGATCCTGGCGGTGCTGTGGGAGATGAACCCCGGGCATCCGAACCTGCTGCCCGCCTACCTCGACAACCCGCACGAACTCACCGAGTACGTCCGCAAGCCCAAACTCGGCCGTGAGGGCGCCAACATCACCATCGTCGGGCCCGGCTTCGAGACCCAGACCGGCGGGGTCTACGGCGAGGAGGGCTTCGTGTACCAGCTGCTCGACCCGCTGCCCGAGTTCGACGGCATGCGTCCCTGCCTGGGGACGTGGATCGTGGGCGACGAATCGGCCGGGCTGGGCATCCGTGAGACCGCAGGCCTGATCACCGACGACGGCGCAGCCTTTGTGCCACACCGCATTCCACTATGACCCGAGGAGAAACCATGTTGCTGGCCGCCGAGCTCGAGCCCGGATACTGGTCGATCGTCGGCCACGGCGTCGCGGCGATCGCGCTCTACACGATCGTCGGCATCGCCCTGATGGTGCTGGGCTTCTTCATCATCGACTGGACCACCCCCGGTCCGCTGCGCACGCTGGTGCAGGCCGGCAGGCCCAACGCCGCGGTGATCGCCGGCTCGGGCGCGCTGTCCATGGCGCTGATCGTGGTGCTGGCCATCTTCAGCTCTTCCGGCGACCTCATCGAGGGGCTGCTGCGGACATTGGTCTTCGGCCTGGTCGGGCTTGCCGCGCAGGCGATTTCGGTGCGGCTGATCCATCTGGGCACCGGGATCGACATCGGCGACGTGCTGGCGGCCGAGGTGTACGTGCCGCAGGTGTGGGTGGTCGCGGCGTCCTACTTCGCGTTCGGCATCATCATCGCTGCGGCGATTCTGTAGCCGGCTCACCTTCCGACGGGTTCGGATCCGGCGGCTTCTCCGCCGCCGGTTCCGATCTCGGGTCGAAGTGCACGCTGACCCGTTGAAAACCCTTCACCCGTTCAGCTTTCGCCTTACGGGTGTAGGTGCGCCGGTCCGCCGAGGTCAGGTCGACGGCGTCGGTGAACGGGGTGAGCAGCGCCCGTGGGTACAGCCGGTCGACAAGCACCACGTTGATCTGCGCGCACATCACCAGGCTGACCGAGAGCAGGTAGAGGAACGCCAACAGCCCCAACACCAGGGCGAACACACTGTTGGTGGCGCTGGACCTCGCCACCACGCTCCCGACATAGCCGGTGCCGAACGACTGCAGCAGCTGCCACAGCACCGCGGCGGTCAGCGCGCCGGGCAGCACCTGGCGGTAGGTCACGTGCCGGGCCGTGGTGACCCGGAACGCCACCAGACAGATGAACGCGTTGATCACGACGGCCGTCACGATCAGGCCGGCCCTGCCCCACCAGCCCAGGGTCTCGGTGGCCCGGCCCGCGGCGGACAACACGGTCGCGGTGATGGCCGCCGTCCCGAGTACGAGCAACAGCAGCAGGCTGCGCAGCCGCGAGCGAATCGGGTCGGGCCGGTTGTTGCGCGGCACCGCCCACACCGTGTCCATCGCGTTCTGCACGGCCTGCCCCACGCCGAGCCCGCCGTAGAGGGCGCCCGCGATGCCGATCACCACGGCCACCGCGCCGCCGCTGAGTTCCTCGGGTGTCTGCAGCTGACTGCCGATCACCGGCAGCTGGCCGATCGCGGACTGCACCACCTGCTGCTGCAGATCGGGCTGTCCCACCAGCAGCACGCCCACTGCCGTGGTGAGCAACAGCAGCAGCGGGAACATCGACACGAACGCGTAGTAGGTGATCAGCGCGGCGAGGTAGCCACCCTGGTCGTCGATGTACTTGTAGATCACCGCGATCACGAAACCGACAGCGCGGTTGCGCTGCTGCAGTCTGTCGAGCCAGCCCACCATGTACGGACTCCCTGACGTGCGGATGGCCGGTTGCTGCGGTCGGAACTACCCGTTATCGCGGCTGTCCAAGCGCCCGGCCCGCCAGTGCCGGAACCCCCGGTGCGCGGCGAACGCGCCGGCGACGGCCGTCACGCACCAGACGGCGATGGCCGCGTAGACCAGCGGCGAGGACAGGTCACCGATCGAGGCGCCGAGCGAGGTGTAGACGAACGCCCGCGGCACCGACCCGATCAGCGCACCCACGGCCATCTGCCACAGCGGCACCCCGAACGCGCCGAAGGCGTAGGAGGCCAGCGCGTCGGAGATGCCGGGGACGAAGCGCTGGCCGACCACGGCCCACAGCCCGTGCCGTGCGATCTGCGCCTCGATGCGTTCGGCGCGAACCGGTCCGAGCAGTCCCATCGCGCTGTCGCGGCCCGCCCGCCGGCCGAGAAGGCTGGTGATGATCGCCGTGCCGACAGTCGCCCCCAGCGTGACGAACAGGCCGAGCACCGGGCCGAACAGCGCGCCGCTGCCCGCGGCGAGCAGCGTCCCCGGCACGAACACCGCGCCGAGCACCGCGGAGACCACCACGTAGGTCAACGGTGCGACCGGGCCGGTCGCGGCCACCGCCTGCCGCACCGCCTCGACGTCGACCACCCGTGTCACCGCGACGACGTAGAACAGCGTCAGCAGCAGCGCGGCGAAGATCGCCAGCCGCAGGATGTGCCTGCGCCGGTCCGGTGCGGCGGCGCCGTCGTCGGCAGCGGAGTCGGTCATGTCACCCGCGATCCTGCCGCACCGGCGTTCAGATGCTGAGCTGCCGGTAGCGCTGCAGCCTGCGCAGCCCGGCCGCGGACACCGCCCCCTCGGCCGGGCGCAGTGCGTTCGCCATCTGCGCCCGCACCTCGTCGGTGTCGAACGACGTGCCGATCGCCACCAGACCGTTCACCGCGGGCGCCCGGTCGGCGGTGCTGACGTGGATCGACGTGCCGACGACGTTCACCACGTAGCCGCGGGTGCGGGCCCGGTAGCGGACGGCGACCGTGCCCTTGAGCCGGTACACCCCGGCGGGCCGCTGCTCGAGCAGGTCGACCAGCGCGCCGGGGTCGACACCTCCGCTGCCGGTCACCGTCACCGAGTCGGCGTGCACGTGGTGGTGCTGGTCTTCGATCAGCAACTCCCGGAAGGACAACTGCCCCACGGGTTCACCCGCGCCCGCCGAGTCGTACAACAGCGCGGGATCGATCCGGCCGCCCACCGCGCCGACGATGTGGGCGTCGGGGTTGCGCTCGCGGACCCGCGCCTCGATCCGCTCCAGCGCGGCGCCACGGCCGTCGCCGGGGATCCGGTCGAGCTTGTTGACCACCACCAGTGACGCCGCGCCGTAGCGGGCCGGCGCACTGCCGCCGCGGTCGACGGTGTCGAAATGCATTGCGGCGTCGATGACGTCGACGATGCCGCCCGGCCGCACATTGTCGACGCCGCTGAACCGGATGATCCGCGAGATGGCGACCGGGTCGGCCAGGCCGCTGGCCTCGACGATGATCGCGTCGAGATTCAGCTTCGGATCGGCCAGCTTCTCCAGCGCGACGTCGAGCGCCCCGTCGTCGGGCAGGCAGCAGATGCAGCCGCCCGCGATCGACGCCGGCTCGTCGACCTGCCCGGTGACCAGTGCGGCGTCGACGTTGAGTTCACCGAAATCGTTGATCACCACGCCGATCCGGGCATCCGGGGCCCGCAGCACATGGTTGAGCAGCGTGGTCTTCCCCGCGCCGAGGTAACCGGTCAGCGCGATGACGGGGACCGCCCGCACCGGCGGTCAGGCGTCCTGGGCGGGCCGCGGCGCAGACTTCTTGAACCGCGGTGCGAGCTGGACGAACTCGGGGACGACGGTCGGGTTCGCGTACGCCGCGGCGATGAGTGTGAGCAGGGTGTCGGCCACATCGTCGAGGGCGGACATCCTGGCGGGCAGCTGACCGTCCTGGACCCAGGACTGGAACAGCTGGGCCAGCAGGTCGCGGTCCGCGCCGCGCAGGATCTCGGTGTCCTCGGTCGGGCCGATGCCGACCCGGATGACCGACAGGTCGGGATGCTCGCCGCGCCAGGACCGCAGGATCTCGTCGAGCGCGGCCTTGCTGGCGCTGTAGGCGGCGACCCCGGCCCGCGGCCTGCCGACGTTGTGGTCGGACGCGATGAGCACGACGCCGTTCTCCGACAGCTGGGGCAGCGCGGCCCGCAGCACGTTGCTCGCGCCGACGGTGTTGACGGTGAACGCGTGGATCCAGGTGGCCACGTCGGTGTCCTCGACGAAGGCGAACGGGATGACGGTGCTGGTGAACACGACCGCGTCCAGGCCGCCGAGGGCGTCGGCCGCGCCGGTCACCACCGCGGTGATGGCCGCCGGATCGGCCACGTCGAGCTCGAATGCCAGGCCGCTCACCGACTCGGCCAGTTCGGTGAGCAGGTCGATGCGGCGGGCCGCGACCGCCACCCGGGCGCCGTGCCTGCCGGCGCCGGTGGCGACGGCGTGGCCGATCCCCGAAGACGCCCCGACGACGAGAAGGCGCAGACCCGCGACGTCGGCATGGGGAGCGTTCATTTAGGCAAGCCTTTCGTAAGGATCAGTCCATGGAACCAGTGCCGCGCGAGGAAGGGCAAACCGCTACCCGGCGAGGCGGTCCTGGAACGCCGCCCGGTAGCTGCGCGGCGACACCCCGGCCAGCCTGCGGAACTGCTCGCGGAAGTTCGCGGGTGACGTGAACCCGACCCGCCTGCCGATCGACTCGACTCCCAGGTCGGACGTCTCGAGCAGTTCCTGGGCGTGCCGGACCCGGACGCCGGTGACCCACTGCATCGGCGTCTGGCCGGTCTCGGCCTGGAACCGGCGGTTGAGCGTCCGCACACTCATCGCCGCGCGCGCGGCGATCTCGCCGAGGCTCAGCTCGCGGTGTGCCTCGGTCTCGATCCAGGCCAGCACGGCGTCGAATTCGTGGCGGACGCCGTTGGCCGGCAGCGGCACCCGGTTGCGGACGATGAACTGCGCCTGGCCGCCACTGCGGTGCAGCGGCGCCACGGACAGCCTGGCGGCGTCGGCGGCGATGGCGGCGCCGTGGTCGCGCGCCACGATGTGCAGGCACAGGTCGATGCCCGCGGACGCGCCCGCCGAGGTGAGGATCTGGCCGTCGTCGACGTAGAGCACGTCGGGGTCGAGCTGCACGTCGGGGAAGGCGGTCCGGAACGCCGCGGTGCAGATCCAGTGGGTGGTCGCGCGGCGCCCGGCGAGCAGTCCGGTGGCGGCCAGGGTGAAGGCGCCGGTGCAGATCGAGACGATCCGGGCGCCGCGGGAGTACGCCGCGCGCAGTGCGATCACCAGCGCAGCGGGCGGCGCCGCCGTCAGGTCGCGGCGGCCGGGAACGACGATGGTGTCGGCCTCGGCCAGCGCGTCGAGGCCGCGGTCGGTGGCGATTCGGAAGGGACCGGCGCTGACGACGGGTTCGCTGCCGCACACCACGACGCGGTAGCCGGGTCCGCCCGAGGCGAGGGTGACCCAGCCGAACACCTCGACCGGCGTGCTGAGGTCGAACGCGATGGTGTCGGGCAGTGCCACCACCGCCACGGTGTGCGCCGGGCTATTCACCGAACATCTCCCGTCGCACCACCGCGGCCAGCGCGTCGCGCAGCGCATCGGGAACGCCCAGCGCTCGGTCGCAGTCGGCCGCCGCGGCGGCGGCGACCGAGAGCAGGTGCCTGCCGTGCGGGGTGAGCCGCGGGTAGGACGCCCGGCCGCGGCTCTCGATCACGACGGCGCCTGCGTCGGCGAGCTGGATCATGGTGGCCTGCATGCTCTGCGGGGTGATCCGCGCCCGGCGGGCGAGGTCGCTGTAGGACAGCTCCGGCGAATGCGACAGGTGGCCCAGCGCGCCGAGGTGCCGCAGCGTCAACCCGTGGTCGGCCAGCGCGTCCTCGAGGCGGCGCTGCGCGGCGCGGCCTGCGCCGATGAGCAGCATGGTGGTGCTGTCGATCAGGGGAGTCCGGGTCACCCCGTCACTATAAGGCAGACTGTAAGTCGGACTGAAGCTCGGGCTCAGGCTTCTTCGGGCTCCTCGGCCGGCGCCTCGACGAGCAGCGACATGCCGTGGTGCGCGGGCATCTCGACGGCGAAGCTGTGCAGGTCGTCGACCGTCGCGAAGGCCTTGCCGGTGAACATGTCCGACACCGACGAACCCGGCGGCAGCTTCTTGGACCGCACCGAACCGGCGATGTCCTCGTTGGCGAAGTTCAGCACCGTGAGCTGGTAGCGGTTCTCGTCGGCGAGTTGGTGGACGAGCACCAGCATCCCGCGGTGCGACACCTCGGGGATGTCGATCTGGCGGCTGGTCGCAATGCCGTAGTGCGAGCGCACCCGCAGGATGGCCTGCAGCTGACGCAGGAAGCTGGTCTCATCGCCCATCTGCTCGGGGATCGGGCCGTAGAGGCTGCGCCCCCGCGGCATCCCGGCCTGCGACTGCGTCGCCGTCGGGTTGACGCCCATCAGGTCGTGGGCGGCGCGGTGGATCCACCGGGTGTCCCCGCCGCGCAGCAGTTCGGCGACCTTGCCCGCCGGTAGCGTCAACATCCCGCAAAGATCCCAGCCGGACAGTGCGAACACCCCGGGCTGCAACGCGTTGAACATCGCCAGCAGCAGGTGCGCCCGGCGGATCCGGTCGATCTGGATGGGGTCGGCCCCGACCTCATCCAGATCGGTGACGCCGAGGGTCGCCGCGATGACCGTGGCAGTGGTACAGGCGATGCCGTTGGTGGTGAACACCAGGTTGTACGGGGCGTTCTCACCGGTCAGCCGGTCGGACAGGTCCCGGCGGACGGTCTCGCCGAGCACCTCGCCGGTGATCTCCTCGCCCTTGTAGGTGTAGACGTCGTCGCGGTGCCCGGTCGACCAGTGCACGAGTTCGTAGGTGAGCTCGTCGTGGTTCTGCAGCGCGTGCACCAGCGAGGCGGGGTCCACGTTGAGTTCCAGGGTGGTGCGCAGGGTCAGCCGCAGGAACTCGGTGTCGGCGGTGGCCAGCGCGTGGTGGTAGGCGGGCCGGTTGACGAAGTCGTAGGACAGGTCGGCGCCCGCCTCACCGATTTCGCGGATGTCGTCGATGGTGAGGTTGAGTTCCTGGAAGGTGAACCCGCCGACCTTGCGCACCATGCTGGCGATCAGGTGGTTGGCGGCCTCCGACAGCGGGTGGCCCTCCGACCAGCCGACACCGTCCTCGGCGGCGGTCTTCTCCGCGCCGAGGAAGCCGTTGGCGTCCAGCCGCAGACCGCCGGTGCCCAGGTCGGCCAGCGAGTGCAGCGCGTCGCCGATGACCAGGCGCATGCCTGCGAACGACGGGTCCAGCCAGTTGATCGACGGCTGCCCGTCCTTGAAGTAGTGCAGGTAGACCCAGCGCCGTTCGACGCCGTCGATGCCGACCACGGGACGGGTGACGCTCCAGTTGGTCTCCTTGACGCCCTCGGCGTAGAAGATCACCCGCTGCAGCCTGCCGATGATGTAGCCGGCCTTGTCCAGCCACTCCTCGGTGGAGGGATCGATGTTCACCGAGTCCTGGCCGGCCGGGACGTCGGGCAGGTGCTCCCAGTCGCGCGGGTCGATCTCGACCATGTGGTAGATGCCCGGGTAGTCGGCGTACTTCATCTCGGCGAGCCGGAAGTCCGCGCCCTTGCCGGTGTGGCCGGGAACGATGTCGTCGATGATGGTGCCGCCGTACCAGTTGGCGGTCCCGCACATGTGGCGGAACTCCTCTTCGGTACCGAAGGCGGGATCGATCTGGGTGCTGATGCGGTCGAAGTGCCCGTCCACGCTCGGCGTCAGCTGCCAGCCGGAGATGCCGCCCGCGCGTTTCACCGGGCCGGTGTGGATGGCCTCGATACCGATCTCGGAGAACGCCTTCCACATGTCCTCGTCGGCCATCGCCTTCAGGAACGACTCGCTGGACCGGGTGATCAGCGACAGCGGGTAGGCGGTGAACCACACCGACGCGGTCTCGACGGCGCCGCGCGGGCTGGGAGTGGCGTACGGGTTCTGCCACATCGATCCCTGCCCGGAGAACTGCTGGCTGATCTCGTTGGCGTCGGCCAGCATCGACTGGGACAGCAGCCAGGACACGTACGCGGGGTTGTCGCCGGTGGGGGAGCCGTCCTGAGTCAGCGAGCGGCGGGTGAACGGCGCCTTGACGCGCGGCCGGAACCGCAGTGACCGTGGCCGCGCGGGGTGCAGGTACTCGTCGAAGGTGACTTCGGTCGGCTCATTGGGCTGGTCTTCGGGGGCCTGCTCGCCGGTGGCCTGCTCGTCGAGAGCCGTCAGCTGATCGTCGGGCTCCGACTCTGCCGCCTGAGACATGAATCCCCTTCACTGGATGTGGTGACGACCGGGTGCCGTTCCGACGAGGTATTGCCTCCACGCCTCGGTCTTGAAACCGGTCGCGTCCACCCTACGGATCGTCGCCGGGCGCCGCCGGGTCACCGGCCCGCCGTGCGCGGGCCCGGCGCTTGCCCTCGTGCATCGCCGCCACCCGCGCCACCGGGATGGTCCGCCCGTGGGCGATGAGGTCGTCGGGCAGCCGTTGCGGCAGGGGCATCGACTCCGCCCACGGGTCGCCGGCGCCGAGCGCGTCGACGGCGGTGTGCACGGTGAAGTCGGCCGGGCTGACCCGGTCGAGGTCGGACCACGGCACCGGGAACGACACCGGCGTGCCCGGCCGCAGCCGCGGGCTGTACGCGGCGGCGACGGTGGCGCCGCCGGCCCGGGTGGAGTCGACGAACACCTTGCCGCCCCGGTCGGAGACGATGTACGCGGTGGTGGCGATGTCCGGGTCGAGCGCCTCGGCACGCGCGGCGAGCGCGCGGGTGGCGCCCGCGACGTCGTCGACCGGGGTGTGGTCGTCGATCGGCACGAACACATGCAGGCCCTTGGCGCCGCTGGTCTTGACCGCGCCCGCCAGTCCGCAGTCCGACAGCGCCTGGCGCACCAGGTGCGCGACGGCCACCACCGTGGCGAAATCGGCGCCCTCGGGCGGGTCGAGGTCGAGGATCAGGTGCGTGGGCCGGTAGATGTCGGGGACATGCTCGCTCGGCGAGCCTCGCTCGGCGGCCAGCCCGAGCGTCGGGTGGTATTCGACGGCGCGCTGATTGGCCAGCCACAGCAGCGTCCGGCGGTCGTCGCACAGCGCGTAGCGCACCTCGCGGTGCGACGACTCGGCCCAGATCGACACGGTTCGCACCCACTCGGGGGTGTACTTCGGGACGTTCTTCTGCATGAACGGCGCCCGGCCGCGCAGCACTCGCAGGACCGTGAGCGGGCGGCCGGCCAGGCCGGGCAGGATGCGGTCGGCCACGGCGTCGAGGTAGTCCACCAGGTCCCGCTTGGTGGCACCGGCCTCGGGCGCCAGGGCCTGGTCGAGGTTGGTCAGCTCGACGCCGTCGCGCCGCTCCGGGGCCATCAGCCCACCCTAGAACCCGCGCGGCGCCACCAGGGCGGTCGCGCGGGGGCCGCCGGGAGGTGGGCGAGGCGGCAGACCACGCCGAAGTGGTCGGACGGGAAGACCCGCGGCAGCGCCTCGGACACCGGCCGGGTGCCGAGCAGGTCGATGCCGACCGCGTGCCAGCGCCTGCCCTTGACCAGCACGCGGTCGAACCGGACGTGGCGGTGCTTGTTCTTGCTGTCGTACCGCATCAGATTGATCGAGGTGTCCTCGGTGAAGCCGTCCTCACCGCGCCGCAGCGCCGGCCAGACGTCGATGAACGGCGCAGTGATGCGGGGGTTCTCGGCGTCGCGCATGTTGAAGTCGCCGAGCAGCACCGCCTCGTCGGCACCGCGCACGGCGCGGAACAGCGTGCGCAGCTGTCGTGCCCGCAACCGGGCCGACCGCTTGCCGCTGTCGAGGTGCACGCCGCAGACGGCCAGGGCGGCGCCGTTGACGGTGAGGTCGGCGCGCAGGTAGCCGCGGTCCAGCCGTGTCGGCAGCCGCGTGTAGGTGACCCCGTCGACCGGCACGCGGGTCAGCAGCAGCATGCCGTAGTTGCCGACGTCCGCACCGGTGATCGAGCTCGCCAGGTAGTGCTCGCGGACCCAGGACTGGGTGAGGAACACCTCCAGCGCGGCCGGGGTGACCTCCTGGAAGACCATGACGTCGGGCATGACATCGCAGAGCAGGGCGGCCATCGCGCGGTAGCGGTGGTCGGCGTAGTGCTCGTCGAACCAGACGTTGAAGGTGGTGACCGTCAGTCCGTCGCGCTCGACGGGTGCGGGGGCGTGCACTTCGCGCCACCGGCCGGTCGCGGCATCGAACCGCTCGACGGGGAGGCGGCGGCGAGCCCTCACGGCACCGGGCGGATCAGCGCGGCGCGGTGGAGTCGGACAGGCCGGTGCGCAGCGCGATCGCCTGCTTGGTACCGACGTCGGTGACCACCTCGGGCGGGGTGGGCTGGCCGAGAACGCTGCCGAACTCCATCCGGACCACCGCCGGACCCTGCGTGAAGAACAGCAGGGTGACGTCCTTGTTGCCGTCGGGCGCGGTGCCGCTGATCACGGTGCCGCCGGTGCCGACCGGCGACGGCTGCGGCGTGCCGCCCACCACCGAGGCGGTCAGCGACTTGACGCTGGCGTCCAGTGCGGCCGCGGCCGCGGCCTCGTCGGGGGTGATGTTGATGGTGACGCCGACGGCCTTGGTGTCGTCCTGGTTCACGAACAGTGCCGAAACACCTTGGCCGCCACGGCGGTTGGGTACCGACGAGCGAGCGGTGAAGGTGTCGCCGGGGCTGTCGATGTCACCGGGCTGGATGAGCAGCCGCGAGTAGTCGACGGCGCTGCTGTTCTCCTTGGGGGCCGAACTGGGCGCGGCGGTGGTGGCCGCAGGCAGTCCCGTCGGAGCCGTCGCCTCGGGACCCGACGGCGGCGTGCAGCCGGCCAGGACGGCGGCAGAGACCGCCGCTGCGGCGATGAGGGCAGTGGTACTCGACAAGACACGCATGAAGATCTGCTGGTTCCCCCGGATTGTGGTGGATGAGCTGGACATATACTGGACACGATGTCCATGAAATACGGTACACGCGCCGTCGAGGGGGGCGCAAACACCGCCAGCCCCGCGCGCCGCGGCAGGCCCCGCGACGTCACCGTCCGGGACGCCGTGCTGCGCGCGGCCGCCGAACTGGCGCTCGCCGGTGGCCCCGGCGCGGCCACCATCGACGCGATCGCCAAGCGCGCCGCCGTCAGCCGCACCACCGTCTACAAGTGGTGGCCGTCGTCGGCGGCGATCGTGCTCGAGGGCCTGCTCGGCTCCACCGTGGACTCCCTCATCCGGCCCGCGGGCAGCAGCACCCGCGAGGCGCTCACCCACCACGTGCGCTCGCTCAACGCGATCCTGTCCGACGCCGCCACCGGCCCGCTGGTCCGCCGGGTGATCAGCGCCGCCGACGCCGACCGCGACGTCGGCACCGCGCTGCTCGACCAGTGGCTGCTGCCGCGGCGGGCCGCACTGGTCGCGGTGTTGCACGACGCCGCGGGCCGCGGTGAACTGCGCGACGGCGCCGACCCCGAGGTGGTCGTCGACGCGCTGGTGTCGCCGGCCTACTACCGCCTGGTGTTCGGTCTGCCCGCCCTCGACGACGACGCGTTGACCGGCCTCGTCGACACGGTGTGGCGGGGCTGCGCCCGCCTGCCGTGATCCGCGCGGCCCGCCGAACTGCTGCGCCGAAGGGGTCTGATCCGCGGCGATACTGAGCTCATGTCCCAACACCCGCCGCACCCGCCCGCCGTGTCGCCGGACCAGCGGCGGGACGCCAGGAGGACGGGCATCCTGGCCCCACTGGTGGTCGTGGCCGCCTGCGTCTCGGTGTTCTGGTCGATGCTCGCCGGCGCCAACGCCCTCGACGTGTGCCGCAGCGGGTGCGATGCCGGCGTCAACCTCACGGTCTTCGGCTGGGTGTGGGGCGGCGCCGCCGTCGCCTTCGTGCTGATGACGGTCGGCATCAGGCGGGCGCGCAGACAGGGCAGGCCCACCTCGCCCTGGCCCGCCGCGGCGCTCGCGATCATCTGCTTCACCGCGGTGTCGGGCGTATTGATCGTCAGTGCGATCGCCGGGATGTTGTGACTCCTCAGGTGTGAGCCCTGCGCCATCGGGTACGCCTCACCCGATGACAGCCCAGCCCCCAGACCCGGATCCCGTCGACACCCCCGGGCTCGAACCCGGCGGCGGCGTCGCGCCCGGCGACACCCCGCCGGACTCGTCGCACGTCAGCCAGTCGGCGAACACCGACCCCACACCCGCCCGCCGGTTCACCCCGGGCGCGATCGCCGCGTTCGCGATCGTCGGGGTCATCGCGGCGGTGTTCCTGGTGGTGGCGGTGCTGCGGCTGCTCGAGATCGCGGGCGTGTTCCGCTGATCCTCAGCGGTTGACCTTGCGCACCTTGTAACTGGACGGCCAGGACATCCGGTCCTCGTCGCCCACCAGCGGGGTGCCTTTGCCGCCCACCCTGACGTCGTAGGCCTCCTCGCCCGCGCCGGTCTCCCGGTCGGCGTGCTCCTTGGCCAGGTAGTACAGCTCGTCGATGGTGGCCTCGCCGTAGGCGACGAACGTGGTGTTGCGTTGCGCGTCGTCGATGCCCGCGGTCATCCGGTCGGGCAGCACCTTCGACGCCAGCGCTGCCGCGCCGAGCAGCAGGAAGGGAATCACCCAGTAGCAGATGAACGACAGCGGGGTGTCGGCGTCGAAGATGGTGGCCCGGCCGTAGACCAGCGGCGGGATCACCGAGGAGATCGTCATCCCGGCGAACGCCGCGATCCAGATCCAGGTCAGCAGCGTCGTGATGCGCTCGAACAGTTCGCTCTTGAGCACATTGGCAGGCCGGCCCACCTCGGCGAACTCGCGGACGAAGGGCCGGCCCGCCAGCAGGCCGATCAGCGCCACGGCGAAGATGCCGAGATTGCCGAGCGGCTGCAGCCACTCCGCCATGAACGCCTCGCTGGTGGTGAACGACAGCACCGTCAGCACCGCGAAGACGATCACCGCGCCCAGTTCCAGGGTGCGGCCCGGCCAGTGCAGCGCCCGGCCGATCCCGAAGCCGGCGGCCGCGATCGCCAGCGCCGCCAGGACGGCGGTGCTCGCCGGCACGTTGCCGACGAGCACCCAGTACACGATCCACGGCGCGAAGCCGAACAGTGTGCTCACGGTCGGTCAGTCTATGGCCGAAGGCCGCCGGCCGGGCCGCGTCCGGTCAGCGAGTCCACGATGGTGCGGGTCGCGAACTCCGCCCGGTGGCGCGGATACGAACGGCCCTCGCGCAGAACGGCATACACGATGCCGCCGACGATCGCGTCGGCCGCGGCTTCGGCGACCGCCTCGTCGACCTCGTCCGCGAGCAGGCGCGACTGCACCGCCTCCTGCAGCGGCCCGCTGAACCCGCTGCGCAACCGGTCCGCGGTGTCGTCGTGCTCGATGGAGGCCACCGTGAGGATGCGCAGCATCGCCGATCCTCGCGCGGTGGTGAGGGTGGCCGCCAGCCTGCCCGCCCACCGGGCGAGGTCGGCGGTGACGTCGTCGGAGTACGCCACCGGGCGCAGGATCCGGTCGGCGTCCTCGAGCAGCACGTCGGCCACCAGTGCGGGCCGGCTCGGCCACCAGCGGTAGATGGTCTGCTTGCCGACCCCGGCGCGGGCAGCAACGGCCTCGATGCTCATCCCGTCGAAGCCGCGCTCCAGCAGTAGTTCGCGGGTGGCGGAGACGATCGCGGCGCGCGATTTCTCGCTGCGCCGTCGCGGTGCGGTGTCGAGCGGCGGCACTCCCACCCCCTCCGCGGTCGTCGGCCGGATCCCGGCTAGCGTAACCTAGCGCGAGACGAGACGGTCCGTCTCGCCTGACGACGACGGAAGCGGTGGCAGTGGCCTCGAGAAGTCTGGTCATCGGCGCGAGCGGGTTCCTCGGCTCGCACGTCACCAGGGCGCTGGTGACGCAAGGCGACGACGTGCGGGTGCTGATCCGCACCACCAGCTCCACCCGCGGCATCGACGGCCTCGACGTCGAGCGCCGCTACGGCGACGTCTTCGACTCCGCGGCGGTGCGCGACGCGATCAGCGGATGCGACACCGTGTACTACTGCGTGGTCGACGCCCGGCCCTGGCTGCGCGACCCGGCGCCGATGTGGCGCACCAATGTCGACGGGCTGCGCAGCGTGCTGGACATCGCCGCGCAGGCGCCGCTGCACCGGTTCGTGTTCACCAGCTCCATCGGCACCATCGGCCGGGTCCGCGACGGGCTCGCCACCGAGCAGACCGCCCACAACTGGCTCGACGAAGGCGGCGAGTACGTCCGCACCAGGGTGGCGGCGGAGAACCTGCTGTTCGACCATTGCCGCGAGCGCGGGCTGCCCGGCGTCGCGATGTGCGTGGCCAACACCTACGGCCCCGGTGACTGGCTGCCCACCCCGCACGGCGGTCTCGTGGCCGCCGCGGTCCGCGGGAAGCTGCCGTTCTACGTCGCCGGGGCGCAGTCGGAGGTGGTGGGTGTCGAGGACGCGGCAGGTGCCATGCTGCTGGCCGGCCGGGTCGGGCGGGTCGGCGAGCGCTACATCGTCTCCGAACGATTCATGAGTGCCCGCGACGTCTACGCCTGTGCCTGCGACGCCGTCGGGACGACGCCACCGCGGGTCGGTGTGCCGCTGCCGGTGATGTCGGCGCTCGGCGCGGCCGGGGAGGCGGCGGCCCGGATCCGGGGACGTGACACCCGGTTGACGCGGATCAGCGTGCGGCTCATGCACATCATGTCGGCGATGGACCACTCGAAGGCGACCCGCGAACTCGGCTGGCAGCCGCGGCCGGCGACCGACGCGATCGCCGAGGCCGCCCGATTCTTCCGCGACCGGCGGCGCCGCGACACCACCGCGGCCGAGGAGGCGTCATGACCATCGGGCTCACCCCGGAGCAGCAGCACCTGACCGACGCCGTCGCGCAGTTCGCGGCGCGCCACGCCCCGGTCAGCCACACCCGCGAGCTGCTCGACCAGCTCGCCGGAGGCGAACTGCCGCCATGGTGGAACGAACTGGTGGCCAACGGCTTCCACGCGGTGCATCTTCCGGAGAGCTGCGGCGGTCAGGGCGGCACGCCGGCCGACACGGCATGCGTCGTCGAGGCCGCCGCCGGGGCCGCGCTGCCAGGACCGCTGCTGCCGACCGTCGCCGCCGGTGCGGTGGCCCTGCA
>NZ_JACKSJ010000193.1 GCF_025821665.1 [Mycobacterium] manitobense
AAGCTGGGCAGCTCGGGCATCTGCGGGCCGAAGCTGCTGTTCTTCACTCCCTGCCTCTAGAGCCATGGCACTGTCTCGGGAAGAACGCGAAGAGTTCCTCGCCGAGCCCCATGTCGCCGCGTTGTCGGTGATCAGGGGAAATACCCGCGGTCCGCTGACCGTGCCGATCTGGTACCAGTACTCCCCCGGCGGTGAGCTCTGGTTCACCACCGGAGCCGGGTCACGCAAGCACCGGCTGCTCGAGGCCGCCGGACACTGCTCGCTGATGGTCGACCGGGTCCAACCCACCGTGCGCTACGTCGCGGTGGACGGCCC
>NZ_JACKSJ010000194.1 GCF_025821665.1 [Mycobacterium] manitobense
GAGATCCAGTCCACATAGGCCAGCCGAGATCCAGTCCACATAGGCCAGCCCGATGGCCGACGCGATGAACGCCATATGGATGATGGTCTGCCACTTCAGCGTTTCGGGCTCGAGATTGTCGGCATTGATGAACGACTTGAGCAGGTGGATCGACGAGATGCCGATGATCGACATCGCCAACTTGACCTTCAGCACGTTCGGGTTGACGTGGCTGAGCCATTCCGGCTTGTCCGGGTGGCTGTCCATCCGGATCCGCGATACGAAGGTCTCGTAACCGCCGATGATCACCATGATCAGCAGGTTCGCGATCATCACCACGTCGACGAGGCCGAGCACGATGAGCATCACCGCGGCCTCGTTCAGGTGGTTGAAATCCTTGACGAGATGGATCAGTTCCTTCCAGAACACGATCACGTACACCACCTGGGCGACGATGAGCCCCAGGTACAGCGGAGCCTGCAGCCAGCGGCTGATGAAGATCGCCGAGCCGATGAAGCCGGTGAAGGGGCCGCGGCGTTGTTTTCGCGGTGGGGCCGCGGCGTTGTTTTCGGTTGTGGTCATCTTCCGCGTCTCAGCTGCACACCGCGCCGACAGCGGCCGACCCCACCAGCTTGGTGTACTTGGCCAGCACACCGGTCTTGT
>NZ_JACKSJ010000195.1 GCF_025821665.1 [Mycobacterium] manitobense
TCCGTTGCCTGCGGGGGCGCCGGCCCCCGCCGGAACTCCGGCTGCACCGGGCGCTGCAGCACCGGCCGAACCGGGCGCTCCGGCACCGGCGGCGCCCGCCGCACCGGGCGCTCCCGCGGCTCCGGCGCCGATCCCGGCCGGCTCTCAGGTGGCCCCGCCGGCAGGCAGCGAGGGAACTCCGCTTCCGGGCGAGGGCGTCGTGCCTCCGCCGGTCGTGGTCCCGGGTGCTGTCCCGGCCAGCAATCAGGGCGCAGCGTCCTGACGTAGCTCAAACTTTGAGGGCGGCCGCACTGCGGCCGCCCTCATCGCTTTTCGGTGCGGTTCAGGAGTGGGCAGCCCACCAGGAGTAGAGCTGATCGAAGGTCGGCCCGCCCGGCGCGGCTTCCACTGTGCCGATGAACATCTCGTCGACGTCGGTCCAGCTGACGGTGGGCCGGTTCTGGTCCAGCGCGCACAGCAGCGTTCCGCTGACCTTGTCCGGGGTCGCGTTGCGCCGCCACGGACCCGGAGACTGGATCCGGCCCGGACAGACCACCACCTGCGACGAGGCGACGAGCGATTCGAAGGCGTCGTCGAGAGCGGCCCGGTCGGGATACAACGTGTAGGTCGACGTGTCCGGACCACCCGGATCGGTGTTCTTCGCGCACGAGACCCGGGCCACCGCTTGCCCGGACGCGTCCGAGGGCTCGCAGGCCTGCGGCGCGTAGCCGCGGGGCACTACCCGCAGCAAGCGATCCTGGGCCTCGGTGTCGACCGGCGCCGGCTCGGAGGTGGTGGCCGCCGTCGTATCGGCCGCCGGTGACGGCTTCAACAGCCACATCGCCACGACGACCACCAGGACGAGCGCAACCAGTGCGCCACCACCGATGAGCAGCACGCGCAACGGTATGGCGTGGCCCGTCGGACGCGGAACCACCGGTGGCGGCGCGTTGTACAGACCGGACCACTGACCCTCGGTGGCGGCATATTCGGGCGGCGGTCCGGCGGCGGGCTCCCCGCCGGGCGCACCCGCAGTCTCCCAACGGGTTTCGAGGCGCTGATCGTGTCCGGCCCCCACTGGCGGCTGGACCACGGGGTCGCGCGGTGACTCCCAGCCCGGCGCCTCGGCGGGCGGTTCGACGTGCGCCATCGGCTGAATCACCGGATCGCTCGGCGTTTCCCACGCATCGCCCGCGAACGTCGGCACCGCAGCGGTGCGGTCCTCGGCGTCGGACCGCGGCTGCTGATCCACCGTTTCGAGTTCGATCGCGTCGGCGTCAGCCGGCGTCTCCCACGCGTCGGTCGTCGGGGGCTCATCCGCGGCGGTGACGGCCGGTGACCTCTCGCCGCCGAGGTTCCAGTCCGGGTCGAACGCCGGCACCGGGAACGGCGGTTCCGCCGCCCCGGCCTTACTGACGCGGGCACCGGCCGGCGTATCCCACCCACCTTCGAACGGCTGTGGATCCGGCGCCGAAACATCATCGGGTTCGTCGAATCGCGGCGGCGACTCGCCCGGTGGCACGGTCTGCGACTCCCACGGATCCGATGCCGGAGGCGGTGGTGGCCACGTCATTCCGGCACCTCGGCCCGGCTCGTCTTCACTTCACAACCCCCCATGATTGACCCCGGTCGGGTCGGGAAACGTGCGGGCATGTGTCTCGGTCGGCTGAACTCGCAGACCAAGACTAGTGGGCGGTCACCCCGACGGCGCGATCTCTGCGGGCCGCCCCGATGGTCGATGCATCCGGAACCTCAATCGAGCTGTTCGATCAGTTGCTCGATGGCGGACACCGCCGAACCCGGCACCGGCTCCTCGGCCTCGGCACGCACGATGTCGGCCTCGGTGACCCCGGCCGCCTGTGCGGTCTCGCCGATCGTGAGGTTGGCGCGGCGCCGCACGGCGTAGAGCCGCTGGCCCAGGGTGGCGTTCGGCGCGGTGGCGCCGAGCATCGTGAGGTCGTCGATACGACCGCGGACCGAGCTCAGCGCCTTGATCAACGCCGGGGTCACCCTGCTGATCCGTGCCGCGCGGGCCGCGACCGCCTCCAACTGCCGCAGGTCCGCGAGGATGGCCGACACCCGGGGTGTGAACTGGGGATCGTCGACCGGCGGCAGCGCGTCCGCGGCCGAGGCCAGCGTGTGCACCGCCGTCACGACGGCCTGGGCGACGAGCGGGACCTCGTCCCCGGTGGTGACGACCGTCGTGGTGGTCTCGGCGCCCTCCTCGCCGGGCACCGGACCCTGCCCGTCGCGGAGTCGGGCGATGGTCCCCGGTGGCCACCGCAGGACCTCCTCGAGCTTTGCCCGGGTTCGCTCCCGCGGCCAGCTGCGGCCCTTCTCGAACGCGATGAGCGCGCCGGCGTTGATGATGCCGTCGGCGGCCAGGCTGCGCTGACTGATGTCGAGCTCTCGCCGTCGCGCGGCGGCGGCAGCGCCGGCCCGGACCATCCCTGGATCGACCGCACCGGTTGCCTCGTCGATCGGCTCCGCGTTGGTCATTGGACGGCGTGTTCCTCGCTGGGGTGGGCGGCGGCTCCGACGCCGCAATACTAGCCGTCACCGTAGCGCGCGCTACGACTCGGGTCGCGTACTGCGGTTCACAGCCGTTTCAAAGCTACACCTGCGGGCCGTCGCGGCCAAGCACATCGCTACGGTTCGGCACCGGGCGTCCCCGATTCAGCCCTCGCTCAAGTTTGAAAATGCCAGTTCAGCGGGCTTCCATCGGCGTTCCGTAGCGTTATGTCGCACCGCTTCGGTATCGCGTTCCATCAAACTGTTGCATCGCTACGGTTGTTGCTATACATTTCTCCCATGCGGTGCAGAACCGCCGAGTAGCAGAGGAGCCGAACCCCATGAGCAATGTGACCTTCCTGGAGATCCCGGTCGGAGCCTGCACCCGCGATCCCGAGCGGTGGACCACCACGGCCGACGAGGACGCCAAGGCGATCTGCCGCGGGTGCCCCCGCCGATGGATGTGCGCCCGCGACGCCGTCGAACTGCCCAAGGCCGAGGGCCTCTGGGCCGGCATCGTCATCCCGGAGGCCGGCCGCGGCCGCACCTTCGCGCTTCGCCAGCTTCGTTCGCTGGCCGAGCGCAACGGCTACCCGGTGCGGGCCGTGCGCCGGTACTACCCCGAGTCGGCGTAGCCGCCTCGCACGTCTGCCCTCTTGCCGCCGCGTCGAGGGGACGGCGGCAGGAGGGCAGAATGCTGTCCCCGGAATAGCGCGGGCACAGCGACGGTTACATCTTCCGACGGTGCCGGGCATGCCCCGGGCTCCACCCCTTCAGTCGCTACGAGCGACCACTCGCCGAGAGGCGCCATGGCGGCACCGTCCCAAATTTCGACTACGGCCGGTCCTCGAGACCGGCCATCGTCGTCAGCAGCGCCGCCACGAAGGCGTCGACCTCGCCCTCGTCGTAGCCGCGACGCCCCAACGGCGCCTTGGGGAATCGAACGCCCCGCACGTCGTCGGCCGTGAGATGGCCGCGGCCGTCGAGGCGCCGGGCCACCAGCTGCAGCAGGTCGTTGACCGACTTCGGGTCGTAACCCCGGCGGTTCCACTGGCATTTCCCGAAGGTCGCACTGCGGACCTGGTCGGCGGTAAGCGCGCCCGCGGCTCGGCTCATGCCCGGAATGGTAGGCGCACACACCTCGACGGAAGTTATCCACAGGCCGTTCGCCGCACCGTCGTCATCGTCGGACCCGGGACCTAGCGTGCGATGCATGACCAACTGGATCAACACCGTCAGCCGCGACCACGTCCAGCGTGGCGTCCGCGGCCGCTTCACGCAGGCCAACCACGGCAAGCCGCACGCACTGCGCAGGATGGCGCGCGGCGATTGGATCGTCTTCTACTCACCGCGCACGTCCCACCCCGACGGCGAATCGCTGCAGGCGTTCACGGCCATCGGGCAGGTGGTCGACGACGAGCCCTACCAGGCCGAGCTGTCCGCCGATCAGCAGCCGTGGCGCCGCAACGTCGACTTCCTCGAGTGCGCCGAGACGCCGATCCGACCGCTGATCAAGCACCTCGACTTCATCGAGAACAAGCAGCGCTGGGGCTACAAGTTCCGGTTCGGCGTCTTCACGATCGGCGACCACGATCTCGACGTCATCCGCGCCGCGATGGCGGGCGTGGCCGTTCCGTAGATTGGGCACGGTGAGCAACACCGACCCGGCGCCCGCCGAGGTCGTCTGCGGCGCTGCACCGTTCGCCGGTGTGCTGCGTCCCCGCGACGTGCCACTCGGCGGGCCGCGCGCCATCCACGTTCGCCGCACACTGCCGCAGCGTGACCGGTCGCTGATCGGCGCCTGGTGCTTCGCCGACCATTACGGGCCGCACGACGTGTCCCGCGGGGGCGGCATGGACGTTCCGCCGCATCCGCACACCGGCCTGCAGACGGTCAGCTGGCTGTTCAGCGGCGAGGTCGAGCACCGTGACAGCGCCGGCGTGCACGCCATGGTCCGGCCCGGTGAGCTCAATCTGATGACCGCGGGCGCAGGCATCTGCCACTCGGAGGTGTCCACTCCCGCGACCACCGTCCTGCACGGCGTGCAGCTCTGGGTCGCCCTGCCCGAGGCCGACCGCGACACCGGCCGGGACTTCGCCCATCACGTTCCGAGTCCCCGCACCACCGCCGGTGTCACCCTGCGGGTGTTCCTCGGCGAGGTCGAGGGCGCGCGCTCGCCGGTGGCGACCTTCACGCCGCTGCTCGGCGCCCAGCTCGACCTGCAGCCGGGAGCGTCGGTCGCACTCGAGGTGGATTCCGGGTTCGAGCACGGCGTCCTGCTCGACCAGGGTGATGTGGAGGCGGCCGGCGGCCGGCTCGATGTCGCCGAGCTGGCGTTCCAGCCCGCCGGGCGGCACGACCTGGGCATCGTCAACCGTGGCGACGGTCCCGCACGGATGATCCTGCTGGGTGGTCCACCTTTCGGTGAGGAGCTGCTGATGTGGTGGAACTTCGTCGGCCGCAGTCATGCCGACATCGCCGCCTACCGTGATGCGTGGGAGGCGGGGTCCGACCGCTTCGGGACGGTGAGCGGCTACCGCGGCCGGGTATCCCGACTTCCGGCGCCGCCGATGCCCAACGGGACCCTGCGGCCCCGGCGCAACCCCAGATGACAACCGAGAACCAGGAGACACCGTGACCGCTGACAAGACCGGGGCACCCACCACCGTCGCCGCCGAGGACGGCAAGTTCACCATCGCGGTGGACGGTCGCACCGTCGGGCTGGCGGAGTACGCCGACCGCGACAAGCAGCGCGTCTTCACCCACACCGAGGTCGACGGCGAGTTCGAAGGACGCGGGCTGGCCACGATCCTGGTCGCCGAGGCGCTGCGCCGGACGCGTGACGACGGTATGCGGATCGTCCCGGTGTGCAAACTCGTCGCCAACTACGTCGAGAAGCACGATGAGTTCTCCGACGTGGTCGATCCGGTCGACAGGGACGTCAAACGCTGGCTGTCCGGCCGGTGAGCGCGGCCCGCTAGGGTCGGCGCGGTGACATCACAGAGCCGCGCCGGGTCCGCCTACTTCCAGCGCGACGGCGACGCCTTCGTCCCCACCTCGTCCGCCCGCGGTCCCTGGGGTGAGTCGGTGAGCGGCAACTTCGTCGGAGGTCTGCTCGGGCATCTCGTCGACGCCGACCGGGGCGGCGACACCGACATGCACCCGGCGCGCCTCACCGTCGACCTGATGCGGCCGGTCGCGATGGCGCCCGTGCGCGGGCGCACCCGGCTGGTCCGCCGTGGCCGGCGCCTGCACCTCGTCGACGCCGAGCTGCTGCAGGAGGACACCGTGGTCGCGCGCGCGAGTGCGCTGCTGCTGCGCCGCGGCCCGCAGCCCGACGACGACGCATGGACGACCCCCATCGCCATGCCGCCGATCCCGCCCGATCCCGCCGACGTCGACGGCCGCACCATGGTGCTGTGGGTCTTCGGCGCCGGAGCCGAACACAGCGGTCCCAGTACCGATCTGAGCGGCTGGCAGCACAACGGGCCGAAAGCCGTGTGGGTGCGCGACATCACCCCGCTGGTCGACGGCGTCGAGCTGACACCCTTCACCCGCGCCGCGATCGCCGGTGACTACGCCAGCTCGCTGACCAGTTTCGGCAGCACGGGGTTGCCGTTCATCAACGCCGACTACTCGATCTCACTCAGCCGGCTGCCCGACGGTCCGCACATCGGCCTGAGCGCTGCGACCCATCACAGTCACGACGGCATCGCCACGGGTGTGGCCGCCATGTTCGACCGGCTGGGCCCGATCGGCAGCGCCACCACGACCGCGCTGGCGAACCCGGGCTTCGCGCCGCCGGCCCGCTAGCGCGGCTCAGGCCGAGCCCAGGTACTGCGCGGTGCTGCCACCGAGCGGGATCTCGGGCATCCCGAGTTTGCGGTGGTCCCAGCTGCGGTTCCGCTCGGGCACCACGCGTACGGCGATGCGGTTGTTCATCATCTGGTCGACGAACGGTCTCATGTCGTCGCTGTACGGCCCGGTGTAGCGCTCCCACACGCTGATGCCAACGCGCAGAAGCAGATCCGGGTCGTCGTCGACGATCTCCGCGCGCCCGTCGATCGACACCCCGCGCAGGGTGTTGTAGGTGTCGCCGTCCTCGATCATCACCGTGACCGTCGGGTCGCGCCTCAGGTTGACGGCCTTCTGCGACTTGGCCTTGGTCTCGAACCAGATCTCGCCTTCGAGCACCGCGTACCACATGGCGACCAGATGTGGTCGCCCGCTGGGGAGCACCGTCGCCATGGTGGCGGTGCGACTCCGGTCGATGAACTCTGCGATCTCGGCGTCGGACATCACGATCTTGCCGCGCTCGTTCTTGCCCATCGGTAATGCCTATCAGGCGTCGGCGCGCGCGACGGTCACCGGGATGCCGTTGAGCGCACCGTTGCCCGACGGTTCGTCGAGGAAGGTCGGCGGCGACAACACGTTGGTGTTGACCCCGGGCGATCCGTTGGCCACCGACATCCGGGTGCCCGGCCTGCCGTGGCCCCAGCCGTGCGGCATCGACACCACCCCGGGCTTGATCGCGTCGGTGACCTCGACGGGTACCTCGATGCTGCCGCCGGACGAGGTGACCGCGACCCGGTCGCCGGTGCTCAGCCCGCGTCGCGCGGCGTCGTCGACGTGCATCAGCAGCGTGCAGCGGTCCCTGCCCTTCATCAGCGACGGCACGTTGTGCAACCACGAGTTGTTCGACCGCAGGTGCCTGCGGCTGACCAGCACCAGGTCGTCGGGCGCTCGCTCGATCCGGCCGGCCAGCCGGGGCAGGTCGTCGAGCAGGTACTGCGGGGCGAGGCGGATCTTTGAGTCCGGCGTGCCGAGGATGGCGGGCACCTGCGGGACCATGGGGCCGAAGTTGACGCCGTTCGGGGTGGTCTTGAGCCGGTCCAGCGTGAGACCGTCCGGGTCCTCCCCGTAGCGGTCGCCGAACGGCCCGGTGCGCAGCGTGAGATCGAGGATTCGCTCCGGTCCGCCGTGGTCGTAGTGGCGGCGGATCTCGGCGCCGTCCAGACCCTGAGTGAAGGCCAGGTAGTCGAAGAAGCCGTCGTCGATGGCGGCGACGTCGACGTCCTCGGCGGGTGTGCCGGTGCACAGTCCGGTCAGCCGGATCAGGATCTCCCACTCGTGCGGCCGGTCGGGGTCCTCGGGTGCGAACACCGGCGGCGAATAGTTCGCGACGCTGTTGATGGCGAAGTTGAGGATGAGGTCGTCGTGATGCGGCTGCTCCAGCGGCGACAGGCCGGGCAGGATGACGTCGGCGTGCCGGGTGGTCTCGTTGATCCACAGGTCGACGGCGATCATCGCGTCCAGCGTGGGCAGCACCTCGTCGAGGCGGTGTCCGCCGGGGGTGGACAGCACGGGGTTGCCCGCGACGGTGATCAGCGCCTTGATCTGGCCGTCGCCCGGGGTGGCGATTTCCTCGGCCATGCAGGACACCGGCACCTGACCGAGTACCTCCTTCGCGCCGCGGACACGGGTGCGGTAGCGACCGAATTCGGGCAGCCCGCCCTCCAGGCCGGGTTGCGGCTGCACGGTCAGCGACCACGCCGCGGCACGCGGGAACATGGCGCCGCCCGGCACGTCGAAATGTCCGGTGAGGATGTTGACGACGTCGACCAGCCAGCTCGCCAGGCTGCCGAACTCCTGATTGCACAACCCGATTCGGCCGTACACGACAGCGCGCTCGGTGCCGGCGAGCTCGCGGGCGAGTGCCCGGATGCGCGCGGCGTCGATGCCGGTGGGGCCGGCCACCCGCTCGGGCGACCAGTCGGCGGCGACGTCACGCAGCCGGTCGACGCCGTCGACGTGTCCCTGCATCGCACCGAGGGAGACCAGGTCCTCGGCGAACAGGGTGTGCACGACGGCCAGCAGCAGCGCGGCGTCGGTGCCCGGCGTGATGGGCAACCACTCGTCGGCCCGGTCGGCCGTTGCGGTGCGGACGGGGTCGATCACCAGGACGCGGCCGATCTCGCCGATGATGCCCATGACATCGGGGGCGGCCAGCAGTGATCCCTGCGACGCCGCCGGATTGGCGCCCATCACCACCAGCAGTTCCGTGCGCTCGATGTCGGGCACCGGAAAGCTCCACCAGCCGCCGTACATCAGGTGCGACGACAAGTTCTTGGGCCACTGGTCGACGGTGCCGGGCGAGTAGGTGACCGGCATCCCCGACATCCCCAGCAGCACGCCGGTGTAGCGGGCCAGGGAGAAGGAGTGTGCGAGCGGATTGCCGGTGTAGGCGGTGACCGCGCCGATGCCGCATTTCTCGATCACCGGCGCGAGCAGTTCGGTGCAGCGCCGGAACGCGGCGTCCCAGGAGACCTCGCGCCACTGCCCGTCCACCTTGATCATCGGCGCCCGGATGCGGTCCGGATCGTCGTGGACCGCGCCCAGTGTCGCGCCCTTGGGGCAGAGGTGCCCGTGGCTCCAGGTGTCGTCGCGGTTGCCGCGGATGCCCGCGACCCGGCCGTCGGTCACTTGGATCTCCAAGCCGCACATGGCTTCACACAACGGGCAGGTGTAGAGGTGGCGGCCGTCCTGCCCGATGCCTGCCAGCGGTGTGCCCAGATCGGTGGTCATCGGACTCCTCGTGTTTGTTGTGACAGACTGTAACGACAACGGGGTGGGCGGGAGACCGAATCGTGGGAACGGCGGACGCGGCGCCGCGGCGCAGGCACGGTTCGCGACGCGATCCCGCCATCGACGCCGCGGTGCTGGCGACGACGCGCCAATTGCTGATCGCGCGGGGCTACGCGGCGACGACGATCGACCTGATCGCCGCCACGGCGGGCGTGAGCCGCCCCGCGGTGTACCGGCGCTGGAGTTCGAAGGCCGAGTTGGTGCACGAAGCGCTCTTTCCCGACCTCGGCCCCGAACGACCCGAGGACGACTTCGCCGCCGAGATCGTCCGACTGTGTCGCGGGGCCATGCGGATGTACGGCGACGCCGCCGTGCGCGAGGGGATTCCCGGCCTGCTCAACGATCTGCGGGCGGACCGCAAGTCGCGACGGGTGCTCAGTGACCGGCTCGAGACCGCGGCCCGCGGTGAACTCGCCGAGCGGATCGACCAGGCGGTCCGGACGGGAGTGGCCCGTGACGCCGTCGGCGCAGACACCGTCATGGACGTGATCGCCGGTGGCGCCTGGTATGCGGTGTGTGTGCGCCGGGTCCGCGATGTGGAGACCGCGGCACGCGAACTCGCCGAACTGGTGCTGCGCGGAGTGCTCATTCCCGGTCAGGGGTAGCAGCGCGTTCGCTGGCTGGTCGGTGCGATGCTGACTACTGTGTCCTGCGTGTGGGTGGGGTTGGGGTCGATCAGGGATGTCACGACGTCGACGGCCGGCGGCCTCCGTGTCGGACTCGCCGTGCTGGGGGCCGCGACGCTGCTGACCTCCTGCACCTCTGAGGTCACCGGTTCGCCGGTCACCGCCGCGGGCCCGCCGCCCGGCACCGTCGACATCGCGAGCCTCGACGTCGGCAACTACCCCACCGAACCCGCACCGCTGGGCATCGCGGAAACCCCCAAGGTGGGTTCGATCGTCGAAGCCCAGCGGATGGCCAACTACGTGACCGGACCTTGGGAAGTGGATCCGACCCTGGTCGTGGGCTACATCCGGCAACCGATGGTGCTCATCCCGGGGCAGGTCTCGGTTCCCATGCTCAAAGAGGTCAACCAGGCCGCCGAGCGCCACCAGTTCGTCAACGGGTTCTTCGTCTCGCGCCGGTCGAAGGACGACAAGACGTTCCTGCACCACGCGGTGCTGCGCTTTCCCGATCCCGGAGCGGCCGTCGCGGCGACCGCCGAGATCACACGGGTGGCCGGCGAGATCCAACTACCGATGCAGACCTCACCGGCGACGCCCCTGCCGATTCCGGGGCACCCCGAGACAGTCGCCACCAGCAGCGCACACAACAACGGCCCGAGATCATGGGCCACCGTGCGATCGGCGACCCCCCGTGGGCCGTACGTGCTGCTGCAACAGGCGCAGGCGGTCGACGTGGCCGCAACTGCGGCTCTGGTCGCCAAGACGCTCGACCTGCAGGGCCCCCTCATCGACCAGTTCAAGGCGACCGATATGGCCCGATTCCCGGACCTGCCAATCGATCCCACCGGACTGCTGGCGAAGACCCTACCCATCAGCACGAGTGACGCCACCCTCGTTCAGCGGACCACCTACGAGCGCCGCGGTGCGCTTCACTTCCAGACCGACCCGGTCACCTCCACCGAAACGTTCGACCGCACCGGAACCGACCTGATGTCGAGCGCCACCACGACGGTGTACGAGACACGCGACGAGGCCGGCGCCCGGCTGACGGTCGACGCGTTCTCCGCCGAGCTCGCGGCGAGCGCCGAGGCCGCAGACGCCGTGCAGGGGCTGCCCGACAGCAGCTGCTTCGCGCTGAAGGCCGGCGGCAGCTACTGCGTCGCCGCCGCAGGCCGGTACGTGATCGAGGCCAACGCCGTACAGCTCGCCGACACCCATCAACGCGTCGCGGCCCAATACGTCATGCTGATGGCCGGATGAATCGCACCGTCCGCGCCGGCCACGTGATCAGGGCGCTCCCGGCGTGGCTGGCCGCCTCCATGCTCGTCACCTCCTGCGCCGCGACGATCTCCGGCCAGGCCGCCAGAGAACCCGATGCGCCGCCACCACCCGTGTCGCTCGACACCGGCAACTACCCCACCACGCCACGCCCGCCGCTGGGAGCCGCCGGCCCGAACGGCGCCGCCGTCGAGGCCCATCGCATGGCTGACGCCGTCGTCGGGCCGTGGGAGGTCGATCCCGTTCTGCTGCAGATCAACCCGACCACAAAGGTGTGGAGGGAGCCGAAAGCGATCTCGACGTCGATCCCCGAGCCGGCGCCGAGCATCGCCTCCACCAACGGGTTCCTGACCGGGTTCAGCACATCCCGCTCGGCCACAGCGCCGGCCGGCGCACTGGACATCCTCCAGATCGCGGTGATGCGTTTCCCGACGATCGAGAGGGCCGCGGCGGCGGCCACCGGGATGTTCTCGAAATCCGCGGCCACCGAGTCGCGGCCGGTTCCCATTCCCGGCCACCCCGACGCGTCGGCGGCAACCGTGGGCCTCCCCGACGGCGGCGCGGCGGTGTTCAGCTACACCGCCCGCGGCGTGTTCGTCGTCTACACCTGGACGGTGGGCCGCAATGGCAACGCCGACGCGGCGACCGGGGCCACCGTACGAGCGCTCGACCTGCAGAAGCCGCGCCTCGACGCCTTCGCTCCCACCGCCCCCGACGGGTTCGCCGGACTGCCCGTCGACCCCGACGGGGTGCTCGCCAAGGCCGTCCCCGTCTCACCGGGCAACCTGACGGTCACCCATGGCGCGTGGCAGCCACGTGCAGCCCTGCACTACTCCGCGGACCCGCTCGTCTCCGGCCCCCTGTTCGAGAAGGCCCGCGTGACGACCGTCGCCAACGCCCTCGACACCCTCTACGAGACCGAGGACGCCGCGGGCACAACGACCCTGCTCGACGGACTGCAGGTCGAAACGGCGCGAGAACCGAATCTGCGGCGTCGGCAGATCGATCCGGTGCCCGGCGTGCCGGAATCTCACTGCGTGGACAACGGCGAGCGACCGCCTGATGCGCCGAAGACCGGGATCCCCCGCTTCGCATGTCTGGTCGCGGTCGACCGCTACGTCGCGTCGGTGTCCGCCGAGCAGCTCGATGACACCCAGCAGCGGGTCGCCGCCCAGTACGTGATGTTGACCGCGAAGTGACCGAGGTGAAGACAGGCCAGCCATGCCGCTGAGTGAGGGAACCGTCGTCGGCGGTTACACCATCGAATCGGTGCTCGGTGCCGGCGGGATGGGCACCGTCTACCGCGCCAAGCACCCGAGCCTTCCCCGCAGCGACGCCGTCAAGGTGCTCAGCGCAGAGATGTCTCAGGATCAGATGTTCCGCGCCCGTTTCCTGCGGGAGGCCGACATGGCCGCGACGCTGGACCACCCCAACATCGTCACTGTGTACAACCGGGGCGAAACCGACGGCCAGCTCTGGATCGCCATGCAGTACGTCGCGGGCAGCGACGCCGACCGGGAGACCACCAGCGGCCGCATGACGCCCGCACGGGCGGTGCACATCATCGGCGAGGTCGCCAAAGCGCTCGACTACGCCCACAGGCGCCAGATCCTGCACCGCGACGTCAAGCCCGCGAATTTCCTGATCGGCAGCGACGACGACGGGGAGGAGCGGGTCTACCTCGCGGACTTCGGCATCGCCCGCGCCGTCGACGAGGCCGTCGGCCTCACCCAGACCGGCACCGTCATGGCCAGCGTCGCCTACGCGGCACCCGAGGCCCTCGAAGGCAGTCACATCGATCACCGCACGGACATCTACGCCCTCGGCTGCGCGCTGTACCGGCTGCTGACCGGCGCCACTCCGTTCTCGAAGTCCGGCGGGCTGTCGGCCGTCGCCACCGCGCACCTGATCTCACCGCCCCCGCGCGTCACCGACCGCATCCCCGCGCTGCCCGGGGCGTTCAACGACGTCATCGCCACGGCGATGGCCAAAGATCCCAACCAGCGCTATCAGTCGGCCCGCGAGCTGGCGCGTGCGACGTCCGCTGCGCTGGCGGGCGGGCCGGCGGGCGGCGGCACCCAACAGTGGGCGACGGCGCCGCCGTCGCCGCTGCCCGGCCCCCCGCCGCGGCCACCGGCCGACCCGATCACCTATCCCAGCGGCTGGCATCCGACGCACGACGCGGCCACCGGCTCGCGGCTTCCCCTGCCGCAGCAGCACTTCGGACCTCCTCCGGTGACCCCGGGACACCCGCCGCCCGCACCGGGGCGGAGCCGACGGAAGCTCGTCATAGGCGGCGCGATCGCCGCGGCGGTCCTGCTGGTCGCCGCCATCGCGGGATTCGTCATCGCCCGCGGCCCCGGCGCCGCCCCCTACGAGGCGCAGACGTTCGCCCACGCCTTCGGGCAGACCAGCCTCGCCGCGGCGCCCGCCGCCGTCGCCGCGGTGGGTGCAGGCGATGCCGACGCGGTGCTCTCGCTCGGCGTCGTGCCGGTGGTGGCGTTCGCGCCCGACGCTCAGCTGCCGAGCTGGGAGCAGGACAAGGTCAGCGACTCGACGGCGGTACTCGGCTTCATCGACACGGCCGCGGTGGCCGCCGCCAAGCCCGACGTCATCATCGCGACCAGTGGCGTCGACCAGAACACGTACGAGCGGCTGTCGGCGATCGCACCGACGATCACCCAGCCCGAGGCGACCGACACGCGACAGTGGACCTGGCAGGAACAGCTCAAGTGGGTCGGCCGCATCCTCGGCGAGCAGAGCAGGGCCGACCAGCTGATCGGCACGGTCCGCGACCAGCGGTCGGACCTGGAGAGTCAGAACTCGCAGCTCGTCGGCAAGACGGTGGAGGCGCTGACGTTCTCCGACAGCGGTCTGGCACAGGTGCTCAAGCCGTCAAACGCCGCGGACTATCTCGAGGGCCTCGGCATGAGTTACGCCGAGACCCTGTCCCGCGGACCCGACGACACCTCTGCGACCCGGTCGGTCACCGACTTCAACCGCCTGTACAGGATCAAGAGCGACGTCCTGATCGTCATCCGCACCGACGGCGCCGCCGGAGGCGGTGGATACAACGGCCTGCCGAACGAGGTGAAGGCGTTCGCCGGCACGATGATCATCGTCGACGACGCCAATACCGTTGCGGCGCTGGCCGAACCTGGCGGCTATCTGGCCACCGAGTACCTCGACGCGACACTGGTGCCGCTGATCGCGAAGCGGTTGAAGTAGTCAAAAGCGTTCGGCTACCCGGTGATCTTGTCCGCGATCGCCTGTGCAACCGCCGCACCCACGAGGGGGTCGGTCGGCCTGCACGCCCGCACGTCGACGATCACGTTGCGCCGCTGGGTCATCGCCCGCTCGCACTTCAGCGGCGGCCCGTCGGTCACGCCACGCTCCAGAGCCAGGGTCAGCATGTCGCCGGTGACGGTGAAGGGGCCCGCCACCGCACGCTCGACGCCTCCCCCGCCCTCGCCCCAGTCGACGTTGATCGGCTGCGACTGGCACTTCGCCCAGTTCTTCGCCTCCTGGTCGAGGAACGCCCGGGCAGCCGCCTCGTCCGGGAACGCCGCAACCGCCTGCATCACCTGGTGATAGGGCTTTGGTTCCTCGCCGACCACCTGCCCCGCCACCCCGGTGGTCGAGTTCAGATAGGTCGCCTTGTTCAGCACCGCCCACGCGCTCAGGCAATTCAGCGGGGTGGGCGGGGCGACCCGGCCGCCGGTTCCCAACACGGCGAACACCCCGGTGGGCACCATCCCGGACGTCTGCAGCAGACCGTCGAGGTCTGCTGCCGGCAGCAGGAATCCACGCAGCGCGGCCGGGTCGACATTCCCAGGGGCAGCTGCGCTGGGCGTGGTCGGGGTCGGCGTGCCGGACGGCTTGCTCGGCTTCGGCGGCGGCCAGGCGTTCGTGCTGCGCGGGCCCGAGGCGGTGTCGTCATCTTTCCCGGCGGTGAACTCGTAGGCCGCGAACGCGCCGCCGGCGACGACGATGCCGGCCAGGAACGCCGCACCGATCGCCAGCCCGAGCCGACGTCCCTGCTTCTCCGGCTTCGGCGTGACGGTGATCGACTGCGGTGACGCCCCCGGCGGATACCAACCCGGCGGCTGCTGGAACTGCTGCTGCGGCGCAGGAGGAAAGGGCTGGTGGCCCTGGGCGGCGCCGTACGGCGCCGGCGGCGGCGGACCAGACGGCCGCTGACGGGCGGGCCAGTCGGCGGTGAAGTCCTCACCCTCGCGACCGCCCGTGCCGCGCGGATCCTGCGTGTTCATCTCAATCGCCCTTCCGGTGGGTTTCGGCACAGCCTTGCATCTCTTTGCTGACGCCGGTGAACGCGATCCCGAGTATGCCAGACCGCATCGGTTAGCGCTTCAGTTTCTCCGACCGCAAATTGACGGAACTGTAGCATCCGTGCTGCGGTGGTCCGCTCAGGCAAACATCGCCCCCCACACCGCACGCCAACGATAAACAGCTTTGATCTGCGCGTACTCCAAAGGAACGGCAGGCCCGCAGCGACCGCCCCGCTGGGTTCGCGAGGCGGATTTGCGGCGCGAAACCGAAGCAGGTGCTTCATATTGACGGATCCGGTGCTACAGTTGCGTCGGCACCGGACGAGGTGCGATGAAGATTGCGGAACACACTGACGGGGGGCGCAGGACGGATGACCGACGGCACCGGCGAACCCGATGTTCCCGCCCTGATGATCCACTGCGCTCTCGACGCGGACGCCCACACGGTGCGCCCTGACGACGGCCCGGTGACCATCGGCCGGATCCCGCCGGCCCGCATCCTGGTCGACGACCCCCGTATCTCCAGCAGGCACGCCCGCATCGACGCCCTCTCGGGCCACTGGGTGCTCACCGACCTCGGCAGCACCAACGGCACGTACGTCGACGGACACCGCATCGGCGTCACCGCGATCACCGACGGCATGACCGTTCACCTCGGCAACGCCGACGGCATCCCGGTGTCCTTCACCTCGATCGCCGACGCCGATCCGGTCGACGACCCCGAGGACGACCCGGTGGACGCGGTCGACGAACGCCTCCTGCGTGCCGGTCAGGCCGTCGCCGAGCGGCGCCGCGAGCTCGGGCTGTCGCAACGGGACCTGCTCGCCCTCGGGGTGGCCAAAAGCCAAGGGACTCTGGTCAACTTCGAGAACGGCCGCACGTGGCCGCGCAAAAGCAGCCGTGCCCGCCTCGAAGAGGTGCTGAAGTGGCCACCCGGCACCATCGCCGCCATCGTGGCGGGCGAGTCCGGCGCCCAGCCCGTCGACGGCGAACCCGCGGACGACAACACCGAGGTCCTGTCCAACACCGTCGAGATGCAGCTGGTGGTCGACGCCGCAGAGATCGGCCTGCACGGGATCAACGCGCGCATCCTCACCCTCCCCGGCCTTCACGACCCCGGCTATGCCGATCAGGTCGGTGAACTGCTCAGCGAACTGCGCAGGCTCGCGTCGATGATCAGCCGGGCCACCCTGGCGGCCACCGCGGGCGCCGACCTGGCGGTGCTGCTCAGCGAGGTGCGCCGTGCCCACACCGATCTCATGGGCCGCGCCGCCAAGGCGCCCGGCGCACCGCTGGGTCCGCGCCTCTACACCGCGCGGCACCGTAGCGAACTGCGCGTCGACGAGATCGCCGCGGCCGCAGGCGTTGACGCGCGCATCGTCACCGCGGCCGAAGCCGATCAGGCCGTCGACGCGGCGGCTGCAGCGGCACTGGAATCGGTGATCGCCACCCTCACCCGGCACTGGAGCGCCTGACATGACATCTCACCGGACGTCGAGGACTCTCGGCGTGCTCGCCCTGTGCACCGCGGCGCTGCTCACCGGCTGCGGGAGCGGTGACACCGTCAAGGGCACCCCCGTGTCGGGCCTCTTCGACCCGTTCGAGGTCGGTGGCCTGCCGGTGACCGACGGCCCCAGCGACGTGCGCGACGGCGCGCCGCCGCCCGTCGGCGAGGTCCGCGACACCGACGGCGGCAAGGTCGACCAGCTGATGCTGCTCACCACCAACGACGTCGCCGACTTCTGGCAACAGAACTACGGGGCGCTGCCGGGCGCGTTCCGCCCCGTCCAGAACTTCCTGTCCTACGACTCCCAGAATCCGCAGTCCCCGATGGTGTGCGGGGCCAAGACCTACGAGCGGCCCAACGCGTTCTACTGCCACCGCGAGCGGCTGATCGCCTGGGACCGCGGGCTTCTCGTCCCCGTCGGGGTCAAGTACTTCGGCAAGACATCCGCGGCCGGGCTGATGGCCCACGAGTACGGGCACGCCGTGCAGCGGATGGCCGGGCTGGTCAATCCGCGCACGCCGACCATCGTCTTCGAGCAGCAGGCCGACTGCTTCGCCGGCGCGTACATGCGGTGGGTCGCCGAGGACGGCTCGCCACGATTCACGCTGAGCACCGGCGACGGCCTGAACAAGATCCTCGCCGCCGTCATCGCCTCCCGTGACCCCGTCCTCACCCCCGCCGACGTCGAGATGATCGAAGAGGGGCACGGCACCGCGCTCGACCGGATCACCGCCGCTCAGATCGGCTTCGTGTCCGGCGTCTCCGCCTGCGCCGCCATCGATCTGGACGAGATCTACCAGCGCCGGGGCGACATCCCGATGGTGCTCCAGGTCGACGAGGAGACCGGGTCGGTGAACAGCGGCCAGCTGCCCATCGGCGAGGAGTCGATCGCCTCCCTGGTGGAGACACTCGGCTTCATCTACAAGCCCGAGCAGCCGCCCGCCCTGTCCTTCGACACCACGGCCGAATGTCCCGACGCCACCTCCGCCGCACCGGTGACCTACTGTCCGGCGACCAACACCATCACCGCCGACCTCCCGGCGCTCGAGGAGATGGGCAGGGCCGCCAACGAGGACGACGGCATGATGCTGCAGGGGGACAACACCGCGCTGTCGGCAGTGACGTCGCGCTACATGATCGCCCTGCAGCACCAGCGGGGCCTGGCCCTGGACAGCGCGACCGCCGCGATGCGCACCGCCTGCCTGACCGGTGCCGCCGACCGCGAGATGGTCGAACCGATCACCTTGCCGTCCGGCGGGAACTTCCAGCTGACCGCGGGCGACGTCGACGAGAGTGTCTCAGGTTTGCTCACCAACGGCATCGGCGCCAGCGACGTCAACGGCAACGCGGTGCCCGCCGGCTTCACCCGAATCCTGGCCTACCGCGCCGGCCTGCAGACAAACGCCGACCGCTGCTTCGACCAGTTCGCGGACGCGTAGACCGATGACGCCGCCAGTGACTCCTGACCCCCGGAGGTACACGTGACCGACAGAGCAGTGGCAGCTCCGCCGCTGACGGTGTGGCTCGGAGCGGCGATGTACACGTTCCCGGCCGGTCGGGAGGTCACCGTCGGTCGCGGTGACCAATGCGATATCCGTGTGGACGTGCCCGAGCGACAAGCCATCTCGCGCGTCCACGCGGTGCTGCGCTTCGACGGTCAGCAGTGGGTGGCCATCGACAACAAGAGTCGCAACGGCATCTACAGCGGCGGCGCGCGGCAGCCCCAGGTGTTCATCGACGACGACGTCGACGTGAGCCTCGGCGCTCCCGACGGGCCTCGCCTGACCTTCCGCACCGGCAGTCAGCAGCTCAACGTGATCAGCAGTCCGGTCGCGCCGGGTCCGTGGCCGTCGAGCCCGCCGCCGTCGCGGCCCGCCACCGGCGCCATGCCCGCCCCGCCGCCAC
>NZ_JACKSJ010000196.1 GCF_025821665.1 [Mycobacterium] manitobense
CCGCCGTTTCCGGCGGCGGTGCGGCGCCGGTCGGTGCCGCGGGCACCGCCGGCGGCGCGATGGGCGGTATGCCGATGGGCGGCGGCCACGGCATGGGCGGCCAGGGTGGCGGCGCCAAGGAGAGGCGGCGGACGCCGGGCCTCTCGCCCGACGAGGAGCTGTACGTCGAGGATCGCCCGTCCACCGAGCCCGTCATCGGTCTGCGGGCGCGACGCCCCGGCAAGGACGGCGGCCAGGACAAGGAGATCACGTGACCGACGACATGCACCCCGAGGTCGCCGCGGTGCTGCAGCAGGCGCAGCGGTTGCAGTCCATCATGGACGACCAGTTGCACAAGATGAACAGCGAGACCTTCACCGCCACAGACGAGACCGGGACCGTGGAGGTGACCCTCAACGGGCATCACCACCTGACCGGGATCCATCTCGAGCCGGGGTTGTTGCGGCTCGGTGCGGCGACGGTGGAGCAGCGGCTGAACGAAGCGCTGCAGAACGCGACGGCGGCGGCCAGCGAGTCCATCGACGCCGACCGCGAACGCATCGACGCCCTGGTCGCCGAGACCACCGGCGACCGGCCCTGACGCTCAGACGGCCGGTGGCGTCCGCATCTCGCGGGTTCCCGCGGGTGTCAGCTCACCCGCACCGGCGGGCACTCAGAACCGCAGGTTCCGTAACAGGTCGTAGACGCTGGCGATCCACAGCAGCAGCGGGATGACCGCGGCGATCGTCGCGCCGTCGAGCAGTTCGAGGATGCGCTTGGTCACCGGCGACACCCGCCGCACGTTGTCGGTGGCGCCGACGATCACCAACGCCACCGCGCCGAGCGCGAGGTAGACGGCCAGGACCAGCCAGGCGTCGTCCGGATTCCACAGGCACAGCCGTACGGTCACGCCGGTGGGGATGATCACCGCCGCCGCGAGCAATGCCCAGGCACACCACCGTTCGGCGTACAGGCGCGAGCGGAAGGTGCAGATCGCCGTGACGAGGCCGGCGACGATCAGGCTGTGCACGAAGAAGTGGCCCTGCACGACGACGGTGATCGCACCGGTGGCCAGCACCAGCGCCCCGGCGGTCAGGAAGCCGATCAACAGCTTCTTGGCCAGCACACTGCGTTCCTGCAGTCGCGCGGCCGATTCGGGAACCGAGGCGATGATGGCCTGCCAGGTCGGCGACTCCTCGTCGCTGGGATCCGGGGTGGTCACCGGGTCGAGCAGTTCGTCGTTGCTCACCGTCTCGCCGGGGGCCGGAATCGGGGGCAGAGCGATACGCGCAACGGCGACAGTGAGCTTCGCCGCGTTGGTGACCGCCATCAGGCCGAATGCGACGGCGCCTGCGGGCACCCAGTACTGCCAGCCGTAACCGAAGGCGATCGCCGCCAGTGCGATCGCGGTGCACGTCACCGCGAGGAACGCGGCAAGATGAGCACGGCCGCGCGGGCCTCCGCGGGTGGCGAGTGTCAGCAACAACACGACCGACGCCGCACCGGCCACCTGGGGCGCACCCAGCTGTTCGACACCGCGGGGTAGCGGAACCGCCAGTGCCGCAGCGCCGGCCAGTAGCGGCACCGACGCCACCAGCAGACTCTCGGACAGGTCGATGTTGTCGTACCGGCTTCGGGCCATCAGGCTGCCGCCGAGGATCCCGAGGCCCAGCACACCGAGCGCCACCGCCCACCACCAGTCCTGGCCGGTGTTCGACCAGGTGAGCAGTGCCAGCACCGTGACCACCAGCGCCACCAGCGGAATGGCGATGCCGACGAAGCGGTTGAGTGCGGTGCGGTCGAACTCCGGAGACTCGTCGAGCACGGCGATCGCGTCGATCACGTCCTCGACCAGCGGCCGGTACCGTTCGGTCCGGCTGACCGAGACGAGCGTCAGCAGCGAACCGTCGACGACGCCTGCGTCATCGAGGGATTCACTGAACCTGATCGGCGGCGCGCCCGGCCGCGCGAACGCCCACACGCCCTGTGCCGAGAAGTCGAAGCCGCCCAGCACGTCCTTCGGGGTGTCCTCGAGCATCTCGCCCAGGACGGCCACCGTCTCGTCGATGTAGGTCTCGATGGGTGCCGACGCCGGCAGCACCAGGTCGGTCATCCGCCGACCGGTGAGGATTGTCACCCGGGTGGTGGACGGCCGTCCCGGGGTGACGCTCGAGGTGCTCGACGAGGCAGCGGCGGTGGTGGTCAACGGCGTTCGAGCCTGTCGAAGTCGTCAGACAAGGCGGCCGCCAACTCGATGATCCTCCGCTCGAAGGTATCGTCGAGCAGGTCGAGCTGGATCTCGGTGCCCGCGGCGATGTGCTTGTCCCACGGGAGAACGATGACACGACCGGGTGGCACGTGCCGCTCGAATTGCTGAACGAGATCGGCCACGTCGATGTTCGGCTTCCCCGGTGTCACATGGTTGATCACCACGCAGGACCGGCCCAGCAGATCCTGATAACCGTTCTGGCGCATCCAGTCCATCGTGACGGCCGCCTGGCGGGCGCCGTCGATCGAGGCGCTGGCGACGATCACCATGCCCGACACCGTCGACAGCACGCCCCGCGACGCGGGTGTGAAAAGCCCTGTGCCGCAGTCGGCCAGAACCAGGTTGTAATACCGCGAGACGACGCCGACGATGCCCTTCCAGTCCTCGTCGTTGAACTCGCGGCGGGCACCGCTGTAGTCCTCCGACGACAGCACCTCGAGGTTGGAGGCGTTCATGCTGGTGTACGCGCGGATGTCGTTGTAGCGCGCCAGTTCTTTGTCGGACAGCAGGTCGGCGATCGTGGCCGCGGACTGGCGTCCGGCCCGGTCGGCGAGATTGCCGCCGTCGGGATCGGCGTCGACGGCGAGGATCCGGTCGCCGCGGATCCTGCTCAGCGCCGAGCCGAGTGCGACGGTGACGGCCGTCTTGCCGACGCCGCCCTTGAGCCCGAACACACCGATCTGATACGAGTCCCGTGCGTTGCGGCGGATCCGGGTGTGCAGGTCCATCTCGTACAGCTCGTCAGGAGAGAACCCGAGATTGATGCGGGTGAGCATGTAGAGGACGTGGCGCCAGCCGCGCTGCGACGGCATCTTGACCGCCGACTTCACGCCGACGTGGGACAGCGCATCGATGGCGCGGTGGTTGCCCATCGTGGCCGCCGACGTCGGAGCGGGCTGATTGGCCGTCTGCCCCGGCCAGGCCGTGTTCTGTTCGGCCTGCGGGTCGGCGAAGTGCTGGGTCGGCGCCGGAGCGGCGGCCGGGCGCGGCGGCGCGGTCGGGGCCGTACGGGGCTGTTCGAAACGCGCGCCCGTCGGGGCGTTCGCCTGGGGCGCGCGCATCATCGAGTTGGCCTGCCGCGGTGGCTGCGGCGCCGGGGTGGGGGCCGCAGGCGGGGTCGGCGGCATCTGACTGGTGACCTCCGCCTGCCGCGGCGGCGGGGCG
>NZ_JACKSJ010000197.1 GCF_025821665.1 [Mycobacterium] manitobense
CGCCAGACCCGTCGCGGCGGCGCCCGCCAGACCCGTCGCGGCGGCGCCGTGGCCGCTGCGGCAGGCCGCGAGTGCGTCGAGCATCGCCGCGACACCGGCCTGCGCGGCAGCGGTGGCGGCGGTCTGCGCGTCCACAGAGGTGGACACACCGTCGCAGACGGCGACGGCGAACGAGAAACGGCCGTCATCGGTGGGCACGACCCCTGCTGCCGCGGCATCCTCGTTGCGGGTGTGGTGCAGCCCGCGGTCGGTGACCAGCACGATGCCGCGCACGGCCACCTCGTCCCGGTCGGGCTCGGGGCGACGCTCCCCGCAGACGGTGCAGTACCCGTCGGTGAAATCCGCGTTGCCACAGTCACAGGGCCCGTGCGGCTCTGGCCTCGGCACCGCCACCGGCGCCACCTCGAACAACGCGCCGCCGCACGACCCGCAGAACCGGTGCGCAGGCTGTACCGGGGCGGAGCACCGAGGGCAGCGTCCGCCGGGTGCCGTCACGTCCTGGTCCTCGGTCGCACCGCGTTGGCGCGCTCCACCAGTGCGATGCGCTCCCACACATCGACGGCATCGCGCGCCAGTACGCGGTAGCAGGACTCTATGCCTGCGCGTACACCCTGTTCGTCGAAGTCGACGTTCAGTAGCCGGAATGCGGCGGCCGTGTTCCCGGCGTCCAGCCAGCGCAACGCCGCGTCGAGCACTGTGAGCCGGATCGACGCGCGTCGTGCCGCCGACTCGAGGTTCAGCGCACAGGACCGTTTGGCCGCGTCGAGGAGTGTCCTCTCGTCCAGCTCATCGGGCTCGAGCCCGTCGAGAAGGATGCCGACGGCCGTCGCGCCCGCAGGCGCACAGTGGGCCGACGCCTCGGGCACCCGGTCCAGTGCCGCGACCGCGCCGGCCCTGTCCCCCGAACGCGCATGCAGGCGAGCACACCCGAAGGCGGCGCTGACGTAACTGTCGTCGGTGCGCCACACCGTCTCGTAGTGGCGCACCGCGGCGTCGTGCGCGCCGCGCAGTTCCGCTGCCGCCGCGACGGCTAGTTTCGGTGCCAGCTCGCCCGGCAACATGGCTAGCACCTCGTCGAAATGGTCTGCGGCCTCGGCATGGTCGCCCTCGAGAAGGGCGCACTGGCCGAGATACCAGGACAGTCGCCAGTCGTTCGGCAGCGCGGGCCTCAGCTCGGCGAGCCGCTTCCGCGCATCGCCGGGGTTGCCGACCTCCAATGCCGCACGGACCAACCGCAGAGGGATCTCGACGGAGGAGCTGCTGCCACGATTCGCCCCGCCCTGCGCGAGCCAGAGCGCGTTCTCGAGCTGGGCGGGCGGGGTCCCACTCGTGGTGGCCAGCACCGCGGCCCCGGAATCGTGGGGGTCGACCACGGGCACGGCGAGCGCCGCGACCACCTCGGCCGGGACGATCGCCGCGTCGTGGGCCGCGCCGAAGATCCCACGCTGGTGGCTGAAGTGGCTCGACTTCCGCGGCTGCACCGCCGTGCCGCCCGCTGCGGCGATCTCGTACAGCACGCCGGTCAGCTGGTCGGCCATCTCCTCCATCGACGCGAAGCGCCGGCCCGGGTCGGGGTCGGTGGCCCGGAGGATGCAGCGGTGCAGTGACGGGTGCTCCGCCAGAACGGGCACGTCGTCGGGGCCGGGCAACCGGGTTGCCGGCCGGCCGGGTTCCTGCGGCACGTCCATCACCAGCACGGCGAGTGTGCGTCCCACGGTGTAGATGTCGCTGGCGACCGTCGGTCCGGTCCAGGCGATCTCCGGCGCCTGATAGCCGACGGTGCCGTAGATCGCGCAGTCGTCGTCATCCATGTCGACGACGGCGCCGAGGTCGATGAGCTTGACCTGCTCGTCGGTCTGCATCACGTTGTCGGGCTTGAAATCGCAGTATGCGAGGCCTTGGGCGTGCAGATACCCGATGGCAGGAGCGATCTCGACGATGTAGGCCACCGCCTGTTCCGGAGGAAGGGGTCCGCCGTTGGCTCTGCGGATCTGTTTGAGCGACGTCCCGCCGACGTACTCCATGACGATGTAGCCGACCGGGAACCCGGTGTCGTCGACGTGCTCGACGAAATTGTGGATCCGGACGATGTTCGGATGTTCGACCTCCGCCAGCGCGTGGGCCTCGGCCGCGGCCGCGGCCATCGCATCGACGTCACCCGAGTGGACGAGGCCCTTGAGTACGACGTGGCGGCCGTGCACGTTGTTGTCGGTCGCGAGGTAGATCCAGCCGAGACCGCCGTGGGCGATACAGCCCTGCACCTCGTACTGCCCGCCGATCACCTCGCCACGGGACAGCCGGGGGACGAACGAGTAGCGGGTGCCGCAGTGGGTGCAGTACCCCGACGGCCGGCCGAGTGCGCCGTCAGCGCCGCGTCCGACCGGCCTTCCGCAGTCGGAGTTTCCGCAGAACCTGTGTGCCTCCGGCACCTGTGGGTCGGGCAGGATGGCGGCGGCGGGATCGCCCTTGGGTACGCGGGGGATGTCGATGATCCCGGCGCCGAGGCCGCCACGTGCGCTGACCGTGGAGCTCGCCGTGGTGCGCCGCGAGCGGGCCGAGCGCGCGGCGGACGGCATGGCCGCGGTCGAGGGCGGGAGGCCGGGCGACGTCCCGCACTCCGGGGCGGGGGCCGTCCCGCACACGTCGCAGTAGCCGTCGACAACAATTCCGGTGCAACCGGACTCGGCGCACCTCATCCGGCCCTCCCGCGCTTGGAGGCGATGACCTGCTGGTAGTCGGCCACCGCGCGGGTCACGGCGCGCAGATCGCATGGGCGCCGGGACAGCAGGCCGGTGGCGATCCGCATCGACGACACCAGGTCGGCATCCTCGACCAGCCCGAGCCGCGCGGCCTTCGCCTGGTACCCCCGTAGCCGTCCGGTCAGCTCGTCGCGGCGGTCGAGCAGGCCCTGTGCAACCGCCTCGTCCGCGCGGATCTCCCGCAGCGTCGCGTCGATGCGGCGCCGGAGCTCCTGCAGGGCAGCGGGATCCACCTCGGTGAGTGACCGCAGCTGCCGTCGGAGAGCGGGTTCGGGATCCGGGAGGGTCGGCAGCGGCGCGGTGAGCACCTGCTGCTCGACCCGGCGCCGGGTGCCGGCCGCTCCGGCGAACGCGGCCCGCACCAGGTCGACGGCGCCGGCGGTGTCGGCGAGCGCCTCCGTCCAGTTCTCCCGCAGGGCGGCCCATTCGGCGATCGCGGTGAGGCGTTCGGTGACGCCGGAAGCCGTCAACGACAGCGGATCGGTGGCCGCGATGTCGAGCAGCTCGACGATCTCGGGCGGATAGCCGGCGCCCACCTCGTCGAGGCGCGTCATGATCGGGGCGAGGCCGTGTGCCACCTGCGAATCGATCTCGTCGACGGCATCGAGGACGCGGATCACCGCACGGGTGTCGTCGAGCGTCTGCGGCAGTTCGCGCAACATGTGCCTCAGCTCGGCGAGCCGGACGTCGTCGAGACCGGACCGATCGCGCGCGGTCCTGGCCGAATCCAGGGCCGACATGGCCTGAGTCAGGAAGTCCCACAACCGCCTCAGCGTCTCCTCGGCATGCGCCCACCGCTGTGCGGTCACCCCGCTGGGGGAGTAGCGGCGGACATGGGCCATGCCGGGGTGTGCGTCGAGCTCGAACAGGGCGGCCGACATCGATGCGACGTCGTCCGTGCCGGCCGCGAGTTCGCGGTCGATCTCGTGGAACGCCTTCGCCGTCATGGCGCCGCCCCGTAGCGCGGTGCGGGGGGGCCGGGCGACGGCCCGAGACTGTCCAGCCATCTGGAGTAGAGCCGTTGCCACGTTCCGTCGGAACGGATCTCGTCGAGCGCACCGTTGACGAACCGGACCAGGTCGTCGCGGTCCTTCCGGATCCCGATGGCGTAGGGCTCCACACCCATGCTCGGCCCGACGATGTCCACGCTGGGGTCCTGCTCGGCCAGCCCGGCCAGCACGACGTCGTCGGTGCTGATCGCATCGATCTGACCCTGCTGCAGCATCACCAGGCAGTCGGTCCAGCTGGTCACACCGACGACGGTGGGCCGTGCTTCGAGTGCGAACAGCGTCGAGAGCGACGTCGTGCCGGACACCGCGCAGACCCGCTTGCGGGCCAACGTCGCAGCGGAGTCGATGCCCGATCCCTCGACAGCGAGGATGCGCTGGTTGGCATAGAAGTACACCGTCGAGAAGGCGAGCTTCTCGCGGCGCTGACACGTGACCGAGTAGGTCCGCACCACGAGGTCCACCTGACCCGACGTCAGCGCGGTCTCCCGCTGAGCGGCATCGACCACCCGCAGGTCGATGCGGTCGTCGTCGCCGAAGATGCGTCGTGCGATCTCGCGGGCGAGATCGATGTCGAAGCCCTCCAGGTGCCCTGTTGTGGGATTGCGGTACCCGAACAGGAAGGTGTTCTGGTCGACGCCGACCACCAGCCGTCCCCGCTCCGAGATCGCCGCCATCGTCGAGTTCGCCGGCATGTTCCCCGGCTCCGGCATCGGGCCGGGGCGCAGGCTCGCCTCGCGATCGCAGTCCGGCGCCGGCGTCCCCGGCGCGGCGGTGATCTCGGTCGCACCGGCCGGTCTGACCTGTGCAGGTGTGGCGTTGACCGGCGCGGGCGGCGCCGGGGGTGAACCACAGCCGCCGGCGACGACCGCCAGTGCCACCAGTACCCACCGCGCCCTCACAGGAACTCCTCGAGCCGCGGCCACAGCCCGGCCGTGGCGGCCACCGCGGCGAGCGCCAGCAACAACGTCGTGCCGAGGGGAGTCCAGGCCAGGGCGTCACCGGCTTCCGCTGTGCGGTCGCGCAATACCGCACGCGTCTGCTCGATGTGGTCGCGCAGGGTGGACTCCACCTCGGCGAACTGCGCGGCCGACCCGTTCGGGTGGGACCCGACGGCCTGGGTCACCGCGGCGTTGTACTCACCGCCGACGTAGGCCGTCACCTGCCTGTCGTGTGCGGCCGACCAGCGCTGGACTTCGTCGAGGACGGCCACGGGTCCCGATCCCAGCACGCCGGTGAGCTCGTCGAGCCGGCCCCGGAAGGATTCCTCTCCCCTGGTGATGTCGCCCCGTGCGATGAGCTGGAGCATCTCGTCGGTCCGCGCCTGCTGGGCCAGGATCCTTGCCTTTGCGAGCTGGCCGAACCGTGCTGTGCCCTCGCTCTGGCCGCGCTCGATGCTTGCCGCCGCCACCCAGGTGGCCGTGACGATCCACGTCATCACCAGCACCACCACGGCCGCCGCGACGATCAGACCGATGTTGACCTGCCGGTTCGTCCTGGCGCGTAGCGCCAGCGAACCGGCCAGGAGCACTGCGAGCAGCACCGTCAGCAATACCAGGCCTGCGACGGGTGTCGCGCCGACCGCGCGCTGTCCGGCGTGGACCACGGCCAGGTCGCGCGCGAAGATCCGCTCGGCCCCGGGGAGCAGTTCGGTCTGCATCAACGACGAGGCCTCGCGCAGATACGCAGAACCGACCGGGAACTCCTGGAGGTTGTTGGCCCGCGCGAGTTCGACCAGCCCCGTGTAGGTCGCCAGCTGCGTCGAGACCTCCGCCGCCTCGGCACGCGTGTCCGCGTCGGTGGCGCCGGCCGTGACGTCCACCAGCGCCGACGACGCCGCCGCCAGCGCCTGCTGGTACCGCATCCTCGCCGGTGCTGACAGAGTCCCGCCGGACAGGAACGCCGACGCGGCGGCTGCATCGGCCGCGGACAGCGCGGCGTACAGATTCTGCGCCGCGTAGGCGAACGGTTCCGACCGCTCGAGCACGGTGTCGTGTTCGGCTATCCGCCGGTCGAGCCCGCCGGCGCAGACCACGGCGGCCACCGTGCAGGTCGCGACGACGGTGGCCGCGATCAGCACGATCATCCCGGGCGTCGTGGCCACGAACCGCCGGATCCACGCACGCCGTCCGCGGGATGCGCGCGTCGCCTCGACCGGAGCGACGGCGTCCTCGTCCGATGTGGCGGCGTCGCGCCGCGCACCCCGCCGAAGGACTGCCGCCCCTTCGCCCATGTCGGACTCCACTTCGTGACCCACCACTGCAGATCAGGACGCTTTCCATCATCACGGGCACCCGCGCCGAATACGCGAGTACTGCACTACTGCTGTTTGTGCGTTCCGGTGCAATCCACTACTTGCGGCTCCCCACGGTTCCTAGGGTGGGCGTATGCGGTTGACCTGGCCGTTGACCGGTCGCTCCGAGGAGATGCGACTGGTCGCGGCCGCCCTGTCCGACCCGGGCCTGTGCGGAATCGTCATCGGCGGCGCGGCCGGGGTGGGTAAGAGCCGGGTGGTGCGTGAAGCGCTGGAGCAGGCCGCGACTCTCGGACACACGGTCCGCTGGGTCGTCGGCACCTCGTGCGCCCGCGGCCTTCCGCTCGGAGCGTTTGCGGCGTGGGCCGGAACGGCAGACCGCGACGATCTCCAGCTGGTGTGCGCCGTGATCCGGTCGCTCAGCGCGGCCCCGCCCGGCACCGCGGTGGTGGTCGGGGTCGACGACGTCCACCTGCTCGACGAGCTGTCGTTGTTCGTACTGCAGCAGATCGCGCAGCGCGGTGAGGCGAAGCTGATACTGAGCATCCGCGACGGCGAAGAGATTCCCGTCGGCGTGCACGAGCTCTACCGGATCGGCCAGTTCGACAGGCTCGACCTCGAGCCGCTGTCACTTCCGGAGACCACGGCCCTGCTGTCCGCGGCGCTGGCCGGTCCGGTCGACCCGCACGCCGCACGCCGGTTGTGGGAGCTGACCCGCGGTAACGCGCTCTACCTGCGCCACATCGTCGAGCAGCAGGTCACCGAAGGCCGGTTCGGCGGGGAGTCGGGCACGTGGTACTGGCTCGACGATCCCATCGTCGTCCCGCACAGCCTCATCGAACTGATCGAATCCCGGATGGGCGCACTGGCGCCGGATGTGGCGGCGGTCATCGACACACTGGCGGTCGGCGAGCCGATCGCGCTGCCGGCTCTGGAGCGGATGGTCGGCCCCGACGCCGTCGAGGACGCCGATGCCCGGGGGTTGATCAGGGTCGATCAGGCCGGCACGGGCCCCCAGGTGTGGGTCGCGCACCCGTTGTACGGAGAGGTGCGCAGAAACCGCGCGGCGCCCACCCGGCTGCGCAGGCTGCGGGGACTCGTGGCCACCGAACTCGGCGCCGCGGACGACCGGGACGATGCGCGGGTACTGGTCCGCCGCGCCGCCATGAGCATGGACTCGGACCTCACCCCGGACGGCCATCTGCTGGTCACGGCCGCCCGCAAGGCTGTCGCACTCGCGGACCTGTCGCTCGCGGATCGGCTCGCCTCCGCGGCCGTGCACGCCGGGGAGGGACCCGAAGCGGTGTTCATCCGGGCACACGCGCTGTCCTGGAGCGGACGCGGACGGGAGGCTGAAGCGCTGCTCGCCGAGATGTCCGTCGACGGGATGGGCGACGAGAATCGCGCGCGGCTGGCCTATCTGCGCGCGAGCAATCTCCTGTGGGCCCTGGCCGATCCTCCTGCGGCCAGGGCGATCATCGACGCCGCCTCGGACATCACCGCCGGGCCGGCCGGTCACTCGATGGCCGCGCTCCGGACGGTGTACTGGTTCGCCGTCGACCGGCCCGGTGATGCGGTGAAGACCGCGCAGCACCTCGAGCTCGACGACCTGCCCGCGATCGTGGGGGCCGAGACGGCGTGGGCGCTCACCGCCATCGAGGCGGATGCTGGTCGGCTCGGCCGGGCCGTGAGCGTGGCCGAGGCCGGATACGCCGTGGCGACCCGGTCTTCGGACGCCCCGCACATGCAGTTCAACATCGCCGACGCGCACCTCGGGGCGTTGCTCTTCGCCGGCCGTGTCGCCGAGGCCGAGGAGCTGGCCGAGCGGGTGCGCCGACAGGCTGACGACCTTCCCGGCGATCCGCGGTGGCTGGGCGCCGCGGTCGCGGGACGGGCCGCGCTGGGCAGCGGCCACCTGGACACGGCCTGTGTCCTGCTGGCGCCGGCGGAGCGGGCGTTGACCGCCTCGGGTTACGCCATCGGCTGGGGGTACCGCTACGGCGTCGCGCACATGACGGCGCTGGCGATGCGGGGATCGACGGCGCAGGCCGCGGCGCTCCTGACGGATCTCGATGCCCGGCAGCGCACGTTCCGATCCCTTGATGACGAGCGCGCCCTCGCCCTGGCCTGGCTGTCGGCCGGGCAGGGGGTGGTCAGCGAGGCGATGGCGATGGTTACGAGGGCCGCCCGAACAGCGGCCGCCAACGGACGATTCGCGGCCGAGGTGATGTGCCTGCAGACCGCGGCACAGTTCGGCGACACGTCATGTGCGGCGAGGTTGGGTGAACTCGGCGCGATCGTCGAGGGTCCACGTGCCCGCATCGCGGCGCGACTCGCAGCAGCCCTTCGTGACCACGATGCCGCGGAGCTGGTGGTTGCCTCGGAGGAGTTCGAGGCGATGGGGGACCTGGTGGCGGCAGTCGACGCCGCCGCGCAGGGTGGGGTGGCCTACCGCGACGGGGAGTTGCGCGGCTCGTTTCTGACCTGCCTCGCGCGCGCCGAGGCGCTGGCCGAGACGTGCGGCATCATCGAGACTCCGGCGCTGCGGCAGGCCCGCGAACCGATACCGCTCACCCACCGGGAGCGGGAGATCGTGTCGCTGCTCGGCCACGGGCTGTCCAACCGTGACGTCGCCGAACGCCTGACGCTGTCCGTGCGCACCGTCGAAGGGCACATCTACAAGGCGATGAGCAAGACCGGGACGACGAGCCGCGAGGAGCTCGCTGCGCTGCTGACCCACCGCAGGCCGCCCACTTGACACCCGTCAAGTATGACCGTCGTAGAGTCGGTCCATGCAGATCCGCGAGCATGTCGGCGCCGGTAAGCCGGCGATCATCCTCCACCCGTCCGGCACCGTCATCACGTTCGACGACCTCGAGGCACGGGCCAACCGGCTGGCACACCATTTCCGCGCCAACGGGCTGCAGGAGGGCGACGTCGTCGCCATCCTCATGGAGAACAACGAGCACATGCACGCCGTCATGTGGGCGGCCCGCCGCAGCGGCCTGTACTACGTGCCGATCAACACCCACCTCACAGCCGCCGAGGCGGCCTACATCATCGACAACAGCGCCGCGAAGGCCGTCGTCGGATCGGCGGCGCTCCGCGAGACCTGCGCGGAACTCGGCGAGCATCTGCCGCGCGGGCTGCCCGCCGTGCTGCTCATCGCCGACGGAGCCGAAACGTCGGCGACGGGCGCCTCCAGCGACCTCGACGGCTGGGTCCGCTACCCCGAAGGCGTTGCCGGACAGCCCGACACACCGATCGACGACGAGATCGAGGGCGATCTGCTGCAGTACTCGTCGGGAACCACCGGCCGGCCCAAGGGCATCAAACGCGAACTGCCGCACGTGCATCCGTCGGAGGCGCCCGGCCTGATGGCGATGCTGGTGCAGTTCTGGCTCGACCCCGACGCGGTCTACCTGAGCCCCGCGCCGCTGTACCACACCGCCCCGTCGGTGTGGTCGATGCAGATCCAGGCCGCCGGGATCACCACCGTCGTGCTGGAGAAGTTCGACGCGCAGGGCTGTCTCGACGCCATCGCGCGCCACCGCGTCACCCACGGGCAGTTCGTGCCCGCGATGTTCACCAGGATGCTGAAGCTGCCGGAGTCCGTGCGCAAGAGCTATGACGTCTCCAGCCTCAAGCGGGTGATGCACGCCGCCGCACCGTGTCCGGTGGAGATCAAGAAGCAGATGATCGACTGGTGGGGCCCGATCGTCGACGAGTACTACGCGTCCTCCGAGGCGCACGGGTCCACGCTGATCTCGGCCGAGGACTGGCTCACCCACCCCGGGTCGGTGGGCAAGCCGATGAACGGGGCCATCCACATCCTCGACGAGGACGGCAACGAGCTCGGACCCGACCAGCCCGGCGAGATCTACTTCGAGGGCGGCGCGTCGTTCGAGTACCTCAACGATCCGGACAAGACGGCCAAGTCACGGGAATCCCACGGCTGGACCACGGTGGGGGACATCGGTTACCTCGACGAGGAGGGCTACCTGTACCTCACCGACCGGCGGCACCACATGATCATCTCCGGCGGGGTGAACATCTACCCGCAGGAGGCCGAGAACATGCTGGTGACCCACCCGAAGGTGATGGACGCCGCGGTGTTCGGCGTGCCGGACGACGAGATGGGCCAGCGCGTCAAAGGTGTGGTGCAGACCGTCCACCCGGCCGATGCGACCGAGGCGTTCGCCGAGGAACTGCTCGGCTGGCTGCGGGACCGCCTGGCGCACTACAAGTGTCCGCGGTCCATCTCGTTCGAGGCCCAACTGCCCCGCACCGACACCGGCAAGCTCTACAAGCAGGAGCTGATCGCGAAATACTCCGGCTGATGCGCGTCGTCGACCTGTCGGACCCGCCGTCGCCGGACGCCGCGGAACCGGCGGGCGTCGTGGTCGCCACCGGCGACCCTGCCGCACCGGGCGCCGAACACTGGTTGCAGCGAGCGACTTTCACCCTCACCGAGCAGCCGTGTGAGGACCGCCGCGTGGTCCGGGTGCCGTCGGTGCAGCGCACCCTCGCCGAACTCGATCAGCGCTGCCGCACCTGGCCGAAGGCGGCCGCGATCGGCGACGACGTGCTGCGCGCGGTGGACGTCGCGGCGCCCGCCCACGCCGGCCTGATCGCGGAGTCGCTGGCCTACTCGACGCTGCAGGGCAGCGCCGAGTTCCAGTCCTGGCTCGCCGCGCGTGGACCCAGAACGCCTCCGGCGCTGCCCGATCCGGTGCTGGCGCAGCGCGACGGCGACACCCTGCGGGTCCGGTTCAACCGGCCGGGCAGGCACAACGCCTTCTCCACCGACGCCCGTGCCGCGCTACTCGAGGCGCTCGAGATCGCCCGCCTCGACCCGTCGGTCACCGAGGTGGTGCTCTCCGGCAACGGGCCCTCGTTCTGCAGCGGCGGCGATCTGGCCGAGTTCGGTTCCTTCACCGATCCGGCCCACGCGCACCTGGCCCGCACCCGGCACAGCCCGGCGCTGGTGCTCGACGAGCTGGTCCGCCGCCTCGGGCCGGCACTGCGGGCCGAGGTGCACGGCCAGGTGCTCGGCAGCGGACTGGAGATGGCCGCGTACTGCGGACGGGTGACGGCACATCCCGATTCGGTGATCGGGCTGCCGGAACTGGAACTGGGCCTGATTCCCGGGGCAGGCGGCACCGTCAGCATCACCCGTCGCATCGGGCGGTGGCGGACCGCCTACCTGTTCCTCACCGGCGACACCGTGGACCCCGCCACCGCACTGCAGTGGGGGCTCGTCGACGAGGTCACCACCGACGCCCGCACAGTCGTCCCCCCCGTCATCCGGCTCATGCCGGAGTACACGGTCGACTTCCCGCTCTGGGAATCCGGCGGGCAGCGTTACCTCCTGGCGCGGGGCGACCTCCCCCTGTCGAAGGACCTCGAACGCGACCTCGAGCAGTGGGCCGGCTTCTTCAACCGGCACTTCCACCACGACCTCGGGTGGGACCAGCCTGACGCCGGCGCGGACTGGGGCCGCTGGGGCGACCGGCTGGCTGCGGCGCTGCGGGCGGAGCTCGCCGGCATCGCCGAGGTCACCACCGACTTCTGGCCGCTGGCCCACGGGTAGACACCGACCGCCGATTATCGAAACGGCCGCCGCGACGGCATGATCACTGTGAGGGTGGCGTCGACGGGTATCGGGGGTCTGTTGTGCTGTGGATTCTGGGCGGCTGGGGCGACCGTCCCGACCACCTGTGGTCCTGCGCAGAGCGGGTGCAGCGGTCGTTGCGGCTGGCGCCGTCGCAGCCGGATGTGTACGGGCACTGGGGTGTGTGGCTGCCTCGTGATCCGGACGGGCGCACCGGATATGACCTGCAACCGGTCGACGTCGACGACATCGCCGATATCGAACGGGCCATCGACAGGTTCACCGAACGCGCAGGAGGCGGCGGCCCGGCGGCGGGCATCTACGCCGAGTTCGCCCGCAGCCGGTCCGGTGAACAGCCGGAGGCGAGTTCCACCCGGTTCGAGTACGTGGTGCGGGCGGGATTCACCGACCGGTCGAGGGCGCAGAACCAGGTCGCGTTCGACGTCGACGCGGGGACCGACGACCGCACGTTGATGGCGTACATGACCGCGCTGGTGCAGGCATGGGAGCCCGATCACCTGGGCGCGGTCACCCAGCAGACCAAACGGGCGCAGCGCTACCGGTCGCCCGAGGCGGCGGTGGGCCGGCTCACCTACATCCGGGCCGGCACCCCGCTGGACACCGGCGTGCTCGCCGACCGCATCGACATCGCCGCCGCCGACGGCGGGCACTACATCCGCGTCCCCGGCACCCCGGAGCGGCCGAGCCTCGACCACATCACCACGGTGCGTCGTGCGCTCGGCTATGGCAGCAGCGGAACGCGGGACGCGGCGGTCAGCGGCCGGTCGGCGTGACCGGCGCGGGCATCACTCGTTCTGCGCCAGGCAGTAGGTGCGTTCCGGTTCCGGGAATGCCAGCGCCTGCGCGGGCGGAACGCACGCGCTGGGATCGTTGCTGTCGAGGCGGGTGGTGACCTTGCCCGCGGCGTTGGGATCCGCGCAGCCCACCTTCCTGAACATCGTCTCCACCGAGTCGACCCGGAAGCAGTCGCCCTGTTGGAAATTGGGCAGGAAGCACCGGGTCTGGCCGGTGACCGTCGCCTGGTAGAGGTACGAACCCTCGCTGGCGGGGCCGTCGGGGCACTGGCCGGGTCCGGACACGGCACCCAACTGCAGCTGGGCTTCGGGGTCCGAACAGTCGACGCTGTCGGGCACGCCGGTGTCGGGGATGTCGATGACGCACTCGCCGACGTCGAGCCCCGCGCTGTCGCTGCTCGACGTCGGCGACGACGACGAGGAACGCTCGGACGACGAGGAACGCTCCGACGACGAGGAAGTGGACGGCGACGACGCGATCCGGCCGAGATTCCCGAGCAATCCGAGTACCAGGATGATCGCACCGGCGATGATCAGGCCGGTGCCCTGCTTCTTCGGCGCGACGGGCGGTGGCGGCGGGTAGCCGGGCGGCGGGTACGGCGGCTGACCGCCGGGCGGCGGGTACGGCGGCTGCCCGCCCGGCGCCGGGTAGGGCTGCTGCGGGTGGGGCGGCGGATAGCCGGCGGGCGGTCCGTACCCGGGATAGCCGCCCGGAGGTGGCGGCGGGCTCCCGTAGGGCGCCTGGCCCGGCGTCCAGCCGTACGGTGTATTCGGTTGCGGGGAACCGGATCTGCTCCTCTTGACGAGCCCGACGATCAGCAGCACCAGGCCGATGAGGGGGATCACGGCATAGCCGACCATCTCGCCGACGTCGGTGGCATCGGCAAGCACCGAAATGTTGGACGTCACGCTGTTCCTCCGCACCCGTCTCGGCGCGCACCATGCGCCCCCCGGCAAGCCTATGCCGGATGACGCCGGCGCAGCGTCACCGCACCGCGGCTCAGCGCTGCCGCGCGGGCCGGATGATCAGCTCGTTGACATCGACGTCGGCGGGTTCGCCGATGGCATAGGAGATCGCGCGGGCGATCGCGTCGGGCGGGATCGAGTCGGCCCGGTACTCCTGCATCGCGCCCGCCGCCGTCGGGTCGGTGATCGACTCCGCGAGCTCGGATTCGACCACGCCCGGCGACACCGTCGTCACCCGGATCGACGGGTCGACCTCCAGCCGCAGACCCTCGGTGATGGCCCAGGCCGCGAACTTCGAGGCGCAGTACACCGCGCCGGTCGGCACCACCTCGTGCGCGCCGACCGACGCGACCGTGATGAAGTGGCCGCCGCCTTGGCGCTGGAAATGCGGGAGCGCGGCGGCGATGCCGTGCAGCAGTCCGCGGATGTTGACGTCGATCATCCGGTCCCACTCGTCGACGAGCAGAGCGTCCAGTCGGGACAGCGGCATCACGCCGGCGTTGTTGACGACGACGTCCACCCGGCCGTGTTCGGCCACCGCGGCGTCGACGAACGCCGCCACGTCCGCACGGTCGGTCACGTCGAGGCGGCGGACGTCGATGCTGCCGCCGTCCTGCTCGATGCGGCGCGCGAGGTCGGCGAGGCGGTCCTCGCGACGGGCGCCCGCGACGACGTGGTGGCCCTCCGCGGCCAGGCGTGCCGCGACGGCTTCACCGATGCCGCTGCTGGCGCCGGTGACGAGAACAATCTTCGAATCGGTCATGGGACCAGCATCGGCGGTGACGCCCCGCGCAGCCAGGGTGCAGTGCACCCTGCCTGATGCCGGCGGCGGATCTAGGGTGGAACGGTGGCCGAGTTCGGTGAATACCTCAAGGGCCGGCGGGCCGCGATCAGCCCGTCCGACGCGGGCCTGACCAGCAGCGGTGTCCGGCGGGTGCCGGGGCTGCGCCGCGAGGAGGTGGCGATGCTGGCGGGTGTCAGCGTCGACTACTACAGCCGCCTCGAACAGGGCAGGGAGCGCTCGCCGTCGGTGCAGGTGCTCGAGGCGCTCGGGGCGGCGCTGCGACTCGACGACGACGGCCGCAGGCATCTCTTCCGGCTGGCCGGCCTCGCCCCGCGAGAGCAGCACACGCAGGTGGCCGACCGCGTCGACCCCGGGCTGCTTCGACTGATGGACGCCTGGCCGAACAACCCTGCGCTGGTGTACAACCGGGCCTACGACGTACTGGCGGTGAACGCGCTCGCCGAGGCCCTGTTCGGCGAGTTCGGTGCGGTGGGCAATCTGATGCGGCTGGTGTTCACCGATGCGCGGGCCCGCGACTTCTACGCCGACTGGCGTGCCGTCGCGGCCGACTCGGTGGCCGGGTTCAGGATGGGCTACGGCGCCGCCCCGGACGACCCGCACGCCCGGGCGGTGCTGACCGAACTGCTCGACGCCAGCGAGGAGTTCCGGACACTGTGGAGCAAGCAGGACGCGCGTCGGAAGTGTCTGGCGGTGAAGCGTTTCCGTCACCCGGAAGTCGGGCTGCTGACCTTGAGCATGCAGACGTTCGACGTGAGGTCCGCCCCGGGCCAGGAGCTCGTGGTCTACGACGCGGAGCCGGGCAGCCCGAGCGCCGACGGGCTGGCGCTGCTCGGCAGCATCGCCGCGAGCCGCTCCGTCTGAGATCACTACCCGGAGCGGCGCAACGTCACGCGGTAGGTGTACTGCTCGGGCAGGAAGTGGCTGATCGCCAGCTCGATCGGACGGCCCGAACTGTCCGAGTACAGCCGGTCGACGCGCAGCATCGGGTGCCCAGCTGGGCAGTTCACCGCGTCAGCCACCGCCGAGTCGGCCGCGGCGACGGTGATCGACTGCGCCGCTTCCACGATGGGTTCCCGCAGGTGCGGCTCGAGCAGCCCGATCACGGTGTGGGTGCCCGCCGATCCGGTCGCGAGCGCGTCGGCGCCGGTCACGGCGGCAGCCACCGATTCGGGCAGGTGCACGGTGGTGGCGACGAACGGCACCCCGTCATGCAGGCGGCGGAACGCGACGGTGTGCACCACGTCGTGGTCGAGCCGCAGCCGGCTCGCGGCTGCCACGTCCACCCGGCGTGACAACCCGCTGAGCACCTCCATCGTGGTGTCCTGCGACAGGTTCATCAGGTCCTCGATGGAACCCAGCTGTCGCAGGTAGCGCCGTGCGGAGTCGCTGGCGTAGGTGCCGCGGCCGGGCACCCGGTACACGATCCCCTCGGCGACCAGGTCCTGAAACGCCCGCCGCACCGTCTGACGCGACAGACCCTCGCGCGCAACCAGTTCGGACTCCGTGGGCAGCCGGACACCGTTGCGGTAGCGGCCGGCGGCGATCTCGTCGCGCAACCGGTCGCGCAGCAGCTGGTAGGCCGGCGCGGTCAAGTCGTCAGATCCCGCCCCGCGCGACGAGCTGGCCGGCGATGACGTTGCGCTGGATCTCGTTGGTGCCCTCGCCGACGATCATCAGTGGCGCGTCGCGGAAGTACCGTTCGACGTCGAACTCGGTGGAATAGCCGTAGCCGCCGTGGATCCGGACCGCGTCGAGTGCGATCTCCATCGCCACCTCGGAGGCGAACAGCTTGGCCATCCCGGCCTCCATGTCACAGCGTTCGCCGCTGTCGTAGCGTTCGGCCGCGTACCGGGTCAGCTGGCGGGCGGCGGTCAGCTTGGTCGCCATGTCGGCCAGGTAGTTGCCGATGGACTGGTGCTTCCAGATCGGCTTGCCGAAGCTCTCGCGCTCCTGGGCGTAGCGCAGCGAGTCCTCGAGCGCCGCGGTCGCCACGCCAAGCGCCCGGGCCGCGACCTGGATGCGGCCGGTCTCGAGGCCCTTCATCATCTGCGCGAAGCCCTGCCCGGGCGTGCCACCCAGCACGGCCGACGCGGGCACCCGGCAGTCGGCGAAGGACAGCTCGCACGATTCGACGCCCTTGTAGCCGAGCTTCGGCAGATCGCGCGACACCGTGAGGCCGGGGGTGTCGCGCTCGACGAGCAGCACCGAGATGCCGCGATGACGCGGCTCGGCATTCGGATCGGTCTTGCACAGCAGGGCGATCAGGCCGGACCGGCGGGCGTTGCTGATCCAGGTCTTGGTGCCGTTGATCACCAGGTCGTCGCCGTCGCTCACGGCGGTGGTGGAGATGTTCTGCAGGTCGGAACCGCCGCCGGGTTCGGTCAGGGCCATCGTCGCGCGCGTCTCACCGGTGGCCATCGGCGGCAGGTAGGTGCGCTTCTGCTCCTCGGTGCCGAACAGCGCCAGCAGCTTGGCCACCACGGTGTGCCCACCCATCGCCCCCGCGAGGCTCATCCACCCACGGGACAGCTCCTGGGTGACCTCGACGTAGCACGGCATGGACACCGGGGAGCCGCCGTACTCCTCGGCGATGGCGAGGCCGTAGATGCCGATTTGCTTCATCTGGTCGATCCACGCGCCCGGGTAGTCGTTGGCGTGCTCGGTGTCGCGGACCGCCGGCTTGACCTCCCGGTCGACGAACGCGCGCACGGTCTCGACGAGGAGCTTCTCTTCTTCGGTCATATGTACGGCCATATTGACACACCCATCAGCACACTGCCAGCATGACGCCTTGTGACTTTGTCCGGCCAAATCGAGGGCGGCCCCTACTTCGACGACCTGCACGTCGGCGAGGTGTTCGACTCGGCGCCGTCGATGACGCTGACCCCCGGCACCGCCGCCGTGCACCACTCGATCATCGGCGACCGGCTGCGGCTGACGCTCGACGCCGAACTGGCCACCGCCGTCACCGGGTCGAGCGCGCCGATCGCCCACCCGGCCCTGGTCTGCGACGTGGCGATCGGACAGTCCACGCTGGCCACCCACCGGGTGAAGGCGAACCTGTTCTACCGCGGCCTGGTGTTCCACCGGTATCCCGTCATCGGCGACACCCTGTTCACCCGCACCGAGGTGGTTGGCCTGCGGCAGAACTCCGCACGGGAGGGCCGCGCGCCGACCGGCCTCGCGGCGTTGCGGATGACGACCGTCGATCAGCTCGGCCGCCTGGTGCTCGACTTCCACCGGTGCGCGATGCTGCCGCTGTCCGACGGCGCGGGCGACACCGGCCACGCCGACGACCTGTCGGCCGTCGGCACCGAGGCGGCTCCCGCGCAGGATCCGACCGCGGCCTGGGACGCCGAGGCGTTCCGCGCCCGGGTGCCCGGTGCCCGCTTCGACGCCGGGCTCGCCGGACAGGTCCTGCACGGCACCGCCGACGTGGTCAGCTGCGCCCCCGAGCTCGCCCGGCTTTCACTGAACATTGCTGCGATACACCATGATTCGCGGGTGAGCGGGCGACGCCTGGTTTACGGCGGGCACACCATCGGCCTGGCACTGGCGCAGGCGACGAGGGCACTGCCCGACCTGGTGACGGTCCTCGGCTGGGAGTCCTGCGACCACACCGGGCCGGTGCAGGAGGGCGACACGCTCTACAGCGAACTGCACGTCGAGGGCGCGATCCCGGCACCCGACGGCCGCGGCGGGGTCTACCGGCTGCGGTCGCTCGTGTACGCGGTGGAACCCGACGGCGGCGCGGACCGCCAGGTGCTGGACTGGCGCTTCACCGCACTCCAGTTCTAGGCCGCGGGACAATGGGGGAGTGACTGCGCTCGCGATCCCGGCCGCGGTGCTCAACCGCGCCCGCGACACGGCGGCCGCCGTCTCTGCACTGCTCGGTGTCGCTGTGGACGCCGACGAAGTGCTCACCGGCCGCGCGGCGCTGCTGGGTCTGAGCGCAGGCGGCCGGGTCTCCGCGGGCGGCGCGACCCGGCTGCTGGAGACGCGCGACGGCTGGTGGGCCCTCACGCTGTCCCGTGGCGACGACATCGACGCCGTACCCGCTCTGCTGGAAACCGATGCGCGAGAACCGGATCGGTGGTCGGCGATCGCCGGATGGGCGGCACGCCACACCGCCGCCGACGCGGTGGCCCGGGCCCGCCTGCTCGGCTTGCCCGCCGCCGTCCTCGGCGAGACCGCGGCGGCCTCACCCGTGGTGCGTCCACTCGGCAGGCCGGCGACGCCGCGCAGCACGGCCGGTCTGCTCGTCGCCGACCTCTCGTCGATGTGGGCGGGCCCGCTGTGCGGGCAGTTGCTCGCGCTGTCCGGGGCCACCGTGGTCAAGGTGGAGAGCCCGCACCGCCCGGACGGCACCCGTGCCGGCACGCCGGCGTTCTTCGACTGGATGAATCACGGAAAGCTCTCCTATGCGGTCGATTTCGATCACGCGACGGACCTGAGGGCACTGCTCGGCGCCGCCGACGTGGTGATCGAGGGATCGCGGCCGGCGGCGCTGCGCCGCCGCTCCCTCGGACCCCACGACATCGACGGGCGCGACGGCCGGGTCTGGCTGCGCATCACCGGCCACGGCACCGCCGGTGACCGCGCCGGGTGGGTGGCGTTCGGCGACGACGCCGCCGTCTCCGGAGGCCTCGTGGTGGCGGGCGCCGACGGTCCGGAGTTCTGCGGCGACGCGATCGCCGATCCGCTCACGGGCCTGCACGCCGCGCAGGCGGTGGCCGAGTCGCTGGGGCGCGGCGGCGGCGAGCTCGTCGAGGTGTCGATGGCCGCGGTGGCCGCCT
>NZ_JACKSJ010000198.1 GCF_025821665.1 [Mycobacterium] manitobense
GTGCCCGGCAGCGGGGACGGCACCGGGATGATCACCGACCCGGGCAAGCTGCTGGCGAACCTGACCCTGATGTGCCCGGCAGCGGGGACGGCACCGGGATGATCACCGACCCGGGCAAGCTGCTGGCGAACCTGACCCTGATGCAGACCTATATCCCCGACTACGTGCAGACTGGTGTTCGCGCTGCCTGGTCGCTGACGCTGGAGATCGCGTTCTACCTGTCCCTGCCGTTGCTCGGGGTGCTGGTGTTCGCGCTGCGCGGGCGGGTGAACATGCATCCGCTGAAACTGGCGCTGGTGGCCCCGGCCATCCTGCTGGCGATCGCCTATGCCGGCCGACTGCTCACCCCGTACGTCTACAGCCACGTCAACGTGCACAACTACGAGCCGCCGGCCAGCGGGTACATGCCCGACATCTGGCTGCAGAACTGGGGCCCGAACCTGGCGGCGGTGTTCAGTCGCAGCTTCCTGACCAATGCCGACCTGTTCGCCTACGGCATGCTGGCCGCGATCTTGTTCGTCGCGATCGAGCAGGCGGTCATCAGCCGGCGGGCCGCCAAGTGGATCCATCGGGTGGACATCCTTCTGCTACCGGTGTTCGGCGTGCTGACCATTGCGCTGCTGCAGGCCGAGAACGCGT
>NZ_JACKSJ010000199.1 GCF_025821665.1 [Mycobacterium] manitobense
GGTGCCCAACCGCTCGGCGAGATCGAGATCCCGGTGCACCGATGCCACGGCCTGCCCGAGCCGGTGCGATTCCGCGCCGAAGTCGTCACCGGCGGGCGCCGTCGCCAGCTGCCAGCCGTCGGTGGAGTCGCGCGCGAACGTACTCACCATCCCGAGCATGTATTGCTCTGAATCCCAGTCGATTTCGTATGATCCGAGCAGCGGGGTGATGTACGGGTTACCGGCCAGCGCGCGGGTCAGCTCGATATCGGGGTTGATACCCGGGATGAGCCGGCGGAACACCTTGAGGATGCTCTGCTCGCCGAACACCACGCTGGTGTTGGACTGCTCGGCGCTCATCACGCGCACCGGGGTACCGGGCCCCAGATCCGCTCCCGGTTCGCGGCAGAACCGCACCGCGTCGATCTGCTCGGAGGCGGCCACCAGCGCCAGCAGCCGCCCGGCGGCCTGCGGATCGACCATCGCGTCGTATCCGGTGCGTCCGCCGTCCGACCCGA
>NZ_JACKSJ010000200.1 GCF_025821665.1 [Mycobacterium] manitobense
AAGGATTTCAAAGGATTTCATCGCGATCACGATCAGCGACGTCCCGACCGCGACCGGCATTGGCAGTCCACCCAGCAGAGCGAGCGCCGGAACCACCAGGAATCCGCCGCCGGCGCCCACCAGGCCGGTGACCAACCCGACCACCAGGCCCTCGGCGATGATCTTGGGAACGGGCAGGCGATGAGGGCCCTCGGCGGCCTGGACGTTCTTCCGCCCGCGCAGCATGGCCACCGCGGTGGCGATCATCATCACCGCGAAGCCGATGAGCAGGACGGTGCCGGGGATGAACCGGGCAAGCAGCCCACCGGCATAGGCGCCGGCCATGCCGGCCGCGCCGAAGATCAGGCCGGTGCGCCACTGCACCCGACCGGCGCG
>NZ_JACKSJ010000201.1 GCF_025821665.1 [Mycobacterium] manitobense
GCGGCCGCCACCGCCAGCAGCGGCGGCTCGCTGTCGCTGTCGCGCGGCGGCAGCCGGTACCAGGCCGAGCGCAGGGCGGCCGTCTGTTGGGTGCCGCTGCGCCAGCTGCCGAGCACCGGGGTGCGGGCGGGATCCAGGCCATAGGCGGCCGCCACCGCCAGCAGCGGCGGCTCGCTGTCGCTGTCGCGCGGCGGCAGCCGGTACCAGGCCGAGCGCAGGGCGGCCGTCTGTTGGGTGCCGCTGCGCCAGCTGCCGAGCACCGGGGTGCGGGCGGGATCCAGGCCATAGGGCAGCCGGGCCCGCGAACCGTTGACGCCCGCCCTCGCCGTGGTGCCGCCCTCGGTTCCCGCCTCGCCGTCGGTCTCCAGACCGCTGTCCGCGGGAGTGTCGGCGAAGTTGGCCGAGCCCGGCTGGTCCATCACCGGGTCGGCGGACACGTCGGTCGGGATGCCGTTGGGGCCGAAGCCCCGGTCGGTTCCCGCGCCCAGCGCCTCACCGACCGGAACGCCGACCGGCTGAAGCAGCCCGGCGTTGATGTCCTGCTCCACCATCACGTCGTCGGCCAGCCCGCACGTCTTGCCGGTCAGCGCCTCGAGGTTGGACCGGCCGTTGCTCCACGCCGGGTACTGGTCGGTCATCGCCAGCGTCAGCGAGACGACCTCGAACATCACCAGCAGCCACGTCGCGATCGCCAAGGGGGACTGGATGATCCGCCGCCACTGCAGCCGGCCGCCGGCCTCGGGTGAGGTGTCGCGGCCGGAGAAGTGGTACCAGGCGGCGGCCAGCAGGGCGAGAACCGCCAGCCCGAGCAGGATCGTGCTGAAGCCGAATCTCCACTCCGGGAACGCGTTCGACCACGGCACGCCGAAGTTCGAGACGTACCACCAGCCGTTGACGGTGGCGAAGGACAGCGCCATCACGAACAGCACGGCCGCGGCGAACATCGACCGGTTGCGGCGCGAACGCATCGCCGCGGCTGTCACCGCCACGGCGGCCAGCGCGCCGAGCGATCCGGCCAGCCCGGCGAACACCCCGAAGTGGTGCGTCCACTTGGTCGGCGTGAACATCATCACCAGGAAGGAAATGATCGTGATGCCGACGATGCGCCTGCTCGGACCGGCCGCGGTGCCGGGGATCCGGCCCTTGCGCAGCGTCATCGCCACCGACACCGCGAGGGCGAGCAGCAGGGTGAGCACCGCGAACCGGCGTGCCACCGAGCCGTCTGGGCTGAGGGTGAACAGCCGCTCGTAGCGGATGTGCTCGTCGAACCAGCTGAGGCTGGGGCCGATCGCGGACTTGAAGGAGCTGGCCTGGATCTCCGAGGCGAGCGTCTGGTCGCGGAAGACCAGGATGACCGTGACGGTGGCCGCGGCCAGGATGGGTGCCAACAGCGCCAGGTAGCCGAACTGCGAGACGTGGCGCGCCACAATGGTTTTCAGCGGGCCGACGGCGACGAGCAGGGCGCCGACGGCCGCGATGCCGGTGGGTCCGGAGAACAGCGTGAGCGCGCCGATGATGATGGCGATCGCGACCGGGAGCAGCCTGCTGGTGGCCACCCCGCGTTCGACCGAGCACCAGGTCAGCAGGATGCCGAGGGCGATGATCGGCTCCGGCCGCAGCCCGTTGTTCAGCGGCAGCCAGAACGCCAGGAACAGCCCGGCCGCCGTCCACGCCGCCGCCGGGCTGGTCTTGACGGTGTGACCGAGGCGCGGGATCACCTCCCGGCTGATCAGCGCCCAGCACAGCACCCCCATCACCAGCGTGGGCAGCCGGACCCAGGCGCTGGTGGTGCTGACCTGCGCCCACAGCGCGAGCAGGTCGTAGTACCAGCCGAACGGCGCCTCGGGGGTGCCGAACCAGCGGTAGTAGTTCGCCATGTAGCCGGCATGCTCGGACACCCGGGCCATGGTGAGGATGTAGCCGTCGTCGGCGGTGTTTGCGCCGACGAAGTGCCACCACACCAGCACCGCGGTGACCAGGCCGTCGAGCGGCTTCACCCGCCACCAGCGGGCAGGGAGCAGGCGCCGGTGCCGCATCCCGTCGGCGGTGTCCAGGACGTGCAGCGCGCCGAGCGCGACCGCCGTCAGCACCACGCCGAGCAGCATGACCAGCGTCTTCAGCAGCGTCGGTGTGGTGCTGTAGCGGGAGTCGACGGTCGCGGAGAACTGCAGGCCGGGTGGCGCGCGGCCGGACAGGTCGGTGAACACCCCGACGATCTGCGGGCGGAAGTCGTAGCCGCCGCGTTCGCCGCGCAGCGGCGCACCCGGGTCCTCGTCGTTCGGGCCCTGGGTCAGCCCGACGAATTCGCCGGTCACCTTGTCGGCGTGCGCGGTGAAGGTCAGCTCCCGGCAGTCCGGCCCCAGCACCTGCGACAGCGGCGCGCTGACCACCGGGGTGTTCCGCACGATCACCAGCAGGTTGTTGTCCACCCGCTCGATCAGCAGCCCGCGGTCGATGGCCTTGGGCGCCTGCTTGGGCACCGTGGAGACCAGCACGGTCCGGCCCGCGTTCTGCGGACCGACCAGGCCCGCGGCGGCCTGGCAGGGCACCGTGATGGTGAGGTCGGTGGCGACGTAGCCGATCAGCGGCGCGTCGACGCTCTGCAGCACGCCGTCCTGCGGCCAGTTGAGTTCGGCGGTGGTCTGCTCGACCGGCAGCAGCGGGGTGGCGATCGCCATCGCCGCGCCGAGCAGGCCGGCCACGATCGCGATGATGCGCGCGGTGCGGTGGTTACCGTTGCGCACCGCCTTGCCGACCACGGGGCTTGATGTTAGTGGCCCGGTTTCCGTGTCAGCCATCGACCGGTTTCCGGATCGCCAGGACGAACGGTCCGATCTCGCTGACCTCGAAGCGGGGGTCGTCGAACAGTGCGGCGTCGAGCGCCACCTGGTAGCGGCGCACGTTGGGCTGGTTGGGGTAGACGTCGGAGGCCAGCCGCAGCGTGTAGCTGTCCGCCGAACCGCCGGGGCCGCCGTGTCGCATCAGGAACACCGTCGGCGGATCCCACGGCAGCGCGTCGAGCGCCTCGACGAACTGGTCGGCGCCGGTCAGCGAGCTCCAGCTCTCGATGGCGTCCGCCCGCCGGTCGAACTGCGCCAGCGGGTTGGCGTAGTGCGACGTCAGTCCCTGGAAGCCGTAGTACGGGTAAAAGGACAGGAAGCTGTAGTCGGCGGTCAGCACGACGGTCTCGTGGCGGGGCCGTCCGGTGGTGCGCAGGATCTGCTCGTCGATCTCGCGGTAGTGCTTCTCGGCGCCGGGCGGGCGGCGGTCGGCCCGCTGTCCGTCGCCGCCGGTGTCGGTGTAGGCCACGGCGATGTCGGGCCGCAGCACGTCGGGGATGTCCTGGGTGAACGTCAGCGCGCCGATCACGCCCAGCGCCGTCGCCGTGGCCAGCAGCCGCCTGCTGGAGAAGCTGTCGGCGAGCCCGCGCGCGCCCTCGATGAAGCCGAAGGTGCCCGCCGCCGCGAGCAGCACCACCAGCGTCGGGTGCAGCCGGAAGGACAGCAGGGTGGTGCCGACGAGTGTGGTCAGCATCGACAGCAGCGACCAGGCGTAGACCGCCAGCACACCGGCGGCCAGCGCACCGGCCCGCACCGAAGTGCGGGCGCGCACGATCAGCCAGACGGTGCCCACCATGCACAGTGCGCCGAGCAGGGTGAAGCTCAGCATCGGGAACGACAGCTGGGCGCCGTCTGCCGGCAGGTAGTGCTGCGCCGTCCCCGTGCCGGCCGGGGACCCCTTGATCGCGGCGATCACGTACGGCCCCCAGTGGATCAGCGCGATCAGGCCGGACAGCACGGCGATCACGGCCAGCCGCAGCACCGGCTGCCAGCTGCGCCGGTGCACGGCGAGCGCCGCCCCCATGATGGCCAGCGTGAACGCGGCGAACCCGAACAACAGCGTGTAGAACAGCGCGGCAACGCCGAGGAACACCCCGACACCCACCACCGCCGCCCAACCGCTGTGTCGATTCCCCGGGTCACTTCGCTCCTGCCCGCCGCGTTCTCCATTTCGCCCCCGCAGCCCCGACCAGCCCAGCACGAACACCGGCGGCAGCAGCACGGCGATCACCGCCGCGTACGGCTCGGCCGGTGAATAGGCCAGCATCACCGCGGTGGTCGCGGCGGTGACGAGCACCGCGTACTCGAAGCGGATCATCGCCGCCCACAGCGCCAGCGCGATCGCCACCGCGATCGCGATCGACGTGATGGCCCACGGCTTGAACATCTCCCACGCCGGGGTTCCGGTCAGCGCCGCCAGCCGGCCGCCGATCCAGAACCAGCCCGACGGGTAGTACGGCGGCAACCCGATGTAGGTCATGTCGTGCGGGGCGGCGCTGTCGGTGAGCCGGGTCAGGTACTCGGTGCGGAACTGCTGGTCGACGGAGACGCCGAAGAGGTACAGCTTCGTTGCGCCGAGCGGCATCGCCAGCGTCACCACGGTGAACGCGGCCAGGAACACCTGAGCCGCCGGCCCGGCGATCACCCTGCGGCCGCGGCGCCACAGCCAGATGGAGGCGAACAGTCCCGCCAGCGCACCGAACTGGCCGACCGTCGTCAGCGCGTGCAGCTGGTTCGACGAGTTGTAGGCGGGCCACTCGACCCGCGCTATCGCGACCAGCGACACCACCGACACCAGCACGGCGATCACCCCGGCGACCGCCATCTGACCGAGTGCGGCCAGCGCGCTGCGCACTGCCGACACCCTGGTCGCGCCGCTCGTGCCCACCGTCAGATCGGCAGCTTGCGGAAGATCGGCCGCGGGATGTGCCGCAGCACCATCATCACGAAGCGGAACATGCCCGGCGCCCACACGAGGTCCTTGCCCTTCGTCGACGCGGTGACGGCCAGCTCGGCCACGTCCTCCTTGTCGACGGTGAACGGCGCCTCCTTGGCCCCGGTGGCCTCCCAGTGCTTCATGGTCGTCGTCGTGCGCACCTGGCCGGGCCGAATGACCAGGACGCGAACCCCGTACTCGCGCAGCGCTTCTCCGAGGCCCAGGTAGAAGCCGTCGAGGCCGGCCTTGGTGGAGCCGTAGACGAAGTTCGACCGCCGAACCCGCTCGCCGGCCGCCGAGCTCATCGCGATGATCCGGCCGGAGCCCTGCGCCCGCATCTTCTCCCCGAGCAGGACGCCGACCGACACCGCGGCGGTGTAGTTGATCTGGGCGATCTGCACCGCCTTGCGCTGGTTCTGCCACAGTTCCTCGGCGTCGCCGAGCAGACCGAACGCCACGATCGCGACGTCGACGTCCCCGCCGCCCCAAGCCGCCTCGATGACTCCGGGATGGCTTGCGGTGTCGACCCCGTCGAAGTCGATCCACTCGACGGACCGGGCGCCCGCCGCCGTCATCGCGGCGATCGCCCTGTCCTTGCCTGGGTGCCCTGGCAGGTCGGCCAGCACGATGCGGGCGCGGGCATTGCGCAGGTAGCGCTCGCAGATGGCCAGCCCGATCTCCGAGGTGCCCCCGAGAAGCAGGATGGTCTGCGGATTACCAACGGCGTCGAGCACCATGCAGTACAGCTCCCAGCGTCAGGGTGGGTCATCGATCGGAACAAGCCAGTCAAGAGGGTACAGTGCCGCCTCTGCGGGGCCCGATATCCGTCCGCGCCGCCCCGGCGGCGCCGGTGCCGCGAGCTAGAGCAGTTCGAGGCGGCGCGCCATGTCGGAGGCGAACACACCGTCGGGATCGACCCTGCGGCGCACCGCGATCCACTCGTCGATCCGCGGGTACATGGCGTGGAACATCTCCGCGGTGGTGCGGTTGTCCTTGGCCGTGTAGAGCCGGCCACCGAATTCGAGCACCCGCTTGTCGAGGCCGTTGAGGAACTCGTTGAGTCCGGCCTTGATCGGGAAGTCGACGCAGACGTTCCAGCCGGGGATCGGGAAGCTCAGCGGCGCCTGGTTGCCCGGGCCGAAGAGCTTGAACACGTTGAGGAACGAGTAGTGCCCGGAGCGCTGGATGTCGACGATGATCGCCTTGAACTCGTCGACGGCCTCGGTGGGCACCACGAACTGGTACTGGCCGAAACCCGCTGAGCCGTAAGCCCTGTTCCACTCACCGAACATGTCGAGCGGGTGGTAGAACTGCGTCAGGTTCTGCACCTTGCCGCGGTAGGTGCCCGATTTCCGGTACCACAGCTCGCCGATCGGCCCGAACGTCCATTTGTTCGCCAGCCCGTTGGGGAACACGTCCGGGAACGTGAGCAGTTGCGGCGCATCGAATTTCAGCGGATTCTTCTGCAGTTTCTCGGGCAGCTGGTCCAGGCGTGCCAGCGAGCCGCGGGAGATGGCGGCACGGCCCAGCTTCGGCGGCGCGCTGATCGCGTCGAACCAGGCGCTGGAGTAGGTGTAGTTGTTCTCACTGCCGTCGCTGTGGAAGGCGACGGTCTCGTCGAGGCCGGCGGTGACGTCGCCGTCGGCGATGAAATAGGCCGTCTCGGTGGGCGTCATCGCGATCCTGGCGCGCAGGATGATGCCGGTGAGACCGTTCCCGCCGACGGTCGCCCAGAACAGGTCGGCGTCCGCGCCGTCCGGGGTGATGGTGCGGATCTCGCCGCTCGCCAGGAGCAGGTCCATCGAGCGGACGTGGTTGCCGAAGCTGCCCGCGCTGTGGTGGTTCTTGCCGTGGATGTCACAGGCGATCGCGCCGCCGATGGTGACCTGCCGGGTGCCTGGCAGCACCGGCACCCACAGCCCGAGCGGCAGCGCGGCACGCATCAGCTGGTCGAGGTTCACCCCGCCGTCGACATCGACGACGTGGGTGTCGGAGTCCATGGAGTGGATGCGGTTGAGCGCATTCATGTCGACGACGAGGCCGCCGCCGTTCTGCGCGTTGTCGCCGTAGGAGCGGCCCAGGCCGCGGGCGATCACGCCGCGCTCACCGGCCTCCACCACCGCCTTGGCGATCTCGTCGGGCTCCGGGGTGGACAGCACGCGGGCCACGGAGGGTGCTGTACGGGCCCAGCCCATCAGCCTTCTGCTCGTCACACCAGTCGTCCCAGACATCGTGACGAGGGTACCGCCCGCGCCGCGGGGCGCAGCCAGGGAATTGGTGCGCCGACCCCGGTGGCGGCGCCGGTAACCTCGATGACCGAGGTGGGGAGCCCTGGCATGCTGCTGAGCGACATCGACTCGTGGAACGTCGGTGCGCTCAACTCCATCGCCACAGAACTCGCCGGCGAACTCAAGACGGTCGAGGGCGTGGCGACCGACCTCGACCTGATCTCCCGCCTGCCCGGCTGGGATTCGCCCGCCGCCGACGCGGCGCGGGGCAAGATCGGCGAGAGCAAGGGCAAGGTGCTCGACGACGCGGCGGTGATCGGCGCCGTGGCGCAGTTGGCCGAGGAGACCAGCGCCGCGGTGGCGACGCTGAAGTCGCAGCTGGAGGAGGTCCGTGCCGCGGTCGCGGCGCAGGGCGGGATGCTGACGCTCGCCGACAACGGCGACGTCACCGTCCACGGCTCCCCGGACACCCGCGAGGAGCTCGCGCCGATCGCCGAGGCGCTGGAAGCCCGCGCCAAGGCGCTCATCCATCAGGCGCAGGACATCGACGCCGACTGCGCGGAGGTGTTCACAAACCTGTCCGAGGGCGACATCACCGCCGGCGGCGCCACCGACTTCGCAGGCGCGCAGCAGCAGGGCCGCGACAACTCCGGGCTGTCGGCGCCCTCGCCGCCGGAGGGCGAGGGCGCCACGCCGCAGGACGTCAAGGCGTGGTGGGACGCGTTGTCGACCGACGAGCAGAACAGGGTCAAGGCCGAACACCCGGAGTGGATTGGCGATCGGGACGGGGTGCCGGTGGAGGTGCGCAGTGAGGTCAACGTCGCCCAGCTCGACGCCGAGATCGCCGAGGCGCAGCGCGAGGTCGACAGCCTGCCGCCCCGCGATCAGTGGCTGCGCGAGAACGGCGGCCTCGGTCCCGGCGGCTACCTGCAGGAGCGCAAGTACGACGACATGAGGGCCCAGAAGGATGGCCGCCTGGCCGAGCTGCGGGGCCTGAAGGACTCATTGGCGCAGAAGACCGAGGGCGAACCGCCGAAATACCTGATGCTGCTGGAGTTCCCGGAGGGCCGTGAACCGCTGGCCGCGGTCGCCGTCGGCAATCCCGACACCGCCGAACACGTCACGGTGACGGCCCCCGGGGTCGGCACGACGCTCGACAGCATGCCCGGGATGGTCGGCGAAGCCCAGGCGCTGCACACCGAGATCGGAGCACAACTGGACCTCGCCCAGGTGAGGAACGAGGAGGTGGCGACCATCGCCTGGCTGGGCTACGAACCGCCGCAGGCCGACGACATCTCGATCGTGGAGGCGGGTTTCGACCGCCGCGCCAACGAGGCGGCGCCCGACCTCGCGGAGTTCTACCGCGGCATCAATGCCACCAACGAGCACGGTTCCGAGGTGAACCTGTCGGCCTTCGGCCATTCGTACGGGTCGCTCACCACGGCGCAGGCGCTCAACGAGCTCGGCGAGACGGGTGTCGTCGACAATGCCGCCTTCTACGGGTCGCCCGGCCTGGGCTTCACCGACGAGGTCATGACGGAGTACCACGGCAACGTGCCGTATCAGGCGCCGGTGCCGATCGGCGACGAGTCGGACCTCTTCCTCGCCGACGGCCACGCGTACGTGATGTCGGCGCCCGGTGATCCGATCTCCGGTGATCCGAAGCTCTGGGGAGTTATCCCGTACCCGTCGGCCGGTGACCTCGGCGCATTCGGTCCCAACCCGCTGACACTTCCGCTGGAACAGCTGTCGTCGGACGCCACCGTCACCCACGACGGTGTGCCCCGGCCGGGCGCGGTCACCCACTCCGATTACCCACGATCGGTGGAGGTGCCGGGTTACGAGCTGCCACAATTGCGCACGCCTGCGTACAACCTCGCGATCATCGGGGGCGGTTTGGCGGACGTCCCACTCGACAACGGAGACGACAGGTTGGTGCGATGACGAGGCGACTCTCGGCCGTGCTGTTGGCGCTGTTCCTTTCGGGCTGCGGCGGCGGCGATGACGGTGGCGGCACATCCCCCACGGCGACGAAGGAGGTTCCGGTGACAAGCCTCGACGCTCTCCCCGACATCGATGAGACCAGGGCGCAGATGCTCGACCTGATGGAGCGGGTGAAGAACGAGGTGGTCCGGCTGGTGCCCGCGAGCGCGCCGTGGACATGGAACCGCACCGAGTCCGCCACCGACTGCACGCAGGAGGGCACCGGGGAGAAGGGGTTGTCGTTGAGTACCCGCAACCTGGTCTCCGACATCTCCTTCGACGACGCGCAGTGGGCACAGGTGCTTCCCGCGGTGCGGCGGGTGGCGGCCGAGGCCGGCCTGACCGAGGTCTCGCCGATGGTCGATTCGTCGCGCAACCACGACGTGCAGATCAGCAGCGAGGACGGTCGCACGCTGCGCATCGGCTCGAAGGAGGCCTCCTTGATCAAGGGCTACATCGGCTGCCGCCGGAAGGCGGGCGGGGGTGCGCCGTGAGTGAGATCGAGGTGGACACCGCCGAGGTGCGCCGCTCGGCCGACCAGATGGCCGTCGTGGCGCAGGAGGCGTCGTCGAGTCGCTCCGGAGTGGCCGACAGCATCTCGGGCCAGACGGCGGCGTGGAAACAGGCGGGCACGCCGGGCTTCTCGAGGTTCGTCGGCATCCTGGAGGAGCAGGCCGAGCGGCTGCGCACCGACCTCAACGGCCTCAGTGACAAGTTGCGCGCGGCGGCCGACGTCTACGACCAGCAGGACCGCGAGGGCGGCGAGGCGCTGGACAGCACGGTCGGCGGCACCGACTAACGCAACCGGAGTCATCCCCGCGTCGCTACGCTCTCAGCGCAGGCGGAAGATCACCGTCCGCTGCACCACGAAGTTGATCACCGTCGCCGTGCCCTGGGCGATGACGAACGCGACCGGCACCCGCCATGCCTTGTCCTCCCAGAGCGTGAAGAACGCGTAGTTGATGCCGACCTGCGCGACGTAGGTCGTGGCGTACAGCGCGCACACCGCGAGGAACCTCGCCCGGCTGGGCGGCGCCTGGAACGTCCAGCGCCGGTTGATCAGGTACGCCGTCGTGGTGCCCGCGACGAAGCTCAGCGTCTTGGCGACGTTGACGTGCAGACCGAGTTCAAGCAGCAGCACGTAGAGGCCGAAGTCCACCACCGCGGACAGCCCACCGGTGACGAGGAAGCGCCAGACCTGGGTGCGCAGCGACATGCCTGCCGGCATCGGGGGTTCGGCCACCCGGGCAGCTTACGGGGTGACTACGGCCGCAGCGTCTCGGTGAGCACGCCGCATAGCGCGTCCACCGCGGCTGGGAACGCGTGGTCGGCAGGGGTGCCGAAGCCGACGATGATGCCGTCCGGTTCGGGCACGTCCGGGCCGGCCTGGGGATGCCGCATCCGGGCCAGTCCGGACATGCCGACGCCCGCTTCGCCGGCCCGGCGCAGCACCTCGTGTTCGGTGCCGTCGGGCAGGGTGAGCAGCAGGTTGATCCCGGCCGACATCCCGCGAATGCCGACGTCGAACGGGGCGAGCCGCTCCACCAGCGTGTCGCGGCGCCGGCGGTAGTGCAGCCGCATCCGGCGGATGTGCCGGTCGTAGCGGCCGCTGGTGATGAAGTCGGCCATGGTGAGCTGCGCGATGGCGTCGACGTAGAACTGTTCGCCGCCCGCGGCGTCGAGCACCGGCTCGAGGAGGTCGTCGGGCAGCGCCATCCAGCCCAGCCGCAGCGCCGGAGACAGGCTCTTGCTGGCCGAGCCGAGGTAGACGACGCGGTCGGGGCCGAGGCTGTGCACCGCGCCGACGGGCTGGCGGTCGTAGCGGAACTCCCCGTCGTAGTCGTCCTCGATCAGGTAGCCGCCGGTGCGCTGCGCCCAGTCGACGACGGCGGTGCGTCGGGCCGGGTGCAGCGGCATGCCGTGCGGATTGTGGTGGGCCGCGGTGAGCAGCACCGCGGGGGTGTCGATGTCGTCGAGTTCGGCGACGCGGGCGCCGTCGTCGTCGAGGCCGATCGGCACGGTGTGCCCGCCGAGCGCCTCGATGGCCTCGCGAAAGATGAAGAGGCCGTAGGCCTCCAAAGCGATCGGCCTGCCCGGCGATGCGCGGGAGAACACCCGGGTGAGCAGTTCGACGCCGTGCCGCACGCCCGCGGTGACGACGATCGTCTCCGCAGAGGCGCGGACCCCGCGCACGCGGGCCAGATAGTCGGCGAGTGCCTCGCGCAGTTCGGGCCTGCCGCGGGCGTCGCCCATCCGCAGCGCCTCGGTCGGCGCGGCCGTCAGGGCACGGCGCGCCGACGCCAGCCACGCCGACCGCGGGAACTGGCCG
>NZ_JACKSJ010000202.1 GCF_025821665.1 [Mycobacterium] manitobense
GACGCCGTCGACGCCGTCGCCGCACCCTTCGTCATCCATGTCGTGAACGGACCCGACGAGCACCCGGACACCGAAGCCCAACCGGCCGAGCCCGCCGAGTCCGCTGAGACCGCCGCCGAGTCGGCTGAGGCCGAGGCCGACGACGAATCCACCGACGAGCCAGAGCCGGCGGACGACCCTGCCGACGCCGACTCGGTGGCCACGCTCGTCCGCAACGACGGCATCCTGCCGCCCGAACAGATCGCCAACATCGCCGAGCACGCCAGCATCCGGCCGCTGATCCATCCCGGTGACGCCGGCCCCGAACCGCGCTACACCCCCTCGCGCAACCTGGCGGAGTTCGTGCGGTGCCGCGACCTGGGCTGCCGGTTCCCCGGCTGCGACGTGCCGGCGTTCAGCACCGACATCGACCACACCATCCCCTACCGCCAAGGCGGACCGACCCAGGCGTCGAACCTGAAATGCCTGTGCCGCCTGCACCATTTGATCAAGACGTTCTGGGGCTGGCACGACCGACAACACCGCGACGGCACCGTCATCTGGACCAGCCCGGCGGGCCAGACCTACACCACCAGACCGGGATCGGCGCTGCTGTTCCCCAACCTCTGCGCACCGACGGCCGCCGCAGTCATCACACCGCGACCCGACGACCCCAGCGGTGAACGCACCGCGATGATGCCCCAACGGCAACGCACCCGAGCCCAGAACAAAGCCGCCCGCATCGCCGCCGAACGCCAACAGAACCGCGAACACCGCGAAGCCCGCCGCCAAGCCCGCCGACAAGCACTCGACGCACTGTTCGCCCCCAAAACAACCCCACAACCCGGCGACGAACCACCACCCTTCTAGCGACTCCGCGGCCCAACACCGCCGACGCCATCACACGTCGGCGGTATCCGCTTGCGCGAGGCAGGATTCAGTGCACATCTGGGTGCACCGCACGTAACTGCGCGCTGTCCCAGTAGCCGCGCTGGTGTTCGATCAGCCCGTCGCGGACATGGAAGAACCCGCAGCCGCGAAAGCCGTCCGGGTCGACCCATTCCAACGCGGCCCAATCACCCTCGACCACGAGGTTGATCGGTGTGCACGTCAACGGGCCCGCCGCGAACGTCTCGCGGTGGAACTGCTCGATCGCCGCCCGGCCGGCGACGGGGTCCAGCGCGATCTGATGGTTCACCGCATCCTCGGCGTACAACGCCGAAGGGGCCTCCGCATCACTGGCGTTGAACAACTCCACCCAGCGCTCGATGGTCTCCCGCGTTGTCACCGGCCCTCCTACTCCGCGTTGACATCGAGCCCATGTGCCGCGGCGTACGACAGTGCCTGCTCGATGTCGATTTTCGCACCGCGCACCGAGGCGGTGGTCCAGAACGTCGGGTCCATTCGCGCGCCGCGCAGATCGGCCTCGCCGAACTTGGCCCCGTTGCAGCGGGCACCGATGAGATCGGCGCGGCGCAGCACCGTCTTGCGCAGGTCGGCGCCCACGAGGCCGGCCTCCCGCAGCCGGCAGTCCGACAGGTCGACCCCGCGCAGGTCGCAACCGCCCAGCACCGCCAGGGTCATGTCCACCTCGACCAGCACGAGCGGCCGCAACCTGCACTCGGTGAACTCCGAACCGAGCAGGCTGCAGTGCTTGAACGTACTGTGCCACAACGTCGTCCGCCGGAAACGGCAGTTCCGGAACGCCGTCCCGACATGCTCGGACTCACTCATGTCGACTCCGCTGAAGTCACATCCGTCGAACACCACCCGATCGGTGCGCAACCGGCTCAGGTCCTCGTCGCGGAAGTCCCGGCCGATGAACTCCTCTTCGGCCCAGACCGTGTCGCCGCTCACCCGTCAGCCGGGCAGCGCGCTGAGGCTGTCGAGGGCGTACTCGGTGACCGCGATCAAGGCGGCCTTCGCCGAATGCCGGTCGCGGGCATCCACACTGACCACCGGGATACGGTCCGGCAGTGCGAGCGCCTTGCGCACCGCGGCGGCGGGATGCTTCGGCGCGTTGTCGAATTCGTTGACCGCGATGAGGAACGGCAGCCGGCGCGCCTCGAAGAAGTCGACCGCGGCGAAGCTGTCCTGCAGCCGCCGGACGTCGACCAGGATGATCGCGCCGATCGCCCCGCGCACCAGGTCGTCCCACATGAACCAGAAGCGGCGCTGCCCCGGCGTCCCGAACAGATACAGCACCAGGTCGTCACCGAGGGTGATGCGGCCGAAGTCCATCGCCACCGTGGTGGTCCGCTTGTCGGGGGTGGCGTCCAGTCCGTCCAGCCCGGCCGACGCGTTGGTCACCAGGGCCTCGGTCCGCAACGGCATGATCTCCGACACCGCACCGACGAAGGTGGTCTTCCCGGCGCCGAATCCACCGGAGATGACGATCTTGGTCGAGGATGAGCGCTCGCGCGAAGACGCTGTCCCCGCGGCGTCGCGTCGATCAGAGTGCCCTGAGGCCACGCAGCGTCCTTCCTATCAATTCGCGACGTTCGTCGTAGGTCGCCGAGTCGTCGAGGGTGACGAGCACCCGTAGATAACCTTGCGTCACCAGGTCACCGATCAGCACGCGCGCCACGCCGAGCGGCACGGACAACCTGGCCGCGATCTCGGCGACCGAGGGCCTGTCCACACACAACGCCAGGATCTGACCGCGGATGTCGCTCGCCGGCCAGCGCGGCGCCTTGCCCGAGTTCAACGTCTCCACCGGCGCCTCCATCGGCAGGTGGACGCGAGACTCCGTGCGACCCGCGGTCAGAGTGTACGGCCGGACCAGGTTCGGCGTCGGCCCGGACTCCTCGGGGTCAGGTCCCGGATCCGGTTCCCAACCGCTCGATTCGCCTCTGCCGCTCGGATAGTCCATCGCGGATCACGAGTGCTGCGGAGTCCGTCGAGCCGACTGCACCACGGTGCCGACCCGCTCTACCAGTATCGCCATCTCGTAACCGATCTGGCCGATGTCACATGACCGCTTGGCCAGCGTCGCCAGATTCGACCCGTCGCCGACCCGCATCAGCAACAGGTAGCCGTTCTCCATCTCGACCACCGACTGCAGCACGTGCCCGCCGTCGAACAGCTGTGCCGCGCCGGTGGACAGGCTCGCCAGCCCGGACGCGACGGCTGCGAGCTGGTCGGCCCGCTCGCCGGGCATGTGCTCGCTGGCCGCCATCAGCAGTCCGTCGGCCGACACCAGCACCGCGTGCGACACACCGGACACCTCGCGAGCGAACTTCGAGACCAGCCAGTCGAGCGACTCGCGCGCGGACGGGCGTGCGAATGAGTCCCGGGGGTTCGCGGTGCTCCTGCTGTCCGGAAACGTCATTCGTATTCAGATCCTCTGGTCTCACGGGCGTGCATGCGGCCGGCGTGCACACCGCCGAAGTGGTTGCTGATGCTCGCGCGGACAGCGTCCGGATCGCGCAGCGGAAGCGACTCCGACCCATTGCCGGCGTCGACCGCCGATGCTACCTCGTCGTCCTGGTCGACGCTGCGATGCGCTCCGCCGTTGCGATGCCCGCCGTCGACGGCGTCGACCCCGCCCGGCACCAGCCGGGCGCCCGGCTGCCGCACCGGCAGCCCCTCCTCGGTGTGCGCGACGACGGGCGCCTCGTCGGCAGCTTCAGCCGCTGACCAGCCGTGATCCCATACCGACTCCCAGTTGAGGTCGCTGCTGTTGGCGATCTCATGGGGATCGATCAACCATTCCGACAGCATCTTCTGATAGATCGCGTCGTCGGACCCGGCGGTCTCGGACACGTCGCCGGACAGCTCCCCCGGCAGGTCGGCGGGACCGCGGACCGGCTCGACGGCGGACGCGGGCTCGGCCATTTCATGCGGCCGCTCGTCCTGCGGCGGCTCGACCGGCTCCGGCCGGTGCACGCCGTTGCTGGCCACCTGCGCCCGCGAGGCGAAGAACGCCGACGTGTTCGACGGACCCTGCGGTTCGGCCGGCGTCTGCGCCGGCATCGAGTCCTCCGGCCAGTCATCGACGGGCTGCAGGTCGGGCTGCACGTCGGGCTCATCGACGGGCGCCGGCGCGGGGACGCCGGAGATGCCACTGGCACCGGGGTTGCGCTGCGGCAACAGCGAGATCGGGATGTCGGCGTGACCGTTGAGGTGCCCGGCCGGCTCGTCCTGGGCCGCATGGCCGAACTCGTCGCCGTAGACGTCACCGTGCGCGGTCCCGTTCGTGCGCTCCCGGCCGGGCGACGGGATCGCCGCGAAGGCGGTCAGGCCGGCGGGTGCGTCGGCCGACTCGGCGTAGGGCTCGGGCGACGCGGCGTCACTGCGCGCGATCAGCTCGACCGGCACGTACACCCCCGCGGTGGTGCCCGAGTTCGGCTCCTCGGCGACCGTGGCGCGCAGCCGGACCACCAGGCCGTGCTGGGCGGCCAGCCGTCCGACCACGAACAGGCCCATGTGCCTGGCGGTGTACGGGTCGACCTCACCGCCGGACTGCAGGCGGGTGTTGGCCACCCGGAGGTCCGACTCGGTCATGCCCAGCCCGATGTCGCTGACCTCGATCACCAGTCCGCCGTTGCCGCTGTGCACCGCCGACACCCGGACCTGCGAGATCGGCGGTGAGTAGCGCAACGCATTGTCGAGCAGTTCGGCGAGCAGATGCACCAGGTCACCGGCCACCGGACCGGCGATTTCGCTGTCGGGCACCGTCGCGGTGATCACCCTGGCGTAGTCCTCGACCTCCGATGCGGCGGCGTTGATGATCGCCGCCACGGGCACCGGTGCGGCCTGGTCGCGCGGGATCCTCGCCCCGGAGAGCACCAGCAGATTGGCGCCGTTGCGGCGCATCCGGGCCGCGAGGTGGTCGAGCCGGAACAGGCTCTCCAGCCGCTCGGGGTCGTCCTCGTTGGCCTCGAGCCGGTCGATCAGCGACAACTGCTGGTCCACCAGCGACCGGCTGCGCCGCGACAGCGTCTCGAACATGTCGCCGACCTGCATCTGCAACCGCGCCTGCTCGCCGGCCAGGAAGACCGCCTGCTCGTGCAGTTCGTCGACGGCGTGGGCGACCTGCCCGACCTCCTCGGTGGTGTGCACCGGGATGGGGGCCACCGGGCCCGGCTCACCGCCGGCGCGCACCCGCTCGATCTCGCCGGCCAGGTCCTCGTGGGCGACCTTGAGGGCGCTGTCGCGCAGCCGGCGCAGCGGCTGCACCAGCGAGCTCGCCACGAGCAGCACCACCGCCAGCGCGATGACGATCGCGACGGCCACCAGCACGGCGTCCCGGATGGCTGCGCTGCGCTGTGCGGCGGCCTCTTCGTTCACGGCCGCGGGGATGCTGGCGGTCAGGTCGTCGATCATGGTGCCGGCGATGCCGTCGGTCACCTGCTGGGACTGGAGCAGTTCGGGGTTGCCCACCAGCACCACCCCCGGGGTGGCCATCATCGACATCCGCTTGAACATCTCGGTGCGCAGCGTGGCGGCATCCTGCGACGCCGGACCGAGCAGCTCGGCCATGCCGGTGACCGTGGACGGTTCGGTGCCCGCCAGCGTGGTCATCGACACCCGCAGCTCGGGTTCGGGTACGTCACCGCCACGGGTGACGAGCATGTGCTGCAACGCCATCTGGCCGCGGGCGCCGATGGCCCGCGACAGGGCCTGCGCCTGCACCTGCACGTCGGCGGTGTCGGCGCGCGCCGATCCGGTGACGGCCGTCTCAGAGGTGAGCAACAACGCCCCGTATGCGAGCACCCGGCCCCGTAGGTCGATGGTGTTGGCCATCACCTTGTTGATCAGTTCCTGACCGATGGTGAGCAGGTTGTTGACGGCCGACTCGACGTCGTCCACGACGTCGGTGTTCTCCAACCGCTCGCGGAGATCGGCCTTGCGGGAGTCGAAGTCGGCCAGCGGCTGCTGCGTCGGGGTGCCCTCCGTGGCGGCGATCATCGCGCCCTCGAAAGCCGCCATGTACTCGCTGATCGCCGGGATCATGTCCGCACGCTGGGCGGCCAGGCGCAGTTCTGACGCCTCGCTCGCACTGGCATTGATCCGCAACCCGCCGAACCCGCCGGCCAGCAGCAGCGGCACCAGCACGATCGCGAAGACCTTCCAGCGCACCGGCCAATTGGTCGGCGACCACCGCGACGGACGCCTCGTCGGCGCCGCGGGCGCGACGGAACCGCCGGCTGGTCCGCTCAGTATTGGATCGTGATTCATAGGTTTCCTGCTGTTTCGCCGTATGCGGGCGGCGCGGTTCTACGCCTATATGCGCCTGGCAATTGCACGAGTATGACAGCCACTCGCGGGCGATTCCACAATTCTTACTGAACAGACAGAGTTCACAACGGTCCTTCAGTGTCGCCTCGTGGTAGACGAGCAAACAGTTTCGGCCACCGGCGATTCAGCTGCGATCATCATCGGATGTTCCGGGTGATGTTCTACTCGCCGCGGATCGCGCCGAACACCGGCAACGCGATTCGCATGGTGGCGGCGACGGGTTGCGAGCTCCACCTCGTCGAACCGTTGGGGTTCGACCTGACCGAACCGAAGCTGCGCCGCGCCGGGCTCGACTACCACGACCTCGCGTCGGTCACCGTGCACCCGAATCTGCCTGCGGCGTGGGCAGCCCTGGCTCCGAAAGCCGTGTACGCGTTCACCGCGCACGCCCGGACGCCGTTCGGCGAGATCGGCTATCGCCCCGGCGACGTGCTGATGTTCGGTCCCGAACCGACCGGCCTGGACGACGAGACACTGGCCGACCCGCACATCACCGCGACGGTGCGTATCCCGATGCTCGACGGCCGGCGGTCACTCAATCTGTCCAACGCCGCCGCGGTGGCGGTGTACGAGGCATGGCGCCAGCAAGGTTTCACCGGCGCGGTGTGACGACCGGCCTACCAGGTGTCCCAGTGCGTCAGCTGCTCGGCGGGCAGCCGCTTGGCGGGCTTGAAGTCGGTGCCCTTGGTGTAGGCGATGGGGAACAGCCCGCCCTGGGCGTACCTGTCGAACGGAATGCCGAGCAGCTCGGCGGCCTGCTTCTCGCCGTCGCCCATCAGGTGCAGCGAGGTCCACGCCGACCCAAGGCCGCGGGACCGCAGCGCGAGCATGAAGCTCCACACCGCGGGCATCAGCGACCCCCAGAACCCGGCGCTCATCGACGCGGGAGCGCCGTCGGGCCTGCCCTCCAGGCACGGGATCAACATCACCGGCACCTCGTGCAGGTGTTCGTTGAGAAACTTCGCCGAATCCATCACCTTCGGCGTGCGTTCGTCGCGGCTGTCGCCGAAGGACGGCTTAGGGGCGTTCAGGTACGGCGTCGCGTTGGTGCGGTAGATGTCGGCGAGCGCCTTCTTCTTCTCCGCGTCCTCGACGAACACCCACTGCCAGCCCTGCGCATTGGAGCCCGTCGGCGCCTGCAGCGCGATCTCCAGACACTCCATCAGCACGTCCCGCGGCACCGGCTTCTCGAGGTCCAGGCGCTTACGCACCGAACGGGTGGTGGTCAGGACTTCGTCGGCAGACAGGTTCAAGTTCATCTCCGCGAGACTACATTCGCTCCCATGGCAGTCGACTTGACGCAAGAGGTTTCCGACAGGCTCGAAGCAGACCACTTCGGGTGGCTCACCACGGTGGCGAAGTCAGGGCAGCCGGTGCCGCGGCTGGTGTGGTTCTACTTCGACGGCACCGACATCGTCGTCTACACCATGGGGCAGGCGGCCAAGGTGCGGCACGTCGAGAACCACCCGCAGGTCAGCCTCAACCTCGACTCCGACGGCAGCGGCGGGGGCATCATCGTCATCGGCGGCGAGGCCACCGTCGACGCCACCGACGCCGACCCGCGCGAGGATGCGCCGTACTGGGCCAAGTACGCCGCTGACGCTGAGAAGATCGGCATCGCCGACGCGATGGCCTCCTACAGCACCCGGCTGCGGATCCGCATCGACAGGGTGTGGACCACGCCGACGGCGGGGTGACCATGCACAACGCATCTGATTTCGAGCGGCCCGTCAGCACCTGGCAGGACATCCCCGGCTGGTTCACATGGCGCGGCGGCCAGGAGGAGGCGGTGGCCCACTTCGGCGACGGCAGCCGCTTCGTCGAGGTGGGCTGCTACCTGGGCAAGAGCCTGTGCTCGCTGGCCGAGGTGGTGCGTGGGAGCGGTCGCGACATCGCGGTCACCGGTGTGGACACCGGTCGCGGCAGCGGCCCGGAGGGGGTCAGCGAGATCAACGCTCACGGGCCCGCGGTGGAATTCGGCGGCGGCACCTTCGCCGGACTGCTGCACCGCAACCTGATCTCCTGCGGCGCAGCCGATCTGGTACAGCTGCTGATCACCGACTCGCTCGCGGCCGCCGCGCTGTTCGCCGACGAGTCACTGGCCTGGGTGCACCTCGACGCCCGGCACGACTACGACAGCGTGCGGGCCGACATCGCGGCATGGCTGCCCAAGGTGCGTCCCGGCGGCTGGCTGTCCGGCGACGACTACAACCGGGATTGGTTCCCCGGCGTGGTCGACGCGGTCGGCGACACACTGCCCGGGGCCGAGGTCTGGTGGTCGACGCAGTGGCGGTGGCTCAAGCACTGACGGAGTCGGCGACCATGCCGCGGTGCATCACCCGGTCGCCGTCGACGCCGTCGTGGTCCGCGCGGTGCATCACGCACCGGTTGTCCCACATCACCACGTCGCCGGGGCGCCACTGGTGGCGCAGCACGTTGTCCTCGCGGGTGGAGTGTGCGACGAGCATCGAGACCACCCGGGCCGCCCGGTCCGCGGACAGTCCGCTCACCGCCGCACACCGCTTCGGTGTCGACAGGTACAGCGCGGTACGGCCCGACAACGGATGCGTCAGCGCCACCGGGTGAGCGGCCGAGGTCTCCTCGTCGTCACCGAGATCGAGGCCGGTGACGACGTGGGTGATGCTGCGCCCCTGCAGATCCCCGCGAACGTGTGTGGGCAGCGTCTCCCACGCCCGGTACTGGTTGGTGAACAGGGTGTGGCCCCCGTGCCGCGGGACGTCGACGGCGCGCAGCGCGGTGTAGGCGGGCGGGCGGCGCACGTAGCTGGTGTCGACATGGAAGTTCGACCGCGGCGGCGTTGTCCGCCCGACATTGCTGATCACGTTCAGGTCGGCGAATCCGGGCACCGGCGTCTCCCCGGCCGTGAACATCAATTCGCCGAAACCCCGTAGGAACGCCAGGAACCCGGAGTCGTCGACGCACTGGCCGGACATGATCACGACGCCATGGCGGGCGAGCACCTGCTGCAGGCGGCCGACGGTCTCGTCGTCCAGCGCCCCGACCCGCAGGCCCTCCACCAGCGCGCCGACCGGCGCCAATTGCCTCACCTCGAACACGACGCCGATCCGATCTCGGCCTGCCGCAGCATGTGTGCGAACAGATCGGCCACCTCGCAGCCGTCGGCCGCGGCCATCATGGCGATGACGCTCGACGCGGCGAACGAGCAGTACAGGCCGGCCTCGAGGAACCACGGTTCGCCGTCGGGGTCGATGCGGAAGTCGAAGAGGCCATAGTGCCGGCATCCCAACGCCCGATAGCAGGACCGGGCCGCAGCCCAGACCTGTTGCGTCACCGGGTCCTCGGGCGCGACGATCCACGCCCGGTTGACGTCCTTGGCCACCAGGAACAGTTCACCGTCGGCGCCGCGGGCCAGCTTGTCCCCCGCCGTGCGGATCGGCTTGCTCGACGGATCCACCGCGTACTCCTCGAGCGGCAGGCACCACAGTTCGCCGTCACGCTCCACCACACCGCAGCGCACCTCGCGACCCAGCTCGACGTAGGACTCGACGAGCACGCCGGAGCCATGCGCCGTCGCCGCGTCGACCGCGGGTCCGAACTCCGCATCGTCACGCACCAGGCTGACCCCCGCCGAATTGTCGGCGGCGGCAGGCTTCACCACCACCGGCAGCGGTATGCGCAGCGCGTCGCCGGGTTCCAGGGTCTGCGCGTCCGGCACCGGAACCCCGGCGGCCGCGACGACCGCCCTGGCCTTGGTCTTGTCGGCGGTCATCGCCATCACCTCGGGCCGGTTCCCCAGATACTGCAGCCCGAGCAGGTCGAGCAGCGCCCGGAAGGTGGTCATGCCTGGACGGCAGAACATCTGCGGCACCACCACGTCGATGGGCATGTCGCTCAGCCGGTCGACGGCCGCCGCGATGCTGTACGACTCTGCGGCGGCGATACTCTCGGTCTCCAGAGTGGCGGGAAAGCACCACTTGCCGCCCGGTGCGACGTAGGCGATCTGATGGCGGTATCGGTGCGGCGCGTCGAGTGCGGCGAGGCAGTCGCGGGCATACAGCCGGGAGAGGTCGGCGTGGAACTCGTCGACGGGCGAGCCGACGAGGTGCAGCACCGAGATCATCAGTCGCCTCCTGCCTCGACGAGCTTGCCGATGTTGAAGTCGATGCGGCTCCACCCTCGGCCGCTGCGCAGGTTGGCCAGCAGGAGCGAGGGGATCTGCAGGTGGTGAACCACTAGGTAGGGCAACGGATCCCAACGGGAGAAGATCGCGTCGCGGCCCCGCAGCATTGTCGTCAGTCCACCGCGGCCGGTCAGCAGGCGCCACAGCTCGTGATAGGTCCAGTAGGTCGCCCGCGCCTCGGCGGCCGGAGTGATCTCGACGTGCTGGGCGTCGAGGTACGCGCCGGCGACACGGGGATCGTCGCCGAACACGGTGATTGCAGAATGCGTCCGCGGATTGCACTCGATGGCGTACGGCGTGCCGTCCGCGGCCTCGATGAAGTCGAACGACACCTGGCCGGTCAACTCGAGGCTCTTGACGAGATGTTCGACCCAGTGCCGGATCCGCGGCTTGTCGACGTGCGCGTAGTTGACCTGGAACGCCGACGACTCGCAGCAGCAGTAGACGCGCATGGCGCCGTCGCGCACGGTGGCGTGGGTGCAGTACTCGCGGCCGGGGATGAATTCCTGCAGGATCCACGGGTCGTCCGCGGAGATGGCCAGTGAGCGCGCGTATGCCGCATTGCGCTCGGGTGTCTCGCGGGTCAGCGGGGTGAGGTCGGTCCGTCCGACCGGGTGATAGGCGATCCGCTTGAGGATGTACGTCCTGCCCTCGGGGAAGTCGAACTCCTCGACCTGCCGCGCATCGGTGATGCGGTGGGTGTCGGGCACGCTCAGACCGAGAGACGCCGCGAGCCGGGAGAATTCAGACTTGTCGTCGAGCGCGGCGACGGTGTCGGCGTGACCGTGCACCACGTCGCACACGTCGTCGAGCAGTGATCGTGCCCGCGCGTCGGGCACGCTGGCCGCGGGGCTCGACACCGGCACGACGACGTCGACCCGCTCCCGGCCGACGATGTCGAGCAGCGCCTGGGCGTAGCCGGGATCCGACGGCTCCGGAACGCAGTGGAACGCGTCGACGGCCTTGGAGAAGCGGTGACCGGTCCAGCGGTACTTCGCCGACTCCACCAGCACCACCCGGTGTCCGGCGAGGTGGAACGACCTCGCCAGCTGCAGTGCCTTGGTCATCTTGCCGCCCGTGAGCAGAACGGTCCGCACCACGACGGGTCCCGGCAGGCGGGCCGGCGGCGGACGGCGTCGCGCCAGCGCCAGTCCCACGACGGCGAGGTCGACCGGCAGGGTGGCGCACAGCGCGGCCAAGGCCGCCACCGTGCGTCCGGTGTGTGCCCGTGCCGTCGCCGTCACCAGTCGTCGGCCCGGCGGATGAGGGTGATGCCGTCGCGGACCGGGAGCAGCACCTGCTCGACGCGTGGATCGGCGGCCACGGCGGCGTTGAAGGACGCGATCGCCGCGCCGTTGGCCGTCGGCTCACCGCTGACCGCGTACGGCTGACCCTGCATCAGCGTGTTGTCGACGGCGATCACCGCGCCGGGCGCCAGCAGGTCCGAGTCGAGCAGGACCTCGAGGTAGCCCAGGTATCCGGCCTTGTCGGCGTCGATGAACACCAGGTCGAACGCCTGCAGTTCATCGTGGCGGGCGCGTTCGGCGAGCATGCCCAGCGTCTCCATCGCCGGCGCCACGGCGACGGTGATCTTCTTGCCCGACGGGGACGCGGCGAAACATCGCCGCGCGAACTGCGCTGCATGCCGGTCGATCTCGCAGGCGACGAGCACGCCGTCGGCGGGCAGCGCCTCGGCCATGGCGAGCGCCGAGTAACCGGTGAACATCCCGATCTCGAGCACCCGGGTGGCGCGGGTCATGTGCACCAGGAACTTCAGCGCCTGACCCTCGACGTGGCCGGAGAGCATCTCGGCCTCGAGCCCGTCGGTCCAGTACGCCCCTTGTGTGCGGCGGGCGAGCTCGGCCAGGGCGGGCGACTCGGGGGTGGTGCACCGGTCGAGGTAGTGATCCAGCCCGGCGGCCAGATCTCGCGCCCTGGCCAGCCTCGTCAGCGTCTCGGCGTCGACGTCGGGTGTGGTCTGCAGCCGTCGCCAGACCTCCTCGAGTTCCGCGGCCAGGATGGTCGACGGGGTCACCGCCCAGGGCAGACGCCGCTGCTCGGACTGCACGCTCATGACGCCACCACCGGCTCTGCGGCGGTGAACATCTCGATCCCTTCACCGCCACGGTCGAGCTCGATGCACAGCTTCTTGTGCAGTGTCAGCGTGTCGGACAGCTCCTCGACGGAGACGTCGTTGAGGAAGCGGCAGCGCCCGATCGGGTCGGGGATCGCCGCCCGCAGGGTGCCGTCGCGGGTCTTGAGGATCGAGCTGGTCGCCTGCTCCAGCAGTTCCGGGGTCAGGTGATCGCTGTCCAGCGCGAGCCCGAGTCCGCTCATCACCGCCAGCACGCGGTCCCGGTCGGCGGTCGTCAGGTGGCCGCGTCGCTCGGCGAGGGTGACCGACAGCGCCATGTCGATGTTGATGGCGTGCCCGTGGAAGAACGGCACCGGTGGAGCGAGTTCGAGCGTCGGGCTCCACGTGTGACCGAAGGCGATGACCCGGTCCAGATCGATCTCGTGCAGGTTGGGTGCTTCGAGCTCCAGCATGGTCGCGATGGCCTGGTAGGTCAGCCGGTCGCCGACCCGGCGGAGTTCCGGTGTGCCGTCGAGGTGGCCGAATCTGGTGGAAAGCAGTGCCGGGCCGTGCTCTTCGAGCATCTGGAAGATCTCGGCGTTGCCCACCACGGCGATCTTGATGAGTTCGGCCATGCCGTTGCGCACCTGGTCGGCCGGCAGCGTCTTCAGGAAGGAGAAGTCGAGGAACACCCGCTGGGAAGCGTGATAGGCGCCCAACCGGTTCTTGTGCTTGCCGTAGTTGACGGCGACCTTGATCGACACGCTGGCGTCGATCAGACCGATCAGCGTGGTGGGGATGCGGATGTAGGGGGTGTTGCGCCGGTAGCTGGCGCAGGCGAAGCCGGCGACGTCGGTGGTCAGCCCGCCGCCGACGACCAGCACCGGTTCCGTGCGGACCAGTCCGAAGGCGTCGAACTCGCCGACGATGCGCTCGAAGGTCTCCAGCGACTTGGCCGTCTCGCGGATCTGCACGGGAACCACCGTCAGCGCGATGCCGTGATGATCGAAGTAGTGGTGGATCGCCTCGCGGTAGAGCGCGTAGACGGTCTCGTCGATCACCATCAGGGCGCGGCCGTAGGACCGGTAGCACTCGGCGAGGTCGGGGCGGTCGACGTCGAAGACACCGTCGACGTAGAGCAGGTCGTATTCGATCTTCTCGTAACCCTCGACGTGAAAGGCCTTGTCGGTGGCCGAGACCCGGGCGGTCATGTCGCTCATTCCGTGAACCCCTCGCTCACGGCCAGAGAGACGACCCGGCGCTGGTCGAGATTGTTCACCGTCTCGGCCGCAGCGCCGAAGTCGGCGCCCTCGGTGTTCTCGTTCGGGAAGGCGATGCACGTCACCCCGGCGGCCGTCGCGGCCTTCACCCCGCCGGCGTTGTCCTCGATCGCGACCGACTTCGCGGCGTCCACACCGAGTTGCTCGAGCGCCCTGAGATAGCACGCTGCATCGGGTTTCGGTGTGTCGACGGCATCGCTGTCGACGATCAGGTCGAAGGGATCCCCGCCGAGGTGCGGTTCGAGCGCCGACAGCAGCGCGGTGATGTTGGCCCGCGACGTGGTGGTGACGAAGCCGAGCTTCACGCCCTTGGCCTTGGCGGCGTCGATGACGTCGGCCACTCCGGGTCGCGGGGCCAGACCGGAGTCGGCCACCAGCCGCTGGAAGATCTCCGACTTGGTGGCGTGGACGGCGGCGGCGTCGACCTCGTCGCCGACGGCCTTGGCGTACTCGTCGATCCGGTCGGCGCCGCCGTTGGCGCCGAGCATCTCGCGGTAATCGTCCTGCGACCAGTTCCAGTCGAGTCCGTGGTCCTTGAACGCGTCGTTGAAGGCCCGGCGTTGCAGCTCCGAGGTGTCAGCAACCGTACTGATGGAGCCGAAGAGGATGGCGGCCATGAGAGATCCTTCCTGGTCGGCGGCGAAAACGCTCAACACGAGCACGCCGCGCACATTGGGGAGACAGCTATCGGCGTCGCGGACGCCCGCTTCTCGACACCCCGCGATGACAACCAATCTGACCGTTCACTACTGAACAGTTCGTCCATTACTTCACACTTGATGCACTATTGGAAGAGTTGTCCATCAGATAATTTCTGTCGGATCCATGACGCGGACGAGGGAGGTGATCGCACGGGGATCGAGGACGCACGCATCGGCCGCACCCGCGCCGATGTCTCCCGCGCGGCACTCGACGTGCTGATCGGCGAAGGCTGGGAGCAGGTGACCCATGCCCGGGTGGCAGAGGCGGCCGGTTACTCCAAGTCGACGCTGTACACCCACTGGCCGTCGCGGTACGACCTCATCGCCATGGCGATCGACTCGCTCGGGGACATGCCCCACCACGAGCCCACCGGAGAACTGCGGGCCGACATCGTCGGCGAGCTGACGGTGTTCCGGCAGGCCATCCGCGAACTGCGGCTGGACCACATCCTGGCCGGGATGGCGCAGTCGGCATCGGTCGACGACGTCGCGGCGCTGCGCGACCGGGTCAACTCGGCGGGCCAGCGCAACCTGCGCGACATGCTGGCTCAGCGATTCTCCGGCGACGTCCTGGAGGCGGCCGTGTCCATGCTGACCGGCGTCGTGGCCTGCCCGTCACTGATGTTCGGCCACCTGCCCGAGGACCGGGTGATCGCCGCAGCGGTGGACATCGTGCTGGGACACAAGAGCTAGCCTCGTTTTTGCGTCCAGGGCTGCACCCGCGCCGAATTCACGACCCTGGCTGCAAAATCCGCGCGCTCACCGGCTCAGGCTGTCTGTTCCGTTTCGCTGCGCTCACCGGAAGTCCCTCGACTTCGACACCACCCGCAGGTCGAGCTTCTCCAGCCGGTCGGCCACCACGGTCACCGCGCCGGTGGCGTTCTGCACGATGCCACGGATCACCATCGCCGGTGCGGTCTGCGCGAGCCGGCGGTGCCGCGCCCACACCCCGGGTGCGCACAGCACATTGACCATCCCGGTCTCGTCCTCGAGGTTGACGAACGTCACGCCCTGCGCCGTCGCAGGCCGCTGCCGGTGGGTCACCGCGCCCGCGACCAGCACCCGGCTGCCGTCCCGCACGCCGAGCAGCTTGTCGGCCGGGACGACCCCCATCGCGTCGAGGTGCTCACGCAGGTACTGGGTGGGATAGCTGTCCGGGGAGACGCCCGTCGCCCACACGTCCGCCGCGGTCAACTCCAGCTCACTCATCCCCGGCAACGACGGCACATGCGACGACGAGCCGACACCCGGCAGCCGGTCGGGCCGTTCGGCGGCGGCCGCCCCCGCCGCCCACAGCCCCTCGCGGCGGGTGATGCCGAAGCAGCCCAGCGCCCCCGCCGTCGCCAGCGCCTCGGTCTGCGGCACCGACAGCTGCACCCGCCCGGTCAGATCGAGCAGATCGGTGAAGGGGCCGTTGGTTTTCCGCTCGTCGACGATGCGCTCGGCGAGCTCGTCGCCGATGTGGCGGACACTGCCCAGACCCAGCCTGACGTCGAGCCCGCTGTTCTCACACGTGGCGTGCGCCAGGCCGGCGTTGGCATCGGGGCCGTGCACGGTGACCCCGTGCCGCCGGGCGTCGGCCACCAGCGACTGCGGCGAATAGAACCCCATCGGCTGGGCACGCAGCAGCGCGGCACAGAACGCCGCCGGATGGTGCAGCTTGAACCACGAGGAGTAGAACACCAGCGACGCGAACGACAGCGAATGGCTCTCCGGGAAACCGAAATTGGCGAACGCCTCGAGCTTCTCGTAGATCCGGTCGGCCACGTCACCGGTGATGCCGTGCCGGTTGCGCATCCCGTCGTAGAAGCGGCCACGCAGCCTGCGCATCTTCTCGGTGGAGCGCTTCGAGCCCATCGCCCGGCGCAGCTGGTCGGCCTCCGCGGCGGTGAAGCCCGCACAGTCGACGGCCAGTTGCATCAGCTGCTCCTGGAACAGCGGCACGCCCAGCGTCTTCCGCAGGGCCGACTCCATCGACGGGTGGTCGTAGGTGACCGGCTCCTCGCCGTTTCGCCGCTTGATGTACGGGTGCACCGACCCACCCTGGATCGGCCCTGGCCGGATCAGCGCCACCTCGACCACCAGGTCGTAGAACAGCCGCGGCTTCAGCCGGGGCAGGGTGGCCATCTGGGCGCGCGACTCCACCTGGAACACGCCGACCGAGTCGGCCCGCTGCAGCATCTCGTACACAGCGGGCTCGGAGAGATCGAGCTGGGCCAGGTCGACGTCGATGCCCTTGTGCTCGGCGACCAGGTCGATGCAGTAGTGCAGGGCCGAGAGCATCCCCAGTCCGAGCATGTCGAACTTCACCAGACCGATTGCGGCACAGTCGTCCTTGTCCCACTGCAACACGCTGCGGTTCTCCATGCGCGCCCACTCCACCGGGCACACGTCGGCGATCGGCCGGTCGCATATCACCATGCCCCCGGAGTGGATGCCCATGTGCCGCGGCAGGTTGGAGATCTGCTGGGCCAGGTCGATCACCTGCTCGGGGATGCCCTCGACGTGTTTGGTGTCCGCGAGCTTGCCCCACTGCCCGAACTGCTTGCTCCAGGCGTCCTGCTGCCCCTGGGAGAAGCCGAGCGCACGGGCCATGTCGCGCACGGCGCTGCGCCCGCGGTAGGTGATGACGTTGGCGACCTGGGCGGCGTAGTCGCGACCGTAGCGTTGGTAGACGTACTGGATGGCCTGCTCGCGCAGGTCGGACTCGATGTCGATGTCGATGTCGGGCGGCCCGTCGCGCGCCGGGGACAGGAACCGCTCGAATAGCAATTCGTTGGCGACCGGGTCGACGTTGGTGACGCCGAGGGCGTAACAGACCGCGGAGTTGGCCGCCGACCCGCGGCCCTGGGCCAGGATGCCGTTCTCCCGGCAGAACCGGGTGATGTCGTGCACCACCAGGAAATAGCCGGGGAAGGAAAGCTCTTCGATGACCCTCAGTTCGTGTTCGATCTGGTGGTAGGCCAGCGGCGCGCGCTCCGGCGGCCCGTACCGGTCGCGAGCGCCGGTCATCACCAGATGCCGCAGCCAGCTGTCCTCGGTGTGCCCCGGTGGGACGTCGAACGGCGGCAGCTGCGGGGCGATCAGCGTCAGCCCGAACGCGCACTGCTCGCCGAGGTCGGCGGCGGCGCGGACCGCCTCCGGGCTGTGCGCGAACAGCCGCGCCATCTCCTCACCCGACCGCAGGTGCGATCCGCCGAGCGGCGCAAGCCATCCCGCGGCGTCATCGATCGAGTTGCGGGCCCGGATCGCCCCCATCGCCATGGCCAGCCGCCCCCGCGACGGCTCGGCGAAGTGCGCCGCGGTGGTGGCCACCACGCCGAGACCGTAGCGCGGCGCCAGCTCGAGCAGCGCGGCGTTGCGTTCGTCGTCGCGGGGATGGCCGTGGTGGGTGAGCTCGACGCTGACCCGGTCGCGGCCGAACCGGTCGACCAGGTCGGCGAGCGCCGCGCCGGCCGCTTCCGGACCACCCTGCGACAGTGCCTGCCGCACATGGCCTTTACGGCATCCGGTGAGGATGTGCCAGTGACCGCCCGCGGCCTCGGTGAGCGTGTCGTAGTCGTATCGCGGCTTGCCCTTCTCCCCGCCCGCGAGGTGGGCCCTGGCGATCTCGCGCGACAACCGGCGATAGCCCTCGGGCCCGCGGGCCAGCACCAGCAGATGGGGGCCGGGCGGGTCGGGCACCTCGGTGCGGGCGGTGTTGCCCAGCGACAGTTCGGCGCCGAACACGGTCTGCACGCCGAGTTCGTGGGCGGCCTCGGCGAAGCGCACCACCCCGTAGAGCCCGTCGTGGTCGGTCAGCGCGATGGCGCGCAGATCCAGCCGGGCGGCCTCCTCGACGAGCTCCTCGGGTGTGCTGGCGCCGTCGAGGAAGCTGTACGCCGAGTGCGCGTGCAGTTCGGCGTACGGCACCGACGAGGCGATCCGGTTCTCCCCCACCGGCTCGTAGGCGCCGCGCCTGCTCGACCATGCCGGACTGTCGCCCCCGTCGCCGGTGGGCTCGGCCAGGGGCGCACCGGCGCGGCGGGGCTTGCTGTTGAGCACCCGCTCCATCTCCGGCCAGTTCGACGGCCCGTCGTTCCACGCCACCCGGCCAGTATATCGAACGCCAGTTCGAACGGCTCGGTTGCGCTGCCCGCCGGACGCCGCCCCTCTACGATGCCTTTGGCCCACGGCGGGCCCCACGGAAGGACGGCGATGGCGTCAGGGAAGTACATCGGATACGTCGGTGGCATGGCCGTCGCCGTGGGGGTCGGGGCAGCCATCGCGGCCGCGGGCCACGGCACCGCCAACGCCGACACCGATTCGGGATCGGCGACCTCGAGCAAGGGGTCGGACTCCTCGGCGGGCGCCACCGACGCGGGCCCGAAGAAGGCCGACGTCAAGAAGGCCGACCCGAAGGAGGCCGAGCGCCCCAAGCCGCTCAGGGATCTCGAGGATCGCGCCGAGAAGGTCACCGCGTCGCTGACCAAGGCGGCGGCGGCCAGGAAGTCCGCAGCCGACAAGCGTGCCGAGAAAGCCGACTCTGAGGACGGCGAGCCCGCCCGCACCGCGACGACCGGGAAGCCGAAGCCGACCGCCGAGGAATTCGAGGCCGGACAGGTCCGCAAGCTCAAGGATCTGTTCCAGCCGAAGGAGGCCGCGACGCCCGAGCCCGAAGCCGCGGCCGAGACGCGCCCCGCGATCGGGTCGAACACCAAGGCCGACAGCGGGATCGAGGCCGACGCGGACGCGCCGGTCACCACCGCCGCCGAACCGTGGAGCCCGAACCCGTTCCGGCCGGACGACCCCACGCCGACGGACATGCCCGCCGACGTCATCGCGCTGCGCGATGCCCTGGTGGGTGCGGCGATCGCCCCGGAGTTCCAGCCGTTCATCCGCGAGGGTGTCGAGGCCGGCTACCGGGTCAGCCAGATGGTGCCGTGGGTCAATGTGCTGGTGCCGCTGACGAAGATCGCCCCCGCCCTGCCCGACGCGATCGGTGGTGACCCGGCGGCCAAGGACGCCACGCAGATCATCGTCAACGAGCTGCTGAAGACCACACAGCCGGTGTCGCTGCTGTACTACGGCTACGACCAGCTCGCCGACCTGGCGAACCTCGAGGCCGAAGGCGACGCGCTCAAGCAGCAGTTCTACGTCGACGCATGGAACATCCTCGACCCGTTCGCGCTCCTGCACAACCCGGGGACCTCGGGCATCGGGAACGGCGCGGGCACCGGCCTGACCGTCTGACACGTCGCCGCTGCGGTGTGTTTGCCGTCGCTCGGCCGACGTCCGTGGTCATAATCGGGTGTGATCTGGCTGCTGCAGATTCCTGCGCCGATTCTCGGTCTGCTGTGGGTCGGCGCCGTCGTCGGGTTCTCCGTCGGCGGACTCCTCGTGTTCCGCAAGGCCGTTTCCCACACCAGACTCGAGAACGCGAATGCGGTGTCCAGCACGGTGTTTCAGCTCGCCGGCGTGCTCTATGCCGTGCTCGTGGCGTTCGTCGTTGTGGTGGTGTGGGAGCAGTTCGGTGACGCCGAGGACGCCAGTGGCCTCGAGGCCAGTGCGATCGCCGACCTACTCCGCGACTCGGCTGCCCTGCCTGCGGAGTCCCGCGTCGCGGTGCAGCAGAGCCTCATCGCCTACACCCGGGACGTGATCGACGACGAGTTCCCGCGCATGCGTCGCGGCGAGTCCATCGAGGAGCAGTCCGACGAACTGGCCGACGTCTGGGAGACCTATCTGACGGTGCAGCCGGAGAGCCGCAACGAGATCGCCTTCTTCGATCACGCGATCGTCCGGTTGAACGACCTCAGCGCCAACCGGAAGATGCGGGTGTCCACCGGCGAGGCGTCGGTCCCCGGCGAACTCTGGGTCCTGCTGCTGGGCGGCGGCGGCGTGGTGATGGCGTTCACCTTCCTGTTCGGCACCCGCGATCTGCTGGTTCATGCGCTGGCAGTGGGGCTGACGGCGGCTCTGCTGGGATTCGTCATGTACCTCATCTTCGCGCTGGAGCACCCGTACGTCGGTGCGCTCTCGGTCGAGCCCGCCCCGTACGTGACGGTGCTGCAGGTGTGGTCGGAGTAGCCCCGACCCGGCGCTCGCCGCCCTAGCCGACGGGAGTGTCCACCGGCGCGGGGGTGTCGCGCCGCAGCGTCCGCCCCTGGAAGAACCCCGGGCTGCGCACCCGCCAGATCAGCATCAGTACGGCGCCGAACAGCAGGATGCCGAATCCCATGTAGAAGACCAGCCCGATGCCGCCGACCGAGGTGCCGCTGCCGTTCTCGGGATTCATGCTCTCGCGCACCGAGATCACGAACACCGCGGCGAGCACCAGCCCGCCGAGCAACGGGAACAGGAACTTGAAGACCGCGTTGTGCAGGTTGGCGAACAACTCACGGCGGAAGTACCACACGCACGCGAACGCGGTGATGCCGTAGTACCAGCAGATCATGATGCCCAGCGCCGCAATGGTATCCAGGAGCACACTCTCCGAGAGCAGGCTCACCACGGTGTAGAACACCCCGGTGACCACCCCGGCCACGACGGTGCTGAACACCGGCACCAGGAACCGCGGGTGCACCGAGGCGAACCGGTCCGGAAACGCGCGGTAGGCGCCCATCGCGAGCATCGCACGCGCCGCCGGCAGGAACGTCGTCTGCAGGCTGGCCACCGACGAGGCGAAGATCGCCAGGAACAGCAGCGGTCCGGCCCAGGTGCCGAGCACCGGGTCCGCGAGCGCGCCGAACACGTTGTCGGCGTTCTCCTCGTTGCCCAACCCGAGGCCCTCGGCGCCGACGCCGGCGTACATCATCACCGCGACCGCGACGAGCAGGTAGGTCAGCAGGATCGACAGCACGCAGACGAGCCCCGCCCGTCCGGGCACCTTCGTCGGGTCCTTGGACTCCTCACCCAGCGTCAGGCAGGTGTCCCAGCCCCAGAACGCGAAGATCGAACCGGTCACCCCGATCACGAACGCGCTCAACGCCAAACCGGTGAAGGGGTTGAACCAGTCCAGGTCGAAGGCCAGCCCCGCGGGCGCGTCGCCTGTGCCCACATGCCAGAGCGCCGCGACCGCGAAGGCCAGCAGCACGATCATCTGGAAGCCGACCAGGATGTACTGGACCCGCTCGCTGGTGGTGATGCCGCGACTGGCGATGTAGGTGGCGATCGCGATGAATGCCAGTGTCGTGGCGATGTTGACCGCGGTGTTGCCTGCCAGGTCGGCGATCTCCGGACGGTTGAGGATCCGGGCGATGAACAGGTAGAAGAACTCGACCGCGATCGCCGCGAGGTTCGACAGCACGATGATCGATGCCACGACCATCCCCCACCCGCACATCCACCCGACATAGGGGCCGAACGCCTTGGTGGACCACGTGAAGGACGCACCGCAGTCCGGCGCGCGGGAGTTCAGCTCCCGGTATGCGTAGGCCGTCAGGAACATCGGGATGAAGCCGGCGATGAAGATGGCGGGCATCTTCAGCCCGACCGCGGCCACGATCAGCCCGATGCTGGCCGTCAGTGTGTATCCGGGTGCGACGCAGGAGATGCCGAGAACCGCGCCCGATAGCGTCCCGATCTTGCCGCTGGCCAGCCCCTTCGACACCAGACCTGAGTCGTCGTGCGCCACCGCCTCCGTCACGGCAGGTCCTCTTCACCGAGCTGGTCGCGGGGCACGACGACCATCGGCACGTCGAGCACGCGCAACATCTTGGCCGCCGTGGAACCGAGGAAGAGCCGCTTCGGTGCGCTGAGCCGGCTCGACCCCACCATGATGAGGTCGCCGTCGCGCCATTCCAGCTTGCTGACGGCGGTTTCCACCGACGGTCCGTCCACCACGGTCGACGTCACCGGGAAACCCTCGGGCAGCTCGCTTTTCGCCGTGTCCAGGGTCCGCGCCGCATGGTCGAGCGCTCGCCTGTGCACGGCGTCGGCGTCACCGCGCAGAGTGCCGAAGGTGGGGTCGAGTGCGACCAGCGACACCAGCCGCAGCGGCGTGCCTGCCGCCATGCTGAATCGAACGGCGTTGTCCAGCAACAGATCCGCGCCTTCCCGCTCACCGATGGCGCATGTCACCTCGCGGACCCGCTCGATCCCGGAAAGGCGCGCTCCCCGCGGCGCCACGGCCACCGGCACCGGCGACGAGTGCAGCAGTTCGTTGACCACCGAGCCCAGCGAGAAGCTGCCGGCCAGGCCGCCGCCGGATCCGCCCACCACGAGCGCGTCCGCCTCGAGCCTGCCCGCCTCCCGGATCAGCCCGTCGGCGTACGAGGCGGAGAAGCTGACGTGCCCCTGGGTCACAACGTCATCGGGCACCGCCCCGAGCGCGCGGTCGAGCCACTCCGTGGCCTGCTCGGCGAGCAGGTCCTCGTAGCCACCGGTGGTCACCATCGCGGGCACACCCCGGTCGGGTGGCATCACGATGCAGGCGTGCACCTCGGCGCCGAGCGTCCGGCCCAGGCGCACACCGAGCGCCAGGGCGTCACCACCTCCGGGCGTAGCGAGAAAACCGACCACCAGTCTCACGACCACCACCGCCCGTTCGCGTCTCGTCCGACCGTCGTGATGATCCTGTCAACCGCGGCAGCGATTGGCGACGGCTTCGGCGAAATCCGCGGGAGGGGGCGGTGGCTCAGTCGGTGTACTCGGCGGTGCCGTCCTCGAGCACCAGCCTGCTGTCCGCGCCGTCCGGTGCCGCGGCCTCGGTGCGGAACACCGCCCGGCCGGGGTCGGTGCGCCAGATCGAGGTGGTCAGCGTCTCGCCGGGGAACACCGGCGAGGTGAAGCGGGCGCCGACGGCGGTGATCTTCGTGGCGTCGCCGCCGCCGAGTGCGGCCACCAGCGCCCGGCCCGCCACGCCGTAGGTGCACAGGCCGTGCAGGATCGGCCGCGGGAAACCGGCGAGCTCCTTGGCGAACCACGGGTCGCTGTGCAGCGGATTGCGGTCACCGGTGAGCCGGTAGAGCAGCGCCTGGTCCTCACGGGTGGGCAGGGCGATCTGCGCGTCGGGTGCGCGGTCGGGGATCTGCGGCGCCACCGGGCGCTCACCGGGTTGGCCGCCGAAGCCGCCCTCGCCGCGGATGACGGCGGTGGACAGTGTCTCTGCGACGACCTGGCCGGTGTCCGGGTCGGTGCCGGTGCCCTTGAACACCAGGATCGCGTTCTTGCCCTCACCCTTGTCCTGGATGTCGGCCACCTCGGACACCACGCTGAGCTTGCCGGCCGGCGGGAGCGGCGCGAACAGCCGGATCTGCTGGGACCCGTGCAACAGCATGCCGAAGTTGAAGGTCCCGACTTCGCCGACCGCGCCCCACGCGGGGCTCGCGATGACGGCGTAGGTGGGCAGCACCTGCTGCTCGATGTCGTGGCTGTTCTCGGTGGTGAACGCCAGATCCGCGGTGCCCGCGCCCACTCCGAGCGCATACAGCAGGGTCTCGCGGTCGGTCCACTCGAGCAGTTGAGGTGCGGACTTCTTCCCCACGGCGGTCGGGTCGATCGGCATGGACACTCCCTTCTCGGCTGAGACGGACCATACCGGTAACGCAAAGACGGTTAGCAGGGCGAATAGTGGCTATGGAAGGCAGATGGTCGAGCCGAGCGGGCACTTGGCGATGAGTACGGTGCTCAGGTTGCACCGGTCGATGACGGCGGTGGTGGACCAGCAGCTCAAGTCCGGCTTCGCACTGCGCCTCATCGACTACGAGATCCTCAAGGAGTTGCAGCAGGCCGACGACGTGCGACTGCTGGGCGAGGTGGCCCGCCGGCTCTCGGTGCATGCCACGACGGTGAGCATCGCCTGCGACCGCCTCGCCGAGCGCGGCCTGCTGACGCGCCAGCGCCACCCCACCGACCGCAGGGCCACGCTGGTCACCATCACCGGTGAAGGCCGGGCGGTCGCGGAGGGGGCGACGGCGGCGCTGTGCAGCGTCGGCTTCGGTGTCACCGCCGACGACGCGCGCACCCTGACCGACGCGTTGACGAGTCTGTACGGCAGCGTCACACCTTATTGACCTTTGCCGGGCCAGGGGTGACCATGGCTCGCATGCGCTATGTCGTTACCGGCGGTACCGGGTTCATTGGACGCCGGGTCGTGTCCGAGCTCATTGCCCGCGGCACCGCCGCGCAGGTGTGGGTGCTGGTCCGCCGCGAGTCGCTGTCCCGCTTCGAACGCCTCGCCGGAGAGTGGGGTGAGCAGGTCAGACCGCTGGTGGGCGACCTGACCGCGGCCGGGCTGGACCTGACCGAGGAAGCCGTCGCGGAGCTGGGCGCCGTCGACCACGTGGTGCACTGCGCCGCGGTGTACGACATCACCGCCGACGACCACGCCCAGCGGGCGGCCAACGTCGAGGGCACCCGCGCGGTGATCGAACTGGCCCGCCGCCTCGACGCCACGCTGCACCACGTGTCCTCGATCGCGGTGGCGGGCACCTATCGGGGCCAGTTCACCGAGGACGACTTCGACGTCGCGCAGGACCTCCCGACGCCGTACCACCAGACGAAGTTCGAAGCCGAACTGCTGGTGCGGTCGGCCCCCGGCCTGCGCTACCGGGTGTACCGGCCCGCCGTGGTGGTCGGCGACTCGCAGACCGGCGAGATGGACAAGATCGACGGCCCCTACTACTTCTTCGGTCTGCTGGCGAAGCTGTCGCGGCTGCCGAGCCTCACCCCGATCGCGCTGCCCGACACCGGCAGGACCAACATCGTCCCGGTCGACTACGTGGCACGCGCCCTGACGGAGTTGCTGCATGCCGAGGGCCGCGACGGCCAGACGTTCCACCTGACCGCACCCGGCACCATCGGGCTGCGCGGCATCTACCGGGGTGTCGCGAAGGCCGCCGGCCTGCCGCCGCTGCGCGGCACGCTGCCTAGGGTGACGGCCGCCCCGGTGCTCGGCGCGACCGGGCGGATGAAGGTGTGGCGCAACATGGCGGCCACCCAACTCGGTGTGCCCGCCGAGATCCTCGACGTCGTCGACCTGGCCCCCACGTTCACCGCGGACAACACCGCGGAGGCGTTGCGCGGCACCGGCATCGAAGTGCCCGCCTTCTCCTCGTACGCCCCGCAGCTGTGGCGGTACTGGGCGAAGCACCTCAATCCCGACCGGGCCCGCCGCGACGATCCGGCCGGTCCGCTGGTGGGCAGGCATGTCGTCATCACCGGCGCCTCCAGCGGCATTGGCCGCGCCGCCGCCCTCGCGGTCGCCGCACGCGGCGCGACGGTGTTCGCGCTCGCCCGCAACGCCGAGGCGCTCGACGACCTGGTCGCCGAGATCCGGGCTGCAGGCGGTCAGGCGCACGCGTTCACCTGTGATGTCGCCGATTCGGCGTCGGTGGACGCGACCGTGAAGGACATCCTTGGCCGGTTCGACCACGTCGACTATCTGGTGAACAACGCCGGCCGCTCCATCCGCCGTTCGGTGACCAACTCCACCGACCGTCTGCACGACTACGAGCGGGTGATGGCGGTCAACTACTTCGGGGCGGTGCGGATGGTGCTCGCGCTGCTTCCGCACTGGCAGGAGCGCCGGTTCGGTCACGTGGTCAACGTGTCCAGCGCGGGCGTGCAGGCCGCGAGCCCGAAGTACAGCGCCTACGTGCCCAGCAAGGCCGCGCTCGACGCGTTCGCCGACGTGGTGTCCACCGAGACGCTGTCCGATCACGTCACGTTCACCACGATCCACATGCCGCTGGTGAAGACCCCGATGATCGCGCCCTCGCGCAAGCTCAACCCCATGCCGCCGATCACGGCCGACCACGCTGCCGCGATGATCGTGCGGGCACTGATCGACAAGCCGGCGCGCATCGACACCCCCGTCGGCACCCTCGCCGACATCGGGATGTACTTCGCGCCCAAGCTGTCCCGCCGGGTGCTGCATCAGGTCTATCTGGGTTATCCGGACTCGGCCGCAGCCAGGGGCGTCAGCGCTGACACGCCCACGGCGCGCCGGCCTGCGCGCCCGTCGCGCCCGGCCGCGTCGCCGATCAGGATGCCGCGGCCGGTCAAGCGCATGGTGCGACTCGTCCCCGGCGTGCACTGGTAACGCCGCGTATCCTCTCCGAAATGCCGACCCACAGTGGTGATTCCGCCACGCCACAACCGGTGTTCGTCGACGTCGACACCGGCGTCGACGACGCGATGGCGCTGGCTTACCTGTTCGCCAGCGCCGACGCGGAGGTGGTCGGAATCGCCTCCACGGCCGGAAATGTCGGTGTGGACCAGGTCTGCCAGAACAATCTCGGGCTTCTCGGGCTGTGCGGGGTGAACGGCATTCCGGTGTCGCGGGGCGCCGACGGCCCCGTCGCATCGATGCTGCGGACCGCCGAGGACACTCACGGGCCGCAGGGGCTCGGCTACGCCCGGCTGCCACCCGCCGACTGTCGACTGACCGCCCACGATGCGGCCGAGGCGTGGATCCGCGCCGCACACGCCCATCCCGGTGAGTTGATCGGCATCGTCGTCGGGCCGCTGACCAATCTCGCCCTCGCGCTGCGCGCCGAACCGGCCCTGCCCACGCTGCTGCGCCGGCTGGTGATCATGGGCGGTGCGTTCGACTACCGGGGCAACACCACCGCGGTGGCCGAGTGGAACGTCAGCGTCGACCCCGAAGCCGCGGCCGAGGTGTTCGCCGGCTGGGGTGCGGCGTGGGGCTCCGGAGACGAGCAGAGGGCGCCCGGCCATCTGCCGATCGTGCTGGGGCTCAACCTCACCGAGAACATCGCGATGACCCCGGCGCTGCTGAGCCGGCTGGCGGCCGCGGCCGATTCGCCGACCGCGCCGATGAGTGTGCTCGACGACCGCGGCACCCGGTCGGTGGCCGCCAACCCGTTGATCCGGGTGCTCGAGGACGCGATGCGGTTCTACTTCGAGTTCCACTTCGACCAGGGCGAAGGCTATCTCGCGCACCTCCACGACCCGCTGGCGGCAGCGGTCGCCCTCGACCCGGATTTTGTGCGCTACCGGCAGACCACGGTCGACGTCGAGTTGACCGGCTCGCTGACCCGCGGGATGACCGTGGCGGACTGGCACGGCCGGTGGGGACGCGACCCGAACGCGCTCGTCGGCGTCGAGGTGGATCCGGATGTGTTCTTCGACCGGTTCATCGCCCGGGTCGGCGAGTTCGCCCGTCGCCTGGGCTGATCGGTGATCAGGACTGTCTATTCATAGACCCCCTCGACGTACCACCGCCGCTGGCGGTAGCACAGCAGCAGCGCCTTCTCGGGTTCGCCGCCGATCAGCACCTGGGCCCGCGCGGTGCGCCCCTTGGCGCGGTCCTGATCCCACCACCGTTCGTCGACCGGCCACGGCCCCGCCCACCAGCTCAGGTCACCGCGGAACCCCCCGCCGTCCAGCCGGGCGGGGTCGCCGGAGAACAGTCCCCGGTGGGTCACCCGCACGGGATCGCCCTGGCCGTCCAGCAATTCGACCGGGTCGTCGAGCAGCACCGTGGGCGACGGCTCGGGCAGCCGGCCGGGCCAGGGCTGGTTCGGATCGGCAGCCGGGACGGGTTCGTCGCCGAACGGAGTGAGCGTGATCCGCTCGGCGGGTCCCCGGCCGCCGCTGAGCACCGGCACCTGCACCGCCTCCGGACCGAGCAGGCCCTGCACCCGGACCAGGGCGCGGCGGGCCCGCAACCGGTCCTCCTCACCGACGCCGCCCCAGAGCGGCAGTTGCAACGCCTCGGCCGAGATCACCTCCACCGGGCGCAGCCGCAGCACCGTGACCGCTGCGGTCGGCCGGTCGTGTTGATTCCGCCGGTTCAGCCACCCGTCGAGCTGCCAGCGCACCCGGTCGGCGGTGGCATCTTCGGTCAGCGGCTCGGCGCACCGCCACACCCGTTCCAGCTCTTCGCCGTTGGCGGTGACGGCATGGATGGCCAGCCGGGTGCAGCCGACCCCGGCCGCCTCCAGGCTGCGGTGCAGGTCGCCGGCCAGCGACCGGCCCGCGAAGGCCGCAGCGTCCACCCGGTCGATCGGCGGGTCGCAGTCCATCACGGCGTCAAGTTCCGGCGGGGGTTCGCGCCCCGACGGGCCCCGGGCCGATTCGCCGCGGGCGAACCGGTGCGCGGCCACGGCGTCGGCACCGAACCGGGACGCCACATCGCTGCGGGACAGTTCCGCGAACTTGCCGACGGTACGAATGCCCATGCGCCACAACAGGTCAGCCAGCTCGTCGCGTCCTGGGGCGGCCAGGCTCGGTTCGGTGGCCAGCTGCCGGATGGACAGCGCCGACAGGAAGCCGGCATCGCCGCCGGGTTCGACGATCCGGCCGGCACGGGCGGCGAAGACCGCGGTGGCCAGTTGGTCGGCGATACCCACCTGGCACTCGGCGCCTGCCGCGGCCACCGCGTCGACAAGTCGTTCGGCGGCGGCCTGTTCGGAGCCGAAGTAGCGGGCCGCCCCACGGACAGAGAGCACCAGCAGGCCCGGCCGCAGCACCTCCGACCGGGGCACCAGGTCGTCCACGGCGACCGTCACGTTCTCGAAATGCCGGGCGTCGCGTGCCGGATCGGCGGGCGCCACGTGGAGTTGCGGACAGCGGGCCTGCGACTCACGGCGGCGCAGTCCGCGTCGCACCCCGCTCGCCCTGGCCGACGCCGAACACGCGATCACCCGGTTGGCCAGCGTGACCGCCACCGGTGCCGTCGGGGCCAGCCCGGCTGCGGCCGTGGCGGCGACCGCGGGCCAGTCCATGCACCAGACGGCCAGCACCCGGGAGGCCACGGCGCCTCACTCCCCCACGGCGCGCAGGGCGCCGACGGACCGTCCGCACGCCCGCATGGCCAATCGCACCCGGCTGATGCGCCCACAGCCGGGCACCGGCCTGCCGGACCGGCCCGCCCCGCTCACCTCGTAGCCGCACACCCGGGCCTCCAGCCGCGCGGACGCCCCCTGCCACTCGCCGTCGGTGACCAGCAGGGTGCAGCCCTTCTGCCGCGCGCGGGCCACCACCGCCCTGGCCCGGCCCGCGGTCACCGAACGGCCGCCCAGCCCGAGCACCACCAGATCCATGCCGTCCATCAGCACCGCCGCCACCTCGACCGGGTCGGCCCCCGGATCCGGGATGACGGCCAGCCGGCTCAGGTCCGCCCCCATCTCCACGGCGGCCAGCAGGCCCACGTCGGGCTGGCCCACGATGGCCGCGTGTCCGCCCGCGGCCGTCACCGCCGCCACCATGCTCAGCGACAGCGACCGGGCGCCCGTCGCCACCGCCACCGTGCCGCGCGGCAACGAGGTGGGCAGCAGTCCCGCCAGCGATTCGGGCAGCGGTAGCAAAGATTCCGACTCGGGCAGCAGGTCGGCCGACGGGGCCGCGCCGCGACGCCCGGAACCGACCTTCCCGCCGACCGTCGCCATCTGCTTGCGCAGGTGTTCTACCTGTTCAGTATGGTTGAGGCGGCGCAGATCAAGACTCGTCGCGGCTGTCACAGCAGCACCTCCCGCACCATCCGATTCACCCGTTGTTCGAATGTATGTTCGATGCTCTGAGTAAACACCTCGCCTCTGACACCGTCAAGCGGCCGACCCCCTCGTCAACCGTTTCCGCCGGCGGGCGATCCGCCGCGCCGACAGCACCGAATCACCCCCATGACGTCCTTGAACACGCTGGTGAAGCTCCCCGTCCAGATCGCCGAATCGGCCGGATCGATCGTGGGCCTGCGGTTCGGCACCGAGGAACCCCACCACCGGGTCACCGACCGGATCGGCGATGTGGAGATCCGGGTCTACGGTCCCCGGGTCGCGGCCGAGACGCTCGTCGCGGCCGACGACGACGCCGCGCGCAGCATCGGGTTCCGCCGGCTGGCCCGCTACATCTTCGGCGGCAATCACAGCGAGACCTCGATCGCGATGACCGCGCCGGTCGCCCAGTCGGGTGCCGGCGGTGAGCAGATCTCGATGACCGCCCCGGTCGCCCAGTCGGGCACCGGGGGCGGCTCGACGATCCGGTTCTTCATGCCGTCGAAGTACAGCCTCGAGACGCTGCCCGAACCCGACAGTGCCGCGGTGCGCCTGGTGACGGTGCCCGCGGAGACCGTCGCGGTGCTGCGGTACAGCGGAGACCGCAGCCCCGCTGTCGTCGCGCGCAAGGGCGCGGAACTGCTCGAGGCACTCTCGGGGAGCGGCTACCGGGCCGAGGGCGAGCCCGTGGCCTGGTTCTACGACCCCCCGTTCACGCTGCCCTTCCGCCGCCGCAACGAGGCCGTCGTGCCGGTGACGCCGCGCTGAGCGCTACTCCCACTCGATGGTGCCCGGCGGCTTGCTCGTGACGTCGAGCACGACGCGGTTGACGGCGGGCACCTCGTTGGTGATGCGCGTGGAGATGCGCTCGAGCACCTCGTAGGGCACCCGGGTCCAGTCGGCGGTCATCGCGTCCTCGCTGGAGACCGGGCGCAGCACGATGGGGTGGCCGTAGGTGCGGCCGTCGCCCTGCACGCCCACCGACCGGACGTCGGCGAGCAGCACCACCGGGCACTGCCAGATCTGGTTGTCCAGACCGGCGGCGGTGAGCTCCTCCCTGGCGATCGCGTCGGCACTGCGCAACGTGTCGAGCCGGGCGGCGGTCACCTCGCCGACGATGCGGATGCCAAGCCCCGGTCCGGGGAACGGCTGGCGGGCGACGATGTCCTCGGGCAGCCCGAGCTCTCGCCCGACCGCGCGCACCTCGTCCTTGAACAGCAGCCGTAGCGGCTCGACCAGCCGGAACTTCAGGTCGTCGGGCAGGCCGCCGACGTTGTGGTGACTCTTGATGTTCGCGGTGCCCGATCCGCCGCCGGACTCGACGACGTCGGGATACAGCGTGCCCTGCACCAGGAAGTCGACGTCCCCGGCCTTATCCTCCACCAACCCACGCACCGCGCCCTCGAATGCGCGGATGAACTCGCGACCGATGATCTTGCGCTTGCCCTCGGGATTGGTCACCCCGGACAGCGCCTGCAGGAACCGGTCGGCCACATCGACGGTGACCAGGTTGGCACCGGTGGCGGCGACGAAGTCGCGCTGGACCTGGGCCCGCTCACCGGACCGCAGCAGCCCGTGGTCGACGAACACACAGGTGAGCCGGTCGCCGATGGCGCGCTGCACGAGTGCGGCCGCCACGGCGGAGTCCACCCCGCCGGACAGGCCGCAGATCGCCCGGCCGTCGCCGATCTGCGCGCGCACCTGCTCGACCAACGCGTCGGCGATGTTGGCAGGCGTCCACTTGGCGCCGATCCCGGCGAAGTCGTGCAGGAAGCGGCTGAGCACCTGCTGGCCGTGCGGCGAGTGCAACACCTCGGGGTGGTACTGAACACCGGCCAGCCGGCGGGCGCGGTTCTCGAATGCGGCGACCGGGGCGCCGGTGCTGGTGGCGACGACGTCGAAACCCTCGGGCGCGGCAGTGACGGCGTCGCCGTGACTCATCCACACCGGCTGGATGGCGGGCAGATCCGAATGAAGTTCGCCGCCAGCGACTTTCAGTTCGGTGCGGCCGTACTCGCTGGTCCCGGTGCGCGCAACGGTGCCGCCGAGCGCCTGCGCCATGGCCTGGAACCCGTAGCAGATCCCGAACACCGGGACGTCCAGGTCGAACAGCGCCGGATCCAGTTGCGGCGCCCCCTCGGCGTACACGCTGGCCGGACCGCCGGACAGCACGATCGCCTGCGGATCGCGCGCCTTGATGTCCTCGACGCTGGCGGTGTGGGGCACGACCTCGGAGTACACCCGTGCCTCACGCACGCGACGGGCGATGAGCTGGGCGTACTGCGCGCCGAAGTCGACCACCAGAACGGGCCGCGGGCCCGAGGGATCGGCGGGAGAATTCACCGGCCCAGTCTAGTGGGGGGTGGGGAATCAGCTGCCCGGGTCGTCACGGGCGGTGGCGACCCGACCGGTGACACCGATTCAGCGGCGCCACAACACGGCGACGCCGTCCTTGCCGGCGCCCATGGAGCTGATGAACGCGTCGTTGTCGAAGCCGGGCAGCGCCTGCATCCGGGCCAGCACGCCGCCGACCTCGTCGAGGCCGAGCACCGTGTCCGGGCCGTCGCTGTGATGGCACACCAGGAACACGTCTTCGGCGTCCGGCCCGTCGGTAGTCGTCACCAGCGACACATCGGTCAGCGCATCCCAGCGCACCTCGTCCACGCCCGAAGTATGCCGGTCAGCCGACGGCCGGGCTAGGCGAACGCCACACCGGATGCCGACCCCGAACCCGAACCCGGCAGCGCGTGCCACGGGCAGTACGCCAGGTAGGCGCTGACCGTCAGCACCACCGCCCGGTCCCGGTCGAGTTGCGGTTGGTCGACCATGACGTTGTCGACGACGTCGACGTGCGACACCCCCCGGTCGAGCGCCGCGCAGATGCCGTGGGCGTACTCGAGCATCGCCCTGAAGTCGGTGAAGATGACGCCGTCCCGGCTCAGTTGTTCGAGGAACTCCCCGTCACTGGGTGTCGCGCTCGCCGGGGCCGACAGCAGCAGCGCGGGCAGCACAGCCGCAACGGGCACCGCCATGCCCATCCGCCTCAGCAGCCTCATCGACATGCCCTTCTCGCCCGACGCTCCTTGACGAAGCTACCCCGAGGCCGGCAGGGCAAACGTAGAAACCGGACACACGCAGGGCTTTCATCCCACCGACAGCGTCACCGCCCACGTCCGACGTATGCCGCTCGACGAAAGTGGGCATTGAAGAGGTACTGCGCGTTCGACGACCCGACGGAAGCGAGGTGGCCAGTGCTTGGTCTGCCCGACGAAGTACGCACCTGCCTGTTCGACCTCGACGGTGTCCTCACCGACACGGCGAGCGTGCACAAGAAGGCCTGGCAGACGATGTTCGACGACTTCCTGCGGCAGCGGGCCGACAAGGCGGGTGAGCAGTTCGTGCCGTTCGACGTCGACGACGACTACCTGGAGTACGTCGACGGCAAGCGCCGCGACGACGGCGTCCGCTCGTTCCTGTCCAGCCGCGGCATCGAGCTGCCCGACGGCGACGCCGACGACCCGCCGGACGCCGAGACCGTCGCGGGGCTGGGCAACCGCAAGAACGACCTGTTCCAGCACACCCTGCGCACCGACGGCATCGAGGTGTTCGACGGCTCCCGCCGCTATCTCGAGGCGGTCGCCGCCGCCGGCCTCGGTGTCGGGGTGGTGTCGTCGAGCGCCAACACCCGCGACGTGCTGGAGGTGACCGGCCTGGCGCGGTTCGTCGAGCACCGCGTCGACGGGGTCACGTTGCGCGAGGAGAACATTCCGGGCAAGCCGGCACCCGACTCCTTCCTGCGCGCGGCGCAGTTGTTCGGCGTGGCGCCACCCGCGGCGGCCGTGTTCGAGGACGCGCTGTCCGGGGTCGCCGCGGGCCGGGCCGGCTATTTCGGCTACGTGGTGGGCGTCGACCGGGTGGGGCAGGCCGAGGAGTTGCGCCGCAACGGCGCCGACATCGTCGTCACCGACCTCGCCGAACTGCTGGACGAGTCGTGATCTCCCACGACGCCTTCCCCGTCGAGCCGTGGCAGGTCCGGGAGACCGAACTGGACTTCGACCTGCTCGACGAGTCGGAGTCGTTGTTCGCATTGTCCAACGGCCACATTGGATTACGCGGCAACCTCGACGAGGGCGAACCGCACGGAATGCCCGGCACCTACCTCAACTCGTTCTACGAGATCCGGCCACTGCCCTACGCCGAAGCCGGCTACGGCTATCCGGAGGCCGGGCAGACCGTCGTCGACGTCACCAACGGCAAGATCATGCGGCTGCTGGTCGACGACGAGCCGTTCGACGTCCGCTACGGCGAGCTGATCGACCACGAGCGCGTCCTCGACCTGCGCGCAGGCACGCTGACGCGGTGCGCCCACTGGCGCTCGCCGGCAGGCAGGCAGGTCAAGGTGCGGTCCACGCGGCTGGTGTCGCTGGTGCAGCGCGGTGTCGCGGCCATCGAGTACGTTGTCGAGGCCATGGACGAATTCGTCCGCGTCACAGTGCAATCCGAGCTGGTGGCCAACGAGGACCAGCCGGAGACATCGGACGATCCGCGGGTGGCGGCGGCGCTGAAGACGCCGCTCGAGGCAATCACACACGAGAACACCGACACGTCGGCGGTGCTGGTGCACCGCACCCGCGGCAGCGCGCTGATGATGGCGGCGGCCATGGACCACGAGGTCGAGGTGCCCGGCCGGGTCGAGGTGCACACCGATTCCCGCGACGACCTGGCGCGCACCACAGTGATCTGCGGGCTGCGACCCGGCCAGCAGCTGCGGATCGTCAAATACCTGGCTTACGGCTGGTCCAGCCTGCGCTCCCGTCCCGCGCTGCGCGACCAGGTCGCCGCGGCGCTGACCGGCGCACGCTACGTCGGGTGGCAGGGGCTGCTCGACGCCCAGCGCGAATACCTCGACGAGTACTGGGACTGCGCGGACGTCGAGGTGGACGGCGACCCGGACATCCAGCAGGCGGTGCGGTTCGGGCTGTTCCACGTGCTGCAGGCCAGTGCCCGCGCCGAACGACGCGCCATCCCCGGAAAGGGCTTGACCGGCACCGGATATGACGGCCACGCCTTCTGGGACACCGAGGGCTTCGTGCTGCCGGTGCTGACGTACACGAAACCGAACGCAGCGGCCGACGCGCTGCGCTGGCGGGCGTCGACCCTCGACCTGGCCAGGGAGCGCGCCGCCCAACTCGACCTCGAGGGCGCCGCGTTCCCGTGGCGCACCATCCGCGGCGAGGAGTGTTCGGCCTACTGGCCGGCGGGCACCGCGGCGTGGCATGTCAACGCCGACATCGCGATGGCGTTCGACCGGTACCGCACGGTCACCGGTGACGACTCCCTCGAGGAGGAGTGCGGACTGGCCGTACTGGTCGACACCGCCCGGCTGTGGATATCGATTGGCCACCACGACCGGCACGGCGTGTGGCATCTTGACGGCGTCACCGGCCCGGACGAGTACACGGCCGTGGTGCGCGACAACGTGTTCACCAATCTGATGGCCGCACACAATCTCCGGGTGGCCGCCGACGCGTGCACCCGGCGACCCGAGGCGGCCCGCGAGATGGGGGTGACCACCGAGGAGACCGCGGCCTGGCGCGAAGCGGCCGCTTCGGCGCACATCCCGTATGACGAGGAACTCGGCGTGCACCAGCAGTGCGAGGGCTTCACCACGCTGGCCGAGTGGGAGTTCACCGACAACACCTCCTACCCGCTGCTGCTCAACGAGCCCTACGTGAGGCTCTATCCGGCGCAGGTGATCAAGCAGGCCGACCTGGTGCTGGCAATGCAGTGGCAGAGCCACGCGTTCACCGACGAGCAGAAGGCCCGCAACGTCGACTACTACGAGCGGCGCACCACTCGCGACTCCTCGCTGTCGGCGTGCACCCAGGCGGTGATGTGCGCGGAGGTGGGGCACCTGGAACTGGCGCACGACTACACCTTCGAGGCGGCGCTGATCGACCTGCGCGACCTGCACCACAACACCCGCGACGGGCTGCACATGGCGTCGCTGGCCGGGGCGTGGACCGCGCTGGTCGCCGGGTTCGGCGGGTTGCGCGACGACGAGGGTGTGCTGTCGCTGGACCCGCACCTGCCCGACGCCTTCTCCCGGTTACGATTTCGCCTGTGCTGGAGAGGTTTCCGGCTGACGGTGAACGCCGAGCACGACGAGGTGACCTACACGCTGCGCGACGGGCCCGACGGCGAGTTGACGATCCGGCATGCCGGTGAGGAACTCCAGGTCTTCACCGCGGAGCCGACCACCGTCGCGGTGCGGCGGCGCAAGCCGCTGTTGCCGGCGCCTCCGCAGCCGCCGGGCCGAGAACCGCTGCGGCGCCGGCTCACCGGCGAGGTGTGACCGCGCTGCGGGTCAGGCGCCGCGTGCCTCCGCGGTGGTGGGGTCACGCCGGTTGACGTCCTCGGCGCTGGCGTTCCAGTCCAGCGCGGCGGGCGCTCCGGCAGGCACCACCGGATGCTCGGGCTCGATGGGGTCGAGCCGGCGGTAGCCCTCACCCTGCGCGGGCCGCAGATCCTCGGCGCCCTTGTTCGGCCACAGCGACGCCGCGCGCTCCGCCTGGGCGGTGATGCTCAGCGACGGGTTCACGCCGAGGTTGGCGGAGATGGCCGCACCGTCGACCACGTACAGCGTCGGGTAGTTGTACACGCGGTGGTACGGGTCGATGACCCCGTGCTCGGGGCTGTCACCGATCACCGCGCCGCCGAGGAAGTGCGCCGTCAGCGGGATGTTGAACAACTCACCCCAGGTGCCGCCGGCCACGCCGTCGATCTTCTTGGCGATGCGCCGGGTCACCTCGTTGCCCACCGGGATCCAGCTGGGGTTCGGCTCGCCGTGGCCCTGCTTGCTGTCGAGCATGCGGAAGCCGAGCTTGGTCTTCCTGGTGAAGGTGGTGATCGAGTTGTCGAGGTTCTGCATGACCAGCGCGATCATGGTGCGCTCGCTCCAGCGCCGCGGGTTGAGCAGCCGCAGCGTGCCCTTCGGGTCGGCGCCGGCATTCTGGAACAGCTGCTTCCAGCGCGGCACGTCGGTGCCCTGCGGGCCGGCGCCGTCGGTCATCAGGGTCTGCAGCAGGCCCATCGCGTTGGACCCCTTGCCGTAGCGGCAGGGTTCGACGTGGGTGTCGTCCGTCGGGTGGATGGACGACGTGATGGCCACACCGTGGGTGAGGTCGAGATCGTCGCGGACCTCGAGCCGGCCCGCACCGACGATCGACTCGGAGTTGGTGCGGGTGAGCAGGCCGAGCCGGTTCGACAGCTTCGGCAGCTTGCCGGTGTCGCGCATCTTGAACAGCAGCTTCTGGGTGCCATAGGTGCCCGCGGCGACGATGACGTGGGTGGCGGTGAACGTGCGGCGCTTCCGGCGCAGCAGCCGGCCGGTGTGCGCGGTCTTGACCTCCCAAAGCCCGTCGGGCCGCTGCTGGAGGCTGGTCACGGTGGTCATCGGATGGATCTGCGTCCCCGCCGACTCCGCCAGGCCCAGGTAGTTCTTCAGCAGGGTGTTCTTGGCGCCGAAGCGGCAGCCGGTCATGCACTGGCCGCACTCGATGCACCCGGTCCGCGCCGGGCCGGCGCCACCGAAGTAAGGATCGGGGACGGTCTTGCCGGGCGTCTTCTCGCCGTCGGGGCCGAAGAACACCCCGACCGGGGTGGGCACGAAGGTGTCCCCGACGCCCATGTCCTCGGCGACCTCTTTCATGATGCGGTCGGCGTCGGTGAACGTGGGGTTGGTGACGACGCCGAGCATGCGCTGCGCCTGCTCGTAGTGCGGCAGCAACTCGTCGCGCCAGTCGGTGATGTGCTTCCACTGCGGGTCCTTGAAGAACGGCTCGCGCGGCACGTACAGCGTGTTCGCGTAGTTGAGCGAGCCGCCGCCGACGCCCGCACCGGCCAGGATCAGCACGTTGCGCAGTAGATGGATGCGCTGGATGCCGAAGCACCCGAACTTCGGCGCCCACAGGAACTTGCGCAGATTCCAGGAGGTCTTGGCGAACTCCTTGTCGGCGAAGCGGCGGCCGGCCTCCAGGACGCCGACACGGTAGCCCTTCTCGGTGAGTCGCAGCGCGCTCACGCTGCCGCCGAATCCCGAGCCGATGATCAGGACGTCATAGTCAGGCTGCATCACACCAGTATGAGTTACCGCTGGGTAACTTTTCTAGACAGGTGGACCTAAGTTGTAAAGGCGTCACAACTGCGCCGGCGCGGGTCAGGAGCCGACGGCCAGACCGACCTTCTGGAATTCCTTGAGGTCGCAGTATCCGGCCTTGGCCATCGCCCGGCGCAGCCCGCCCACCAGGTTCAACGAACCGAACGGATCGTCGGACGGGCCGTCGAGCACCTGCCGCAGCGACGGCCGCTCCCCCACCGCGACCTGCAGCAGCGCGCCGCGGGGCAGCGACGGGTGGGCGGCCGCGGCCGGCCAGAACCAGCCGCCGCCCAGCGCCTCGGCCGCCGTGGCCAGCGGGGTGCCCAGCACCACCGCGTCGGCACCGCAAGCGATGGCCTTGGCCAGGTCGCCGGAGGTGTGGATGTCGCCGTCGGCCAGCACGTGCACGTAGCGGCCGCCGGTCTCGTCGAGGTACTCGCGGCGGGCGGCGGCCGCGTCGGCGATCGCGGTGGCCATCGGCACGCTGATGCCGAGCACCTCGTCGCTGGTGGTGACGCCGCTGGTGGAGCCGTACCCCACGATGACGCCGGCAGCGCCGGTGCGCATCAGGTGCAGCGCCGTGCGGTGGTCGAGCACCCCGCCCGCCACGACCGGGACGTCGAGTTCGGAGATGAAGGTCTTGAGGTTCAGCGGCTCGCCGTCGGACGCCACGCGTTCGGCCGACACGATGGTGCCCTGGATCACCAGCAGGTCCAGCCCGGCCGCGATCAGCGACGGTGCCAGCGCCCTGGCGTTCTGCGGGCTGACCCTTACGGCCGTCGTCAGGCCCGCTTCGCGGATCCGCGCCACCGCGGCGCCCAGCAACTCGGGGTCCAGTGGCGCGGCGTGCAGCTGCTGCAGCAGCCGGATGGCGGCCGACGGCTCGGGCTCCTTCTCGGCGGCCTCGAGCACCTGGGCGATCTTCTCCTCGACGTCGGCGTGCCTGCCGATCAGCCCCTCGCCGTTGAGTACGCCCAGGCCGCCGAGCCGGCCCAGCTCGATGGCGAAGTCGGTGGACGCGAGCGCATCGGTGGGGTGCGACAGCACCGGCATGTCGAACCGGTAGGCGTCCAGCTGCCATGCGGTCGACACGTCCTTGGACGACCGGGTGCGCCTGGACGGCACGATGTTGATGTCGCCGAGCTCATAGGTACGGCGGGCGGTGCGGCCCATGCCGATCTCGACCATGTCGCGCATGCGCGTCAGACCCCGCGGGCGTAGTAGTTCGGCGCCTCGACCGTCATCTGGATGTCGTGCGGATGGCTCTCCTTGAGCCCCGCGGCGGTGATCTGGACGAACTGCGCCTGCTGCAGGTGCTCGATGGTGGCCGACCCGGTGTACCCCATGGCCGCCCGCAGGCCGCCGGTGAGCTGATGGATCACCGTCGACAGCGGTCCGCGGAACGGCACGCGACCCTCGATGCCCTCGGGCACCAGCTTGTCCTCGCTCAGGGCGTCGTCCTGGAAATAGCGGTCCTTGGAGTAGCTCTTGCGGGTGCCGCGGGTCTGCATCGCGCCGAGCGACCCCATGCCGCGGTAGCTCTTGTACTGCTTGCCGTTGACGAAGATCAAGTCGCCGGGCGCCTCGGCGGTACCGGCCAGCAGCGAACCGAGCATCGCCGTCGACGCGCCCGCGGCCAGCGCCTTGGCGATGTCGCCGGAGTACTGCAGCCCGCCGTCGGCGATCACCGGCACGCCGGACGGCGCGCAGGCGGCGACGGCCTCGAGGATCGCGGTGATCTGCGGCGCGCCGACACCGGCGACCACCCGGGTGGTGCAGATAGAGCCCGGCCCGACGCCCACCTTCACCGCGTCGGCCCCGGCCTGCACCAGCGCCGCTGCCGCCGCCCGGGTGGCGACATTGCCGCCGATCACGTCGACGCGGTCGCCGACGGCCATCTTCACCCGGTTCACCATGTCCAGCACGCCGCGGTTGTGCGCGTGTGCGGTGTCGACGATCAGGACGTCGACGCCCGCGTCGGCCAGCGTCATCGCCCTGGTCCAGGCGTCGTCCCCGACCCCTACCGCCGCCCCGACCAGCAGCCGGCCGTCGGAGTCCTTGGTGGCAAGCGGGAACTGCTCGGTCTTGACGAAGTCCTTCACGGTGATCAGGCCGGTGAGCTTGCCGTGGTTGTCGACGATCGGCAGCTTCTCGATCTTGTGCCGGCGCAGCAGCCCGAGGGCGGCCTCGGCCGACACCCCCTCCTGCGCGGTGATCAGCGGCGCCTTGGTCATCACCTCCGACACCGGCTTGCTCTGGTCGACCTCGAAGCGCATGTCGCGGTTGGTGATGATGCCGACGAGCTGCCCGTTGTCGTCCACCACCGGCAGCCCCGAGATGCGGAACCGCGCGCACATGGCGTCGACCTCGGCCAGCGTGTTGCCCGGCGAGCATGTCACCGGGTCGGTCACCATGCCCGCCTCGGAGCGTTTCACCGTCTCGACCTGGCCGGCCTGTTCGGCTGCGGGCAGGTTGCGGTGCAGCACGCCCATCCCGCCGGCGCGTGCCATCGCGATGGCCATCCTGGACTCGGTCACGGTGTCCATCGCCGAGCTGACGAGCGGCACCCGCAGCCGGATGCGCTTGGTCAGTCTGCTCGAGGTGTCGGCCATCGCCGGCACCACGTCGGAGGCGGCGGGCAGCAGCAGGACGTCGTCGAACGTGAGCCCGAGCATCGCGACCTTGGTCGGATCGTCACCGCCGGTGGGGACCGGTACGGCGAGGGGAACGCTGCTTTCAGCGATCGACATGGGCGGAGCCTCCATCGGGGCGAAGCGTGATACTCAATCCTATCGGCTCAGCAGTCGCAACTCGCGATTCCATCCCCGGGTCGCCGCGCCGGGGCAACCGCTGGCGCGATCCCAGTGGGGCTGCGTACTCTGGACGCGTGCGAGACCACTTGCCGCCGGGTTTGCCGCCTGACCCGTTCGCCGACGATCCGTGCGATCCGTCGGCTGCGCTCGATGCGCTCGAACCGGGTCAGCCGCTGGACCCGCAGGAACGCACCGCGGTGGAAGCCGATCTCGCCGATCTGGCGGTCTATGAAGCACTCCTGGCCCACAAGGGCATCCGCGGCCTCGTGGTGTGCTGCGACGAATGCCAGCAGGACCACTATCACGACTGGGACATGTTGCGCGCCAACCTGTTACAGCTGCTGGTCGACGGAACGGTGCGGCCGCACGAGCCGGCCTACGACCCGGAACCCGATGCCTACGTGACGTGGGATTACTGCCGCGGCTACGCCGACGCCTCGCTCAACGAGGCCACGTCGGAGTCCGACGGATACCGCTGACCCGACCGGTCACTCTCCCGCGCCCTCTGGCGTGGCCACCTCGGGCAGCACCAACTCGGGCATCTGGACCACCGGCGGAATCCTCGCGGGCCCCTGATCCTGCGCCCCACCACCACTGAGTCGCGGCTGCGGCAACTCGACCGGCTCCTGCACCGGCGGCTGCTCGGCCTGCGGCGCCTCGCCGGGCGGCAACTGCACAGGCGGCGGCGCCGGGATCGGCGGCGCCGGGACGAAGGTGGTCGTGGGCACCTGCGGCGGCGCCGGGATCGGCCGGGGCGTGGGGATCGGCCGCGGCGTCGGGGTCGGCTGAGGCGACGGCTGCGGGGTGGGCAGCGGCGTGGGGCTCGGTTGCGGCGACGGCGTCGGCAGCGGCAACTGGGGCGACGGCGTCGGGCTCGGCAGCGGTGTCGACGGCGACGGCGTCGGTGACGGGGTGCCGTCCGACGGTGACGGGGTGGTCGGCGACGTGGTGGTCGGTGACGTCGAACCCGGGGTCTCCCCGGCGCTCGTGGTCGGCGGCGAGGTCGCGGCGTCCGGATCGAGGATCACCGGAAGCGGCAGGTCGGTCGGGACCTCGGGCAGCACGACCGGCGGCGCGTCGGGGGGCACGGTCGCGTTGACGTCCCGGGTGTCCACCTTCACCGACAGCTGCTGCCACTGCTCGACGAGCTCGTCCTGGCGGGTGGAGTCGTCCACCGCGGCGACGGTCGTGGTCATCGTCTGCAACTTGGTCTGGGCAGCCGTCCAGTCGCCCTGGTCGATGAGCTGCTGCACCTCGGCGAGCTGCGACTGCGCCGCCAGCACCACCTGGTCGTCACGGGTCTGCTGCTGTTCGCCGAACAGGGCGGTGCGCAGTCCGTAGAGCGGGTCCTCGGGCCCGGCTCCTGCGATCACGGCGCCGAATCCACCGACGGCGAGGACGGCGGCGGCCACCGAGCCCAGCACGGCCATCGAGGCGCGCCTGCGTTGCCGCGACGACGCCGACCGGTCCAGCGCCATGACCGCGTCCCGGGTGGTCACCACCGAGGTCACCGGCGCCTGCCGGACCTCGTCGCGCCAGCCGGCCAACACGTAAGCCAGTTCGGCTTCGCCCGCATCGGTGGAGTAGACGGGCTGCTCGCCGGCGAGCGCGTCGAGGAAGCGGTCGGTGCGGTTCACCTCGTTGAGCGAGGCGTCACCACCGTTGTTGGTCCACCGTCCGAAGTCAGGCATGGTCGTGCCCCGTCGCCATGATCTCCTGCTTGAGCCGGGCCAGGGCGCGGTGCTGCGCAACCCGCACGGCGCCCGCGGTGCTGCCGACCGTTTCGGCGGTCTCCTCGGCGCTCATCCCCACGACGACGCGCAGGATCAGGATCTCGCGCTGCTTCTCCGGCAGCGTGGCCAGCAGGCGGTTCATCCGAGCGGACGCCTCGGCGTCCATCGCCATCTGCTCCGGTCCGGCGTCGGTCGAGAACCGCTCGGGCACGACGTCGGTGGGTTCGGAGCGGTTGCGGGCGGCGGCACGATGCGCGTCAGCAACCTTGTGAGCAGCGATACCGTACACAAAGGCCAGGAACGGGCGTCCCTGATCCTTGTAGCGCGGCAGCGCCGTGATGGCGGCCAAGCACACCTCCTGAGCGATGTCATCTGCTGAGAGACCACTTCGTTCGCCCGCCCCGATCCTTGCCCGGCAGTACCGGACGATGATGGGCCGGATGGTCTCCAGCACCTCCCGTAGCGCGTCCCGATCGCCGGCCACTGCCTCAGCAACGACAGCATCGAGACGTTCTCTCGAATTTGTCATCGTGGGCGGCTTCTCCAGCGTTACGAACGCCGACACTCTCGGTGGTGTGGCTGAGGTAAACAATAACGACCGTGCCGAAGCGGCCCGGGGTCAGCGATCAGACCACACGCCGCCCCTGTGCTGCACGATATCGGCGCTACGGTCCCGAACGGCGGCGACGCGCTCCGCGGTGAGGGTCGCACTTCCGATATCGGCGAGCAGACAGGCCAGCGCCCACTGCAGCGGAACCAGCCCCGCGGCGTCGGCGGCGGCCAGCGCGGCGTCGGCCACCGGGCGGGCGGCGTCCGCGGCGCCGGCACTGCACAGCGCGGCCGCCAGGATCACCTCCGACTTCACCGAGTGCCGGGTGGAGCCGAACGGCGCCGCTGCCGCGGCCGCTGCTCTCGCATGACCGACGGCGGTGTCGCCGTCGCCGCGCGCCATGGCCAGCTCGGCCGACACCCAGTCGAGCCGGATCCGCGGTCGCTCCGACGCGACGGCGCCGGCCTCGGCGCGCACCTGATCCAGCAGCCGCTCCGACAGGGCGAACCGGCCGGTGCCCAGCGCGTCGGCCGCCAGTCCGGTCAGGGCGTCGGCGCGGGCCTCGGGATGATCGCCCGCCAGGGCGAGCGCGGTGCCGTCCCAGTGCCGGGCGTGGCGGTGCCCGCCGAGCTGACGGAGAAACGATGCCCTGGTGCTGTGCGCGAGGGAGACCACCGGCCCGCCCGGCAACCGGCACACGACCGCGAGGTCGGCCAGCGCCGCACCGTAGCGGCCCTGCCCGCCCGC
>NZ_JACKSJ010000203.1 GCF_025821665.1 [Mycobacterium] manitobense
GGCTTCATCGCCTCCGCCGAGGTCCGGCGCGTGGAGCACGGGCTCGGGCGGGCGACGGCCTGGGTCCGCACCGACATCGGCCTGGTCGCCGGTGAGGCGGTGAGCCCCGCCGCCGCGACCATCGGGCTGCTCGACATCGCCAACGGGTTGGCCGTGCGGGCCGATCCGGCCAAGGTGGTCTTCCCCAACATCGACCTGACCGCGCACCTGTTCGCCGAGCCGCGCGGCGGCTGGGTGGGATTCGACACCACGGTGTCGTTCGGCCCGGGCGGACTGGGGTTGACCGAGAGCGTCATCCACGACGAGACGGGGCCGATC
>NZ_JACKSJ010000204.1 GCF_025821665.1 [Mycobacterium] manitobense
AGCATCGGCCACCATTCGCCGCGCGATGGCCGCCGGGATCGGCCCGTAGCCCTAGCATCGGCCACCATTCGCCGCGCGATGGCCGCCGGGATCGGCCCGTAGCCCTGCAGGTGCGCCGGCTCGCCGTCCCCGCCCAGCAGCACCCGATCCGACATCACCAGATCAACGCTCACCGGCGCCGGATCGGCGGCCTGTCGGCCGGTGACCCGCTCATAGAGGGTGTCGGCCATCACCTGCCCGCGGCTGCGCTCATCGAAGGTGCTGTCGGCCGCACGCTTGAGCGCGGCGTACACCCCCACCCCCTGGGCGACCGGCAGCAGCGCAGTCACATACACCATGCAATCGGGGGCGGGCCGGATCGTCACCGTCCGCTCACTAGGCGCCTTCGCGGCGCGGTCGACCACCGCCTGCGCATCCAACCGGTAGGCGATCTTCTTCGCCTCGGCCTCGATCCGACCGTCTCCCCACCCTTCGAGGCGGGCCATCTCACCGCACAATTCGGCATCGAGCTGCCTGCGGTGCTCGACCGACAGGCACGCCGACTCCCGCACGATGATCGTCGCCCGCCACTCGGTGAGCACCCCACACTCCAACGCCGACAGCGTGCACGGCATCTCATGGACCAGCGCCCGGGCCAACCCCAGATGCCGCCCACCCTGATTCGGCGATGCCCGCCGCGCCAGCGCGATCTCGGTGGCCAAACCCCGACCCCGCTTGGACGCCGCCACCCGGGCCAACCCCAGATGCCGCCCACCCTGATTCGGCGATGCCCGCCGCGCCAGCGCGATCTCGGTGGCCAAACCCCGACCCCGCTTGGACGCCGCCACCCCCTCGGCGGCCTCGCGCGCGCGGCGCACAGCATCCCACGCGGCTGCGACCCGGGCCTGCTCGGCGGCCGCGGCAGCCTTCTGCGACTCCAGCTCCCGCAACCGGTCCCGGAACCCGGCTTCCAACTCCTCGAACATGTGTTCGATCATATCGACACCCACCGACACGCACCGATCAGTCAGAACGGTGCGGACCGTAGGTTGGCCAACACTCAGGAGTTAGCAGGACACGGACGGCGAACCGACGCTCAGCGCGGACCCAGTTCCTTTTCGAACATGCACTGGAAATCCCCCGGCGGACAGCCGTACGCGGTGGGATCCGGGATGCCCGCGCATCCTGATCCATCCGACCTGGGGAACTGACCCTCGGGACACTGGCCGGGCTGTGCACTCGCGACGGGGGTGCTGAGCAGGCCGAAAGCAGCTATGGCTGCGGCAGCGGCGAGAACTGCCGGGATTCTCTTACCCCCCGCAATTCTGTCTCGGTACATGATTGACCCCCATTTTCGCTGCCGGAACCCACTGCCCCAGGATGCGAGAACGATAACCGCATATCCACCCGGGCCTGATCGGGTAGGAGGGTTTGCCAGTCGAGTTAGTTGCGTTTGCCATGGCTGCCATCAGCCAATGTCACTGCGGACGACGACGGCTCCTCAGCCGCGACCCATCACCAGGCGGTGACAGCGGGCGAGGCAGTTCAGCCGCGACTGGGCGGCGGCCAGGTCCTCGACCAGCGGGAACTCGTCGTTCGGGTCGAGTATCTCGAGCAACCGTCGCACCGCCGGGCTGCCGACCAGGGCCCAGTCGACGTCGGACCGCGCGCAGTGCACGTCGACGTAGTGCAACGCCCTGAAGCCCTGGCTGCCGAAGAATTCGACGTTGCTCAGGTCCAGGACGAGCTGCGTGGAGATGCCGGTGTGCCGCTCGACGAATCGGCCCAACGCCTTGCCGTTGGTGGCGTCGATCTCGCCGTCCGCGGTCACGATCACACGGGCCGGGGATCGACGCCGCATCGCGAAAGCGGCCCTGCCGGTGTACTCGACATCGTCATCGGGCTCGTGCGGCTCGACCGGACGACGGTCTTCGGTAGTGCTCAGCATGGCGCACCTTCCAAGCGGAACGACGGGTCGCTTGCTTCTCGATCGGAAGGTACTACGGAATCCGCACCAGCGGCTGAAGATCGCCCGAAAACTCAATGTGGCTCACTACAACATCAATTCGCGCAAAGAGTCATGATCAGAAGCTTAATCAGGCTGACCAATTGGCGCTCCGGCGACGGATTCCGCACTGCCGGCACCGATGATCTCGCCCGCCGGAGCGTCCCAGTGGTCGAGGTTCACCACGGTCTCCAGCGGTCGACGGCGCACCGGGCCGTGCCTGCCCTTGGGCCAGCCGACGACCACGTGACCGGCGAGCAGCCAGCCCTCGGGCACGCCCACCGCCTCGCGCAGCAGTTGTTCACCGCCGTAGGACGCCCAGCTCGTCGGGCAGGCCCCCAGCCCCTGCGCGCGGGCCGCGAGCAGGAAGTTCTGCATCGCCGGGAAGGTCGACCCGCCCAGCAGCAGCTCCGAGGCGGTCGGATAGTGCTGCTGGGCGAACAGCACCGACGTGAATTCGCCTGCCCGATCGTGCAATTCGTAGAGCGCCCGGTTGTCGCGGGCGCGCCGGCTGTGGTCGTCGGCGGACGGGCGGGTGATCCCGTAGACCGGTTCGATGACGGCCAGCGCCTGCGCGGCGGCCTCGGCCACCACGGCCCGCTGCCGCTCCGATCGCAGCACCACGAACCGCCAGCCCTGCGCGTTCGCCCCCGACGGTGCGCAGCGCGCCGCGTCGAGGCACCGGGTCAGCGTGGCGTCGTCGACGGGATCTGCGGTGAACCGCCGGATCGACCTGGCGGTCGACAGCACCTCCCAGACGTCACTGCTGGTGTCCGCCACGCGCATCCCTCCCCGAGTCGTTGCGACGCGACCCGGCGAACTAGGCGTGGATGCGCCAGTCGGCGGCGTCGCGCTGCTGGCGCCAGAACTCCTCGAACCGGCCGCCGGCAGAAAGTAGTTCGTCGATACTGCCATCCTCGACGACGCGGCCGCCGTCCAGGAACAGCACGCGGTCGGCGTGCCGGATGCTGGCCAGCCGGTGCGCGACGATCACCTTGGTGCGCGGCCGCAGGTCGGCGGTGAGCGCGTCGACGATCGCGGCCTCGTTCTCGTTGTCAAGGGCGCTGGTGGCCTCGTCGACGAGCAGCACGGGCGACTTCTTGAGCAGCGCGCGGGCGATGCTCACCCGCTGACGCTCGCCACCGGACAGCGCGGTGCCCGCCTCGCCGACGCGGGTGGCGTCGCCGTCGGGCAGCCGTGCGGTCAGCTCGTCGACCCGGGCCAGCGCCGTCGCGCGCGCCACCTCGCCTGCGTCGGCGCTGGGGTCGCCGGCCAGCACGTTTTCCCGGATGGTGCCGTTGAACAGGTACGGCTGCTGGAAGACCACACTCGCGGCGGCGCGGCGGCTCTCGGCGTCCAGGCCCGCCGCGTCGACGCCGTCGATCAGCACGCGACCCGACACCGGCTCGTGCAGTCCGGCGATCAGGGCCAGGATCGTGCTCTTGCCCGAACCCGACGGCCCCACGATCGCGGTGGTGGCGCCCGGCTCCAGCGTGAAGCTCACGCCGTCGAGCACCCGGGTGTCCCCGTAGCCGAAGCTGACGTCGTCGAACGTGATCCGGGGCGGCGCGGACGATTCCGGCAGCGTGCCGGTGCCCGCCGGCAGCGTCGGCGCCGTGATCACCGCCCGGATGTGGTCGAGCGTGGCGCGGATGGTCTCCAGCGCAGGCGCCAGCTCGCTCAGCGTGGTGAACGGCTCGAGGTAGCGGGCGATGACGACGATCAGCGCGACCGCCTCCGGCACCGAGATCGCGCCGTTCACGGTCAGTGCCGTCGTCACGCCGGCCAGCAGGATGAGCGCCAGCTGGCTGGCAATGCTGAACAGCAGCTGCCCGGGCACCTGCATCAGCAGCAGCCGCATCGTCGCCCCGTGCTGCGCGGCCAGCGCCGCGCCGACGTGGCTGCGGGCGGGCTCGACCCGGCGGGCCGCGCGCAACGCCTGCTGGGTGCGGGCGAATTCGATGATCCGCTCGGTCAGCGCGCTGTTCGACTTCCCCGCCACCCGGTCGGCCTGCCTGCTCAGCCGGCCCGAGGCGGCCATCGCCGCCAGCAGCACCACCACCCCGGCCAGCGCCGCGGCGCCGAGCTGCCACGGCGCCACCGCGAACAGTGCCAACGCGACGGCCAGCGGCAGCAGCACCGCGTTGAGCAGCGGGGTCAGCAGGTTGACGACGAGGCCCACCAGGTCCGGCCCGGTCGCCGCGATGGCCTGCCGGGCGGTCGAGGTGTTGTCGGCGTCGAACCAGTCCAGCCGCACGGCGGGCAGCCGGTCGGCGACGTCGTGCTGGGTGCGGTCGAGCACGGCGAAGCCCAGGTCGAACCCGATCCGTGCGGTCGCGCTGTCCGCCGCCCAGCCCACCAGCGTCGCCAGGGTCAGCCAGCCGAGCCACGGCAGCGCGTCGGCCGGTGTGTCGCCGAACAGCGCGGCGATCAGCGGCACCAGCAGCACCGCGGCGACGGCGCGCAACACCACCGACACCAGCGCGAGCACCGCGTAGAGCGTCACCCGCGGCGTGCGATCGACCGGGATGAGCCGGATCAGGGTGGGGATCATCGGGTCGCCTCCTGTGCGCTCGCCACGGCGTCCTCGCCGGGCCGGGCGGTGTCCCACAGCCGCCGGTAGAGACCGTCGGCGGCCAGCAACTCGTCGTGGGTGCCGCGTTCGGCGATGCGGCCGTCGTCCAGGACGACGATCTGGTCGGCCCCGGTGACGGTGTGCAGCCGGTGGGCGATCACCAGCACGGTGCGGTCGCGGGTCAGCCGGTCGAGCGCCTGCTGCACCAGGTATTCCGACTCGGGGTCGGCGAACGCGGTGGCCTCGTCGAGGATCAGCACCGGGGTGTCGGCGACGATCGCCCTGGCGATGGTGAGCCGCTGCCGCTCGCCGCCGGACAGCCCGCTCGCGGCGCCGAGCACGGTGTCGTAGCCGTCCCTCAGCCGCAGTACCCGCTCGTGGATCTGGGCCTGCTCGGCCGCCGTGTACACCCGCTCCTGCGAGGCGTCCGGCTCGGCCAGCGCGATGTTCTCGGTGACGGTGCCGTGCACCAGCTGGGTCTCCTGCAGCACGAAGCCCACCCGCCGGTATAGCTCGTCCGCGCTCAGCGAGCGGACATCCCTGCCGTCGACGCGGATCGAGCCGTCGGCGACGTCGTGGAACCGCGCCAGCAACGCGGCCAGCGTCGACTTGCCGGAGCCGGACGGCCCGACCAGCGCGGTGACCGTGCCCGGCCGCAGCGTCAGCGAGACGTCCTTGATCACCGGCACACCGGGGCGGTAGCCGAAGGTGACGCCGTCGAATTCGACGGTGCCGCTCTGGCCGCCGTCACCGGTGGCGGCCTCGTCGCGGACGTCGAGTTCGGGCTCGTCGAGGGTGTTCTGCAGCCGTCGGGCCGCGAGCACGCCGGTCCGGATGCCGCCCAACCCGTAGGCGATGTTGAGCAGCCGGGAGCCAAAGGTGGTGCCCAGCAACAGGAACGGCAGCAGATTCACCGGGTCCATCGAGCCGGCCACGACGAACAGCGTACCGGTGACCGCGATCAGCCACAGGAACGTCGCGGGCCGGGTCGCGATGTCCATCGTCGTCTTCTTGCCGACGAAGGGCCGCTGCCAGTCGTTGAGGAACGCGATGTACTCGTCGAGCCGGGCCCGGAAGCTCGACGCGGCGGCGCCGCCGAACACCCGCACCACCGGCTGACCCTCGAGGTAGGCGCCGGCCTCGCCGTTCATCCGCTCCACCCACTTGGCCGACTGCGGGATCTTCGGTCCGGACTGCACCGTCATCGTCGACGTCAGCACCATCCACACCAGCACCGGGACGAACAGCACCAGCGCGATCCGCCAGTCGACGACGAACAGGTAGACCAGCACGGCGACCGGGGCCACCGCCGCGGCGACGGCATCCGGGATGGCGTGCGTGACAAGGTAATGCAGGGCCAGGGTGTCGTCCTGCACCAGCTGCTTGATCGAGCCGGAGCCGCGGGCGGTGAACCAGCCCAGCGGGAGCCGGGCCATCTTGGTCAGCAGGCGGCCGCGCAGCTCGCGGGCGAACCGGGCATCGATGGCGTGCAGCCACAGCGTCAGCGCGGCGCCGAGCACGGTGCCGACACCCAGAAGTGTCAGCGCGGCGAATGCCAGTGCCCACAAACGAGATTCGTCGGCGCCGGTCAGCAGCAGCCGCGCGAGTTCGACCAGCAGCACGAAGGGCGCCAGCTGGACGAGCGTGATCACCGCCTGCAGCACACCGGAGACGATCAGCGGTGTCTTCAGCGGCGCCATCAGCCTGCCTGCCGCCTGCGACCGCCAGCTGCCCTGCGGCGCGGCGGCAGGAGCGGGGGCCGGAGCCGGGGCCTCGGCCGCGGGTGCGGGCGCCACGACGGGCGCGGTCGGTGCGGCGGCCTCCTGCTCGGCGCCACCGCGCTGCTTGCCCATCGCCTTGCCCGCGTTCCAGTACGCCTGGGCGTGGACCTCGGACTTGGGAAACCCGAACTCCTTCAGGCGGTTCCGCACGTGCTTGAGGGTGTTGGCCTCGGGTGTCGCCCACGCGTACCAGTTCGACCAGTCACGGACCTCGAGTGCCTCGGCCAGGGACTTATCGTCGCGGCGGGCCACCCAGTGAACGCGCAGCCGCGGGTGCTCGGTGATCGGGATCAGCGGGTCGTTCTCGTCGTGCTGCTCGAGGTAGAGCTCGATGGGCACGTCGGCGTCGATCGCGCCGATGATGCCGTTGATGCCGGGGATCGAGGCCGCGTCACCGATCAGGAGGTAGCCCGCGGGCGGTTCCTCGGGCAGGTCGAAACGGGTCGACCCCATCAGCGCCATCACCTCGATGGTGGCGCCGGCTTGCACGGTCTTGGCCCACGTCGACGCCGGACCGGCCGGTTCGTGCAGCACCACGTCGACGGCGAATCGGCCGGACTCTGCGTCGGCCTCCGACAGCGTGTATCCGCGCTGGAACTCCGACTCGGACCCGTCTGGGTCGGGGAACCAGAACCGCAGCCACGCGGCGGGCTCGGGCACCACGTCTTCGAAGACGGTCGGCGAGTGCATGCGGATCCGCACGAAGTGGGGTGCGATCGGTTCGGTCTCGATCACCGTCGCGGTGTGGTCCCGCGCGCCGAACCCCTTCATCATGGCGCCCTGGAATCCGCGTGCCATCAGGTGTCCTCTCCCGCGGCACTTCGCCACGCCATCGTCTGCCGAACATTCGGGTGGGCGGAGTCCGGACCGGGCGTGTCCACACCAGCCGGTTCGCGCAAAGCTATCACCACAAACTAAGGGTCCCCTAACCGGCAGTCAACATGTCCGTCGGCAAATGCGGATAATGAGAAAGCCGCCGGTGCCGATAGGGACAATGGGTGGGCAGCCGGGGGCGTGAACAGTTCGGACGGAAGATGACCCGGGTATGACGGCGTCGAGGCGAGTGGTCCCCGCGGACCATTACTACTGGCTGACGGCGATTCTCGCCGCGCGGGGCGCCCAGGTGCGCACGTGCCGCGTCATCGCGGGGTCCGTGATCGTCGCCGGGGCGTTGCCGCTGATCCTGACCACCAGCTCGATCGGACCGCAGACGGCCCGCGACCGGACGATCGCCGCCGCCGTCGCGGTGATCTGCCTGGTCGTCGGGCTGCTGTGGCTGCGCCGCCGCTGGCCCAGCCGCAGTCAGTCGGCGACCAGCGTCGTGATCGGCACGGTCGCGGTCACCGCGGGATGTCTGATCCAGCCGGTTCCGCTGCTGGGGCTGCTCGGGGCGACGTGCTTCGCGATCATCACCGCGTACGTCGCCTTCTTCCATTCGCTGCGACTGCTCGCCGTGGTGTGGGTGGGCGTCGCCGCCACGCTGCTGACGCTCGGCCTTCGGATGACCGGCGACGCCACGTTGGCGGTGGTCGGAGCAGTGCTGGTGACGACGGTCAACGTGGTGGTTATCTACACCTGCCGGACCGCCAGCCGGCTGATCGTCACCGACATCGACCAGGCAGAGATCGAGCCGCTCACCGGCCTGCTGAACCGCGAGGCCTTCGGACTGCGGGCCGCCACGCTGCTGGCGTCGCGCAGCCGCGACGACGACCGCTATTTCGTGATGGTCGTCGTCAGCATCGACAGCTTCTCGCTGCGGGTCGACGTCGGCGGTGAGCACGTCGGCAACCAGGTGCGGGTGGCGGTCGGCCAGACGATGCGGGAGAACGTCCGGCAGAACGCCGTGATCGCCCACGTGCTGACCGGGGAGGCCGACGCCGAGTTCCTGATCGCCGACACATTCACCACCGCCGACGCGTCTCCGCTGGTGGAGCGGCTGCGCGGAGCGGTCGCCACCACCCCGTCAGGGCTGACGGCGAGCATCGGGGTGGTCAGCACGCCGCTGCGACCGCTCACCCTGCATCCACCCGACGAGGTGCTCGACGAGGTGATCGGCATCGCGACTGCGGCCATGCTCGAGGCTCGCGTCGCCGGCGGCAATCAGGCCCGTTATGTGCGCAACCCGCCGCTGCGGGTGCTGGGCGGGCCGACCGCGTTCGACTGAGCCGGCCCGCTCAGATGGTGTCCTCGCACATCAGCGCCGCGTTGATCCGCCGGCAGTTCTCCGCCATCGCCGCGGTCTGCGGCCGCGAGAGCTGCTGCAGGTAGTGCGCGCGGATCGCCTCCCCGTAGGTCAGCATCGCCTCTTCGAGCAGGGCGCTGCCCTTCTCGGTGATGGTGGCCAGCACGCTGCGGCCGTCCTTCTCGCTCGGCATCCGCTTGGCCAGGCCCTTGTCCTCGAGCCGGCCGACCTGGCGGCTGATCCGACTGGCCGACACCACGAGTGCATCGGCGAGGTCCCCCATCCTCGCCGAGCCGGTGTCGGACTTGTGCAGCCGCTGCAGCAGCCGCACGTCGGACAACCCCACCTGGTGCGCGTCGGACAGCACCCGGTTGAGCCGGGCCGTCAGCCGCAGCGACGCGTCGAGGAAGTTCTGCCACGACCGCAGCTCCCCGATGTCGAGTCCCGGAACCTCGCTGGCGGTGCGCCCGCCGATGGTGCGCTGTTCCAGCGGCCGCGGCCCCCCGAACTGCCCGATCAGACTCGGGCGGTGCTCCCCGGTTACCCGCCGCTCCTCCGTCTGCTGGATCATGCTGTCCCCTCCCCCTTCGTGACGCGATTGTCTATTCGCCGCGCCGCACGTGTCCCTTGTCGCCAAGTCTTGACGTGCACCGGGGGTGAAGGAATCGGGGGTTTCCCTAACGTTGGCACCCGCACCCTGTGACGCCTGCGACAGCAGGTGCCTGCGCGGCCCGGATCGGGCCTTCTGCGGCCGGGTGCCGGCGGGGGCGCGCGTCGCGTCGCACAGGTACCCTGCAAGCGCGGGTGCAGCGCATTCAGGCGTTCCCGCCACTCCGGGGGCCGGGTCATGCCCTTGGCCGGTCGCCGGTGAGCCGCCCGCCCACCCGCCGGGCGTCTTCGACGCCGACATCAACGCACAGCAACGCCGGCGTACGTAGCTCTCGCGGACCCTTGACGACCTGGACGCCGGAAGTTGCCGCGGCGAGAGGGGCGGGGCTCGTATGCTGTGCGAGTGCTCAACAGCCCCTGTTCAAGCGTGCCGCGATGAAGGTGCAACCGGCCGCGTTCCTGCGCACCACGCTGCCGCTCGGGCTCGACCAGCTCGGCGCGTACGACTCCGGCCGGTACCACTCCATCTGGATACCCGACCACATGGTCAGCTTCTGGCCGGACGCGATCTGGACACCGGAGTTCACCGACCTGGCGACCGCCTCACCCTCGCCACACCAGAACCTCGACGCCATGGCCGTCGCTGCGGCGGCGGCCGTGCTCACCGAGCGCACGCCGCTGGCCACCAGCGTCGTCGACACGGTGCGCAGGCACCCCGCACTGCTCGCGCAGACGGCGCTCACCCTCGATCACCTGTCGAACGGCCGCTTCATCCTCGGCCTCGGATCCGGTGAACTGGAGAACATCGTTCCCTACGGCTTCGACTTCGCCCGGCCCGTCAGCCGTCTCGAGGAGTCGATCCGGGTGATCCGGCTGCTGTGGGACAGCGAGGGCCCGGTCGACTTCCAGGGCGAGTTCTACCGCCTCGACCACGCCCGCCTCGACACCGCGCACGTCGACGGCCGCTGCCCGCCGCTGTGGATCGGCGCCGCCGGGCCCCGCATGCTCGAACTCACCGGCAGGTACGCCGACGGCTGGTGGCCGATGGGCGCCTACACCCCGCAGGACTACGCCGCCAAGCTCGCCGCCGTGCGGGCGGCCGCCGACCGCGCCGACCGCGACCCGCTGGCGATCGTGCCCGCGCTGACGCAGATCTGCCTGATCGGCGACGACGACGAGGTCGCCGAGATGCTGCGCGCGCCGCTGGTGAAGTCGATCCTGCTGCTGCTGACCGCGGCCGACCTCCGGGCCTTCGGGCACCGGCATCCGATGGGCGAGAACTGGCGCGGCGTCCAGGATTTCGACCCGGTGAAGCTGTCCCGGGAGAACATCCTGCGGTTCTGCGACGAGGTGGACACCCAGGCCATCCGCGACATCTTCCCGTGTGGCACCCCGAGCCAGGTCGCGCACCGGCTCAAGGACTTCGCCGACGCAGGCATGCGGGTGTTCAAGCTGATGGAGTACGGCGCCATGGCCGGGCTTGCCTACGGCGCCGCATCGGCGGCCAAGGTCCGCGAGACCGAGGACCTGCTGCTCGCGCTGCTCGACGATCCCGCGGCCGCCCCGGCACCGATCACGTTGTCGCGCAACGCACTCGACGCCAACCAGTTGCTCGACGCCGCACGCCGGGACACCGGCCTCACCGACTGGGGCGACGACACCCTGCCCGCCCGGTTCGCCGTGGCGGTGGACCACCTCAACACCGCGGGCCTCGACGACGCCGGGCGGCGGCAGGCCGCCGACGTGTGCCGATGGCTGCTGACGTCCCGGCTGGAGTTCTTCGAAGACCGCCGCCGTCACCCGATCAGCGACGAGGTGATCGACCGACCGCTGTTCGTCACCGGCGAACCGCGCTCCGGCACCACGCTGATGCACGCGTTGATGTCGGTCGATCCCGACGCCCGCGCGCTGCGGTTCTGGGAGGTGATGTACCCGTCGCCGCCACCGGGGCTCGCCGGCCCCGACGACCCCCGCCGGGCCCGCGCCGACGACGACTGGCGGGAGATCAACGCCAAGCTGCCCAAGTGGCTGCACAGCCATCCGTACAACGACATGCTCGGCGACGGACTGCCCGAGGACGAGCGGACGTGGGCGTTCGACTTCCGGGTGATGACGCCGACGGCGTGGTGGCGGGTGCCGATGAAGACGCTCGCGGCCGGCCTGCCGACCGACGCGGGAGCGCAGTACCGTATCCACCGCGCCATGCTGCAGCAGTTGCAGTACGGCAGGCCGCCGAAGCAGTGGGTGTGCAAGGGTTTCCATGGATTCCGGCTGGCGGAGTTCTTCGACGCCTACCCCGACGCCCGGCTGGTCTGGCTGCACCGCGATCCGGTGCAGGTGGCGGCGTCGCGCACGATGATGATGGCCGACATCGCCGACGGGCTCGTCGGCCCCGTCGACCTCGCTGCGGAGGCGAAGTTCCACCTGGAGATGACGCGGGCCAGCATCGCCAACACCATGACCAACCCGCTGGCCGCCGATCCGCGCATCCACCACGTCCGCTACGTGGACTTCGTCGCCGACCCCGTCGCCACCGTCCGCGGCTGCTACGGGTTCGCCGGCCGAGAGCTCACCGCCGGCGCCGAGACGGCGATGCGCGATTATCTGGCCACCAACAAGGGCGACCGGCACGGCAAGTTCCGGTACTCCACCGACGTGCTCACCGACATCGGCGAGGATCTCGACGCGCTGCACGAGGAGTTCCGCCCGTTCCGGGAACGATTCGGCGTCCCCATCGAAAAGCGTTCCTAGCCGTGCATTCCCGCGTCTGCCTGCATCAGGTGGCGTTCCTCGGCCAGCCGACCGAGGTGTTCGTCGAGCACTGCCGGTCCCTGGAAATCCAGCACATGACACTGGTCAGCCAGGCGTTCCCGCTGCCCGATGAGGCGTGGCGCGCGCTGCGCCGCGGCGGGCCGCGGGTCGCCGCGGTCAACCACGTCTTCGCCGTCCACCCCGACATCGAACGCGACACCGGCGAGGCGGGCCGGCGGCTGCTCGAGGTCGTCGACACCGCCGCGGAGCTCGGCGCCGAGCGGCTGTACCTGCTCACCGGCGGCCGCGGCGGTTTGACGTGGGAGCAAGCCGCGGACCGGTTCGCCGATCTGCTGGGCCAGGGCCGGGAGGCCGCCGAGGCCGCGGGAGTGCGGCTGCTGGTGGAGAACGCCTCGCCGTTCAACGCCGACATCCACATGGCGCACACGCTGTCCGACGCGATCACCCTGGCCGAGCGCGCAGGTATCGGCGTGTGCGTCGACCTGCACGCCTGCTGGATGGAGGCCGGCCTGCGCGGGCTCATCGAGCGCGCGGCACCGCACACCGGCCTGGTCCAGGTCAGCGACTACGTGCTCGGCGACCGCACCGCGCCGTGCCGGGCGGTGCCCGGCGACGGGACGATCGACCTGCCGCGGATTCTCGGCGACGTGCTGGCGACCGGCTACGGCGGCGTCTTCGACATCGAACTGGTGGGGCCGCGCATCGACGCCGAGGGCGCCGCGCCTGCCACCGCGCGTGCGGCGCACCACCTGTCCGAACTGTTGACGCGCCTGGGAGCCTGAACAGCGTGGCCTTTCGCGACGGACCCGCCGACGACGCACTCGACGAGGCGTGGCGCGACTTCTGCGACCGGCTGAAAGACGCCGGGGCGCAAGCGTTCAAGGACGCCAACCCCGGCACATCGGTGCAGCGGGCCGACGCCTTCCGCTTCCTCACCCAGAACCTCGGGCAGGCCTTCGACCTGGCGCTGGAGACCCGCGACCCGGCGTATCCGCAGCTGCACCCGTTCTGCACGCCGACCCGCAAGCTCGGCGGCGACGTCGCCGACTTCACCTACCGGCAGGCCTGGATCGACGGCGCGCACACCTACCGGCTCACCGGCACCCGCGGCACCGCGCGGTGGCTGAACATCACCGTGCAGGGACCGCGACCGCAGACCATCCCCGGCACCGACTGGCCGTCGCTGCACGAACCCTTCGGCGACATCCCCGAGGCGAACCTGTTCGGCCACCAGATCGTCACCGACGCCGACGGCCGTTTCGAGGTGTACGTCGGCGGGCCGCAGCGCCCGCAAAACTGGCTGCCCACCACCGCGGGCAGCCGGAAGCTGTTCGTGCGGGAGGCTTTCGACGCCTGGTACGAGACACCGACGACGCTGACGATCGAACGGGTGGGCATGACCGGGCCCCCAGCGCCGCCGTCGGCCGACCGGATGACCGAGGCGTTCGGCTGGGCCGCCGACTTCCTCACCGGCGCGATGCGCGACTGGCCCGAGCATTCGTGGCGGTACTCCGGCGGCGTGTGTGACCCATTGCAGCTCAACCAGTTTCCGGCGGACAAGTCCGCGGACTCCGACGCCGACGCCAAGCGCGGCCGGATGGCGGCGCACATGGTGTGGCGGCTGGCGCCCGACGAGGCGCTGATCGTCGAGATGGACGCCCACGACGGATTCTGGGTGTTCGGGATGGCCGGCGTGTTCGGCTCGAGCATGGACTTCCTGCACCGGCCGGTCAGCTACACCCCGGCCCGAACGGCAGTCGACGACGACGGGGTGGTGCGGCTGGTGCTGTCGCACGACGATCCGCTGGTGCACAACTGGCTTGACACGCAGGGCTTCTCGGACGGCAACCTGACCTACCGCAACCTGGCGAGCCGGAACGCCGCGGTGTTCCGCACCCGGGTGGTGCCGCGCGCCGGTCTGCTCGACGCGCTGCCGCCCGGCACCGCGATGGTGACGCCGGCGCAGCGCACCGCCCAGTTGCAGGACCGCTACCGCAGCGTCAAGCTGCGCTACGGCATCTGAGGATCAGACGGGCAGTGTGGTGTTCGTCTCCTGCTCGGCGAACTCGAACACCCGCTTGGCCGCGGCATAGTCACAGGCGACCTCACTGCGGCCGATCAGGACGGGCCCGCCCGTCAGGCCCATCCGACCGGCCACTCCGACGTAACTGCCCGGCGGGATGGGCTCGCTGATGCAGTAGAGCGTCGGCGCTGCGCCGGCGTCGATGTCGTTGGCCAGCCGGTCGGCCACCCCCTTGACCACCTTGTGCGCCACCGCCATCAGCGGCTTGTCCGACACCTGGGAGATGTTCGACGCCACCCAGCCCGGATCGGTCAGCTGGCTGACCACGGGTGACTTCGCCGCCCGCAACCGGCGGTCCAGTTCCAGGCCCCACAGCATCACGGCCATCTTCGACCGGGCGTAGGCGCCCATCACGGTCCACTTGTTGGTGCGAAGGTGCATGTCGTCGAGGCGCAGGGTCGCGTTGCGGTGCGCATTCGACCCAACGGTGATGATCTGCGACGTCACCCGGTCGAACAGCAGGTTCGTCAGGGCGAACGGTCCGAGCAGATTGGTGCCGATGGTTCCCTCGAAGCCGTCGACGGTGTCGGTCCGGGTCTGGGTGAGCGCTCCGGCGTTGTTGATCAGGATGTCGATCTCGCCGTCGAGGTCGGCGCAGAACGCCCGCACCGACGACTGGTCGGCGAGGTCGATTTTGCGGACCTCGGTGGAGCCGCCGATCTCCGCGGCGCGCTGGGCGCCGAGTTCGGTGTTGCGGACCGCCATGATGACGTGCGCTCCGGCCGCGGCCAGCGCGTGTGCGGTGCCCAGGCCCACCCCGTTGGTGGCCCCGGTGACGACGATGCGTTTGCCGGTCAGGTTGCCGAGTCGGCTCGGCGCCCACGGTGTGGTCACGGTGTGAGGGTAGCCCGGTGTGGGCACCGCGCCGGACCGGCCCCGGCCGTTGACACCGCTGTTCACGGCTGGTTAATTGACTAGAGCCAGTAGTACGGCTGGCCATGACGGCCTCCGCGGCCGGATTGCGGGGTCGCCCTTGCGCCAGAACGCCATTCGCGCATCGTTGACGACGCGGCATTCCGCATGACCGACAGCGCACGCGAAATCGAGAACCTGATCTACTCCTATGCCGAGCGGATCGACGCCGGCGATCTCGGCGCGGTCGCCGACCTGTTCGCGCACGGGCGGATCTGCGGTGTGGAGAACGGCCCGCCGGAGACGGTCTTCGAGGGCACGACCCGGGTGCGGCAGATGTACGACATGGCGACCCGGCTCTACGAGGACGGCACCCCCAAGACCCATCACCACACCACCAACGTGCGGATCGAGGTCGACGAGTCCGCGGGCAACGCGTCGGCCCGGTCGTACTACCTCGTCACGCAGGCCACACCCGACCTGCCGCTGCAGGTGATCGTCACCGGGCGCTATCACGACACGTTCCACCGGGTCGACGGGCGCTGGTGGTTCGACTCCCGCACCATGTTCGTCGACCAGGCCGGCGACATGAGTCACCACCTCAAGTGGTGACCGGCACGGCGCAGGCCGCCGCCTTCGACGTCACGGCGGTGATGTCGGCCGCGCAGCAGAAGGAGGGTCTCGAGGACTGGGGGCCGGTGCCCTTCTCCGAGCCGCTGGCCGTCCTGCTCGACGACTACGCGGGCGCCGACCTCAACGAGATCGGCGTGCACATCCTGCGCTCGGGCATCGTGCACAGCCTGCGGATGCGGCTGCGCGCCCAGGAGTGGATCCGCAGGCACCCCGGGATCCTCGACGAGGTGATCGCCGCGCCGATCGTGGTGGTCGGCATGATGCGCAGCGGCACCACGCTGATGCAGCGGCTGCTGGCCGCCGATCCGCGCCTGCACTGCGCCTACGGCTGGGAGGTGGTCGAGGTGGCGCCCCGCCTCGACCACGACTGGTCGGGACCCGACTACAGGATCGCCGTCAGCGAGGCCAGGGAGGCCAAGACGCGCGAGCTCGCGCCGGAGCTGTTCGCCATCCACCCGATGTACGCGCGGGAACCGGAGGAGGAGATCGTCTTCCTGTCCGACGCGTTCCTGTCCCACGTGCCCGAGTCCGGTGCGCACGTGCCGCGGTACCGGTCGTGGATCGACACGCAGGACTTCACGCCCGCGTACGCGTACCTGCACCGCATGCTGCAGTTCCTGCAGTGGCAGAAGCGTCGTGCCGGGATCACCGCCCAGCGCTGGGTGCTGAAGTCGCCTGCCCACCTCGGCTACCTCGACGCTCTGCGTGAGCTGTTCCCCGATCTGCACGTGGTGCACATGCACCGCGACCCCCGGGAGACCGTCGCCTCGGGCGCCGGCCTCAACGCGACGCTGCATGCGATGCACGCCAACACCGTGGACCGGCACCGCGTCGGGGCGCAGTGGCTGCAACGGATGGGCTGGACCACCGACCGGGCCATGACCGTGCGCGCGCAGTGGCCCGCCGCACGCGTCACCGACATCGCCTACGCCGACGCGGTCGACGACCCGATCGCAGCGGTCACCCTGGTGTACGACGCCATCGGCCTGCCCCTGACCGCCGAGGCCGAGGCGGCCATGCGCCGGTGGCTCGTCGACCGGCCGCGCGCTCCGCAGCGTCCGCCGTACTCGCTGCAGGACTACGGGCTCACCGAGGCCCAGATCGACGACCGCTTCGCGGCGTACAACTCACGCTTCCGACACCCGAGGACCTGATGACCGACCACCCCGTCGCGACCGCGGCGCAGCACGAGCACGAACTGGCCGCCCTCGAGTTGACCGCGCACCCGACCGTGCGGGCCGCCTACAGCTCGGTCGCCGAGAACTGGCTGTCCCGCGCGAAGCCGTCGGCCGCCATGCGGGAGCGCTTCGACGCCGCGTTCGCCGAGGTGATGTTCTCCGCGGCGGTGTGGTCGTCCAACCAGGACCCGCTGCGGCCCAAGGTCACCTGCATCACCCGGCTGGCGCACCCGGTGGCGGGCCGCGCCATCCCCGGAACACGCTGGGGCATCGACAATCCCGACAGCGTGTACAGGGTGATCCCGATCAGCGGCGACGAACGCTACGAGATCCGCGGCCGCGTCGGCGAACACCGGATGACCGAGAACTACTTCACGCTGTGGGACGCGAACATGGGCACCGTGGACGTGCTCAACGGCCGCACCATGGAGGTGGAGTCCGACGGGTCGTTCACCATCGCCGTGGACTCCGAACCCGCGAATGGCAGGCCCAACTACGTGCGCTCCACGCCGGAGGCGCACGAGTTCTACATCCGCGACGTGCTGCTCGACTGGGGCCGCGACGACCCGAACCACCTCACCGTCGAGCGCCTCGGCGGGCCGCCCGCGGGGTCGGCCCGCACGCTCGACGAACAGGCCGAGGCCACCGCGGCGATGATGGCGCACTTCGCGAACTTCACCGGCAAGCTCAGCCACGGTGTGTACAAGATGCCGGCCAACCACTTCGACCTGGCATGGTCGGCGGACCGGGCCGGCGCCATGCGCAACCAGGTGTACGTGATGGGCCGGTTCGACCTGCGACCCGACGAGGCGTTCGTGGTGGACGTCGACGACGGCGGCGCCGAGTACTTCACCGTGCCATTGAGCAACATCTGGGGCACCACCCTCGAGATCGTGGACCGTACCGGCAGTCTCAACAAGGCGCAGTCGCATCCGGGCGAGGGCGGTGGCTACACCTACGTCATCTCCGCCACCGATCCGGGCACCCGCAACTGGATCGACACCGACGGCCTGAACGAGGGCATCCTGACGCTGCGGATGGCCGAGTTCGGTCCGGACGGCCCGCGCGAGGATCTCGGTGCCCGCGGCCGGGTGGTCAAGCTCGACGATCTGGACGCCGAGGTGCCCGGACTCGATCGGGTGACACCGGAGGAACGCGCCGGGGAACTGGCGGCACGGCGGGCGGCGTATCTGCGGCGCCTTCCGGAAGGGACGGTCTGACGTGGCGCGCTGGCTCATCACCGGATGCTCGACCGGCATCGGACGCGAGATCGCCCGTGTCGCACTGGGCAACGGGCACAGCGTGGTGGTGACGGCGCGGCGCGCCGAGGCCGTCGCGGACTTCGCCGGCACCTTCGGTGACCGCGCCGTGCCGGTCGCCCTCGACGTGACGGACAAGGGTCAGATCGCGGCCGCGGTGGCCGCCGCCGACGACGCGTTCGGCGGAGTCGACGTGCTGGTGAACAACGCCGGCTACGGCTACATGTCCGCGGTGGAGGAGGGTGACGACGCCGAGGTGCGGAAGCTGTTCGACACCAACTACTTCGGCGCTGTCGACATGATCAAGGCGGTGCTGCCGCAGATGCGGGCCCGCCGCGGCGGCCACATCGTCAACATCTCGTCGATGACCGGGCTGGTGGCCAACCCTCCCAACGCGTACTACTCGTCGACCAAGTTCGCCCTCGAGGCGCTCACCGAGGCGCTGGCCGCCGAGGTCAAGCCACTGGGCATCAAGGTGTGCGCCGTCGAGCCGGGCGCCTTCCGCACCGACTGGGCGGCCCGGTCGATGAAGGAGTCCGCCACTCCGGTCGACGATTACGCCGAACACGTCGGCGCACGCAAGACGCTGATCAAACAGTTCGCCAACGACCTGCCCGGCGACCCGCGCAAGGTCGCCGAGGCGGTGCTGATGCTCACCACCCTCGATGATCCGCCGCTGCGGCTGCTGCTCGGCCGCGACGTGCTCAAGGCCACCCGCGACAAGCTGGCCGCCATGTCGGCCTCGATCGAGGAGTGGAAGCCGGTCACCAAGGACGTGAACTTCCCCAGCCCGGACAACCATGTCTGAGCAGACGCTCGACGGCCGGGTCGCGCTGGTCACCGGGGCGGCGCGCGGCCTGGGCCGGGCGTACGCGGTCCGGCTCGCAGCGGCGGGCGCAGACGTCATCGCGCTCGACGTCTGCGCGGACTTCGACTCGACCGACTATCCAGGTTCGACACCGGAGGATCTCGCGGCGACGGCCGGCGAGGTGGAGGCGCTCGGCAGGCGGATCCTGGCCCGGCAGGCCGATGTTCGGGACGGCGCCGCCGTGCGCGCGGTGGTCGACGAGGGCGTCGCCCTGTTCGGCCGCCTCGACATCGTCATCGCGAACGCCGGCATCATCCGGCTGACCTCCGGCGAGGACCGTGAGCGGATCTTCCGCGACGTCGTCGACGTCAACCTGGTGGGGGTGTGGAACACCGTCGAGGCGGCCATCCCCGCGCTGCTCGCCGGTGGCCGCGGCGGCTCGGTGGTGCTGGCCTCCTCGACGGCGGGCATCAAGGCGTCCGGCACCGACCGGCCCGGCCTGCAGGCCTACTCGGCGTCGAAGCGCGCCCTGGTCGCGCTGATGCAGGGTTGGGCGAGTCAGCTCGCGCCGGAGTCGATCCGCGTCAACACCATTCACCCCAGTGGCGTGGCCACCGACATGATCCTCAACGAGACCACGATGGCGCTCTTCGAGTCGGCCGACCCGTGGCTGCTGAGTCAGCAGAACGCGCTGCGCATCCCGCTGCTGCAACCGGCCGACGTGGCCGGCGCGGTGGCCTGGCTGGTGTCCGACGCGGCGGCGTTCATCACCGGCACCGAGTGGAAGCTGGACGCGGGTTTCCTGACGCGCTGATTCACGGGCGGCGCGACAACCGGTCGAGCACCCGGAGGAAGACGCGGCGGTCGGCGTCGGTCAGTTCGCCGAGCAGGCGTTCCTCGCCCTGCTGGATCTCTTGTTGCGCAGCGTCTTTGACGGCGCGGCCGGGCCCGGTGATCGCGAGCAGCCGCGCCCGCCGGTCGGCCGGGTCGGGACGGCGTTCGATGTGGCCCTGCGCCTGGAGTTCGTCGAGGGTCGCGATGATCCGGGTCTTGTCCGCGCCGATGGCCTCGGCGAGGGCCGCCTGCGTGCGTATCGGGGACTCGTCGAGGGCGACCAGCACGCTGTAGCCCCACATGGACAGGCCGTGCGCCTCGAGCACCGGACGTTCGGCCGCGATGGTGTCGCGCACCAGCGGCGCCAGCATCGCCGCCAGGTCGCGCCGCTTCGACCGTCCCGCCACCGCGCGAGTATAGGCATTGCCATATCGTACGCATGCGCATACGATCTGCTCATGCTTACCGATAGCGATATCCGTCCTCTGCACCGCCGCGCCGTGCTCGCGTCCGTCGACGCCGTAGCCGCGGTCACCCCCGACCATCTCGATCTGCCCACCCCGTGTGGCGACTGGACGCTGCGCCACCTGCTCGCGCACATGACGGTCCAGCACCACGGTTTCGCCGCGGCGGCGCGAGGTGCCGCTACCGAACTGCAGATCTGGGATCCCGATCGCATTGCCGCCGCTGCCGACCCGGTGGGCAGCTACACCGCGGCGGCCGAGGATCTGCTCGCCGCGTTCAGCGCCGACGGCGTGGCCGAAGCATCGTTCGCCCTGCCCGAATTCGGGCCGGACGCGGTGTTCCCCGGGTCGGTGGCGATCGCCATGCACTTCGTCGACTACGCGGTGCACGGCTGGGACGTGGCACGCAGCCTCGGCAGGCCGTTCGCACTCGATGACGACGTGGCGGCCGCGGCGTTGTCCGTCGCGCGGATCGTCCCCGACGACGAGACGCGCGCCGTCGCCGGAGCGCCGTTCGGTCGGGCGGTGCAGGCCGGCGACGGCGCCACCGACCTCGACCTGTTGGTCGCCCACCTCGGCCGGTCACCGCGCTGGCCGGCGTGACCCCAGGCACGAGAAAACCCCGGCGACCGTGGCCGCCGGGGTTCTGCCTCTCGTGTGAGACCTAGCTGTTGATGCCCACGATCTCCTTGGCGATGTCGGCGACGCGCGTCTGCGCGGCGGACACGACACTCGACCGGTTCTTGTGGGCCTCCTCGTAGTGGATGACCGCCCGGATGTCGGCGGCGTCCTCGAGGTCCTTCACCGCGGCCACGGCCTGGCTGACGTTGAGGTCCTCGTAGTCCGCGATCGGCAGTTCGGACGCGTCCAGCACGCCGGTGGCCGACCGGGCGTTGTGAAGCGCATCGGCCGCGTCGTCGGCGCCTTCCTGGCGGGTGACCCGCTCAGCGGCGTTCAGCGCGGCGTCGCGTGAGGCGCTGATCGTCTTGGCGGCGATCTCACCGGCGTTCACGCCCCGGTTGCGCAGTTCGTTCAGCGCCGGCGGCACCGAACGCACGGAGTCAAGCGCACGGTCGATACCGCGGGTGGTCCAGGTCACCGGCACGTTGACCAGCTTGACGGTCGCACCGGTGAACGCCTGGATCGGCGTGCGGCGCAGCGCGGCGGGTCCGCCCAGCGCGTCCTCGGCGAGGACAGTGGTGAGCCAGTCGACGGTCGCCGCGTGTGCGGTGATCAGCCGGGTGGCCAGGTTCTCGACGTCCTTGTTGCGGGCCGAGACGGCCAGCGCCTTCGTGTAACGGGCCCGGTCGAGCAGCTGGTGCTCGAGCGCCAGGTCGCCCAGCAGCGCCTCGTCGAACGGCTGCGCCTGCTCGGTGAGCGCCTTGACGGCGGCCGCGGCACGACCCAGGAACGGGCCGATGACGTCGGGGAAGCCCCCGAGGTCGCGGATGGCCTGCTCGATGGCCTCGGCGCGGTCGCGGCCGTTCGATGCGTTCTGAGTGAGTTCGTTGCGGACGGCCTCGGTACGGGCCTGTGCCACGCGGGTCTCGGCCACCTGGATCTCGGTGGACGTGAGGTCGAGCAGCGTGCGCAACTGCGCGAGCAAGGTGGTGGTCTCTGCGGTAGTCATATGGTTAGCCCCTTTGGCGTTGACGGTGTTCTGTCGGCGCCGGTTTGCACCTGGCCATAGGGCTACCCGGTGTTGCGGGAGCGTTAAAACCAACCGCGGTGTTGCATATGTCACTATCTCGCAGACATCCGCGTCGACGCTTGTCAGAGGTCGAAAGCTGTTGTATCCGAGCGACGAATTCATCCGCCGGAGAGGTGTGGTTAGCCTGTCGAGGTGGCCGAATCGCAGCTCGAAGCACCCTCCGACGGCCGGATCCGCGTCCCGGCTGATCTCGACGCCGTGACCGCCGTCGGCGCCGAGGACCACTCCGGCGTCGACCCGGCGTCGATCGAGCGGATCTGGGCCGCGGTCCGGTACTGGTACGCCGCCGGGATGCACCCCGCGATACAGCTCTGCCTGCGTCACAACGGCAGGATCGTGCTGAACCGGGCCATCGGCCACGGCTGGGGCAACGCTCCCGGCGACCCGCCCGGCGCCGAGCAGGTGCCCGTCACCCCCGACACGCCGTTCTGCGTCTACTCCACCGCGAAGTTCGTCACCACGACGGTGGTGCACATGCTCGTCGAGCGCGGTGTGCTGTCGCTCGACGACCTGGTGTGCGACCACCTGCCCGAGTACACCGGCCACGGCAAGGAACGCACCACGATCCGGCACGTCATGACCCACAGCGCCGGCGTGCCCATCTACACCGGCCCGCGCGTCGACCTCAAGCGCATGGACGACAGCGAGTACACCCGTGAGATGCTCGGCAGCCTGCGGCCGCTGCACCGCCCCGGGCTGGTGCACATCTACCACGGGCTCACGTGGGGCCCGTTGATCCGGGAGATCGTCGGCGCGGCCGCCGGACGCAACATCCGCGACATCCTGGCCACCGACATCCTCGAACCGCTGGGCTTCCGCTGGACCAACTACGGGGTCGCACCGCAGGACGTCCCGCAGGTGGCGCCGAGCCATGCGACGGGTGTTCCGCTGCCCGCGCCGATGCAGAAGGTTTTCCAGCTGGCCACCGGCGGGCCGCTGCACAAGATCATCCCGTTCTCGAACAGCCCGCAGTACCTGACCAGCGTGCTGCCGTCGTCCAACACGGTCTCCACCGCCGACGAGCTGTCCCGGTTCGCCGAGCTGCTGCGTCGCGGCGGCGAACTCGACGGTGTGCGGGTCATGGCACCGGAGACGCTCTACGCGGCCACCCGACCGTGCCGGCGGCTGCGCCCCGACGTCGCGGTGGGGCTGATGCCGCTGCGCTGGGGCACCGGCTACATGCTCGGGTCGAAGCGCTTCGGCCCATTCGGCCGCAACGCCCCTTCGGCGTTCGGCAACCTCGGCCTGACCAACGTCGCGGTGTGGGCCGACCCGGAGCGCGGACTCGCCGCCGGACTGGTCAGCAGCGGTAAGCCCGGGCAGCACAAGGAGGCGAACCGCTACACCGCACTGATGGACCGCATCGCAGAGGAGATCCCGCGCGGCGGCGCAGGCCGAAGGTAACAATTCGATCACCGCGCACATCACGATCATTTAAGAGCCGGGCGGCGATTCTGAGGAAACCGGCGCGATCTGCGGATGCGCTTATCGAATTCCGCCCTTATTGAGGCGCATGTCACGCCGTGATCATGTAACGCTCCGCGACACCGTTTCCGCAGGCCCGCGGCTCGGGTTTGGTGCTCCGGACATTCGGCTACCTTGGTTTGCGGGGGCGGGGGATTCGCACGGAATCAATTCGCAATACGAAGGACGATCATGAATTCTAGTGGTAACACCATGCGCCGGAGAATTGCCGGCGCGAGCGCAGGCATCCTGTTCGGGGGCCTGGCGGCAGCGACCATCGCAGCGCCGAGCGCCGTCGCGGCGCCCGCACAGTGCAACGCCGACCAGGTGGCGAACACGGTCAGCTCGGTCACCGGCGAGGCGCGCAACTACCTGGCCGCCCACCCGGGCGCCAACCAGGCGGTCACGTCGGCGCTCAGCCAACCGAGCCCGGCGGCCGAGGCCAACCTGCGTGGGTACTTCACTGCGAACTCGCAGGAGTACTACGAACTGCGCGACATCCTCGCGCCGATCGGCGAAACGCAGCGCACCTGCAACGTGGCAGTGCTGTCGCCGGATCTGCAGTCGGCCTACGACCAGTTCATGGCCGGCTGAATCCAGCAGTAACACAACGGCCCGCCGCCGCAGCCCCGCTGCGGCGGCGGGTTTCTTTCTGCCCGTTGCCCACTCAGAGCGGGTTGTTGTCGCGCACCCCGCCGTAGATCCCGCGTCGCACGATGAGCGGCAGCAGTATCCGATCCACCGACCAGGCCGGGAACCGGAAGGCCTGCCCGCCGGGCGCGAACACCTGCAGCCCGTCGGCCTGCACGCCCAGCACCGAACCCCAGCGTCGCTTCGGCGCCCGGTACTCCTTCGGTGAGCGGCCCTCGAACTCCGCGATGACGTTGTGCGCCAACAGCTTGTCCGCGCGGTTGCGCGCAGACGAGCGCAGCGGGTCGGTCGCCGCGACGTCCCCGACCGCGAACACCCCCGGCCGGTGCGGCACCCGCAGCGTCGGCGTCACGCGGACGAACCCCTGCTCGTCGAGCAGCTCCCCGGGCAGCCATGCGGTGTTCGGCCGCACCCGCCCGATCGCCCACAACACCGCGTCGGCCGAGGCGGCGGGCTGGCCGCTGCGCCAGTGCACCGGTCCGCTGGTGATCTGATCGCATGCGAAGCCGTCGGGCACCAGCGCACGGTGGCCAGGGTGCAGCGCGACACCGAACTCCTCGAGCCTTCGCCGGATCCGCCGCCACACGCCGTCGTGGTGATGAGGAAGCGCCCGCTCGCCGGGGAAGTACAGGCCCACCCGTTTGGCCGGCCACGTGGCCGCCACGTTCGCGGCGGTGCTGACGGCGGCCGCTCCCCCACCGATCACCATCACGGTGCCTGCGCCGGCCAGCCGGTCGTGAGCCGCCCGCAGATCCGCCCCGACCGCGCTCGCGTCCTGCACCGTGGACTGCCGCCAGAACCCGTTGGTCACCCCCGTCGAGATGACCAGCGCGTCGTAGGGCTCCTCGTGCACCCCGCCGTTCGCACCGCGCACGGCGACCGTGCGCCCGTCGAGGTCGACGCCGGTGATCTCGCCGTGCACCGTGCGCACCCGGTCCAGGCCGCGCAGCCGGTCGAACGGGATCCAGTAGTCGCGCGCCCAGTCGTGCGGCCGGCTGAGCCGGGTGCCCAGTTCCTGCCCGCTGAGCAGACCGGGTTTGGCCGAGATGCCCACCACGTCGGCCCGGCGCGCCAGCTTGATGGCCGTGAGCACTCCGGTGTCGCCGAGGCCCGCGACGACGACGCGCTTGTGACTCACGCCTGCCAGGCTAGGTGGTGGCGCACGGGTGGCCGCATCCGGCGGCCGTCACTAAGCTGGCGGCTTCCCCACCGGCCGAGGAGCGCACATGCCCGCTGATGCCACAGCAGCGCCGCCGCCTGCCGCGCCGAGGCCCGCCGGGCACATCCGGCTGACCTCCCACAGCGGCGGACTCGGGGCCCCACCGCTGCACTGGGGGGCGGCGACCCCGGCGGAGCGCGGCCCGGTGGTCGGCACCACCATCAGCCGCGGGCACCGCAACGTGATCGGCACGCACAGCGGGTCCTACAGCGTGTACCGCGCACTGGCCGTCGCCGCGGGAGCGCTGTCGCGCGATCACCGCGCCGACCTCACCGACACCTCACCCACCGACCGCATCGGCCCGCACCCGCAGTGGAGCGATCCCGCGCGGATCGTCAGCCTCGACCCGTGGGGCGCCACCGTCGGCGAGGTGTTCGCCGCCGAACTGGCCGCCGGCTACGACATCCGCCCCACCATCGCCGTCACCAAGGCACACGTCGTGCTGCCCGAGGTCGCCGACGCCATCGCCAGGGGCCGGCTGGAACCGGACGGGCACGTGCTGCTCGCCAACGGCGCCGCACTCGTCACCAAGGCGGCGATCGAACCGGTGTGGCACCTGCCCGGGGTGGCGCAGCGCTTCGGTTGCAGCGAAACGGATCTGCGCCGCGTGCTGTTCGAGGAGACCGGCGGCATGTATCCCGAACTCGTCACCCGCTCCGACCTCGAGGTCTTCCTGCCGCCGATCGGCGGCCAGACGCTCTACATCTTCGGCGACCCCGGTGACCTCGCCGACCCGGCCGTCGAACTGACCGCGCGGGTGCACGACGAGTGCAACGGCTCCGACGTGTTCGGCTCCGACATCTGCACCTGCCGCCCCTACCTGACGCACGCCATCGAGGAGTGCGTCCGCGGCGCCCAGCACGGCGGCGTCGGCCTGGTCGCCTACTCCCGCAAGGAAGGCCGCGCGCTGGGCGAGGTGACCAAGTTCCTGGTGTACAACGCCCGCAAGCGCCAGGTCGGCGGCGACACGGCAGACCAGTACTTCGCCCGCACCGAATGCGTTGCGGGCGTGCAGGACATGCGGTTCCAGGAGCTGATGCCCGACGTCCTGCACTGGCTGGGCATCACCAAGATCCACCGCCTGGTGTCGATGAGCAACATGAAGTACGACGCGATCACCGGGTCCGGGATCGAGGTCGGTGAGCGCGTGAACATCCCCGAGGAGCTGATCCCCGCCGACGCGCGGGTGGAGATCGACGCGAAGACGGCCGCCGGCTACTTCACGCCGGGACCCGTCCCCGACGCCGAGGAACTCGCGAAGGCCAAGGGCCGGGGCCTCGAGGCGTGAGCACCGTCGCCACCACACCCGACACCAACGCCGTCGCGGCGCTGCGCTCACCCGCCGTCATCCGGGAGCGGGCGCGCCATCTGCTCGACCGGGCCCGTTCCGGCGGGTCGCCGTGGTTCGCGGTGCGTGACGACGCCCTGCCGCATGCCGCGGCAGAGGTGGCCGCCGTGACACGGAAACGCTTCCCGGACTTGCGGATCCCGTACCACAGCCGGTGGCGGCACTTCGAGGCCGGCGGCGTCGACCGCAGGCAGCGCCTCGAGTCCCGCCTCCCCGCCACGGACCCGGCCGCGCGCGCCCGCACCATGATCGACCTCACGGTGGTGAGCGTCCTGCTGGACGCCGGGGCCGGGCCGGACTGGGAGTTCCACGAGGACGGCCGGACGTTCACCCGCTCCGAGGGACTGGCCGTCGCCGGCCTGCACGCGTTCGAAGCCGGGCTGTTCTCCTCCGACCCCGACGATCCGTACCGGGTCGACGCGGCGGCACTGCGCGCACTGACGACCGACGCGCTGGCCGGCGCCTTCCAGGCCGGGCCGGACAATCCGCTGCTCGGCCTCGACGGCCGCGCGGCACTGCTGCGCCGGCTCGGTGCGGCGCTGGCGGCCCGGCCGGA
>NZ_JACKSJ010000205.1 GCF_025821665.1 [Mycobacterium] manitobense
GTCGCCGCGTCCCGCGCCAGCCCCAACGCCCGCTGCCTGCGCTCGCGCGCATCGGTGTCGGTGGCCAGCCGCCGCGCCCGGCCGACGTGACCGCCGCTCACCGACGCCGCCCACTGCGCGTCAGCCTCCGACAAACCGTCACGGTCCACCAGTACCTGCGCGATCGCCTCCACCGGCGGGGTCACCAGCGCGACATGCCGGCACCGCGACCGCAACGTCACCGCGATGTCCTCCGGATCCACCGACGGCGCGCACAGCAGGAACACCGTCGACGGCGGCGGCTCCTCGACCACCTTGAGCAGCGCATTCGCCGCGCCCTCGGTCAGCCGGTCGGCGTCCTCGATCACTACGATCTGCCAGCGCCCCGTCCCGGGCCGCCGCGACGCGATCTGCACGATGTTGCGCATCTCGTCCACGCCGATCGACAGGCCCTCGGGGATGATGCGCCGCACGTCGGCGTGCGTGCCGGCCATCGTCGTCGAGCAGGCTCGGCACTCACCGCACCCCGGAACACCTTCTGACGTGCACTGCAGCGCCGCAGCGAAGCACAGTGCCGCCACCGACCGGCCCGAACCCGGCGGGCCCGTCATCAGCCACGCATGTGTCATGGTCCCGATCGTTGCCGCCGAGTGAGCCGCGTCACCGCGAGCGGCCCGCGCCGCCGCCACCAGCTCCGCCTCCACGGCGTGCTGGCCCACCAATCGGGAGAAAACACCGCTCATCGCAGCCAACAGTAGTGGTCAGGCCGACACAGGTCGCTCACACCGGCGCACGGCGTCGCCGCGGCCCGATACGGTAATCACGTGACTGCAGGCGCGCTACCGATCGGGCGAATCACCGCATTCGTCCAGTGGGTCGCGCGCACCCCGTGGCCGGTGTTCTCCCTGGGCATGCTGCAGTCCGACATCATCGGCGCGCTGTTCGTGCTGGGTTTCCTGCGGTTCGGCCTGCCGCCGGAGGACCGGGTCCAGCTGCAGGACCTGCCGGCCTTCAACCTGGCGATCTTCCTGGGCTACCTGTTCGTCGCCTTCACCGTCGGCGCCTACCTCAGCCTGCGGCTGCTGCTGCCCGTCATCCGCTGGCAGCGCCGCGACACCCTGCTCGCCGACGGCGACCCGACGATCACCGCGCTGGCCCGTACCCGCGCCCTGCGGATGCCGTTCTACCGCTCACTCATCAGCGTCACCAACTGGTGCCTGGGCTCCATCGTCTTCATCGTCGCCAGCTGGCCGGTCGCCAGCCACGCCGCGCCGGTGGTTGCCGTCGCCTCCGGCCTCGGCGCCACCGCCACCGCGATCATCGGCTACCTGCAGTCCGAACGGGTGCTGCGGCCGGTCGCGGTCGCGGCACTGCGCGGCGGCGTCCCGGCCAACTTCCGGGCCCCCGGCGTCATCCTGCGCCAGGTGCTCACCTGGGTGCTGTCCACCGGCGTGCCCCTGCTGGCCATTGTGCTGGCGCTGGTGGCCAGCCAGTTCCAGGTGCTGACGGCGCCTGCCGATCGACTCACCATGCCGCTGCTGCTGATGGCCATCGCCGCCCTGCTGATCGGCCTGGCCGGCACGGTGCTGGTGGCCATGTCGATCGCCGATCCGCTGCGCCAGCTCCGGTGGGCGCTCGGCGAGGTGCAGCGCGGAAACTACAACGCCCACATGCAGATCTACGACGCCAGCGAGCTGGGCCTGCTGCAGGCCGGCTTCAACGACATGGTCCGCGACCTGTCCGAACGGCAACGCCTGCGTGACCTGTTCGGCCGCTACGTCGGCGAGGACGTGGCCCGCCGCGCCCTGGAACGCGGCACCGAACTCGGCGGGCAGGAACGCGACGTCGCGGTGCTGTTCGTCGACCTCGTCGGATCGACACAGCTGGCGTCGACCATCCCCGCCTCCGAGGTGGTGAACCTGCTCAACGACTTCTTCCGCGTGGTGGTGGACGCCGTCAACCGGCACGGCGGCTTCGTCAACAAGTTCCAGGGCGACGCGGCCCTGGCCATCTTCGGCGCGCCGATCGAACATCCCGACGCCTGCGGCGCGGCGCTCGCGGCGTCGCGCGAACTGCACGACGAGCTGATCCAGGTGCTCGGCCAGACCGAATTCGGCATCGGGGTGTCGGCCGGACGGGCGATCGCCGGCCACATCGGCGCGCAGGCCCGCTTCGAGTACACCGTCATCGGCGATCCGGTCAACGAGGCGGCCCGGCTCACCGAGCTGGCCAAGCTCGAGCGGGGTCACGTGCTGGCGTCCTCGATCGCCGTCAGCGGCGCGCTGGACGCCGAGGCGCTGTGCTGGGACGTCGGCGAGATCGTCGAGCTCCGTGGGCGTTCGGCGCCCACCCAGCTGGCCCGGCCGGTGAACCTGGTGTCGCCGAGCGAGGCGCGCTCAGAGATCTCCCGCTGACCACGCTGCTCTAGGTGGACAGCGGTCCGGTTTGCTGCGATTCTCAGTCGGTGCCCAACGGGATGGCATCGCGGATCGCTGAGACCGCCGCCGTCGACGAGTTCCTGAACTCGTCGCGACGCGATGCCGGCGCCCTGGTGCTCGAGGGCGACGCCGGGATCGGCAAGAGCACCCTGCTGATCGCGGCGGTGGAGCAGGCCCGCGGTCTGGGATATCAAGTGCTGGTGGCTCATCCGGCTCAGGCGGAGTCGGTGCTCGCCTACGCCGCGCTCACCGACCTGCTGGGTGACGTGGACCCGTCGGCGTGGGACCAGCTGCCGCCGGCGCAGCGGCACGCGGTGGACCGGGTGATGCTCTGGGACGACGCGGCGGGTCCGGCCACCGATCAGCGAGCGGTGGCCGCCGGCTTCCTCACCCTCGTCGAGGTCCTCGCCGACCGCGGGCGGCTGCTGCTGGTCATCGACGACGCGCAGTGGCTCGACCCGTCCAGCGCGCATGTCGTGGGATTCGTGGCGCGCAGGCTCCCCGCCCGGACACGCATGCTGCTCACCGTCCGCACCGGCCCCGACGGAAGCGCCGGCATCGACTGGCTTGCGCTGCCCACCCCCGACGCGGTGCGGCGTGTCACCGTCCGGCCGTTGAGCCTCGGCGGTCTGCACGCAGTGTTGTCCGACCGCCTGGGCCGCTCGTTCCCCAGGCCGATGATGGCCCGGATCAGGGACATCTCGGGTGGCAACCCCTTCTTCGCCATCGAACTCGCCCGCGCCATGAGCAGCGGCGCGGGCGCCGGCGCGCACCTGCCCACCACACTCTCGGAGTTGGTGCGCGGCCGGCTCGGCGATCTCGATCCGACTCTGCACGAATGTCTGCTCGCCACAGCGTGTCTGGCCTCTCCCACCGTCGAGACGGTGGCGCGTGCCGTCGGCTGCGACCCGGCCACCGTGGTGGATCTGATGCAGGAGGCGGAGAGCAAGGGACTGATCGAGATCGACGGACTGGCGCTGCGGTTCGCTCATCCTCTGCTGTCGCACGGCGTCTACACCGAGGCCGCGCCCGGCCGGCGCCGCGCGATGCACCGGCGGCTGGCCGGCATCGTCGACCAGACCGAACTGCGCGCCCGCCACCTCGCGTTGGGCGCCACAGTGGTCGACGAGCACACCCTGCAGGCGCTCGACGAAGCCGCCGAGTCAGCCCGCAACCGCGGCGCGCCCGCGGCCGCCGCCGAGTTCACCGATCTTGCCATCGGCCTGGGCGGTGACACCCCGGCGCGCCGGGTGCGTTCGGCGACAATGCATTTCAACGCCGGTGACAACACCAGGGCCCGCGCCGCCCTGGAGCAGGCCGTGGCGCAGACCGCACCGGGCGAGGTGCGCGCCGAGGCGTTGCGCATGCTCGGCATCGTGCTGCTGTTCGCCGACAGCTTCGTCGAGTCGGCCGTGCTGCTCGAGCGGGCCGTCGCCGAAGCGCGCGACAACCTCGCTGCGAGAGTGCCGATGCTGATCACCCTGAGCTTCGCGCTGGTCAACTCCGGCCGGATGGACGACGCCATCGGCCGCGCCAGGTCGGCGATCGACGAAGCGACCCTGCTCGGCGACGACCACCTGCTGAGCCAGGCACTGAGCATGAACGCCGTGCTGGGATTCATGCGGGGCGACGGCTACGACGAGCAGGCCATGGCCCGCGCGCTCGAACTCGAAGACGTCGAGGCGCACACACCGGTCGCGTTCCGCCCACGCGCCCAGTACGCACTCCTGCAGGCCTGGATCGGCCATCTCGACGAGTCACGCAGGGAGCTCGCCGCCATCCGCAGGCAGTGCCTCGAGCGCGGCGAGGAGAGCGAGCTCATCTTCGTCGCCTTCCATCAGGTCATGGCCGAGGTCTGGGCCGGTGACCTCTCGGCGGCGGCCCTGATCGGCGAGGACTTCATGGAACGGGCGCTGCAGCTGGGCACCGACCTGCCGCTGTCGGTGGCGTTGACCACCCGGGCGCTGCTCGCCGCCTATGCGGGCCGCGCCGACGACGCGCGGGCCGACGCCCGCGAGGCGCTGGCCGCGGGCCGTCGGTGCGGGTCGACCCGGCTGATGGAGTGGCCGGTCACGGCCGTGGGCTTCCTCGAGGTGTCGCTCGGCAACCACCGGGCCGCGATCGACACCATCACGCCGCTGCTCGTCATGCCGGAGATGGCGCCCGACGCCACCGAGGTCATCGGCGCCACATTCATCCCCGACGCCGTCGAGGCGATGATCGGCCTCGGCGAACTCGACCACGCGCATCGGTTGACAACCCTGTTGGAGCGCAACGGGAGTCGGCTCGACCGGCCGTGGACGTCGGCGGTGGGCGCGCGGTGCCGCGCGATGGTGCTGGCCGCGCGCGGCGACGTCGACGAGGCGGCCCGCAGCGCCGAAGTCGCGATGGCACACCACGATCGCGTCGCCATGCCGTTCGAACGTGCCCGCACCCAGCTGCTGCTCGGCCAGCTGCACCGCAGGCGCCGCCACAAGGATGCCGCGGCCGCCACCATCAAGGAGGCGCTGGCCGCCTTCGAGCAGCTCGGTGTCCCGCTGTGGGCGGACCGCGCCCGGGCAGAGCTGGGTCGCGCCAACGTGGCGCCCCAGCGTGCCGGCGGTCTCACGCCGTCCGAGCGGCGGGTCGCCGAGCTGGCCGCCACCGGCATGACCAACCGTGAGGTCGCCGCGGCATTGTTCATCAGCCCGAAGACGGTGGAGGCCAACCTCGCCCGGATCTACCGCAAGCTCGGCATCCGGTCGCGCGCCGAGCTGGGCCGGCTCACCCCGTTCGAATAGCCGGACACCTCAGCTGCGCTTGGCGGCCTTCTTGGCCGGAGCCTTCTTCTTCGCGGGCGCCTTCTTGGCCGCCTTCTTCGCGACCTTCTTCACCGGGCCGCGGGCCCGTCGGTCGGCGAGCAGTTCGGACGCGCGCTCGTCGGTGATCGACAGCACGTCGTCACCCTTGCGCAGGCTCGCGTTGGTCTCCCCGTCGGTGACGTAGGGGCCGAACCGGCCGTCCTTGATCACCATCGGATTACCCGACGCGGCGTCGTTGCCGAGTTCGCGCAGCGGTGGCGCGGCCGCGGCCTGCCTGCCCCGGCGTTTCGGCTCGGCGTAGATCTTGAGCGCCTCGTCGAGGGTGATGGTGAACATCTGCTCTTCGTTGGCCAGCGAGCGAGAGTCGGTGCCGCGCTTCAGGTATGGCCCGTATCGGCCGTTCTGCGCGGTGATCTCCTCGTTGGTCGCCGGGTCGACACCGACGACGCGGGGCAGCGACAGCAGCCGCAGCGCATCCTCGAGGGTGACCGTCTCGATGTCCATGGTGCGCAGCAGCGAACCCGTCCGTGGTTTGGGCCCGGTCGGCTTCTTACCCTTCTTCGCCGTCGACCCGGCGTCGGGTTCCTCGGGCGGTTCGGGCAGCACCTCGGTGACGTACGGGCCGTACCGGCCGTCCTTGGCGACGATCTCGTGACCGGTCTCCGGGTCGACGCCCAGCGAGCGGCCCTCCTGCGGCGTGGAGAACAGCTTCTCGGCCAGCTCCAGGGTCAGCTCGTCGGGCGTGAGCTCGTCCTTGAGGTTGGCCCGCTGCGGCTTGAGCTCACCCGGGTTGTCCGGATCGGGGATCATCCGCTCCAGGTACGGCCCGTTGCGGCCGACCCGGACGTTGATCGGGATTCCTTGATCGTCGTCGAAGAGCTTAATGGAGTTGACGACTCGGGCGTCGATCTCCTCGAGGTTGCCGCCGACGAGCTTCTTCAGGCCACCGGAGCGCGCGATCGAGTCCTCGACGCCGTGGTCACCACCGAAGTAGAAGTTGCTCAGCCAGTTGGTCCGCCGCTCATGGCCCGCGGCGATCTCGTCGAGTTCGTCCTCCATCGCCGCGGTGAAGCCGTAGTCGACGAGGCGGCCGAAATGCTGCTCCAGCAGCCCGATCACCGCGAACGCCACCCAGGACGGCACCAGCGCGCTGCCCTTCTTGTGGACGTAGCCGCGGTCCTGGATGGTCTTGATGATCGACGAGTACGTCGACGGCCTGCCGATACCGAGGTCCTCGAGCGCCTTGATCAGCGACGCCTCTGTGTAACGGGCCGGCGGGCTGGTCTGGTGTCCGTCGGCGGTGAGGTCCGCGGCGTCGACCCGCTGGCCCTGGGTGAGGTTCGGAAGCCTGCTCTCGGCGTCGTCGGCCTCGCCACCGGCCTGCTCGTCGAGGCTCTCGACGTAGGCCTTGAGGAATCCGGCGAACGTGATGGTGCGACCGCTGGCGCTGAACACGACCTGCTCGCCGGAGGACGCCTGGCCACCGATCCGCAGGCTCAGCGTGGTGCCGCGGGCGTCGGCCATCTGCGAGGCGACCGTGCGCTGCCAGATCAGCTCGTACAGCCGGAACTCGTCGGTGTCCAGCGCGGCGTGCAGCTGACCCGGCGTCTGGAACACGTCGCCGGCCGGCCGGATCGCCTCGTGGGCCTCCTGCGCGTTCTTCACCTTGCGGGTGTACTGCCGCGGGGTCGGGTGGACGTACTCCTCGCCGTAGAGCTGGCGGGCCTGGTTGCGCGCGGCTTCCACGGCGCTGGCCGACAGCGTCGTCGAGTCGGTGCGCATGTAGGTGATGTAGCCGTTCTCGTACAGCCGCTGCGCGATGCTCATCGTGCGTTCCGAGGAGAACCGGAGCTTGCGGCCGGCCTCCTGCTGCAACGTGGAGGTCATGAACGGCGGATACGGCTTGCGGGTGTAGGGCTTCTGCTCCACCGACGTGACCGCCAGCTGGGCGCCCCGTAGGCCGGTCGCCAGGGCGCCTGCCGCGGCCTGATCGAGCACCCGCACCTCGTCGGGCTTGCGGACCTGGCCCAATGAGTCGAAATCGCGCCCTGTGGCCACCCGGCGGCCGTCGACCGAGTTGAGTTTCGCGGTGAACCGCGGCGGGGACGCCTGCGGGTCGGACACGCTGGCGTCCAGTTCGGCGGTGACGTCCCAGTAGCCGGCGCTGCGGAAGGCCATCCGCTCGCGTTCGCGCTGGACGATGATGCGGGTCGCCACCGACTGCACTCGCCCGGCGGACAGCTTCGGGGCCACCTTCTTCCACAGCACGGGGCTGACCTCGTAGCCGTAGAGGCGGTCGAGGATGCGCCGGGTCTCCTGCGCGTCGACCAGGTCGATGTCCAGGTCACGGGGGCTTTCGGCGGCCGCGCGGATCGCCGGTTCGGTGATCTCGTGGAACACCATCCGCTTGACCGGGATGCGCGGCTTGAGCGTCTCGAGCAGGTGCCAGGCGATGGCCTCGCCCTCGCGGTCACCGTCCGTGGCGAGATAGAGCTCGTCGACGTCCTTCAGCAGGCCCTTGAGCTCGGTGACCGTGCCCTTCTTGTCCGGGCTGACGATGTAGAGCGGCTCGAAGTCCGCGTCGACGTTGACCCCGAGGCGCGCCCAGGGCTCCGACTTGTACTTGGCGGGCACGTCAGCGGCCGCCCGGGGCAGGTCACGGATGTGCCCGCGGGATGATTCGACGATGTAATCAGAGCCGAGGTACCCGGCTATCTTGCGCGCCTTGGTCGGCGACTCGACGATGACGAGTCGTCGAATCGATCCGTTGCCTCCGCTGCCGCGGTCCCGGTCAGCCAACTGTGCGCACGCTCCACTTCTTGAGTTGCCTGACCACGCCGAAACCGCTCACCGGCTTGCCAGGCAACTGACAATTTCGCACCCCGGGCCTGCCGACGCAAACTGACCTACTTGTCACAAGCCGTCAGAGGTGAGGCCATTGTGACAACGCCTCGGCGTCGTCCGGGGGTTCCCCCACATTCTCTACCAGGCGCGACAGCCTCCGGCGGCCACTGATTCGCAGGGCCGGCCGGGCACCGCGGGTGCCGATCAGAGTGGGTGCGATGCCGACGCGCATCATGGCCGACGCCAGCGCCGTGTGGGTGTCCGGCGCGTGTGGATCGAGGCCGAGCAGATAGCGGTCGTCCTCCGGGGTGCCTGAGGCCAGCGTCCAGGCCCGAAGCTCCCGGGGGCCGGGCAGCCACTGCGGCGGGACGGTCTTGACGGCGCCACGGGTCCATTCGGCGGCGATAACGACCAGCCGGGGGTCTGGCGCCGTGCGCACCAGCGGGTTGTCCTCGTCGGTGCGGGCGATCTCGGAGGTCAGCCCGACGTCGTCGATCATGGCGGCCAGCGCCTCGGCCCGCCACGGCCGGTCCACGACGATCGACAGCCGCGCGGCCTGGCTGCCCGCGGCACCGGACAGCACGACCTGCCCCGGCGCGGCCAGCAAGCCGGTCAGGTCGGCGACGGCCGGCGGCACCGACTCTGCCGAGAAGAACGACAGCTGGCTCACGCATCGACAGTAAGGCAGTCGAGTGCCGCCGATGCGCGCGCCGGGCCGCCAGGACGAGAAAACCCCCCGGCAGTCCGTTGACGGACGCACCGAGGGGTGTTTCTCAAATGGTGATCAGACTGCGCGAACGCCGGTCGCCTGAGGCCCCTTGGGGCTCTGGCCGACCTCGAACTCGACCTTCTGGTTCTCTTCCAGCGTGCGGAAGCCCGAACCCTGGATCTCCGTGTAGTGGACAAAGACATCGGCGGAGCCGTCCTCGGGAGCGATAAAGCCGAAGCCCTTCTCCGCGTTGAACCACTTCACAGTTCCCTGTGGCATCTCTCGTACTTTCCTTCTCTTCTACCGGGTGCGGCCCGCCGACTTCCGGCGCACCGGGCCCGTTCCGACCGCCATACCTCGTGGAGTCGTCGGAACTTGACCCGACTCACAACCTCGCAGGAACCGCGATCGCAACGTCGATCCTGCGAGTGTTGGAACACGAACACAGAAGCTGCGACCGCCATCAGTCAATCACGTTTCTGGCCAGCCGCAACAGTCCCGGCGCAGTTCCGTGGGGAACAATTCAACTGATGGCTGACGGCCGGTATCCGACGGGTTGTCACAGGGGCGTCCGAGGAGGGTCGGCAGTGGCGGATCGGGGGTCGGACTTCGGCCGCGAACTGCTCGCCTGCGCGGTGGCGGGCACCGATCCCGATGAGCACCCGCTGCGTCATGTCGCGGATCTGCCGCCGCGCCGGGGCAGGCCCGAGGCGTGGCCGTCGTGGGCCGAGCCGGACGTCGTCAAGGCCTTCGTCGACCGCGGCATCACCGCGCCGTGGTCGCATCAGGCGGCGGCCGCCGATCTCGCCCACGGCGGGCGGCACGTCGTGCTCAGCACCGGCACCGCGTCGGGCAAGTCGCTGGCCTATCAATTGCCGATCCTGTCGACGATGGCGGTGGACCGCCGGGCTAGGGCGCTGTACCTGTCGCCGACCAAGGCGCTGGGCCACGACCAGTTGCGCAACGCGCAGGCGCTCACCGACGCGGTGCCCGCCCTGCGGGATGTGGCGCCGTCGTCCTACGACGGGGACAGCCCGACCGAGGTGCGCCGCTTCGCGCGGGAACGCTCGCGGTGGATCTTCTCCAATCCCGACATGATCCATCTCTCGCTGCTGCGCAACCATGCCCGCTGGGCGGTGTTCCTGCGTCACCTGCGGTTCATCGTGGTCGACGAATGCCACTACTACCGCGGCATCTTCGGCTCCAACGTGGCGATGGTGCTGCGCAGGCTGCTCCGGCTGTGCACCCGGTACCACGCCAGCCCGACCGTCATCTTCGCCAGCGCCACCACCGCCGCCCCGGCCGCCACCGCCGCCGAGCTGATCGGCGAGACGGTCACCGAGGTGACCGACGACGGCTCACCGCACGGCGCCCGCACGGTGGCGCTGTGGGAGCCCGCGCTGCGCACCGACCTCGTCGGCGAGAACGGCGCACCGGTGCGGCGTGCCGCAGGCGCCGAGGCGGCCAGGGTGATGGCCGACCTGATCGCCGAGGGCGCGCGCACGCTGACCTTCGTGCGGTCGCGGCGCGGCGCGGAACTCACCGCGCTGGCCGCCCGCGCCCGGCTGGAAGACGTCGCACCCGAGCTGGCCGGGCTGGTGGCCTCCTACCGCGCGGGCTACCTGTCGGAGGACCGGCGGGAGCTGGAGCGGGCACTGGCCGAGGGCGAACTGCGCGGCATGGCCACCACCAACGCCCTCGAACTCGGCGTCGACATCGCCGGACTCGATGCGGTGGTGCTCGCGGGTTTCCCGGGCACCGTCACGTCCTTCTGGCAGCAGGCCGGGCGGTCCGGGCGGCGCGGTCAGGGCGCGCTGATCGTGCTGGTCGCGCGCGACGACCCGCTGGACACCTACCTGGTCCACCACCCGGAGGCGCTGCTCGACAAGCCGATCGAGCGGGTGGTGATCGACCCGGCCAACCCGTTCGTGCTGGGTCCGCAGCTGTTGTGCGCGGCGACCGAACTGCCGCTGACCGACGCCGAGGTGCGGATGTGGAATGCCGAGTCGGTGGCGGCCGAGCTCGTCGACGACGGGCTGCTGCGTCGCCGGCCCGCGGGCTACTTCCCCGTGCCCGGCATCGACCCGCACCCGGCGGTCGACATCCGCGGGTCCTCCGGCGGCCAGATCGCGATCCTGGAGGCCGGCACCGGCCGGATGCTCGGCAGTGCGGACGCGGGCCGGGCGCCGGCGACGGTGCATCCGGGCGCGGTGTACCTGCACCAGGGCGAGAGCTTCGTCGTCGACTCACTGGACTTCGAGGACGGTGTGGCGTTCGTGCACGCCGAGGACCCCGGATACACCACCTTCGCCCGGGAGCTGACCGACATCACGGTCACCGGCGCCGGTGAGCGGCAGTCGTTCGGCCCGGTGACCGTCGGCCTGGTCCCGGTGTGCGTGAGCAACACCGTCGTCGGGTATCTGCGGCGGCGGCTCACCGGTGAGGTGATCGACTTCGTCGAACTCGACATGCCGACGCGGTCGCTGGACACCATGGCGGTGATGTGCACGATCACGCCGGAAGCGTTGGAGCGCAGCGGGATCGAGATGCTCCGGGTGCCTGGTTCACTGCACGCGGCCGAACACGCGGCAATCGGGTTGCTGCCGCTGGTGGCCAGCTGCGACCGCGGCGACATCGGCGGGGTGTCGACGGCGGTGGGGCCGGTCGACGGGCTGCCAGCGATCTTCGTCTACGACGGCTATCCCGGTGGTGCCGGCTTCGCCGACCGCGGGTTCCGCCGGCTCGCGACGTGGTGGGGTGCGACGGCGTCGGCGATCGAGGCGTGTGAGTGCCCGCAGGGCTGTCCGTCGTGTGTGCAGTCGCCGAAGTGCGGAAACGGCAACGATCCGCTGGACAAGTCGGGGGCGGTGCGCGTGCTGCGTCTGGTGCTCGAGGAGTTGGCAGCCGGTCGGGGGGAATCCGCGAGGCGCTCTGATCGCTGACGGCGTGGTGACGACCGACCCCTCGACGGTCGACTCCACGGGTCAAGGCGAATGGCGGTGTCCCGGGCGTGCCGGTCACGCAGACGCTGCGATGAACGGTCGGACAACGCGATCCGTTCCAAGCCCCGGAAGCCGGGCGCAGACGAAAAATACCTTGTCCCCGTATATGCGTGCAACTCATTCGGCGCGGTACGACGGCCCCCGGAAGCTGACAGCTGTCGAGTGACGACGGAATCCGTCGACGGTTGCTGCGCGCCGGTCGGCGAGTGCCCCTGGCTAAAATCACAGCCATGAGCCACGACTGGCTGCTCGTGGAGACCCTGGGCAACGAGCCCGTTGTGGTCGCTCGGGGCCGCCAGACGAAGAATCTGGTGCCGATCAGTGCGTTTCTGCGACGGAATCCGCACCTGATGGCGGTGCAGAGCGCCATCGGTGAGACGGTCCGGGTCGGCAAGGGCTTGAGCAGCATCACCCCCAAACACGACCGCGTGATCCGCACCGAGGTGGTGCAGATGTCCGACGGGCGGATCCACGGTGTGCACGTGTGGATCGGCCCGCCCGACGAGGAACCCCCGGAGCGGCCGCTGCCCGGGCCGCTGACATGGGACCTGTCCAGCGGGGTCGCCACGGACACCAGGCAGTCGCTGATCAACAGTGGCCGCGACGCCGACAACGAGGACCTCAACAATCGCGCGTTCGCCGAGGACCTTCCGATGCGCGACCTCAACGCCGACGAGACGAAGGTGCTCTCGCTGGCGATCAAACCCGAGGCCGGCCGGACACTGTGCAGCACATGGGATGTCACCGACTTCCGAGGCGAGCAGATCACGGTCGGCTTCGCCGCGCGCGCGGTGCTCGAGGACGGCGAGGACGGTAAGGAGCGGCTGATCTGCCGGGCCATGAACTGGCGCGGCGAACGGGACAGCGACGTGACCCCGCCGGACTATCTGGCGCAGCGGATCCTCGACGGCCTGGCCCAGCCCGGCGTGCACCGGGCGCTGGTCGACCTGGACTCGTGGAAGCTGCTCAAGTGGCTCGACGAACCCGCCGACTTCTACGACTGGCGTACCAGCGAGGTGCATCCCGACGATGCGGCGCACATGGAGCGGATGACGCGGGAGTTCAGCACCGGCACCACCGTCGCGGTGCTGCGACTGAAGGCCGCCGACGGCGAGTGGGCGCCGGTGCAGATGACCATCAACCGGATCGAACTCGAACCGGGGACGTTCGCCGGCCTGATCGCGTTGCGGCGGGCCGGCAACGAAGAAACTGGTCAGCCGCCTCCAGGCTGATCGACGGGGCCGGCGCGCGCGACCGCCCGTGCCGGTCCGACCCGCCATTCGCCCAGTGCCACCGCGGCGTCGACCGTGACCAGCACGTCCAGACCGTGCACCGCGCAGTCCGTCACCGTCGTGTCCATCGCCGCCGCGATGTGCGACGCGGTGACGCATGCCGCGTCGGTGCCCGCAGGCATCCTGCCCGCGGCCGCCAGCGCGGCGAGGTCCGCGGCGGCCTGGGCGCGGTGGCGCGCGATCACCGCCGCGCCGACGTACAGCGCCGCGCAGGTGGCAGTGATCAGCACCGCGATCGCGACGGCGGCCACCAGACTCGCCGACCCGTCGTCAGACCCCGCCGGGTTCGACCGCCGAGACCGCCTCGGCGGCGATCGTGATGCCCGGCAGCAGTGCCGGCCGCGCGGTGACCCGCGCAACCACCACGTCGCCGTCGCGGCGCACCTCGACGCCCGCCCCGTCGGGCCCGATGCGGCGGGCGATCTCCGACGCCGACCGGTCGTCACCGCGGGCCGCCAGCCGCGCCGCCTCGCGTGCGGCGTCGAGGCAGCGCACCTGCAGCGCCACGGCGGACACGCCCGCCGCACACAACACCAGGACCGTGACCACTGCCACGACCGCGAACGCCGCCTCCACGGTGACCGCACCCGCCTCGCCACGGCACCGGCCGGCTACACGTTGGTGTTCAGGGCACGGCTGATGATGTTGGTCAGCGCGCTGACGATGGAGTCGCCGGTGACCACCGTGTAGAGGATCGCCCCGAACGCCGCGGCGGCGATCGTGCCGATGGCGTACTCGACCGTCGACATCCCCTCCTCGTCGACCACCAGCAGCGTCAGCCGCAGCCGTAGATCGCGGATCATGTTGTCCAGCATCGGTTTCCTTTCGTCGATCATGCTCGGCGTCCGTGGCCGGTCCACGTACCGCCGTCGTCACAGCACGCCTGTCTGCAGGACGTCGCCGGCCAGTCCGGCGACGACGGGCACGATGCCCAGGCACAGGAAGGCCGGCAGGTAGCACAGCCCGAGCGGCGCGGCGATGAGCACCGAGGCGCGCTCGGCCGCCGCGCCCGCGGCGTCGGCCGCGGCGCTGCGGGACTCG
>NZ_JACKSJ010000206.1 GCF_025821665.1 [Mycobacterium] manitobense
CCTGACACACGGGGACTATCTGTTTCTCAAATACCGTCGCTGACGGACAGCAGGCGACGTGCGGTCACGGGCCGTCGGCGTTTCGGGCTCGGTGCGGTGGGGAATCCATGCACAATCCCCGAGCAGACAGAGGTGGTGACGATGCCGAACTCGTCGATCAAGAACGAAAAGATGTACGAAGACCTGCGTGAGCAGGGCAATTCCAAGGAGAAGGCGGCCCGCATCTCCAATGCCGCCGCAGCGCGCGGCAAGTCCGCGGTGGGGCGCAAGGGCGGGAAGTCGGGTTCCTACGAGGACTGGACCGTCGCCGACCTCAAGAAGCGCGCCAAGGAACTCGGCATGGAAGGCTACTCGGGCCTGACGAAGGACAAGCTCGTCGACAAACTACGCAACCACTGACCTGGT
>NZ_JACKSJ010000207.1 GCF_025821665.1 [Mycobacterium] manitobense
GGGGGCGCGGCGCGGGCAGGGTCCCCCCGTGGAGCCGATGACCGCCGAGCTGGTCGCCGGCGAGGCCGGCCCGCTGGCCGAGAACGAACTCATGGATCCCGACCACGTGCCGAGTTCGTTGACCGCCGGCGAGGCCGGCCCGCTGGCCGAGAACGAACTCATGGATCCCGACCACGTGCCGAGTTCGTTGACCGGCAGCGTGCGGAGGATGCTCAACGAGTTGGCCGGCTGGCCATGATGCGGAGTATCACGATCCTGGCCCGATAATGTGTCCATGACGAAACCGACCGGCACGCTGTGGATCTGCGTGGTGGCGACGTTGGCCGGTGTGGGGATCGGATTCGTCGGCGGTGCTTTCCGTTGGTGTCTGCACGTCGCCGAGCGCTGGCGGGTCGAACTGGTCGAGTGGGTGCACCAACTTGCCGATCCCGGCTGGGTGGTACCGATCGCGTTCGCCGCGGCCGGCGCGACCGCCGCCGCGCTCGTGGTCCGGTGGGTACCGTTGGCCGCCGGCAGCGGAATCCAGCACGTGGAGGCGGTCTACCGCGGCACGGCGCAGCCACCGGGACTGTTGCTGTTGCCCGCCAAGTTCATCGGTGGCGTGCTCGCGATCGGTTCGGGGCTGGTGCTGGGACGCGAGGGGCCGACCGTCCACATGGGAGCGGTGATCGG
>NZ_JACKSJ010000208.1 GCF_025821665.1 [Mycobacterium] manitobense
TTCGGCCGGCGCGTCGCGCGGCGCGCGGCGCCGCCGACCCGCCTGCGCCCGCGAGCAGCAGCCCGGTCGCCGCGGTCGGCTCCGTCGCGGGTTGCCGGGGCATCCCGTCGAACCGGCTGATCGAGCCGACGTAGTGGGTCTTCTCGTCGTACCGACGGAGCCAGGCGGGCCGGTACACGTCGGCGGACCACGGCGCCACGATGCGGTCGGCGACGTCGTAGGCCAGCCGGTGCGCCTCGTCGGTGCGGTCCCCGGGCATCGCCATCACCGTCACCGGCACGCCGGCCAGCCGGACCAGCATCGTCACCTCCACCGAGACGTCGACGACCATGCGGCGCGGGCGCAGTTCCACGATCGCGTCGAGGAGCATCGCCGACCGTTCGGCGAGCCCGCCCACTCCCACGGGCGCCCAGTGCAGCCGGCCGTTCGCGGTGGCATCGACGGGGGCCGGGTCGGTGGGCGGCACGTCGGAGGGCAGCTGCACCCAGTCGTCACCGGGCCGGATCGTCGCCGGCCTCGGTGACGACGAGAAGAACACCACGTCCTCCCGGAGGTGCCGGGTGATGCCCAGTGCGCGGGTGAGGTGCCCCCGCCCGTGATGGTGGACGTAGTAGCCGATCACGCCGACAGGCTTTCGGGTTCCTCGTCGAGCAGCCCGGAGTAGCAGTCGAGGTACCGGCGCACCATCACCGCCTGGGAACAGTGCGCTTCGGCGCGGGCGCGCACCCGTGCCCGCGGCAGTTCGGCGGCGCGCACGATCGCGCCGGCGAGGGCGTCGACGTCATCGGGCGGTGCGAGCCGGCCGCTGGTCGCGTCGAGGATCTCGGGAATGCCGCCACGCGCGAACGCGGCGACGGGCGTGCCGCACGCCAGCGCCTCGGCCGTGACCAGCCCGTAGGGCTCTTCCCAATGCGGTGTAACCAGCGCGACCGCGGCACCTCCGACGAGGTCGTTGAGATCTTCGCGGCACAGGTGTCCCTCGTAGCTCACCGAGCCGTCGAGCTGAGGCCGGACGTGCTCGGCGAAGTAGTCCGGGGCGCCCACCGGTCCGGCGATCCGGAGTGGGATGCCGGCGCGGCGTGCCGCCGCGATCGCGTCGGGCAGACCCTTCTCGGGCACCAGGCGCCCGCTCCACACCGCGTAGTCGCCGCCGGGCCCGGGTCGCCAGTCGTCGAGGTTGATGCCGTTGGGGATCACCGGCACCGGCCCGTTCACCGGCTCCCACTGGCGGGCGGTGAACCCGCTGACCGCCACGAACTCGCTCGCCACCCCGCCGGGCAGGGCCACCGCCTGCTCCAGCCACTTCAGCGGAGGGGTGTGCAACGTCGTCAGCATCGGCGCCGCGATGGTTCGCGCCATCGCCAGCGGGAGATAGTGCAGGCTGTGATTGTGCACGATGTCGAACGAATCCCGGAGCGTGTCAGCGAGATCCAGCATCACCGAGAGATATGCGTGGGTTTCGTGCACCACCCACTCCGGCACCGACGGGTCCTCGCGCGACACTTCGCTCATCTCGAACGTGTGCACCGGCAACACATCCCAGGGCAGGTCGACAGCAGAACCGGGCGCGGCGAACATCGTGACGTGGTGACCCGCGGCGGTGAGCGCCCGGGCGAACTCGTAGACGAAGGCTTCGAGGCCACCCGCGAACGGCTGACGGACGGGGTAGCGGGACGACGCGAGCAGCGCGATCCGCAACGGGCGGATCATGCCGCGGCCGCCACTCCGGCGAGCAGCCGGCGATAGATTTCAGTCGTCTGCCGGCGGACGCGAGTTCGTTCGTTGCGCCTCTCGCAGCGGCGGCCGACGTCCTCGCGCGGGCGCCCGGCGCGGATCCTGTCGACGGCGTCGCTGACCGCGGACCGCAGGGTCACCGCGTCGGGCACGCCCGACCCGCAGCGGTAGGTCGGGAAATCGTGCTGCTCGTGGAAGAAGCCGCAGTCCGGGACGACCGCGCAGACACCGGCGTCGAAGCAGGCCTCGACCCAGCCGGAGTGGGTGCCGAACCGATAGGGCAGCACGAGGACGTCCACCTCGTGCAGATAGTCCACCAGCTCGTCGTCGGTGAAGCGCGGGTGCACCCGCACGTCGACCCCTCGGGTGCGCAGATCGTCGAGGCGGCCACAGAACAGCTCGTCCGCCCGGGGCGACGAGGTCGCCTCCTCGTCGACGTCGAGGCGCAGCCTCCAGCCCGGCCGGTCCACCGACAGCAGGCCGTCGATCACCGGTAGGGGATCGATGTTGGCGCGCAGCGATTTGGCGTGCACCGCCACCACGGGTTCGGGGCGTCGTTCGCGCGGCGCGCCGACGGCCTCGATCTGCAGCACGTGCGGATGCGGCAGCGAGGTCGCGGTGCGCCCCCACCGCGCGAAGACGGCGTCGGCCGCACCCCGGGTGAGGGTGATCACCTCGGCCGCGGCGGGGACGAGGACGTCGAGGCGGGCCAGGTGGTCGGTGGTGTCGACGAAGTGCGGGTTGTGCAGATCGTGCACGGTCAGCACCAGCGGCACACGGTGGGCTCGCAGGATCCGCACGACGTCGCGCAGCACCTCGGGCGCGGTGGCGTCGAAGCCGAAGTGCACGTGCAGCACGTCGATCGAATCAATTTGACCGATCAGATAATTCGGCTCGAGCATGCGCGGCGGCCACCACTGTCCCGGCAGCGTCGCACCCGGCGGCACCGGATCATGCAGCAGTGCAACATCTTCGGTGTCAGTCATGGCGTGGACATAAGGATGCCCCGCAGGAACAGAGGCCACGGTGATCAAATGCTCAACCTTCTTCGGACAGCGGCGGGCGACACTTCGCCACCGTCACCGACGATGTGCCGCCGGGGCTCTATACCCCGCGTCCGGGACATCTACGCTCGCGGAGGTGACCGAAATCGGCGGGCGGGCTGCGCACTATCGGGACTTCTACGGGGGGTCCGGTTCGACGTCGTCCGAGCCGCTGTGGTTGATCATGGGGAACTGTCAGGCCGAGGCGCTGCGCCTGGTGCTCGACGCGGTGCCGGGCCGGCCGTACCGGACCGTGCGGACACCCCCGGTGCACGAGCTGGCGGCCACCGATCTGCCATACCTCGAGGCGTTGCTCGCGCGGACGTCGGTGCTGGCCTGCCAGCCGATCCGGCCCGACTACCGGGATCTGCCGATCGGCACCGGCCAGCTCGCCGCCCGTCTCCCCCGGTCGGCGACCATGGTGCGGTGGCCGGTGATCCGGTACGCCGGCCTGTACCCGTTCCAGGTCATCGTGCGGCACCCCGCCGACCGGTCCGTCGTCCCGCCGGCGGTGCCCTACCACGACCTGCGCACGATCGTGGCCGCACGGGACGGACGGACACCGGAGGCGCCCTGGGATGTCGACGTGTCCGCGGCCCAGATCGTCGCGGCCGCCGAGGCCAGCCGCGCCGAACTCGCCCGCAGGGAGCAACGCGACACCGATGTCGGCGTGTCCGACGTGCTGATGCGGTTCGGCGCCGACGCCGCCCACACCATCAACCATCCGGGTAACTCCGTGCTCGTCGAGCTGGGCAGGCGCATCCTCGCATCGCAGGGCGTGGCGGCGCCGGTGCCCGCGCCGCCGCGGACCCTGCTCCGCTCGGTCCACGCACCGCTCGAGGCGCGGGTGCTCGAGGCGCTGCGGATCGACGCTGCGCCGCGCGCCTGCTGGACCACAGAGCTCGGTCCGCTGTCGCCGCAGGACGTGCATGCCACCCAGATGCGTTGGTATGCAGATAATCCTGCTTACATCGAACTCGCCCTGCAGCGGCATGCGGCCGCCGCCGAGCTGCTGGGCCTGACGGGGCGCCGGGTGCGACGTTGAAGCCGGCCGTCATCCATCTGGTCGTCGGGCCTCGTCGGCACGGCGTCGTGCGCTTCGGTGTCGATCTCGGAAATGCTCTGCTCAACAACGGATTCGACATCAGCACGGTGTCCGCCGCGGGGGTCGCGGACTTCCTGCCGGAATGGGCCTGGACCGGCGGTGTGCATCTCCAGTTCACCGACCGGCTGTTCGGCAGCACTCCGGAGGAGGCCGCCGAGGCGGTGGTCGCCGTCGCCGGCGTGGTGCGCGCAGGCGGCGGCCGCGTGACGGCGACCCTGCACGACCTGCCGCAGCCGTCCGACGGGGCGAACCACCGGCGACGGGTGGCGGCATACCGGCGCGTCGCCGACGCCGCCGACGGGATCGTCGTCAGCAGCGAACACGAGCGGTCGCTGCTCATCGAGTCCGGCGCACCGGCGGACCGTGTCGGCGTGGTGCCATTGCCGATCGACGTCTCCTTCACGCCCGCACCGGTGGTCTCGGCGCCGCCGACGGTCGGCATCTTCGGCTTCGTCTACCCCGGCAAGGGCCACGCCGAGGTGATAGATGCCCTGACCGGTTCGGACCCGGGCATCGAGGTGCTGGCGATCGGAGAGCCGTCGGCGGGACACGACGACCTGATCGAGGAACTGCATGCTCGAAGTGCGCGTCGTGGCCGCCGGTTCGCCTTGACCGGTCATCTGCCCGACGACGCGGTGACCGAGGCGCTGCGCCGTGTCACGGTGCCTGTGGCACCGCATCGGCACATCTCGGCGTCGGGATCGCTGAACTCATGGCTCGCCGCGGGCCGTCGGCCGCTGGCCCCGTCGAACCGGTACACCCGCGAGATCGACGTCCGCAATCCTGGAGTGTTGTCGCTGTATCCGGACTCCGCCGACGGGCTGCGCGAGTCGCTGGCCCGGGCACTCGCCGAGCCCCGGCACACCTGGCTGACCGCCGCGACGGTGTGCACGCCGACGAGGGACGAGGCCGCCGCCCGTTATGCCGAGCTGCTCGGGCGGTGGCATCGATGACCGTCCCGGACGCGGTGGTGCCGCTGACCGATGGGCATGTCACCGTTCCCGCCAACCGGTGGGACCTGGTGACCGGGTACCCCCGCGACCTGCCAACCGTGGCGGTGGTGGTGCCGTTCTACAACCAGCAGACCGAACTCGAGCGCCTGGTGGCCGCACTGGAGCTGCAGACCCACCCCCGTCGTCTCATTCACGTCGTCGTCGCCGACGACGGCTCGGCCGTTGCGCCGACGATCCCGCCGACAAGCCTGCGCGTGAGTACCGTCCGGCAGGACGACCTCGGATTCCGCGCCGCGGCCGCCCGCAATCTCGGCGCCGCCGCGACCGACGCGACGGTGTTGTGCTTCCTCGACGCCGACACCGTCCCCGAGCCGTCCTACCTAAGCGAGATCACCCGGCTTCCGGCACAGGTTCCGGACGCGCTGGTGGTGGGCCGGCGCCGCCACGCGGAGCTCGACGGCATCGGCCCCGAGCGCCTTCCGGACTGGTGGGCGGGTGCCATCGCACCACCGGTGCTGCGCGAGCCGGCCTGGCTGGCCGACGCGTACCGGGCCAGCGGTGACCTCCTCGACGTCGACCACCGCTCCTACCGCTACGTCATCAGTTCGGTGATGTGCTGTAGCGCGACACTGTTCGCGGACACGGGCGGCTTCGACGAGTCGTTCGGCCGGTACGGCGGCGAGGACTGGGAGTTCGCTCACCGCGCGATGGCCAACGGCGCCGTCCTGCACCACGCCCGCGACGCCGTCGCCTGGCACGACGGCCCCGACTGGGCCGACCGTCCCGTCGCCGACCGCCGGGCCACGAAGAACGCCGAGGCGCTCACCCTGGCGCGGCGCATCACCGATCCGGATGCCCGCAGGCCGGGACTGCGCTACGCGCTGCCCGACGTCGCTGTGCAGGTCGACGCCGCCGCGCACAGCGCGGCGTCGCTCGTCGGCACCATCGCCTGCTTCCTGCACGAGGACGTCGGCATCTGGGTCGACGGTCCGCGGGGCGGCCCGCTGCTCCGCGAGACCGGCATCGAGGACCAGCGCGTGCGGACCGGTCCGATTCCGGAGGGCGTGCGGCGGCGCTGCCGAATGGCGGTCACCGTCACGGGACGGGCGGTGCTGCCGCGGGGTGCCGTGACGGCCGTCATCGACGAGTGTGCGCGGCCCGGAGTCGGCGCCGTCGCCGTGGAGACCGAGGGCGCGTCGGTGGTCTGCCGCGCCTCGTGGGCCGTCAATCGGGTGCGCCGGTGGAGCGCCGGCGCCATCCGGTTCGCCGACCCGGCCGACGCCGACCGCGTGAGCAGGACGGTGACGCTGCCGGCGGCCGATCTCGACCTTCGCTGCGCGGAATCGGAGCCCGACCTGTCCTGGTGAACCCGCCCCGCTGTCGGCGCGGCGGGTAAGCGCACCGCTTACCGCCCGAGGGCCACGCGCGGGTCCGGAGAGCAAATGGGAGACTCTTCGGATGATTATCGGAATACCGCGCGAGTCCCACGCGGGTGAGACGCGTGTCGCCGGCACGCCGCAGACCGTCGGAGCGCTGATCAAGCTCGGCTACTCCGTCGTCGTCGAGTCCGGTGCCGGTGACGCCTCCAGCTTCTCCGATGAGGCGTACGTCGACGCAGGCGCCCAGGTCGGCTCGTCCGAAGAAGCGCTGTCCGCCGACGTCGTCCTCAAGGTCAACGCACCCGCCGACGCCGAGATCTCCGCCCTGCGCGACGGTGCCACCCTGATCAGCCTGATCTCACCGGCGCTGAACCCCGAGCTCGTCGAGAAGCTGTCCGCCCGTCCCGTCACGGTGCTGGCGATGGACGCCGTCCCGCGCATCTCCCGGGCGCAGTCGCTGGACGTGCTGTCGTCGATGGCCAACATCGCCGGATACCGGGCCGTCGTCGAGGCGGCGCACAGCTTCGGCCGGTTCTTCACCGGGCAGGTGACCGCGGCGGGCAAGGTGCCGCCGGCCAAGGTGCTCGTCGTCGGCGCGGGCGTGGCCGGGCTGGCCGCCATCGGCGCCGCGGGCAGCATGGGCGCCATCGTCCGGGCAACCGATCCGCGGCCAGAGGTCGCCGACCAGGTCAAGTCGCTCGGCGGGGAGTACCTCTACGTCGACCCGGAGGCAGCCGAGATATCGGCGACCGGCTACGCCAAGGAGATGGGCGACGACTACAAGGCCCGCGAGGCGGCCCTGTACGCCGAGCAGACCAAGGACGTCGACATCATCATCACCACCGCGCTGATCCCGGGCCGGCCGGCGCCGCGCATCATCACCGCGGAGATGGTCGCCTCCATGAAGCCGGGCAGCGTGATCGTGGACATGGCCGCGGCCAACGGCGGCAACGTCGAGGGCACGGTCAAGGACCAGGCGGTCGTCACCGACAACGGCGTGACGATCATCGGCTACACCGATCTGGCCGGACGGCTGCCCGCGACGGCCTCCCAGCTCTACGGCACCAACCTGGTGAACCTGCTCAAGCTGCTCACCCCCGAGAAGGACGGCCAGCTCACCCTGGACTTCGACGACGTGGTGCAGCGGTCGGTGACCGTCGTGCGCGATGGCGAGGTCACCTGGCCGCCGCCACCGGTGCAGGTGTCCGCGGCACCGGCCGCCGCCGCCAAGGCCGCCCCGGCCGAGGCGCCCAAGGCCAAGGTGCCGATGTCGACGGGACGCCGGCTGGGCATCGCCTTCGCCGCGGCCGCGGTGCTGTTCGCCCTCATCGCCTTCTCGCCGGCCGCGCTGCAGGTGCACCTCACGGTGTTCGCGCTGGCGATCGTGATCGGCTACTACGTGATCGGCAACGTGCACCACGCGCTGCACACACCGCTCATGTCGGTGACCAACGCGATCTCCGGCATCATCGTGGTCGGCGCGCTGCTGCAGATCGGCCACGGTGATCCCATCGTGACAGCGGTCGCCACGCTCGCCATCCTGCTCGCCAGCATCAACGTCTTCGGCGGCTTCGCGGTGACCCGCCGCATGCTCGCGATGTTCTCGAGGAGCTGACATGTTCACCATAGAAACTGCCGCCACCGCGGCCTACGTCGTCGCAGCGCTGCTGTTCATCCTCGCGCTGGCCGGCCTGTCCAGGCACGAGACATCGCGCGCCGGCAACAGTTTCGGCATCGCCGGCATGGCGCTGGCGCTGATCGCGACCGTCGGGCTCGCGCTGGCCCGCCACATCGAGCCGGTCGGCCTTGCCCTGCTCGCCGGCGCCGTGGTCATCGGCGCCGCGATCGGGCTGTGGCGCGCCAAGGTCGTCGAGATGACCGGCATGCCCGAGCTGATCGCGCTGCTGCACTCGTTCGTCGGCCTGGCCGCCGTGCTGGTCGGCTGGAACGGCTACCTGCACGTCGAGGGCGACGCAAACGGCGCAGAAGCCGTCCAACTGGCGGGCGAGGGAATGCTCGGCATCCACTCCGCCGAGGTCGTCATCGGCGTCTTCATCGGCGCGGTGACGTTCACCGGTTCCATCGTGGCCAACCTGAAGCTGTCGGCGCGCATCAAGTCCGCGCCGATGATGCTGCCGGGCAAGAACTTCCTCAACGTCGGTGCGCTGGTGGTGTTCGCCGCGCTCACCGTGTGGTTCGTGATCGACCCGCAGCTGTGGCTGCTGATCGCCGTCACGGTGCTGGCGCTGCTGCTGGGCTGGCATCTGGTCGCCTCGATCGGCGGCGGTGACATGCCGGTGGTGGTGTCGATGCTCAACAGCTACTCCGGCTGGGCCGCCGCGGCGTCGGGCTTCCTGCTCGGCAACGACCTGCTGATCATCACCGGCGCGCTGGTCGGCTCGTCCGGTGCATACCTGTCCTACATCATGTGCAAGGCGATGAACCGGTCGTTCATCTCCGTCATCGCGGGCGGCTTCGGCATCGAGGCGGGCCCGGGCGAGGACAAGGACTACGGCGAGCACCGCGAGATCACCGCCGAGGGCGCCGCCGAGCTGCTCAGCTCCGCTTCGTCGGTGATCATCACGCCCGGCTACGGGATGGCCGTCGCGCAGGCCCAGTACGGCGTCGCCGACCTGACCCGCAAGCTGCGGGAGCGCGGTGTCGACGTGCGCTTCGGCATCCACCCCGTCGCGGGACGCCTGCCGGGCCACATGAACGTGCTGCTGGCCGAGGCCAAGGTGCCCTACGACATCGTGCTCGAGATGGACGAGATCAACGACGACTTCGACGGCACGTCCGTGGTCCTCGTGATCGGCGCCAACGACACCGTCAACCCGGCGGCGTCCGAGGATCCGAGCAGTCCGATCGCCGGGATGCCGGTGCTGACGGTGTGGAACGCGGACCACGTCATCGTCTTCAAGCGGTCCATGGCGTCGGGCTACGCGGGCGTGCAGAACCCGCTGTTCTTCCGGGAGAACACCCAGATGCTGTTCGGCGACGCCAAAGACCGGGTCGACGCGATCAATTCGGAGCTCTCGGTCAGCGAGCACGCGTAATCGCCGTCGATTTTGCGCTCAGGGTCGTGCAGTCCGCGGAATCACGACCATCAGCGCAAATTCGAGACCGGGCGGGCAGCGCTAGTCGATCGCTCAGCGCGGATCACTAGGATGTTCGACCATGCCCGTTGACCGTCTGCTGCCCTCCGACGAGGCGCGCGATCTCATCGCCCTGACGCGCGACATCGCCGACAAGGTGCTCGAACCGATCGTCGATGAGCACGAGAAGGCCGAGACCTATCCCGACGGGGTGTTCGCCCAACTCGGCGCCGCCGGCCTGCTGAGCCTGCCGCAACCCGAGGAGTGGGGCGGCGGCGGCCAGCCCTATGAGGTGTATCTGCAGGTGCTCGAGGAGATCGCGGCGCGGTGGGCGGCGGTCGCGGTCGCGGTCAGCGTGCACAGCCTGTCGTCGCATCCGCTGCTGGCGTTCGGCACCGAGGAGCAGAAGCAGCGCTGGCTGCCAGGGATGCTGTCCGGTGAGCAGATCGGCGCGTACAGCCTGTCGGAGCCGCAGGCCGGATCGGATGCCGCGGCGCTGCGGTGCGCGGCTATCCCGGGCGACGACGGCTACGTCATCACCGGCGAGAAGTCCTGGATCACCCACGGTGGGCGGGCCGACTTCTACACGCTGTTCGCCCGCACCGGTGACGGGTCGAAGGGCATCTCGTGTTTCCTGGTGCCGGGCGATCTCGACGGGCTGAGTTTCGGTGTGCCCGAGGAGAAGATGGGGCTGCACGCCGTCCCGACGACGGCGGCGTACTACGACGGGGCGCGCGTCGACGCCGACCGCCGGATCGGCGCCGAGGGCCAGGGCCTGCAGATCGCGTTCTCCGCCCTGGACTCCGGCCGGCTCGGCATCGCCGCGGTGGCGGTCGGCATCGCGCAGGCCGCCCTCGACGCCGCCACCGCATACGCCAACGAGCGAACCACGTTCGGCCGCAAGATCATCGACCATCAGGGTCTGGGCTTCCTGCTGGCCGACATGGCCGCCGCCGTGGTCAGCGCCCGGACCACCTACCTCGACGCGGCCCGCAGGCGCGATCTCGACCTGCCGTACTCGACGCAGGCCAGCATCGCCAAGCTGGTGGCCACCGACGCGGCGATGAAGGTCACCACCGACGCCGTCCAGGTGCTCGGCGGTGTGGGCTACACCCGCGACTACCGCGTCGAGCGGTTCATGCGGGAGGCCAAGATCACCCAGATCTTCGAGGGCACCAACCAGATTCAGCGACTCGTGATTTCGCGGGCGCTCACGGCGCGCTGACACAGTCGGCCGGCGCCTCGCCCCACACCTTGTTGGAGCGGACGGTGTCGAGGCGGTAGTCGGTGACGCGACTGGTGTACAGGCGGCGCGCCAGTTCGAATGCGCCCGACACCGGATCGGTGGGGTCGAGCCGGATCTCGCCGCGGCTGTTGGCGTTTCCGACGACCACGCCGACGAGCTCCTGGTTGAGGTAGCGGGTCAGCTCCTGGAACTGCGCGACCACACCTGCGGTGGCGCCGACGTAGCTCTCCTCGCAGGAGATCAGCACGCCGACCTTCTTGCCCATGATGCCCTCGACCACGCGGTCCTGTTGAGGTGCGCTGTTGGCGGTGTAGCAGAACAGCCGGTCGAACACCGTCTTGAGGCGGCCCGGCATGCCGTAGAAGTACAGCGGCATCGCGTACAAGATGCCGTCGGCGGGCAGCATGTGCTCGAGCAGCAGTGCCTCGTAGCGGTCGTCGAGGCTGCAGCCGCGGTCGCTCGCCCGCCGGCAGGTGCGGCAGTTGCCGAGCATCCGGTCGACGTACTCGCCGAGGAACAGGTGCTCGACGTCGTGACCCGCCGCGGCGGCACCGTTCACCGCCGCTTCCGCGAGGACGTGCGAATTCCCGTCTTCGCGCGGGCTTGCGCTGATCACCAGCGTCTTCATGGGCATGCTCCTATGCTAAAAGGTTTTTTCATGGTCGTCGAGGGCCAATTCGGGGGTCGAAGCTCAGGCGCTGTGACGAAGCGTCGAACTGCGCACGCGCAGTTCGGTCGGCACCGTGACGACGCGCTGGGCCGGCTCGTGGCCCTCGACCAGCTCGATCAGCAGGGCGACGGCCCGCTCACCGATCGTGCGCGGGTTGCAGAACACCCCGGTGATCTCCGGGCACGTCAGGTTGAACGTGCTGCTGTCCACGCAGCTGCACAGGCCGAGGTCGGTCGGCACCCGGATCCCCGACCGGTTCGCGGCCTGCAGCACATCCATCGCGATGTCCTCGGAGCCGGCGTAGACGGCGTCGGGCGGATCGTCGGAATCCAGCAGCATGCGCAGCGCGTCGCCCGCCGCGCTGCCGGCGCCGGTCTCCACGGTGCGCGCCGTGATCCCGCGCGTCTGCGCGAAGGCCGTGTAAGCGTCGACCACGTCGCGCGTGTAGGACCGGGCCCGGTCGGTGATGATCGCGGCGGGCCGCCGAAAACCCTGCTCCCACATGTGTTCCAGGGCGTTCGTCGTCGCGGCCAGATGGTCGTTGTCGACGATGTGCGGGTCGTCGCGCCTGGTTGCCGTCCGGCCCGCGGTGACCACCGGATGCGACGACGTCCACGACGGATCCAGCAGACCCTCGTCGCCGTGCGGGTCGACGATGATGGCCCCGTCGACCGCGAACGCCGTCACGGCCCGCGGCCCCACTCCAGGTGGTGTGAGCACCAGCGCATAGCCCGACCTGCCCGCCTCGGCCGAAGCGCCGTTGAGCAGTTCGAGGAAGTACTCCGAGTTCGGGATGAGCATGCTCGACTCGCTCGCGGGGTCGAACGGCGCGACCTGGATCGCCAGCGTGCGGCTGCGGTTGGTGACCAGCTGCTGGGCGTGCACATTGGCGGTGTAGCCGAGCTCCGCGGCGACCTGCAGCACCCGCTCACGGGTGCTCTGCCCGATTCGGCCCTGGTTGCTCAGCGCATGCGACACGGTGGTGAGCGACACCCCGGCGGCCGCGGCCACGTCGCGGATCGTCACCGCCACATCGTCCTCCTCTGCCGCGACCGAGAGACCCATGATGTCACCGACGGCGGCGGTCATGGCCACCGCCGCTTCGCCGGCCGCGGCGCACCGCCGGGCCCGTACACCGCCGCCGGCTCGGGGAAGACTCGCAGTGCCAGCGGGTAGAGCGCCACGGCCACCCCGCCGGCGACCAGGAAGCCGATGTCGAGCCCGCCGGCCCACTTCGCGCCGGGGCCGACGAACCACTGGTTGTGCGAGAACCACAGGCCCGCCCCGACCGACAGCACCCACACGCCGATCGCGACGAAGTTGAGCCCGCCGGTGAACCAGTAGACCCCGCCCTTCTCGCCCCGGTTGAACACCTGGAGGTCGGACACGTCGTAGTAACCGCGCCGGTGCACGTGCCCGACGGTGAGGATGGCGATCCACGGGATCGACGAGCAGGCAAGCACCGCAAGGAAGATCGCCACGCCGTTGGCCAGTGCGGAGTAGAAGTGCCCGACGTACACCAGCGCGGTCGCCAGCGCACACGCCACCAGCGTGGCCTGCACGCGGTTGAGCCGCGGGATGATCGCCGAGGTGTCCAGCCCGGTGCCGTAGGTGTTGATCACGGCCTGCGCGGTGCCCGATGCCAGGCCGACGTAGATCAGCGCGGGCACGAACCACAGCGGCGCCGCGTCGACCAGTGCGAGCACGTAGGACGTGCCGGCTCCCGGTGCGGCACTGGCGAACAGCGCCACCGAGGTGAACACGCCCCACATGAACGGTCCGCCCATGCCGAACAGTCCGCCGACGAACAGTGCCCGCATGATCGAGCGGTCGGAGTGCAGCCGCGGCGAGATGTGGCGCGCCCAGTCACCCGCGTACGGCCCGTAGGAGGCCACCGTCGACGCGCACAGCAGCGCCGACAGCATCCACGCGGCGCCCATCGAGCCGAGCATGTACTCACCGGTGCCCGGATACCGCGGGTCGAACCGGTCACCGAAGACCAGCAGCCCGACCAGTAGGCATGTCCCCGCGGTGGGGATCATGAAGCGCTGGCAGAACACCATGCTGGAGTGGCCGAGCACCGAGACGATCGTGACCACGACCGCCAGCACGGCGTAGGCGACCAACCGGACCGGTTCGGTCTCGGAGATCCCGAAGAATCTCGTCAGCGCGCCGGCGAGGGCGTCGCCGCCGGTCCAGATGCTCAGTGCGGCGAAGGCCACCGATGCCGTCGCCTCGAGGACGGAGCCGATGAGCCGTCCCGCCACTCCGAAGAACGCACCGCTGGACACCGGGTTATTGGTGCCGGTGCGCGGGCCCATCAATCCGGTGGGCGCCAGCACCGCGGCGCCGACGGCCGAGCCGACCACCACCGCGGACGCCGCCTGCCACCAGCTCAGCCCGAAGGCGACCGGGAACCAGCCGATGATGATCACGCTGAACGTCAGCGAGCCCCCGGACAGGATGCTCGTCAGGTTGCGCGGCGAGGACCGCCGCTCCTCCTCGGGAATGTGTTCGACGCCGTACCGCTCGATGCGGCCGACCCGGTCCTTGACGGCACCGTCGTCCTGCGGCACCGATCGGGTGCCGTCGGTGGTGGCCTCGGACGGGGGGTTCATCTCCGCTCGCTTCCCCGCTCGCCGGTGACGAGCCACCGGAACGGTTCGAGGTGGCGCTCGTCGGCGGCCACCAGTGCTTCCGGATGCCATTGCAGCCCGAGCAGCCCCGGCGCCTCGACGGCCTCGATCACACCGTCCTCCGCCCACGCCGTCGCGGTCAACACCTCGCCGACATCCCGGATCGCCTGGTGGTGGTGAGAGTTCACCGTTTCCATCCCGCTCAGGACGCGGTCGACGGTGGAGCCGACCTCCGCCTTCACCCGGTGCATCAACGTCGCGTAACCGCGGTCGTGGGAGTCGTCGACGTGGCCGCCGAGCCCTTCGGCCACCAGGTCCTGGAACAACGTCCCGCCGGTGGCGACGCAGAGCACCTGTGCTCCGCGGCAGACTCCGAGTATCCGTTTGCCGTGGCGCCGGGCGACGTCGACGGCCCGTAGCTCCATGCGGTCGCGCCTGCGGTCGACCGCGTCCAGCGTCGTGCGCGGATCCTGGCCGTACATCGAGGGATGCACGTCGCCGCCGCTGGAGAGCAGCAGCACGTCCACCGCGCCGAGCGCCTCGTCCACCATGTCCGTCGCGTCGATCGCGCTGGGGATCAGCACCGGCGTTCCGCCGGCGCCCGTCACCGCACGGATGAACGCGGCCACCACTTCGCGTCGCTCGGAGGCGCCGAGCGTGATGCCGACGACCGTCACAGGTTCAGCAGGTAGTAGGAGCGCTCGGCGTCGCTGACCTCCGCGTGACTGCGTTCCCACTCGGAACGCTTCATCTGCGCGTAGTCCCTCACGAATGCCGAATGGAAGACGCTGTGCACCAGGGGGTCCCGCTCGAACTCCTCGACCGCGTCGATCAGCGTGCGCGGCAGCACCGCGATCGAGGTGTCCTCGTAGGACACCACGTCCTCGGGCTTGCCCGGGTCGATGCCGTCGCGGATGCCCTCCAGCCCGGCCGCCAGCATGAACGCCGCCGTCAGGTAGGTGTTGGCCGCGGCGTCGACGCTGCGGTTCTCGATCGCCGGCCGGTTGGCGGGCAACCGCAGCATGCAGGACCGGTTGTTGTGGCCGTAGCTGATCTTCGTCGGCGCCCACGAGTAGTTGCCGTCCACCAGTTTCGGGACGAGACGGCGGTAGGAGTTCGTGGTCGGGTTGGCCAGCGCGGTGAGCGCCTTGGCGTGTTTGAGGATGCCGCCGGCGAAGTGCAGTGCCTCCTTGCGCCAGCCGTCGTTCCCGGTGCCCGTCTTGAAGACGTTCTCGCCGGTGTTGCGGTCCTCGAGGCTCATGTTGAAATGCGCTCCGGACCCCCAGGTCTCGGCATACGGCTTGGGCATGAACGTCGCCAGCAGCTCGTTCTCCTTCGCCGCCTGCTTCACCAGCAGCCGGAACAGCGTCATCCGGTCGGCCGAGGCGACCACCTCGTCGTGGGCGTAGTCGAACTCGTACTGCCCTTCACCGCCTTCGGCGTCGAAACTGAAGAGCCCGAAGCCCAGTTCGGTCATGTACTCGGTCACCCGGTCCAGGAACGGCATCGCGTCGAGCGACACCTCGAGGTCATAGGCAGGTGTGGGTGCGATACGGCCGCTGCGCGCGATGGGAGCCAGCGCCGCGGCGCCGATCGACTCCGGCTTGAAGACGTAGAACTCGGGCTCGATGCCGAGCTGGCAGACGTACCCCATGTCGGCGGCCTCGGCGACCTGCCGTTTGAGCGCCGAGCGCGGACACAGTGCGAACGGCTCGCGTCCGCCCATCGACATGTCCGCGATCATCCAGGCGAAGCGCCTGTCCCACGGCAGCACCTTCAGGCTGGCGACGTCCGGGACGCCGATGACCTCGTCCTCGACGGGGTTCATCCGCCCGATGCCGCCCATTCCGCGCGGGGTGTACCGCTCCGAGCCGGCGGCGAGATTGGGCAGGTGGTCGATGGGGACGATCTTCGACTTCGTACGTCCGAGGACGTCGACCCAGCACCCGACGGCGTACTTCACCCCCTGCCGGGCAAGACGTTCGGCCAGGGCGGTGTGGTCGGTGGCGATGGTGGTCAGGGTGTCCATGGTTACCTTCCTTCGGGGACTGGATTCGAATTGAGCGCGGCACTCGCCGCGGCGAACGGCTCGAGTGGTGCGCGGGCCATCCCCGCGCCGATCTGGCCGCCGGCACGGCCCGCGATGCCGATGTCCATGACGGGCGTGACGCCGGTGCCCACCACCCGGTGCACATCGATTCCGGCGGGAGAACCGCGGAAGCCGAAGTACGGCAACGAGAAGTGCGGGCTCTCGCCGTGGCAGATCCGGTACATGTCGGCGTTGGCCGCGATCATCGCGTCGACGCCGCCCTGGTAGTCCTGCAGCGTGAACGCCGACGTCTGGGCGAAGGCTCCGAGGCCCGCCGCCTCGGTGATGATGCTCTCGCCACCCATGAATTCGGCGTCGTCGATGGTGTGGCCGTCGGTCAGCTTGTAGTGGTCGAAGCCCGGCAGCGGCCCGGTGAACCAGGTGTCGCCCAGGCCGGACACCGTGATGCCGAACTGCCTGCACGACATGGCCATCGACGTCACGATCGAACTGCCGGGCACCCCAGCGGCGGCGTTGGCCAGCAGCTTCGCGGCCGCCATGGCGGGCCGCAGGAAGAAGTAGTCGCCGGTGGTGAGATAGCCGACCAGCGCCTCGTTCTCGGCGGCGCCGGCGTGCAGTGCGGGCACGATCTCACGCAGCAGCAGCAGCGACGCCGCGGTGTTGCGGCTGTGCAGTTCGTCGCCCTGGCGCAGTGCCCGCGCCATGATCGGCAACAGGGGGATACCGCGGGTCCGCCGGATCGCCGCGCCGAGCGCCGGGCCGATGACGTCGGCGAGGAAGCGCAGGTTCTCGCGGACCGCGTCGTTCCACACGCCGTAATTCAGCCGGTGCGGCGTCTCGCCCTCGAAGAGCGTGCAGAAGGCGCGCTCCCCCGTCGTCGCGTCCTCGACCACGACGACGGGCATCGATGCGGACGTGACGCCGGCCAGCGAGCCGATGCAACCGTGGTCCTGACAGCCGGCGACCTCGATGTCGCCCGCCGCGAAGGCATCGGCCGCCGCGTCGAGGTCCGCGGCGAGGCCTTCGTTGACCGCGGCGCCGAGCACCGCCGTGCGCTGCCCGCCGCGGTAGGCGCTCCACGGCATGGTGGGGCCCGAGGTGAGGATCATCCGGCGACGCAGTCCGGGGACGACGTCGATCGCGGGGGCGACGTCGACGAGCACCGGTTGGACGCTGCGGACCCGGTCGAGTGCGACGTCGTTCGGCGTCGCCGCCGGACGGCCTGTCGGCGCTGCCGGCATCGAGACGGTCATCGAAGTCCTTTCGCTGTGATTAAACGTTTTGGCGCTGCTTGTGGTCCTGCTGATCTGAGTTGATAAAACGTTTTGTCAGATGATGCAGCTCACATTCGCGGGTGTCAAGGGGGTGGCGTCACACCTGCCGTGCCCCAGGGGTGCGCCCGTCCGGTGTGGCAGCCTGTCGGCGTGAATGACTCCGGCGCGCGGACCCCGTCCACGCCGGCGCAGCTCCCCGACGTCGTCACCGCGCTGGCCGACGGTTTCCCGGCGACGTTGATGTGGCGGAACGAACTGGGCGGATTGACCTTTCGCATCGATCGCGGCCGGAACGACAGGCGGTACGTCAAGTGGGTCGCCCTCGGAACACCCGAGATCGACCTCGCCGCAGAAGCGGAGCGACTGGCCTGGGCGCAGCCGTGGGCCGTGGTCCCCCGCGTCCTCGACCACGGCCGCGACGCCGCGGGTGAGTGGCTCGTCACCGAGGAGGTGCCCGGCCGTTCGGCGGTCGAGTGGAAGGGCGACCCGGCGGTGGCGGCCGCGGCGATCGGCCGGGGGCTGCGGTCACTGCACGACGCGCTGCCCCCGGCCGAGTGCCCGTTCGAGTGGAGCGTGCAGCGACGCCTGCTACGGGCTGACACCCGCATCGCCGACGGTGAAGGACCCGCGCATTGGGCGCCCGAACACCGGCACCTCGGACTGCCCGCCGCGCGCGCACGCCTCGACGACCCGCCGCCGATCGACCGCCTGGTGGTCTGCCACGGCGATGCGTGCACACCCAACACGCTGCTGCACGACGACGGCGACTTCGCCGCGCACGTCGACCTCGGATCACTCGGTGTGGCGGACCGATGGGCGGACCTCGCCGTCGCGACGTGGAGCCTCGACTGGGACTACGGCCCCGGGTTCGACCGAGTGCTGTTGCAGGCCTACGGGATCGAGGCCGACGAACCGCGCATCGCCTACTACCGGCTGCTCTACGACCTCGCCTGAGCCGTGGCGGTGACGACGAACAGCGTGATCGAGGCGAAGAACGGTTCCGCGTCGAGGTGCTGCAGCCAGCTGCGGCCCTGCTCGTCGCTCAGGTAGCCGGCGGCCACGGCGCCTTCGGTGACCGACCGGATGGTGAGGACGTTCTCGGCCTCGGCGGCGTCGGTGAACACCACGGTGGCCGGGATGATCGCGTCGACCGTCAACCCGGCATCGCGGAGCAGCCGGGGCAGTGTCCGGCCGATGGTGGCGTTGGGCGCGGTGCGCTCGACGTTGAATGCGGTGTACGCGCGGCTGGCGGCGGCGTCCGGGTGGTCGATGACCAGGGTGGCCCAGTCCGGTTCGACGCAGACGATCCGCCCCGCCGGGCGCAACAGCCGGGCGGCCTCACCGATCACCGTGGCCGGCGACGACACGTGCTGCAGCATCCGGTCGATGTGCACCCGGTCCACTGAACGGCTCTCGACGGGCAGCCGGTGTGCGTCGGCGATCTCGGTCGACACGTTGGCCAGGTCGGCGGTGTCGGTCCGCGCGTGCCGGATCAGTTCGGCGTCGTGGTCGATGCCGATCACCCGTCCGGTCGGGCCGACCGCCTCGGCGTAGGACCTCAGGTCGGCGCCCGGCCCGCATCCCACGTCGACGACCACGTGCCCGCTGCCCAGGTCGAGTTGCGCATTCCCGATCGCCTTGAACCTGCCCGCATCGGAATGCGCGAGCCGCAGCAGGTAGTCGCGCGAACGCGCCGCTTCCAGCGGTGTTCGTGACATCAATCGAGCGTAGTGGCCCGACTCGGGCGCCAGCCGTTTTGCGCCGATCAGTGCCTACTTGTCGACGGCCATCTTCACGGCCATCCCGCCCAGCAGCGTCCCCGCTACGTACCGCTGCACCCGCAGCCAGACCGGTCGCGCGGTGAGGAAGCCGGAGATGGTGGCCGCGGCGAGCACGATCGCACCGTTGACGGTGACCGCGATGGCGATCTGGACCAGCCCGAGCAGCAGCGCCTGCAACCAGATCGACCCGCGCGCCGGATCGATGAACTGCGGGATGAGCGCCATGTACATCAGCGCGATCTTCGGGTTCAGCAGGTTGGTGACCAGGCCCATCCCGAACAGCCGCAGCGGCCGGTGCGCCACCTGGTCGGCGCCGCCGAATGGCGACTTCCCGCCGGGCCGCAGCATGGTCCACGCCAGGTAGCCGAGGTACAGCGCACCGGCGACCTTGACGGCGGTGAACAGCGCGGGCACCGCCACGAAGATCGCCGTGAGGCCGAGCGTGGCCGCCGACAGGTACACCGCGAAACCCGTCGCGACGCCTGCGAGTGACACCAACCCGGCGGAACGGCCCTGGCTGACGCTGCGCGAGGCGAGGTAGATCATGTTCGGCCCCGGCGTCAGCACCATGAGGAGGGCGACGAGCGCGACACCGGCGACGGCGGAGAAGTCGATCACGCCCGCAATCCTCGTCCTCGCCGGCTCCCGGCCGCCACCGATTTACCGGCACTCACCCGCGCCGAGCGCGGGTTCCGGCGGCGAGGTGACGGTGATCCGGGTGCCCTCGCCGACCTTCGACTCGACGTGCAGGTGCCCGCCCATCGCGTCGATGCGCACCATCAGCGACGCCAGGCCGATGTGCCCCTGCGCGACCCGCTGGTCGACGATCGCCGGATCGAATCCGGTGCCGTCGTCGACGATGGTGAGCACCACGCGGTCACCGGCGCGTCGCAGCGACACCGTCACCTCGGTGGCGCCCGCGTGCTTGCCGATGTTGGTGAGCAGCTCGCGCGCCGCCCGGTACAGCAGCGCCTGCGAGGCCGGGGATCCGACGTCCTCCAGGTCGGCTTCGAGCAGGAAATCGCTGCGAGAGCCGTGCTGGCGCAACAGTTCCCGCACCGCCTCAGTGAGGCCGAGTTGCGCCAGCACCTGCGGGTGCAGTTCGGTCACCGTCGAGCGCATCCCGGCTGCGGTGTCCTGCAGCGCGGCGTACACCTCGTCGAGGCGGGCGTCGGGATGACGTTCGCGGATCTCGTCGAGCTGCATCCGGGCGGCGAGCAGTGTCTGCAGAGGGCCGTCGTGCAGGTGCTCGGCCAGTTCCCGGTTCTGGCGTTCCTCCGCGCGGGTCGACTCGTAGACCAGCCGGCGACGCACCTCCTGCAGAGCCCGCACGCGCGCCGCCCGGCGGGCGAGCACGAAACACAGCGCGGTGGTGGCGACGGCCAGCCACACGAGGAATCCGAACTGCAGATACACCATGTCCGGCATGCCGACGCGGTCGTCGCGCTTGGAGTAGACCACCCACACCGCGAGATAGCCGACGGCGGTGCTCAATCCGAGCACCGCGGTCAGCACCGGACGGTCCTGGAACGCCACCGACAGCGGCAGCAGGAAGAAGACCGGGAGCAGCGCGGCGGTCGCGCCGCCCGACACCAGGCACAGCACCACCACCACCGCGACGTCGACCGCGGTGGGCGCCCACGTCGACCAGCGCGGCAACCGACCGCGGTGGATCGCCACCAGCCACGCCACCGCGGCAACGGCGTAGCAGCCCAGGATCGCGGCGTAGAACGCAGGCAGCCAGTGGTCGACCTCCCACTCCATGACCAGCACGAGCATCAGGGCGATCAGCGGCAGCCGCAGCACCGCCGCCACCCGGACGGGTTCGGTGAAGTACCCCTCGAGCAGCTGGCGGGTGCCGTAAACCATGTCAGTCGAGCAGTTTTCGGCGCATCGCCTCGGCGACCGCCGCGCCGCGGTCACTCACTCCGAGCTTCTCGTAGAGCCGCTGCACGTGGGTCTTCACCGTCGACGGCGCGAGGAACATGTCCTTGGCCATCGCCGGGATGCTGCGCCCCGCGGCGATCATCGTGAGCACCTCGCGCTCGCGCGGGCTCAGCACCGGGGCGTCCGGTTCGTTGCGACGGCGGATCTCACCGGCCAGTCCCACGGCCAGCGCCGGGGCGATGACATCGCGACCTTTGGCGCAGTCGAGCACCGCGTCGACCAGTTCGCTGCGCGACGACTCCTTCGACAGGAAGCCGGCGGCGCCCTCCTGTATCGCCTTGTAGACGATCGCGGATTCGTCGTGGGCCGACAGCAGCAGCACCCGGGTGGACAGGTCGTCGCGGGCGACCGCCGCGGCCACCTCCGCACCGTCCAGCCCCGGCATGCGGTAGTCCAGCAGCGCCACCTGCGGCCGGTGCTCGCGGATCATGGCCAGGGCGGCCACACCGTCGTCGGCCTCGGCCACCACGTCGATCGCACCACTGGACTGCAGCGCACGCACCACTCCGTCGCGGAACAGCGGGTGATCGTCGCCCACCACCACGCGCACCTTGCCGAGCGCCTCGTCGGCCACGCCAGTCAGCTTGACACAGCGGTCGCCGCCGTTCCCCCGATCGGGGGAACGGGGATTCCTCCGGTGTGCCCGCCGATCGGCGGACAGACGCAGGCCCCGGATCGCGACATAGTTGTGTCATCGCCGGAGAACACCGGCGGAAGAACTCAAAAGTCAACGAACACAGGAGAAATCATGAACACCATCGTCCGCGTCCTCGCCCTCCCCGTCCTCTCGGCCGGCATCATCGGTGGCGCTGCGCTCGGCCTGGCCGGCACCGCATCGGCCGCCCCGCAGACCGCTCCGCAGGACCCCGGCCACTCCTACGTCCAGCCGACCAAGGCGAAGCCGACCGCTCAGCAGATGAAGGGCTCACACCACCGCAAGAAGGTCATGCGCCACCACCGGCGACACCACTGATCCACCCACCACCGACGGCCCCGCCACCTCCACGGCGGGGCCGTCGGCCTGTGTCGGCACCGGCGGGCGTAGGCGGGAGCCGCCTGCTTTTACACGTGTCATATCGTGGCCAGATGGACTTCGCGATGTCGGCCAAGGCGCAGGATTACCACAAGCGGCTGACCGCTTTCATGACCGAGTACGTGTTCCCCGCCGAGGCGGAGTACCACCGCTACCGCGAGGAGGCCGGGCCCAAGGACCACACCGTCCCGCCGATCGTCGAGGAGCTCAAGGTCCGCGCCAAGGAGCAGGGGCTGTGGAATCTGTTCCTGCCATCGCTGTCGGGTCTGTCCAACATCGAGTACGCGCCGCTGGCCGAGCTGTCGGGGTGGAGCCCCGAGATCGGTCCCGAGGTGATCAACTGCGCCGCCCCCGACACCGGCAACATGGAGACGCTGCACCTGTTCGCCACCGAGGAGCAGAGCAAGCAGTGGCTGGAACCGCTGCTGGCCGGTGAGATCCGCAGTGCGTTCGCGATGACCGAGCCCGCCGTCGCCTCCAGCGACGCCCGCAACATCGAGACGACGATGCTGCGCGACGGCGACGACTACGTGATCAACGGCCGCAAGTGGTGGATCACCGGCGCCGCCGACCCGCGCTGCAAGATCCTGATCGTTATGGGCCGCACCAACCCCGACGCGGCCAGTCACCAGCAGCAGTCGATGATCCTGGTGCCGGCCGACACCCCCGGGGTGTCCATCGAGCGCTCGCTTCCGGTGTTCGGCTGGCAGGACCAGCACGGGCACTGCGAGATCACCTTCGACAACGTGCGGGTGCCGTCGTCGAACCTGCTGCACGAGGAGGGCAGCGGCTTCGCGATCGCCCAGGCGCGGCTGGGCCCCGGCCGCATCCACCACTGCATGCGGGCCCTCGGCGCGGCCGAGCGTGCGCTCGCGCTGATGGTCGACCGGGTGCACAAGCGGGTCGCATTCGGCAAGCCGCTGGCGGAGCAGGGCGTGGTACGGGAAGCGATCGCCAGGTCACGCAACGAGATCGACCAGGCCCGGCTGCTGTGCGAGAAGGCGGCGTGGACCATCGACCAGCACGGCAACAAGGGCGCGGCTGTGCTCGTCGCGCAGATCAAATCGGTCGCACCGCAGGTGGCGTGCGACGTCATCGATCGGGCGATCCAGGTGCACGGCGGCGCAGGCGTCAGCGACGACTTCCCGCTGGCCCGGCTGTACAGCTGGCACCGCGCGATGCGGCTGTTCGACGGTCCCGACGAGGTGCACATGCGGACCATCGCCCGCGCCGAGCTCGGCAGGGAGAAGTCCCCGTTCGCCGCGGCGGTGACCGGCGCGTGACCGACGGCCTCGGAGAGCTGTCGGGGGCGTGGAACTTCCGCGACATCGCCGAACACACCGCGATCCGGCCCGGGCGGTTCTTCAGGTCCAGTGAGCTGGCCGCACTCGACGACGCAGGCCGGGCGGCGCTCGCCGGCCTCAGGGTCACCGACGTCGCCGATCTGCGTTCGGACCGCGAGGTCGAGCGCCGCGGTGCGAGCCTGGTGCCCGACGGCGTCGCCGTACACCGGCTCCCGTTCCGGGAGGTCGGCACCCATGCCCCGCACGAGCAGGGCTTCGAGCAGCTGCTGGCGCAGGAGACCGAGGGCGCCGAGGACGTCGCGGCGGCCGCCGGCCGCTACATGACCGAGGAGTACGCGAAGTACCCGGCGATGGCCGGAGCGCAGGCCGCTGTGCGCCGGATGGTGACGCTGCTCGCCGACCAGCGGACGGTGCTCACGCACTGTTTCGCGGGCAAGGACCGAACCGGCTTCACCGTCTCGGTCGTGCTCGAGGCCGCAGGTGTCGGCCGGGATGCCATCGTCGCCGACTTCCTCCGCAGCAACGACGCCGTTCCGCTGCTGCGCGAACAGATCATGGATTCGATCCGGGCCCGTACCGCCGAGCAGCCCACCGATGAGATCGTGACGTTCGCCGAAGCCCGGCTCGCCGATGAGATCCTCGGTGTCCGCGAGGAATACCTCGATGCGGCGCGACGCACGATCCTGAACGACTACGGCTCGCTGGAGAACTACCTGGCCGCCGTCGGCGTGACCGACGACGACGTCGCGCGTCTGCGGCAGCAGCTGCGCGACTGACGGCCGGCGCGCGGCCCGCGCGCCGAGTGTGAAACCACGGCGGGTTTCGGCCCGAATTTTCGACGTGGTTTCACACTCGACGCACGGCACGGAAACACACGCGGCCGACAGCGCTACTGCGTGACGTAGACGCCGGCCACCCACGCGGCCGTCGCCAGCAGGGCACCCGCCAACTCGACGAACATCGACAGCGCGACGCCCTTCAGCGCATGCACCGTCGACGCCCAGGCCAGCCGCTGATCGCGGCGCGCCGCGAGTTCGGCGAGGTAGATCCCGCCGACGAAGCCGATCGGCAGGCCTAGAACGGGGATCACGAAGAAGCCGATGATGCCAAGCACACCGCCCGCCGCCAGGCTCGAGGTCCGGACGTCGGCCGCGCGCATCCGGCGCACCGGCCACAGGTACTTCACCAGGGTCGTCGCGCCGAGCAGCACCGACGCCACCGCCAGCGTCACCCAGCCGGTCATGTCCTGCTCCACCAGCGCCCACACCAGGATCGCCGCGAAGATCAGCAGCGTGCCCGGCAGCAGCGGCACCAGGATGCCGACCAGCCCGACGGCGATCGCCAACCCGACCAGGAGGATGCCGCCCGTGCTCACGTCAGCGAGCCTACGGCGTCACGTCCGCCTGCCGCGCACCCATTGGATGGTGCCGATCGTCTTGGTCCGCACGCCGACCACGCCGAGCGACTCGAGGGTGTCCCCGATCTCGTCGTCGTCGAAGACGCGGGCGCCGGCGTTGGGCAGCACCCCCATCAGTCGCGCGGCGGGTCCCGCCGTCGGCACCATGACGGCCATCCGGCGGCCGGGTCGCAGCACCCGCACCATCTCGGCCAGCGCCACCGCCGGATCGGGGATCAACTGCAGCATCGCCATCGACACCACCGCGTCGACCGACTCGTCGCGAAACGGCAGTCGCTGCGCGTCGGCCCGGACGAACCCGACGTTCGGTCCGGCCTCGGCGCGCACGGCGCGGGCGAGCATCGGCTCGGAGATGTCGACGCCGAGCGCCAGTCCACCCGGGCCGGCCGCCCGGCCGAGTGCCCCGGTGACGTTGCCGGGCCCGCTGCCGACGTCGAGCGCGACACCGCCGACCGGCAGGCTCAGCCAGTCGATCGGCAGCTGCCACGACGTCACCAGCCGGCGCACCACGAGCTGCGAGTTGTCGTAGACCATCGAGCCCAGGCGCGACGCCCACACCGCCTGGATGGTTCCGGTGTTGCGTTCGGGCGCATCGCCGCCCGTGTCGCCCAGCAGGTCGTCGCTCAACAGGTCGAGGTAACCGCCGTCGATCCTCGGGTTCACCGGCGGATCGACGAGCAGCTTCTGAGCCATCCGGAGCGCGGGCGGAAGAGGTGTGGTCACGCCGTCCACGCTACGCCGCTCAAGCCCCCAATTTGTCGGCCAGATCCTGGAAATCGGCTGCCATGAAGTCGAATTCACCTTCCGGCGGCATGCGTAACACCCGGTCGGGCCCGTGTTCGAGCGGACGGAACACGAAGCCCGTGCGCAGTCCCGCCGACCGGGCCGCGCGCAGGTCACCGGGGTGGGCGGCGACCAGCATCAGCTCCTCGGGTGCGACGCCGAGCAGGTCGGCGCAGCCGAGATAGGCCTCCGGGTCGGGCTTGTAGTGCCGGAACAGCTCCGCGGAGATCACGCAGTCCCACGGCAGCCCTGCGCGCTTGGCCATGTTCGTCAGCAGCGAGACGTTGCCGTTCGACAGCGTGGTGATGACGAACCGCTCCTTGAGCCGCGACAGCCCGGCCACCGTGTCCGGCCACGGGTCCAGACGGTGCCAGGCCCGGTTCAGCTCGTCGACCTCGTCGTCGCCGACCGCGATGCCCGCGCCGGAGAGCAGCTCCACGAGGCGGCCCCGGTGCAGGTCGTCGATCCGCGTCCAGGGCAGCTCACCGCGCCGCACCCGGTCCATCGCCGGCGCGTACCCGGCCCGCCAGTCGTCGGCGAAGGCAGGCCAGTCCTGGGACAGCCCGTGCCGGCGGCCGAACGCCTCGAGTTCGGCGACGATGCTGGACCGCCAGTCGACCACCGTGCCGAACACGTCGAACGCCAGGGCGCGAATAAGCGTCACGGCTGCAGGACCAGCTTGCCGCGGATCTCACCCGCGGCCAGCGCCTCGAGTGCGGCGCGGCCCTCCGAGAGCGGGTAGGTCACCGGCGGCGGTGGCCGCAGGCCGGCCTCGACCAGCTTGCCCAGCCCGAACCCGAACAGCGACTGGGCACCCGGATTGCGGTTGACGAACTCGCCCCAACCCACGCCGACCACCGAGACGTTGCGCAGCAGCAGCCGATTCACCTTGACCGTCGGGATGCCGCCCGCGGCGAATCCGATCACCAGCAGCCGGCCCTCGGTGGCCAGCGCGCGGATCGCGTCGTCGAACGCCTCGCCGCCGACGGGATCGACCACCAGGTCGACACCGCGGCCGTCGGTGACGTCGCGGACCGCCTGCAGCCAGCCGTCGGTCAGCGGCAGCACCACATCGGCTCCCAGCGACTCGACGAAGTCACGGGCATCGGGCCGGTGCACCATCGCGATCACCTTGGCGCCCATCGCCTTCGCGATCTGGATCGACGCCGTGCCGATGCCGCCCGCCGACCCGAGCACCAGCACGGTCTCGCCGATGCGCAGGGCGCCGCGACGTGCCAGCGCGAAGTACATCGTGTAGTAGTTGCCGAGCAGTGCCGCGGCGGACGCGTCGTCGACCCCCGGCGGGGTCGGCACCACCGACGACGCGGGCACCGCCACCCGTTCGGCGAAGCCGCCCAGCAGTGAGAAGGCCGAAACGCGTTGTCCCACCGTGAACTCGGAGTCCTCGGGCACCGAGCGCACGGTGCCCGCCACCTCGACGCCGGGGATGAACGGCGGGTCCAGCTTCAGCTGGTACTCGCCGCGCAGCATCAACAGGTCGGGGAAGTTGACGCCGGCAGCACCGACGTCGATGACGACGGCATCGGTGTTGCGCACGTCGTCGACGTCGGTGTACTCCAGGCCGGCGGGGCCCGTCAACGATTGCGCGACAAGCGCTTTCACCCGAGTTTGAAGCTGGCCTGCTGCGCCGCCGACAGATCGGTGATCTCGGCCCACTTCGATGCGACGTCGTCGAGTGACGGCACCCCGTCGGAGAAGGTGATGCCCTCGTTCTGGAACAGCGCGGTGCGCTGCACCTTGCCGCCGCCGACGATGAAGATCGAATCGGTGTCGGGCAGTTCCTCGGTCATCAGGTAGGCCACCACCGGCGCCACGTACTCCGGGGTCAGCTTCTCGAAGACCTCCGGCGGCAGGATGTCCTGCGTCATCCGGGTCGCCGCGATCGGTGCGACGGCGTTGGTCTTGATGTCGTACTTCGCGCCCTCCTGGGCGAGCGTGTTGATCAGCCCGACCAGGCCGAGCTTGGCGGCGCCGTAGTTGGCCTGCCCGAAGTTGCCGAACAGGCCGCTGGTGGAGGTCGCCACGACGACCCGGCCGAAGCTCTGCTCGCGGAAGTGCGGCCACGCCGCGCGGATCACGTTGTAACCGCCGTAGAGGTGCACCTTCAGCACGGCGTCCCAGTTCTCGTACGTCATCTTGTGGAAGGTGCCGTCGCGCAGGATGCCCGCGTTGCTCACCACGCCGTCGACCTTGCCGAACTCGTCGATCGCGGTCTTGATGATGTTCTCGGCGCCCTCGGACTCCGCGACGGAGTCGTAGTTGGCGACCGCGCGGCCGCCCGCCGCCTTGATCTCGTCGACCACCTGATCGGCCATCGCCGAGCCCGCACCGGTGCCGTCGCGCGAACCGCCCAGGTCGTTGACGACGACGCTGGCGCCCTCACGGGCCAGTGTCAGCGCGTACTCGCGGCCCAGTCCGCCTCCGGCACCGGTGACGACGATGACGCGATCCTGCACTCCTGGCATGGGTTTCCTATCTCTCGGGCTTCGTTGACGAAATCAGAACAGCTTGCGGGCCAGCTTCCAGGCCTTCTCTGTATACGGGGGATAGATGAAGGCGCCCACGTCGGGTCGGGTGGTCTTCGTCATCACCGTCTTCTTGTGGCTGAACGTCTCGAAGCCGAATCTGCCGTGGTAGGCGCCCATGCCCGAGGGGCCGACGCCGCCGAACGGCAGCTTGTGCGTCGCGAAGTGGAACAGCAGGTGGTTGACCACCATGCCGCCCGCGGACACCTCCTTGACCACCCGCTCGCGGATGCTCTTGGTCTTGGTGAACAGGTAGGCGGCCAGCGGCTTCGGCCGTGCGTTGACGAAATCGATGGCGTCGTCCAGTGATTGGACCGTCACGATCGGCAGGATCGGCCCGAAGATCTCGTCGGTCATCAGCGGCTCGGCCGGGTCGGGATCGACGACGACGGTCGGCTGGATGCTGATCTTCGACGCGTCGGAGCCGCCGCCGATGACGACCTCACCCTTGGTCGCGGCGAGCGCCGTGGCGAGCCGGTCGAAGTGCCGCTCGTTGACGATGCGCTTGCCGTCGGGGTTGCCGGACTCGAAGGTGGTGACCGCGGCCTTGATCTTGTCGACGAGTTCCTCGCGGATCTTCGCGTCGGCCAGCACATAGTCGGGCGCGATGCAGATCTGGCCCGAGTTGATCAGCTTGGTCCAGGCGATGCGCTTGGCGGCGACGTCGATGTCGGCGTCGGCGGTGACGATCACCGGGCTCTTGCCACCGAGCTCGAGGGTGACCGGCGTCAGATGCGGTGCGGCGCCCTCGTAGACCTTGCGGCCGATCTCCGTGCCCCCGGTGTACAGCAGGTAGTCGAAGCCCTGGGCGATGAGTTCCTGGCTGACCGAGCCGTCGCCCTCGATCACCGCGATGGCATCACCGTCGAGGTACTTGGGCACCAGGTCGGCCATCACCGCCGACGAGGCGGCAGCCACCTCCGACGGCTTGAGCACCACGGTGTTGCCCGCGGCGATGGCGCCGACGGCCGGACCCAGGGTCAGCGCGAACGGGAAGTTCCACGCGCCGATGATCAGCACCGTGCCGAACGGCTCGTGCTCCACCCACCCCAGGCCGGGCAGCTGCGACATCTCCAACATCCGGTACTTGCGCCGCGTCCACTTGCGGAGGTTCTTCGCCGCGTCCTTGGCCTCGCCGGCGACGCTGGCGATGTCGGCCAGCCACGCCTCGAAGGGCTTGCGGCCGAGATCCTGCTCCAGCGCGTCGGCGATGACCGCCTCGTTCTCGATCATCAGCCGCTCCATCGCGCGCAGCTGCTGTCTGCGCCATTCGATGTCGCGGGTGCGGCCCGTGGCGAACGTCTGCCGGAGCCTGGCGACGGTCGAGTCGATGTCGGTGGTGGGCGCGCTGACGGATTCGGTGGTCATGGGGGGAGTCCTTCCTGACCCGAGGATGACCCGATCCTAACCAACCGGTTGGGCCGTCAGAACCCCCGTGCTACCCGGCCCGCTCGGCGGTGACGAAGTGCGAGAACGCCTCGTCGTCGGACAGCTCGGCGGGCAGCGCCCACCGCCCCAGCCGGCGCATCTCCTGCTGCGAGTCGACCGGCGTCGCCGACCAGCCGTGGCCGTCGAGCCACTCGGCGACGTCGGCCCGATCGGGATCCTCGTAGATCAGCTCCTGGATCTGCAGGGACTCCTCCATGCCGAACTTCTCGGCGATCCGCTCGAAGCGCGCCCGCATCTCCTCGCGGCGGTCCTCCGACGACACCCCAGCGGTCTCGGCGGCGATCCGGCTTCCCGCCGCGCTGAGCGCCGTGACCTGTTCGAACAGCCGGTCCTGCGCGTCGGCGGGCAGATACATCAGCAGGCCCTCGGCCAGCCAGGCGGTCGGCTGCGCCTCGTCGAAACCGACCTCGCGCAGCGCCGCCGGCCAGTCGAACCGCAGGTCGATCGGGACCTCCCTGCGGGTGGCCGAGGGCTCGGCCCCATGGCCGGCGAGCGTCTGCGCCTTGAATTCGAGCACCTTGGGCTGGTCGATCTCGTAGACCGTCGTGCCTGCCGGCCAGTCCAGTCGGTAGGCCCGCGAGTCGAGCCCGGAGGCGAGGATGACGACCTGCCGGATGCCTGCGGCGCTGGCCTCGGCGAAGAACCGGTCGAAGAAGTGGGTGCGCACGGCCTGGTAGCCGCCCATGTGCGCGAAGATCGCGGCGGCCTCGGCATCGACCTCGCCCACCTTCTCGGTGAAGTCGCCGTCGAGCATCGCGCTCCACACCCCGCTGCCCGCGGCGTCGACCAGCACGCGCGCGTACGGGTCCTGGATCAGCGGATTGTCCCGCTCGGTCTCGCCGGCGCGGGCCGCGGCGACCATCACGGCCGTCGTGCCGACGCTGGTGGTGATGTCCCAGGTGTCGTCATCGGTGCGCAGTGAGCTCATCACGCCATGCTACCGAAGAGCTTAGCCAAGCTATGCGATGGGTTGCGCGGCCTTTGGCTCAGTCCGTGAGATGCCAGAGCTTGTTGGCCATCAGCAGCTCGAACTTGTCGATGACGCGTTCCAGCTCGTCGTGGTCGCCGACGTAGCCCGCGTAGAAACCCATCCCCCACATCACCGCGACCAGCATCTCCACGATCGAGGGGATGTCGGTGTCGGTGCTGAGCTCTCCGCGCTCGATCGCGTCGTTGACCGCCCACGCGACGAACGCGCGCGAATTGCGCAGCGCGTCGTGCTCGTCGTTGCGCAGATCCGGGTGCCGCTGGGACTCCAGCACCGACGTCACGAGAAAAGCTGCTGCCGAACGGTCTTCGGAACCGGCGTCCATTGTCGCGGCGAAAAAGGCGGACAGTCTGCTCAACAAAGTGGTGGCGCCCTGCGCCCGGGCCATCCCCGCGCTAACAATCAGCGCATTGGTCTGCTCGACGACTTCGCGGTACAAAACCCGCTTACTGGCGAAGTAATGGTTGATTGCCGGGCGGGTCAGGTCCGCGCGGACCGCGATCGCCTGAAAGGTCGCCGCGTCGTAGCCGAGTTCGCTGAAGATCTCCCGGGCGGCGCGCAGAATGCGCTCCCGCGTTTCCGCGGCCTTCGCTGCGGGAGGTCGACCCGGTCCCCGACTCGCGGTATACGGCACGGTCAAATTGTGCCACACGTCACCTACGCCACCGTCAAGAGTTGCCAGACCAGCTGCGATGACATTCGATGCCAGCAAATTTCCGCTGGTCGGGGCTCTCGATTTGCGCCCGAATGGGGGCCGGCGAACAACTAGGCTGTCAAGCCATGGCCAGTGTCGTTTCTCGGGAAGCGTACTTCGAGACCGGCCTCGATGTGCTCTCCGAACTGGGGTACGGCGGGCTCAAACTCGCCGAGGTGTGCAACCGTCTCGGTGTCACCACCGGCTCCTTCTACCACTACTTTCCCAGCTGGCCCGCCTACACCAAGGACCTCGTCGCGCACTGGCGGCAGGCCCGCACGACCGGGGTGGTCGACGCCGTCCGCGCCGAACCCGACCCGCGCCGGCGCATCGACACCCTGGTGCAGGAGGCGCTGGTGCTGCCGCACAGCGCCGAGGCCGCCATCCGGGTGTGGAGCTCGCTGGACCCCGAGGTGTACGCCGTGCAGTCCGCGGTGGACAAGCAGCGCTACGACATCATGTTCGAGTCCGCCTATGAGGTCCTCCAGGACAAGCGCCAGGCCGAGGTGTTCGCCGCCTGGAGCGTCTACATCCTGATCGGCTACGAGCAGACCGCCCTGCCCCGCGACATCCCCGCGCTGAACTGGATCGCCGACCAGCTGCTCGAGGCGCTGGACTCCGGCCGCTTCGCGACGGTGCCGCCCGCCTGACCGGTCTACCATCGGCGGGCATGCTGACTCCGGGCGGTCTGTGGCGCCGGGGATCCGACCGGATCCGTCAGCGCGACCCGGAGCGCGACGCCCTGAGGCGGGCCGCCCGGGCGGCCATCATCCTGCCCACGGCCGCCGCAGTCAGCTTCACCGTCGGCGCCGGGTCGCAGACCCCCCTCTTCACGATCTTCGGCTCGGTGGCACTGCTGATCCTCGTGGACTTCCCGGGCAACCGGCCCGCCCGCGCACTGGCCTACGGCGGGCTCGGATTCAACGGCGCGGTGCTCATCACCGTCGGCACGCTGGTGTCGCCGCACCCATGGCTGAGCGTGGCGATGATGTTCGTGCTCGGCGTGGTGGTGATGTTCTCCGGGGTGCTCAGCGAAATCGTGGCGGCAGGCCAGCGCGCCACCCTGATGCTGTTCGTGCTGCCGGCGTGCACCCCGCCCGGGCCCATCGGCGAGCGGCTACTGGGCTGGCTGATCGCGCTCGCAGTGTGCGTGCCCGCGGCCCTGTTCCTCTTCCCCCCGCAGCACCATGACGATCTGCGGCGCCATGCCGCCAAGGTGTGCCGCACGCTGGCCGACAGCCTCGAGGGTGCGGCGGGCACGCGCGACGTCACCCGGGCGATGAACGCGCTGTGGGACAACTTCGTCAACGCCGACTTCCGGCCGGTCGCCCTGACCGCCGGGAGCCGGGCGCTGGTCCGCGTCGTCGACGATCTCGGCTGGCTGTCCGACCGCCTGACTGCCGACACCGGAGCCCTGTTGGGTGACATGAAACCGCCGATCGTCCGGGTGCTGCGCGACGCGGCGGCGGTGCTGCGCATCTCCGACCGCGACGAGCGGGCGGCGCGCACCGCCGACCTCGACACCGCGCTGACCGAACTGCGGGCGGTGGCCCAGGGCCGCTACCGCGAGGACATCGAGCAGATCCTCGCCGTGCCCGACGACGCGACGGCGCTCGCGGTGGGCCAGACGCTGCTCGCGCGGCGCACCTTCTCGGCGACCGTCGGGGTGACCGGCCGGATCATCCGCAACGCCGCACTGGCCGACGCCAGGCCGGTGTGGGCCCGCGTGCTGGGCCGCCGGCTGCCCGCGACCGGTGCGGCGGACTGGGTGATGCCCGAGACGACGGCCGTCGCCGCGATCACCAAGGGCTTCCTGGCGACACGGGCGGTGGTGCTGCGAAACAGCCTGCGCACCGGGCTCGGGTTGGCACTCGCGGTCGCCGTCACCCACCTGTTCCCCGTCGAGCACGGCTTCTGGGTGGTGCTCGGCGCCATGTCGGTGTTGCGCAGCAGTGCGCTGACCACCGGCACGCGGGTGCTGCGCGCGGTGGCGGGCACCGGGATCGGTTTCGTCGTCGGCGTCGTCGTCATCGAGCTGGTCGGTGTGGACCACGCGGTGATGTGGCTGCTGCTGCCGCTGGTCGCCTTCGGTTCGGCGTGGGTGCCCGAGGTGGCGTCGTTCATCGCCGGGCAGGCGGCGTTCACGATGATGGTGCTGATCATCTTCAACCTCATCCAGCCGACGGGCTGGTCCGTGGGCCTCATCCGGGTCGAGGACGTGGTGGTGGGAGCACTCGTCGGCGTCAGTGTCTCGCTGCTGCTGTGGCCGCGCGGGGCCTCGGCGGCGGTGTCGGCGTCGGTGCGCAGGGCCACCATCGCCGGAGCCGACCTGCTCAAGGCCGGGGTGCTGCGGGTCACCCGCGGCGCCTCCGAAGACGCCACCGACCGGGTGATCGCACTCAGTCATGACGCGCTGCAGGCGTCCCGCACACTCGACGACGCCGTGCGGCAGTACCTCTCCGAGAACCGCAGCGACAGCGACGCACGCGCGCCGGTGGTCGGGGCGGCGAACCGGGCGATCCGGATACGCGCTGCCGCTGAGCTGGTCGCCGACATCGTCCCGCCGCCGCTGGGGGTCTACCCCCGCACCCGCAGGGTCCTCGAGACCCACGCCGACCTGGTCAGTCTGCGGCTGCTCGGCCGGCCGGTGGCGCAGTCCCTCTCGCCGATCAGCGACGACTTCGTCGGTGCGCTGCGGGCCGAGGCGGGCGCCGACGACCTGGCCGTGTCGGCGGCGCTGCCGCTGGTCACCGTCGCCGCCCACCTCGGTGAGCTGGAACTGCTCTACCCGAAGCAGGCGGCGCCGGTGAAGCGCTAGCCCCGGTGGGGCATCAGGGCACCGGGCGGGATCTCTCCGAACTTGCCGGCCTGGTAGTCCTCGACGGCCTGGATCAGCTCGGACTTCGAGCTCATCACGAACGGTCCGTAGTGGAACACCGGCTCGCGGATCGGCCTGCCGCCGAGCAGCAGCACCTCCAGGGCGGGCCGGTTCGAATCCTGGACGTCGTTGGCGGACAGCGCGATCCGGTCGCCGGGACCGAGCACCGCCAGTTGGCCATGTTCGATGGGATGGCCGACGGGGCCCACCCTGCCGCGCCCGGACAGCACGTAGACCAGGGCGTTGTAGTCACGGTTCCACGGCAGGCTCAGCTGTGCGCCGGGCTGAACCGTGGTGTGCGCGAGCGTGATCGGCGTGTGGGTGGAGCCCGGGCCGCGATGGTCGTCGACGTCTCCGGCGATGACGCGCACCAGCGCGCCGCCGTCCTGCGACGCCAGCAGCGCCACGTCACCACCCTCGATCGACTGGTAGCGGGGTGCGGCGAACTTGTCCCTGCGCGGCAGGTTCACCCACAGCTGGACGCCGTGGAACACCCCGCCGCTCTCCACGAGTTCGGCGGGCGGCGTCTCGATGTGCAGGATCCCGGAACCGGCCGTCATCCACTGGGTGGCGCCGTCGGTGATCAGACCGCCACCGCCGTGGGAGTCCTGATGGGCGAACCGGCCGTCGATCATGTAGGTCACGGTCTCGAAGCCGCGGTGCGGATGCCAGTCGGTGCCGCGCGGTTCACCGGGCTCGTACTCCACCTCCCCCATCTGATCCATGTGGATGAAGGGGTCGAGGTCGGCGGCGCTGACTCCGGCGAAGGCGCGGACGACCGGGAATCCCTCGCCCTCGTAGCCACGGGGGCCGGTGGTGATCGATCGGACGGGGCGGTCGGTGTCGGTGGGCGAGGGCGGGCTCACCCGGGTCAGGGTTAGGGTGTCGGCTGTGATGGCGGGCATGTTCGGGGTAACCGGACTGCAGTCCAGATCATTCCCGAATAGACAGATGCGTCAACCGGCCGTGCCTCGGCGGGCCAGGATTTGTGTTTGCCGACCCGGGCGGACGTGCGCCCGGCCGCGGAGTGCGCGGGCAGTGGCTCCCGCCGGCGAAAGAAAGCGCAGTCGACCCCCGTTCGTTGCGCATAGGATTGCCCTCGGACCATCGGTCGGGCGTCCTGAAGTGAGACGACGGCCCGCTGCCGGGCCGGCAGCAGGTTTGCTGTGTAGTGACGGGCCTGCCGCGAGCCGGCTATTCGACAAGGGGGGTGTGTAGCGCGTGCGTCGCATCGGTGTGCTGCTGGCAGCACTGTTGTTGGCCTTCGTGAGCGCGCCACCGGCGTCGGCGATCGAACCGCCGTCGATCGATGCTGCCGCCCTCCCGCCCGACGAGACCGGCCCGGACAGTCCCACCGAGCTGCGCGCCGAGTGTGCGGCGCCGACGACGTTCCCGAACTCGAACTTCGCCGACAAGCCGTGGCCCAACAACTACCTGAGGCTGGCCGAGGCGCAGAAGTTCGCCACCGGCAAGGGCATCACGGTCGCCGTGATCGACACCGGCGTGATGGGCTCCCCACGGGTGCCCGCCGAACCCGGCGGCGATTTCGTCGACGCCGGGGGCAACGGCATGAACGACTGCGACGCCCACGGCACGCTGACCGCGTCGATCATCGGCGGACGGCCGTCGCCGACGGACGGATTCATCGGTGTCGCACCGGATGTCCGCATCCTGTCCCTGCGTCAGACCTCGGCGGCGTGGCAGCCCGTCGGCTCCCGCCAGGATCCCAACGACCCGAACACGACGAAGACCGCGGGCTCACTGCGCAGCCTGGCCCGCGCGGTGGTGCACGCGGCCAATCTGGGCGCCCAGGTGATCAACATCAGCGAGGCCGCCTGCTACAAGGTGACCCGCCGGATCAACGAGACCAGCCTCGGCGCGGCGGTCAACTACGCGGTCAACGTCAAGAAGGCCGTGATTGTGGTGGCCGCGGGCAACACCGGTCAGGACTGCAGCCAGAATCCGCCGCCCGACCCCGCGGTGCCTGCGGACCCGCGCGGCTGGGACGAGGTGCAGACCATCGTCAGCCCCGCCTGGTACTCACCCCTGGTGCTCACCGTCGGCGGCATCAACGAGAACGGCCAGCCCAGCGACTTCTCGATGTCGGGACCGTGGGTCGGTGCGGCCGCGCCCGCGGCGAACATCATCGCGCTCGGCTATGACGGCAACCCGGTCAACGCGCTCAACGGCGACGACGGACCGGTGCCGATCGGTGGGACGTCGTTCGCCGCCGCCTACGTGTCCGGACTCGCCGCCATGGTCAAACAGCGGTACCCGGACTTGACTCCCGCACAGGTGATCAACCGCATCACCGCCACCTCCCGCCATCCCGGCGGCGGCGTCGACAACTACGTCGGCGCGGGGGTCATCGACCCGGTCGCGGCGCTGACCTGGGACCTGCCCGCCGGACCCGAGGCCGTGCCGTTCCGCGTCAAGCAGATCCCCCCGCCGGTGTACATCCCGCCGCCGGACCGCGGACCGATCACCTGGGTGGTGATCAGCGGCGTCGGCCTCGCCCTGGTGCTCGGCCTCGGCGCCATGACCCGGCGGGCACTGAGGCGGCGATGAGAAAGCTGTTCTCCGCGTTCGGCATCCGGTTCAGCACCGGCCACGCGATCGCCGCGGCGGTGCTGATCCCGGCAATCGTTGCCGTGTTGCTGCCACTGAATCAGCTGTGGACGGCGGTCGGGGTGTCGGTGCTGATCGCGCTGCTGGCCGTGTTGACGGTCCGCGGCAGGCGGATCACCGGGTGGATCGCCGCGCTGTTCTCCTGGCGGCGCCGCCACCGCACGGTGCCGCAGCAGCCGTCGGTGCCCGCGGTCGGCAGCACGGTGCTGCCCGGAGACCACGTCGCCGTCCGCTGGCAGGGCGAACATCTGGTCGCCGCAATCGAACTCGTGCCCCGACCGTTCACCCCGACCGTCATCGTGAACGGCAGCGCGGTCACCGACGACGTCGTCGACACCCGGCTGATCGAACAGCTGGTGGTCGCGCACTGTCCCGAACTCGAGGCCGACGTCGTGTCGGCCGGCTACCGGGTCGGCCGGACGGCGCCTGCCAGCCTGGTCGCGCTGTACGAACAGGTCATCGGCCCGTACCCGGTACCGGCGAACCGGCGGACGTGGATCGTGCTCCGAGCCGACCCCGCACTCACCGAGAAGCCGGCCCGCCGCCGCGACGAAGGGGTGGCCGGACATGCCCGGTACCTCGTCGCATCGGCGACGCGGCTGGCGGATCAATTGTCGAGCAACGGCGTCGACGCCCGTTGCGCGCGCAGCTTCGACGACTTCGACCGGGCGACCGAGATCAGCTTCGAACGCGAAACGTGGTCGACGATCAAGGGCCGCAGCACCTTCACCGCCGCGTACACCGCGCCCGGCGGACCCAACGTGTGGTGGTCGGCCCGGGCCGACCACACGATCACCCGGATGCGGATCATGCCCGGGATGGCGCCCACCACCACGGTGCTGCTGACCACGCTGGCCACCCCGACGACGCCGCGCGGATTCTCCTGCCTGTTCGGCGGTCAGCGGGCGGCGCTGCAGGGCATCAGTCCGGTCAGCGACAAGCACTACGAGCTGCCGATCGGCTCCGCCGGCGTGCTGATCGGGGAGACCAACGACCGCTACCCGGTGTACATGCCGTTCGACGACGTCGACGTCAGCATCAACCTCGGCGACGCCCGGCTGTTCACCCAGTTCGTGGTCCGCGCGGCCGCCGCGGGGGCGGTGGTGACGCTGCGCCCGCAGTTCCAGGAGTTCGCCGGACTGATCAACGGGCGCATCGGCCCCGAGGCCAAGGTCGCGTGGCCCAACGCGACCACCTACCTCGGCCCTCACCTGGGTATCGGCCGAGTGATCATGCGCCACAACTTCATCGACACCCCGCGCCACCGTCAGCTGCCGATCCAGCTGATCAACCCGCGTGAGGAGAGCCGATACCAGATGGCTCTCGAGCAGTAACGGAGAACACCATGACGACGTTGAAAGCCGATCCGACCAGCATCCGCGCCAAGGCCACCAAGATCAACGGGGAATGGCCCGCCGTGCCCGCATCGCCCATTCCACCGGACATGCTGCAACTCGCCGGGCTTGCCATGCAGCAGGTCGCCGCGAACCACGAACGACTGCAGTCCTGCGTGGAATCCGGTAAGGCGGAGGCCGCCCGGTTGGCCGCCTGCCTGGAGGCCGCCGCAAAGGCCTACGAGCAGGTCGACGAGATCAACAAGACCGAGATCGAGTCCGGCCAGCCCTCCGGCAGCGACGCTGTGACGATCAATCCGGTTCTGCCGCCTCAGGTTCCGGCGACTGGAGGTATGTGCTACGCCGCCCCGGGCAATCCCTACGAGGAGTGGCCGACGGCGGCCGCGCAGTTGGCCTCCGCCAACATGAACGTGCTGCAGTACGCCGAGGAGATGTACGCCTTCTCCGATGCGATCACCGCACGCGCCAAGGACTTCTCCCCCGGTGACACGCACTGGGAGGGCCTCGCGGCCGAGGCCGCCGAGGGGAAGATGCGTCAGCACGAGTCTTGGCTGTACGAGGTCGCGACGAAGGCCCGGGAGATCGCCAAACAGGCGCAGGACTTCTACAACGCCCACGAGAAGGCGAAGGCCGACCACCCAGAGCCCCTCACGGGCGAGGACAACGTGGTGATGGACTTCGACGAGTACAACGCGAAACAGGTCAAGTCCGAAGGCGTCCGCGGCGTGTACTCGAACGAGGTCACGTTCACGAGTATTGACACGCCCGCGCCCCCCGAGGGCGCCTACGCGCCGACGCCCGTGTTCAAGAAGGACGTGCCGCCGCTGCCCGAGAAGGACAACGGGCAGCAGCCCGGCGGTCCGGCGGCGGGCGGTGGCGGCGGCGGCGAACAGCCCGGTGGCACCCCGGGCGAAACCCCCGCCGTGTCACCCGCCAGTGCGCAGAACGGACAGCAGACCCCGGCATCGGGTGAGCAGTCGGGCGGATCACCGTCCGGCGGACAGGGCTCCGGTGGCTCCCCGTCGGGCGGACAGGGTTCCGGCGGATCGCCCGCCGGCGGCGGTGCGCCCACCGGCCTCCCCGAGGGCCTCACCGACATGCCGACCGACCCCGCGATACGCCCGGCGTCGGCAGAACCCGCGGGTGGCGGCGGACCCGGCTCAGGCTCCGGTGGTGGTGGCGGAGGAGGCGGCGGCGGTACGCCGAACTCGCCGCTGGCTCCCGCGGCCAGCGCCGGCTCCCCATCCTCATCACCGGCCGCCGTTTCCGGCGGCGGTGCGGCGCCGGTCGGTGCCGCGGGCACC
>NZ_JACKSJ010000209.1 GCF_025821665.1 [Mycobacterium] manitobense
TCTCGGGCAGCCCACCATCGCCATCAACGCCAACTTTTTCGATATTCGCGGGCAGCAGCGCGGTTCGTGGAAGTCCACCGGTTGCAGCTCTCCCCTGGGTGCCTACGTGGACAACACGCGTGGACTGGGCCGCGCGAATGTGCCGCTCACCGGCACCGTCGCCTATGCCGGTAAGCAAGGGCTCTCCGGAGGAGACGAGGTGTGGACTCCGCTGGCGACGATGATCCTCCCGGTCGCCGGTGCGCCGTTCGTGGTGCTGCCGCGTTCCGGCGACGACTTCGACGCGGCCGGGCCGGTGATCAACGATCTGGTCAACAAGGGCACCCGGTTCGTCGCGGTCAGCGGACTGGGATTGCTCGCCCCCGGGAAGACCGGGCAGATGAACGACCCCGGCCCCTCGGCCGCCCGGACCGCACTGGCGGACGCCC
>NZ_JACKSJ010000210.1 GCF_025821665.1 [Mycobacterium] manitobense
TCGGCGCGTGGTACGACGCGGAGGCCTACTTCCGGCGTCGTGCCAAGTGCGGCAGGGCGTTCGAGGTGCCCATACCGGGTTTCGGCGATGTGTTGTTCGTGGCGAAGCCCGCCCACATTCGCGAGTTCCTGAAGATCCCGGTCTCCGCATTCACCCCACCCATGCCCAACCCGATCGAACCGGTTGTCGGGGATGGCTCGATCATTCTGCTGGCCGGTGACCGGCACAAGCAGGAACGCGCGCGCTTTCTGCCCGCACTGCACCATGACCGGGTTCGGCGCTACACCGCGTTGATGTTCGAGTCGGTGCTGGACGAGATCGGGACATGGGAACCCGGCATGACCATCGACTGTCGTGATGCGGCTCAG
>NZ_JACKSJ010000211.1 GCF_025821665.1 [Mycobacterium] manitobense
GTGGCGGTGCTGCCGCCGGGCGAGCAGTCGGCGCCGCCCACCCCCGCCGCGGGTGCGGCCGCCGTTGTCGGCGGCGGCGACCCGGTCACGGTGTCCGTGGGGCTGGGCGGCGGCGGGGCGGGCGGAGCGGCGGGCGACGCGCTCGAGGACCGGACAGCGCTCGACGACGTGGGCGCCGCCGCCGGATCCGACGGGCGATCGTCGGCCCTGCGGAATTCCAGTGCGGCCACGGCGATGGCGACGATCAGCAGCACGGCGAGCACCGCGGGCACCACGACGGCGGGGCGCAGCGCTGTCCTGCGGGCCGGGGCGGGCGTGGTCGCCGTCGCGAGCCGGGTGTCGCCCGCGGCGCCGACACCCAACTGGTGGGCGAGGGCACGGGCGAAGTCGGCGCACCGCTCGTAGCGGTCGACCGGTTTTTTGGCCAGTGCCTTCGCCAGCACCGGATCCAGTGCCGCGAGCTCGGGACGCTGGGTGGCCAGGGCCGGCGGTGTCGAGGTGAGGTGCTGGCTGATCACCACCGCCGGATTGCTGTGCTGGAACGGCGGTGTGCCGGTCAGCAGATGAAAAGCGGTGGCGGCCAACGCGTACTGGTCGGCGCGACCGTCGAGCCGCTCGCCCATCAGCTGCTCGGGCGCGGCATAGGACACGGTGCCGACGGTCATGTTCGTGGCCGTCAGCCCGCTGATGTCGTCGGTCCACCTGGCGATGCCGAAGTCCGCGAGCAGGATCCGTTGCTCGCCGGACTCCGGATGCCCGAGCAGGATGTTGGCCGGTTTGACGTCGCGGTGCAGCAGGTTGCGCGCATGGGCGTAGTCGAGGGCGTCGGCCATGGCGGAGACGATGGCGAGCACCTCGCGCTGGGGCAGGCCGTCGGGATGGCGGTCGCGCATCAACCGGCCGGCATCGGTGCCCTCGACGTAATCCATCGAGATCCAGATCTGGCCGTCGTACTCGCCGCGGTCGTGCACGCCCACGATGTGGGGGTGCCACAGGGTGGCCGCGATGTCGGCCTCGCGGTGGAATCGCTGCCGGTACTCCTCGTCGGCGGACACCGTCGCGGGCAACACCTTGAGCGCGTCCTGGCGCGGGAGTCGTGGGTGCTGGGCCAGATACACCTCACCCATGCCGCCCCAACCGAGCAAGCGGACGATGGTGTAACCCGCGAACGTCGCCCCATCGGCCAACGGCATGGGCGAATAGTACGGCAGCGACGTCCCGAGTCAGAGAAAGTAGACGGTGACAGTTCAGCGTCGACGACCGAAGGGACGACCTCTGTGGCAACGGTTCATTCTGGCGGGCAGCCGATACCCGGCACGTTCACCAACCACTTCGTGGCCCATCTGCAGGCCGCGGTGGCTGCCCGGTTCGCCACCGGCAAGGGTTTCTTCCTGACCACGACGGGCCAGGGTGAGGGCGGCGCGGAGGTCACCACCAGTCACTGGCTGCACCCGGGCATCCCGCTGGCATTCAGCTACGACGTCTCCGGCGAGGACGGCGCCAAGGTGGCGCCGGTGGCGTTGGACCACAAGGAGATCGACGCGCTCACCGCGGCGATGGACCAGCCGAACGGGGTGCGCGGCAGCGACGGCGTGTGGTGGCCGTTCGCCGAGCACGTCTGAGGCCGCTACAGGTCGACGGTGAGCACGTGCCCCTCGGGCGCCCGTGACACGCAGGTCAGCATCATGCCTGCGGCGCGCTCCGGGCCGGTGAGCAGCGTGTCGCGATGGTCGACCTCGCCGTCGAGCACACGCGTGCGGCAGGTGCCGCAGAAACCCTGGCGGCAGGAATACGGCGCCTGCACGCCGGCCCGCGTCAACGCGGCGAGCAGGCTTTCGTCGGCGCCCACCCGGACGGTCACGCCGGAGGCGGCCGCGGCGGCGACGAACTCGGCGCCGTCGACCACCGGTGGCGCGGCGAACCGCTCGTAGTGCAGCTCGACATCACCGCGGCCTGCCAGCGCGGTGCGGATCACGTCGATCATGGGGGCGGGACCGCACGCATAGACCGATGCCCCGGCAGGATCGTCACCGAGCAGGTCGCGCGCTGTCGGCAGTCCGTCGATGTCGTCGGTGCGCACGGTGATGCGGTCGCCGAACCGGACCAGCTCGTCGAGGAACGGCAGGCTGTCGCGGGTGCGGCCGGTGTAGAGCATCGACCAGTCGACACCGAGGCGATGCGCCTGCTCGAGCATCGGCAGGATCGGGGTGATCCCGATGCCGCCTGCGACGAAGCGGAACCGGTGCGCCGGTGACCCGTAACCCGGCACGGTGAGCGGGAAGGCGTTGCGCGGGCCCAGCGTGCGGACGGTCGCGCCGATCCGCAGCGCCTCGTGCACCTCGATGGAACCGCCGCCACCGCCGGGGATCCGCCGCACGGCGATCCGGTAGCGGTCGGATGCCCCGGGGTCGCCGCACAGCGAGTACTGCCGGAGTAGACCGCTGGGGAGTCGGAGATCGATGTGAGCGCCCGGATGCCACCGCGGAAGCGGTGCGTCGTCACTTGCGGTCAATGTCACGGCGATGACGTCTTCGTCTTGGGCCACGACGCGGCGCCCGGAGACCCGCAGCCCGATCGCCCGGTCGACCTCGCGCGGCGGCGCCATGTTCCGGATCTTGCCCGTCATCCGCCACACCCCGGACACGACACCGTCGAGCATGCTGACGAACGGGTCGTGACGGGCTCGCCCGGAAACGCTCGGAGGAACGTCGCGGAACCGATCGAACATCACATGTGGGCCGCGCGGGCGGCGGGGGACCGGGCCAGATAGGCGACCGCCTGGGCTGTGGAACCCATCTGCTCCGGAGTAAACCCGGGTCGGAAATACGCCAGGGTATTGCTGCCGAAAAGTCTGCGGTACTTGGGCAGCAGACCCAGCTTGGAGTCGCGGGCGCGCAGCCGTTGCGTTTCCCACCAACCCATGTCCACCTGCGGATCGGCCTTCATCAGGAACGTGGCCCCGCGCTGGAAGAAGGTGTAGATGCCGATCATCGCCATCACCATGGCGCCGATGCGGTCGGTGTAGCTGTCATGGAAGTAGACGGCGACGTCATGGGCGACGTTGCGGTGCTCGACCTCTTCGCTGCCGTGCCAACGGAATACATCGGCCATGACCGGGTCGGCGCCGTGATGGTCCCATGTGCAGTTGAGTGCGAAGTCGCCCATCACTGCGGTGTAGTGCTCAATCGCCGCGATGAACCAGAGCCGGTCGCACAGGTGGTTCATCCGGCGCCTGGGGTCATCGGACTTCGACGGCGCGAGCACTCTGGCGAAGACGTACTCCACCTGATCGACCATCGGGGTCGGGTCGATACCGCGCTGCTCCATGAAGTCGTGCAGCAGCCGCTCGTGCACCTCGGCGTGCGCACCCTCCTGGCCGATGAAGCCTCGCATGTCCTCAGCCAGCCGCGGATCCTTCACGTACGGCAGCGCCTCGTTGTAGGTGGCGACGAACCACCGCTCGGCCGCAGGCAGGATCAGGTTCAGAAAGCTGATCAGATTGGACGCGACGGGGTGGTCAGGTATCCAGTGCAGCGGGACACCGGTGACGTCGAAGTGCACTTTGCGGGCCTGGATCTGAACCGGGCCCGGGTCGATCTCCCGCTCGAAGCGGCGCGGACGCAACATGGCTGACCTCCCGGGGCGCGGTGCCGATCACCCGCAGTCTACGACCGGTACGTGGGAACGCAGGTTTCGGCTAGTTGTGTGATGTCAATAACAGGGGGCATGGCAGGTATCGGCGACGCGCTCGAGTGGGCCAAGAAGCAGGTGTCGGCGCGGGTGCCCACCGCCGACCTCGATCAGCGCGATGCGGACTACATCCGGGAGCAATTGCCGGGGCTGTGGCTGCTGGCCTCGCTGTACTTCCGCGCCGACGTCAAGGGTCTGGACCGCATTCCCGCCGACGGCCCCGTGCTGCTGGTCGGCAATCACAGCGGCGGGAACCTGCCGCCCGACACCTTCGTGTTCACGCTGGCGTTCTGCTCGTACTTCGGGGTCGAGCGGCCGTTCTACCAGCTCGCACACAACCTGGTGGTGTCGATGCCCGGCCTGGGATCGCTGCGCAAGTTCGGCACCGTCGCGGCCAACCACGACAACGCGGTGATGGCGCTCGAATCCGGTGCCGCCCTACTGGTGTACCCGGGCGGCGACTACGAGGTGTTCCGGCCGTCCTGGAAACGCCACGACGTCGATTTCGGTGGCCGCAAGGGGTACGTGAAGCTCGCCCGCGAGGCCGGGGTGCCGATCGTTCCCGTCGCCAGCGTCGGCGGACAGGAGGCCGCACTGTTCCTCGATCGCGGTCAGTGGCTGGCCCGGCTGTTGCGGGTCGACAAGACGCTGCGGCTCAAGAGCGTGCCGATCGCCCTGGCCCCGCCGTGGGGACTGGTGGTCACCGACATGGTGCCGCGGCTCCCGCTGCCGACGAAGATCGCCATCGAGGTGCAGGACCCGATCGACGCCGACGACATCGCGGCCAGCGACGACGACGTCATCAACGACAAGGTGCTGAGCAGCCTGCAGGCCGGCGTGGACCGACTGGCGGCGCGGCGACGGTTCCCGGTGCTCGGCTGATGAGGCTGCAACGGAGCATCATCGTCGACGCCGATCGCGACGCGGTGTGGAAGCACGTGAGCGATCCGGACTGCTACCCGGAATTCATGGCCAACCTGGAGCGGTGGGAGACCGTGACCGACGGCGACGCCGGCATCGGAGCCCGCTACACCGCGCACTGGAAGATCGGCTCGGTGCCGGTCGGTGGGGTGATCGAGGTGGTCGAGTTCGACGACAGGCGGGATCTGGCCTGGATCGGCATCACCGGGATCACGATGCGAGGCCGGTTCCGGCTGCGGGACTGCGGCGACGGCAAGACGAAGGTGAATTTCCGGCTGGCCTACGAGGCGCCCGGCGGCCTGCTAGGGCTGATCGCCGACCGGGTCGCCGCGCGGCAGGTCGGCCGAACCATGAATCAGACGCTCGACAACCTGAGGACGATGTCAGAGACGTAGATAGCGAGCTGAGACGGGCTCAGCGCGCCGGGATGGGTCCGGCACCGGCGCCGGGTGCGCCCGCGATCGGCACCATCGGGGTCGGGGTAACCGTGGTGACGCCGTTCTTGCCGACCCTCGGTCCGCCCGCGGGGCCCATCGCCTTGAGCTGCTCCTCGGCTTTGGCCGAGCAGTCCAGCGTGAGCAGCATCTTGCCGACGGAGTTGATCTTCTGGGAGCCCACGAGGCACTGCGACTGCGGCAGGGCGCTGCCGACCGAACCGCTGAAGGTGGCCGTGATGCCCTGGCTCTTCAGAATCTGCTGCGCCTTGAGGTAGGGCTCGCCGACGACGTTGATCGAGCTGGCGTCGGCGGGCTGGGACCCGGCCGCTCCCGCGGTGATCAGGGCGGCCGCGCCGGTGGCGACGACTCCGGCGCCGAGCAGGACGAGCTTGTTCACGTGGCCTCCGTCGGATCGAGTGCGGTGCGAACATATCGCAGCTGTGACGATTGTGAAACCGGAGAAGAGTCCTGCGGCGTTACAGCGGCGGGTTGACCTGCTGAGCCATCGCCTCGGCCAGCCGGGCGGCCCGCGAGTCGGTGAACACGTCTTCCAGCAGCACCGGGCGACCGTCCGGGCCGCTCAGCGGGATCTGCCAGTTCGGATACTCGTCCGACGTCCCGGGCTGATTCTGGGTGCGGACGTCGCCGACGGCGTCGACCAGTGACAGCGCCAGCAGCTTCGACGGGGTGCGCCCGAGATAGCGGTGCAGTGCGAGCACCGTCTCCTCGACACCGGCGTCCTCGTCGAGGAGCCCGACCCGGCGCAGTTCGGCCCGCCACGCCGCCTGCTGGGCGCGGTCGTCGGCGAGTTCCTCCGCGGCGGGACGGGTCAGCAGCCCGAGCTCCTCGCGCAGCCGAACGTGTTCGCCGGCCAGATAGCCGGCGGTCGGGGGCAGGTCGTGGGTGGTGACCGAGGACAGGCAGCACTCCCGCCACCGTTCGGCCGGCAGTGGTCCCGGCGGGCTTTGGCCGTTGTCATTCCCCGACTCGCTGCGCTCCTGCCCGCCGTTGCTGTCGCGGTCCAGCTCGAACCACAGGATCGACGTGCCGAACACGCCCCGTTCGCCCAGGTAGTCGCGGACCCACGGCTCGACGGTGCCAAGATCCTCACCGACCACGACGGCGCCGGCGCGGTGCGCCTCGAGCGCGACGATGCCGATCATCGCCTCGTGGTCGTACCGGACATAGGTGCCCTCGGTCGGGGGTGCGCCGCGGGGGATCCACCACAGCCGGAACAGGCCGATGATGTGGTCGATGCGGACCCCGCCGGCATGCCGCAGCACCGCGTTGACCAGCGCCCGGAACGGCTCGTAGGCCTGCGCGACCAGTTCGTCGGGCCGCCATGGCGGCTGCGACCAGTCCTGGCCGAGCTGGTTGAACTCATCCGGCGGCGCTCCCGCGGTCACCCCCAGTGCGAGGACGTCCTGCAGCGCCCAGGCGTCGGCGCCGTTCGGGTCGACCCCGACGGCGAGGTCGGTCATGATGCCGAGGTCCATGCCGGCCTGCAGGGCGGTCGCCTGGGCGACCGTGAGCTGCTCGTCGAGCGCGAACTGCAGCCAGCGGTGGAAGTCGACGGTGGCGGCGTGGTCGCGGGCGAACTGCGCGACCGCGGCGCTGTCGGGGCGCCGGAACTCCTCGGGCCATTGATGCCAGTCGTTGCCGTGCCGCTCGGCCAGGGCACACCAGGTGGCGAACGCGTCCAGGCTGGCGCCCTCCCGGGTGCAGTAGGCCTCGTAGGCCAGCTGGCGGCCGGCCGACCACGGCACCTCGTAGACCTTCGCGAGTGCGGCGCGCTTGGCACGCCACACCGTGTCCCGATCGATCAGCTCGGCTCGGTCGGCCTTGTCCTGCACGCCGGCGCGGGCCTTGCGGATCCGGTTGCGGCCGCGGACGTAGGCGAACTCGGGGATGGCCTCCACCCGCAGGTACACCGGATTGACGTAGCGGCGCGAGGTCGGCAGGTACGGCGACGGTTCCATCGGCGGTGCGGGGGCCGCCGCGTGCAGGGGATTGACCAGGATGAAGCCGGCCTGGTGCCGGGCCGCCGACCAGACGGCGAGGTCGGCCAGGTCGGTGAGGTCGCCGATGCCCCAGGAGTTCCGCGACCGGACGCTGTAGAGCTGGGTGGCCAGCCCCCAGCTGCGCCGGGCGCCGAGCCGGGCGGGCAGTGCCAGCGTCGAGGGGGAGACCACCAGCGGTGTGTCGGCGTGCGTGGCGCCCGAGTGCATCAGCACGCGGTGATAGCCGAGCGGCAGGTCGTCGGGCACCTCGAAGCTGGCCTCACCGATCCGGCGGCCGTCGACCTCATAGGGGTCGCGGTTGTTCTCCAGCTGCCGCAGACCGGTGCGCTCGGTGCCGTCCTCCAGCCGCAGCGACACCTCGACGGGCTCGCCGTGTGTGACGTGCACCCAGAACGACGAGACAGCGCCGGAGCGGGCGAGCACGATCGGCGGCAGCGGACGCTGCCAGTACTCGCGCTCGTGGCCGGCCAGAGCGGCGGCGCGGTCGTCCTCGGTGTCCGCGGCCACGCCGAGGGCGGCGAGCACGGCGGTCAGGGTGGATTCCGCGACCGTCACCTGTCGACCGGTCCAGTCCTCGAATCGGGTGGCGACGCCGTAGCGCCCGGCGAGTTCGACGAGCGACGCGGGCAGTTCGGTCATGGCAGCCAATCTTGCCCGTAGTCGGTCGGCATCGCGGATCGAAGACTCCTCTCAGGACCTGCTGAATCTGTCGGGCCGGGCATTCCCGTTCTGCACGAACCTAATCCGCCGTCCCGGACGACGGGGCGCGGCTCCTGGTATGTTGTGACTGTAGCGATCCCTACAGAGGAGGTGCCCGATGACGCTGACGAAAAAGCAACAGCAGGGACAGACCTCGCGGGCGCACATCCTCGACGTCACCGAGCGCCTGATGGCCACCCGCGGCTACGCCGCGACGTCGATCAGCGACATCCAGCGGGCCTGCGGACTGCCGCCGAGTTCCATCTACTGGCACTTCGGGTCCAAGGAAGGGGTACTGGCGGCCGTCATGGAACGCGGCGCCGAGCGCTTCTTCGCCGCGATCCCCGACGCAGGCGCGGCCACCCCGCCCGAACAGCTCGAGGCCACCGCCCGGCTGCTCGCCCAGCACCCGGACTTCCTGCGGCTGTTCTACCTGCTGTCGCTCGAACGCCACGACGACACGGCGGTGGCCACGGTGGTGCGCCGGGTGCGCGACACCGCGATCGCGGGTTTCCGGTCGGCCATCGGTGCGATGTTGCCGCCGGACACCACGCCTCAGGTGGCCGCGCGGGTCGCCGACGAGCTGACCACGTTCGCGGTCGCCCAATCCGACGGCGTGTTCCTCGCCGATCACCTCGAACCCGGCCACACCGACGTCGAACGCATGTACCGCCGCCTCTTTCAGGCCATCACCGCACTCATCCCCGTACTCCTGGAGGAACAGTGACCGTCGACCGGACCGCCGTCATCACCGGCGCCAACAGCGGACTCGGTTTCGAGTGCGCGCGGGCGCTGCTCGACACCAACCCCTCGTGGCACATCGTGCTGGCGGTGCGCGACCCACACCGCGGAGCCGAGGCGGTGGACCGGCTCGGCAGCGCTGCGCGGTGCACGGTGCTGCCCCTCGATCTCGCGTCGCTGACCTCGGTGCGGGACTTCCCGACGCGTCTCGCGGAGCGGGAGCTGCCGCCGTTGCGGGCGCTGGTGTGCAACGCGGGGTTGCAGGTGGTCTCGGGTCTGGAACGGACCCCCGCCGGGGTGGAACTGACGTTCGGCGTCAACCACCTGGGCCATTTCGCGTTGGTCGACGGGCTGCTCGACCAGCTCGCGCCGCCGGCCCGCGTCGTGATCGTCAGCAGCGGAACCCACGATCCGGCCAAGTTCTCCGGCATGCCGAAACCGCAGTACACCTCGGCCGAGGAACTCGCCCACCCCGCCGGCGGGGCGTCGAGCGCCGCGGACGGTCGGCGTCGCTACACCACGTCGAAGCTGTGCAACGTGCTGTACGCCTACGAACTCGACCGGCGCCTGGACCGGGGACGCCGCGGCGTCACGGTGAACGCCTTCGACCCCGGCCTGATGCCCGGCTCCGGTCTGGCGCGCGACTACTCGACGGCACAACGATTCCTGTGGCGCCACCTGTTTCCCGCCCTGCGCGTGCTCCCGGGGGTGCGCAGCACCCGAGCCTCCGGCCGTCACCTGGCGGCGCTGGCCGCCGACCCGCGCTTCGACGACGTCACCGGGCGGTACTTCTCCGGGCGGCGGCCGATCCGCTCCTCGGCCGACAGCTACGACACCGACCGGGCCCGCGATCTCTGGGAGACCAGCGAACGCCTTCTCACCCTTGCCATTTAACGCCCGGTAGGGTTGGCGGCCATGGTGTCCGCAGAGCTCGGCGTGGCTGCGGTGCGCGACCGGCGGGCCCGGGTCGCGACGGCGGCCCTGTTCTTCACCAACGGCGCGCTGTTCGCCTCGCTGTTGCCGCGCTTCCCGGAGATCAAGGCGGATCTCGCGCTGTCCAACACCGTGTTCGGGCTGGCGGTGGCGGCGTTCTCCGGCGGCGCGTTCGTCGCCGGAATCGCGGCAGGCGCACTGATCCGGCGGTTCACCTCGGCCCGCGTCGGCGTGGCAGGCACCCTGGGCATCGCCGTGTTCGTGCTCCTCGCCGGTCTAGCGCCGTCGGGCGCGCTGTTCGCCGCTGCGCTGTTCGTCGCAGGCGCCTCCGACGCGGTGACCGACGTGGCCCAGAACGCACACGCGCTGCGGGTACAGCGCAACTACGGCCGTTCGATCATCAACTCGTTTCACGCGGTGTGGGCGTCCGGCGCCATCACCGGCGGACTCCTCGGCGCTGCGGCGATCGCCCTGGCTGTGCCTCGCGCCGTTCAACTGAGCTGCTCGGCAGTGGTGTTCAGCGCGACCGTGCTGATCGCCTACCGCTTCATGCTGACCGGCTCCGACCACGACGACCAACCCGCCGCGGCGTGGACCGGCGGGCAGCGGGCGGGACTGCGTGTCTACGCCGTGATCGGCGCACTCGCGACGATCGCCATCGCTGGCGCCGCGGTCGAGGACGCGGGAAGCACATGGGCGACGCTCTATCTGCGCGACAGCCTGGACGCGGCGGCGGCGGTCGCCCCGTTCGGCTACATCGCGCTGGTGGCGTGCATGTTCGTCGGCCGGCTGTTCGGCGACCGGCTGGTGGACCGGTTCGGCGAGGCGGCCGTCGCGCGGGCCGGCGGCGCCGTCGCCGCCGCGGGAATGGGCGCT
>NZ_JACKSJ010000212.1 GCF_025821665.1 [Mycobacterium] manitobense
TGCAGCGGAGGGGGACCCGAACGAGGCACGGAACGCGGTATCCATTCCCGCAACTCCGTGTTCGACCGTACGGAACGCGGTATCCATTCCCGCAACTCCGTGTTCGACCGTGAACCCGTGATGTTCCAGTTCGGTTGTCAGGCGTGCACTGCACGCGAATTCTTTCGAAGACTCTTCGACATTCGCGTGGATGAATTCGCTGACCGCGATGACGTTCTGCCAGTCTTGCTCGAGTGCGGTGCGGATCTTCGAGGCGAGTAATTCTGTGAAGGGACTGGTCACGAGGCCGGATGGTGCTCGAGCCAGTGGCTGGCGATGTCCATGCGGCGGGCGAACCATACTTTCCCAGTCGCCTGTGCATGCTCGATGAACTGACGCAGGGCATTGGCACGTGCCGCCTGACCGACGACCCGCGGGTGCAGTCCGATCGACATCATTTTCGGGAAACCGTTCTCACCTTCACGCCACAATTCGTCGAATGCACGAGTGATGTAGTCGGCGAACAGGGACGGACTCTTGTCGCCCTGAAGGTCGTTGTACGTCAGGCTGT
>NZ_JACKSJ010000213.1 GCF_025821665.1 [Mycobacterium] manitobense
TCCGTCGGCGTCGGGGCCCAGGCCGTGGAGCCGGTCGACGTGCTCGAGCACCGCCTGCTCGCCGCGGCGGGTCAGCTCGATGAAGATCTCGTCCTTGCCGGCGAAGTACTGATACACCGTGGCGCGGGAGCCGCCGACGTCCCTGGCGATGGCGTCGATCGAGGTCCCCTGGAAGCCGTGAGCGGCGAACAGCCGGGCGGCGCTGTCGATGATGCGGTCGCGGGTGTGCTGCCCACGGCGGCCCACGGCGGTGTTGGCCGGGGTGTAGCCGGGACGGCGTAGGTGTTCGGCGGGGGATTGGGCGCGGGGCATCGGTTCACATCATTGCAGCGGCAGGTTCCGTTTGGCGGTCCCGGGATAGCCGAAGAACTTCTCGAAGTTCGCGTCGTTGATGGGCTGGGCGGTGTTGCGGCGCACCGCGTCTTCCAGCGCGCCCAACCGTGCGCGGGCTTTCTCCAGGCCCGCGGTGTCC
>NZ_JACKSJ010000214.1 GCF_025821665.1 [Mycobacterium] manitobense
ACCGACCTTGACCCCGGCGAACCGACCTTGACCCCGGCGAACGGCCGCGCAGGCGTGGTGATGGCGCCATTCTCGTTGCAGCACAGTAACGATGACGTCGTCGTCAGCGGTCAGGTGCCCGACGAACCGACCAGAACCTTTGCCCTGGACCGGGTGCGGACGTTGCTGCCGGGGTCGAACGTCATCGATCTGCTGAGCGTCATCGGTGGTATCACCGCGCCCGATCTGACCGGGCTCGACGGTGTGCTGATCGCGGGGTCGCCGTTGCCGGACTTCGGGTTCAGCATCAACGGCGGGGACGTCATCCTCACCGGCACCGCCGAATCCGAGGACGTCACCGCCCGGGTGGAGGATGCCGTGCAGGCCGCCTGGCCCGATCTGGCGGTGGTGGACGACATCGCGGTGATCACACCGGGATTCGCGCCTCCGCAGGCACCGGTGAGCCCTGGGTTGAGCGGGG
>NZ_JACKSJ010000215.1 GCF_025821665.1 [Mycobacterium] manitobense
ACCACCTGCATCGGGCGCTGGGTCCTGGACCTCGAAAAGGGCAGGGCCACCAGCGAACACCTCAGCGATACCCCGGTGGAGCTGCCGAAGATCGATGAGCGGTTCTGGGGCAAGCCGTATGAGTGGGGCTTCTACACCGCCGGCGAGCGGGTCAAGGACGGCATGCGGATGAACACCGTCATGCGCCGCAACGTGCACACCGGTAAAGAGGACAGCTACACGATCAAGCATGACCGTCCGGTCGGGGTGTACGAGTCGGTCTTCGTGCCGCGCACCCCGGATGCACCAGAGGGTGACGGCTACCTGATCACCCCGGTGTCGTACTTCAACGAACGCCACACCGACTTCATGGTCTTCAACGCAGACGACCTGCCCTCGGGCCCGGTGGCCAAGGTGGTGCTGCCCTTCGCTGTGGGCTGGACCCCGCACGGACACTGGATGGACTTCCACTAGTTCACCCGAACTCTGAGAAGTATTACCGTACAACCACGCTCACGCGGACTCTTCCCGCCGGAC
>NZ_JACKSJ010000216.1 GCF_025821665.1 [Mycobacterium] manitobense
CAGCGATCTTGCAGCGATCTTGGCGTGGTTGGCCATTTCGATGACCTGGTCCCAGGTCAGCGTGCGGGCCATGATCGCGGGCAGCTGGGCGATTTTGGCCACGATGGCCTCTTGGACTGCCAGGGCGCCGTGGTTATCGGGTAGGTGCAGCAGGATCACGAACCGGGTGCTGCGTTCGACCAGGGTGCCGATCGCGGACTTGTTTTCCGTTCCAGTGATCAGGTCGCCTTCCCAATGGCCGGGGATGGCACGATCCTCGACCTCGGCAGGCCGGTCACTGATGCTGACCATGTCCCGGATACGCGGGCGTCGCTGGTCGGGGCGGTGCTGCGGTTTGCGCAGTGCTCGACCCGTGCGCAAACACGTGTGCAAGTCGCGGCGCAGATTCCCCTTGCCCTGCACGTAGATTGCCTGGTAGATCGTCTCGTGCGACACCCACATCTCCGGATCGTCGGGGAACTCCCACCGTAACCGGTGGGCGATCTGGGCTGGGCTGTGCTGTTCGTGGCCCAACCGGTACTGCACGGCATCGCGCAGCCGCGCATTGGTGGCCAGCTTGCCCGCCTTGGGGCGTCGAGCCCGGTGCTCGGAGCGGACCTGGGCCAGCAACGCGTCGTACTTCAACCTCGTGGTGCGACCGCTCTGGCGGGCCCCGAAGCGTTCCTTGCGCCGGTAGCCGGACTTGCCGCCATTGTGGGCGGCGATGGCACCATTGACGTCGAGTTCGTATTTGATCGTCGAGGCCGGCCGGCCCAAGCTGCGCCCTATCGAGTTCAGCGATTCATAGTTGTGCACGCCGATCTGGATCCGGATCCGATCAGCCAGATCCAGGCGCCGTCGCCGACCGTTCTTCCTAGGGGCAGTGA
>NZ_JACKSJ010000217.1 GCF_025821665.1 [Mycobacterium] manitobense
CAGCGCACTGTCGGTCAGAGCCTTGCGATCGCCGGTGAACAGGTCGGCGATGCTGTTCCACATGCCCGCCCCGTTGAGCCACGCGTCGTCACGGGCGAAGAAGTTCGACGAGATCGTCGGGGTGACCACGATGGCGCCGGTCGCCTCCGCGAGGTTGGCCGCGGTGTAGCTGTACATCGGACCGAGCGCGAAGAAGCCGTGCTGCAGGACGATCATCTTGTCCGGCACCGTCTCCCCTTCGGGGTAGTACCAGTTCGCCTTGATCCGCTGTCCGCTGGACAGCAGAATCGTCGAGTTCCGCACTGTCACCGTGCTGTTCGCCGGCAGTGCGGGCGGGCCGGTGACCAGTGCCTCCAGCGCCTGCAGGGTGTTGATCGCAAGCCCTCCGACCGCCCGCACGATGGA
>NZ_JACKSJ010000218.1 GCF_025821665.1 [Mycobacterium] manitobense
GAGGAGGCGGTACCGGTGCCGGTGCCGGTGCGGCCATCGCGTCGAAAGGCGCGGGCGCGGGCGGCGGGGGAGGCATCGGGGCCGGGGGAGGCGGCGGCATCGGCGCGGCCAGAGGCGCAGGAGCGGGCGGTGGCGGAGGCGGCGGGGCGAACGGGTTGATCGGCGGCGGAGGCAGCTGGCCGTTCAGGCCGACCGCGTCGAGCGCGTCGTCGATCACGTTGCGGGGAGTGGAGCCGGACAGTGCCTTGCCGCACGTCGGCCATGCGCCCTTGCCCTGGCTGGCCAGGACGCGCTCGGCGACGGCGATCTGCTCTTCCTTGGTGGCCTGGAACGCCGACGGGGCGTATTCACCGCCACCGTGGCCCGACCAGGTGCTCGGGGAGAACTGCAGTCCCCCGTGGTAGCCGTTGCCGGTGTTGATGGCCCAGTTGCCGCCGGACTCGCAGGATGCGACCTGGTCCCATTCGCCGTCGGTGGCGGCGTTGGCCTGGCCCGCGAGGGTGAGGCCACCGGTTCCGATCACTGCGCCGGTGAAGGCGATCTTGGCGACGCTGACAGCTGGTTTGGTGGGCTTGCGATGCCGTCCACTCATAAGTGCGATAGGTCCTCTCGTGAGCGCCCGCGAGGTCAGCTGTCGGGTTCGGGTCTGAGAGGTCACCCGGCCGGCGGAAATCCGCCGGCTTCACCCCAAGGAACCGCAAGCGGTTCCAGGTCCTTCGGTGGACCGGTGGGTCCCCCGCCTCCATCCAGGTGGGTCGTGGTCCCTCTTTCGACGGATGGAGCTCGGCGCTGTCGAACGAGGCGAGCCGATTGATGAGGGTCGATCGGCCTGGAAGAAAGGTAACGGCTCTCCGCGATCCCGTCACCTTCTGCCGACCTCGGCGTTTCTCTCCTTGGCAAATATTAAATGGGCTCTAAACCGCCAGGTTGGCGCGACGTTTTCCGCCGTTCATCCGGCGCTCAGCGCGTCTGTGACAGTTTGTGACCATTTCGTGATGTGACGTAAATCACGGTTATCCGCCGGCGAACGGTGGAAGAACATCCACCGTCTGGGCGTTTTGCAGTCCGATCGTCTGGTCGCGTACGGCGATGCCGTCCACCAGGTACGAGCAGCGGGCGAGCACCCGCGCCAGTTCCGCGTCGCGGGCGCCGAGGATGCCGGTGAGCGCTGCGACCGTGGTGCCCGCCGCCAACTCCAGCGGTTCCTCCTCGACGCCCGACGCCGCCCGGGCCGCAGCGAAGTATCGGACGGTCACCCGCACCGTCGTCGTGGCCGACACGCGTCAGCCGCCGATCGCGCTCATCGGGCGGTCGGGCTGCACGAAGTCCGGGTCGTTGATGCCGTGCCCCGCGGCCTTGGCCCACATCGCCGTGCGCCACGCCTGCTCGAGCGCGTCGTCATCGGCGCCGCTGCGCAGCAGCCGCCGCAGATCGGTCTCGGTGGTCGCGAACAGGCAGTTGCGCACCTGCCCGTCGGCGGTGAGCCGGGTGCGGTCACAGGCGGCGCAGAACGCCTTCGACACCGAGGCGATGATCCCGACGGTGGCGTCGTGGCGCCCGTCCACCCGCCACAGCTGCGCCGGGGCGGAACCTCGCGGTGTCGGATCGGGCGTCAGGGTGAACTCGCGGCGCAACGCGGTCAGCACGTCGTCGGCCTCCAGCGCCTCGCCGCGGCGCCACCGGTGTTCGGCGTCCAGCGGCATCTGCTCGATGATGCGCAGCTGGTAGCCGTTCTCGAGACAGAAGCGCAGCAGGGCTACGGCGTCGTCACGCCCGGCGACGGGATCGAGTACGGCGTTGACCTTCACCGGCGTCAGTCCGGCGGCCTTGGCCGCGGCCAGGCCGGTCAGCACGTCGTCCAGCCGGTCCCGGCGGGTGATGGCGGCGAAGCGGGCGCGGTCGACGGTGTCCAGGGACACGTTCACCCGGTCCAGGCCGGCCCGCTTGAGCTGCTCGGCACGCCGGCCGAGACCGAGCCCGTTCGTGGTCACGGCGATCTCCGGGCGCGGCCGTAGCGCCGCCGTCGCGGCGACCACCTCGTCGAGGTGGCGCACCACCAGTGGCTCGCCGCCGGTGAAGCGGACGCTGGTGACGCCCAGCTTCGTGACGGCGATGCGCAGCAGCCGCGCCAGCTCCTCGGAGCTGAGCAGCTCGTCGCCGGGCAGCCAGTCCAGCCCCTCGGCGGGCATGCAGTAGGTGCAGCGCAGATTGCACCGGTCGGTCAGCGACACCCGCAGGTCGGTCGCGACCCGGCCGAAGGTGTCCACCAGGGGTCCGGCGGTGGGCATCCCGGCGAGGGGACGCTGCACCGTCGGGAATCCGAGGCCGATCACCGTCATGCGGCGGCTCGCGTGGGTCTGCTCCACGGGTCGTTCTGCGCGTCGACGGGCACGATCTCCTTGCCCAGGGGGAACAGCGACACCGGGATCAACTTCAGGTTGGCCAGGGCCAGCGGGATGCCGATGATCGTCACCGCCATCGCCACGGCGCTGACGATGTGGCCGATCGCCAGCCACACGCCGGCCACGATGAGCCAGATGACGTTGCCCACCAGTGCTCCGGGCCGCGGGCCGGGCTTGTCGACGACTGTCTGACCGAACGGCCACAGTGCGTAGACCCCGATGCGGAATGCCGCGAAGCCGAACGGGATGGTGATGATCAGGACGAAGCAGATGATGCCGGCGAGGAAATACCCCAGCGCCAGCCAGAGGCCGCCGAAGATCAACCAGATGATGTTCAGGATCAATTGCATGTCAGCTGCTTCTTCTCCTTCAGCGGTGATTCCAGCCTACCGACAAACAGGATGAACCTGCGGGTGTGGGCCGAGTAGGATCACCGCAACGCGTCCCGACGCAAGCGGGACGCTTTCTTGTGTATCAGTGAGATGTTCTTTCGAGACGAGCGGGTGAGGGCAGTGCCGACCGGCAAGGTTAAGTGGTACGACACCGAGAAGGGCTTCGGCTTCCTGTCCCAGGAGGAAGGCGAGGACGTCTACGTCCGCTCGTCGGCGCTGCCCGCGGGAGTCGAAGGGCTCAAGGCGGGCCAGCGGGTGGAGTTCGGCATCGCGGCGGGCAGGCGCGGTCCGCAGGCGTTGAGCGTCAAGGTGCTCGACCCGCCGCCGAGTCTGAGCCGGACCCGTCGCGAGGCGGAGCGCGCCGAACGCCCGGAGCACAAGCACACCCCCGACGAGTTGCACGGCATGGTCGAGGACATGATCACGCTGCTCGAAGGCGCGGTGCAGCCCGAACTGCGCAAGGGTCGCTACCCCGACCGCAAGGTCGCCCGCCGGGTCTCCGAGGTGGTGCGCGCCGTCGCGGGTGAGCTCGACCAGTAGGCCTGAGAGCTAGCGCCGAACGTGCGCTCATTGCGAAAAATGTCCCGATTGCTCGCAGTGGCTTCACGTTCGGCGAAAGCGGGCATGCTGCAGCCATGAGCTATGTCGCCAATGGTGGCGAATTCGACCGCGACACCGACTACATCGAGACCCGCATCACCGCCGACGGCCGGGACGGCTACCCGGTCGAGCCGGGCCGCTACCGGCTGATCGTGGCGCGGGCCTGCCCGTGGGCGAACCGGGCGATCATCGTGCGACGGCTGCTCGGCCTCGAGGACGCGCTGTCCATCGGCTTCTGCGGGCCGACGCACGACGAGCGCAGCTGGACGTTCGACCTCGACCCCGGCGGCGTGGACCCGGTGCTGAAGATCCCCCGGCTGCGCGACGCGTACCTCAAGCGGTTCCCCGACTATCCCAAGGGCATCACGGTGCCCGCGCTGGTCGACGTGCCCACCGGCGAGGTGGTCACCAACGACTTCCCGCAGATCACCCTCGACCTGTCCACCGAATGGACGGCCCACCACCGCGACGGCGCACCGCAGCTCTACCCCGGGCCGCTGCGCGACGAGATCGACGAGGTGGCCCAGCGCATCTACACCGAGATCAACAACGGCGTGTACCGGTGCGGCTTCGCCGGCTCACAGAAGTCCTACGACCGGGCCTACGACCGTCTGTTCGCCGCGCTGGACTGGGTCTCCGACCGGCTCGAGAACCAGCGATACCTGGTGGGCGACACCATCACCGAGGCTGACGTGCGGCTGTTCACCACGCTGGCCCGGTTCGACCCCGTCTACCACGGCCACTTCAAGACCAACCGGAGCAAGCTCACCGAGATGCCGGTGCTGTGGGCCTACGCCCGCGACCTGTTCCAGACCCCCGGATTCGGCGACACGGTCGACTTCGTGCAGATCAAGCAGCACTACTACATCGTCCACACCGACATCAATCCGACCAAGGTGGTGCCCAAGGGGCCCGAGCTCGGCGACTGGCTCACCCCGCACGGCCGGGAAGCGTTGGGCGGCAGACCGTTCGGCGACGGCACACCGCCGGGGCCGACGCGCGAGGGCGAGCGGGTGCCGTCGGAGCACACCCCGCTCTAGGACCACTGCGTGCGGATCGACCATTCGGCGTGCGGCACGTCGAACACTTCGCCCGTCTCGTCCTGCACAAGGGTGAGCAGTTGCACCGCGATCCCGGTCAGCCGGCCGCGCTGTGGATCGACGGTGGGGATCGTGACGGCCAGCCGGCTGTCGCGCGGGAACACCGAGACCGTGGTGTCGACCGGGTTCTCGTAGACCTGCAGCAGCCGCCACGGCGCCTCGGCGATCGCGGCGGGCACCGACAGCTGCACCGGGTCGCGGTCGTTCACCCGCAACTCGCCCTGGGTCCCCCCTGGCTCACAGTCGTTGAGGTCGAGCACCCGGCAGTACTGGAACGGCCCGACCCGGGTCAGCTCGCCGCGCGAATACGCGCTCACCTCAGGCAATTCCGGGCGGTGGTCGCGGGTCGCCCGCCACACCAGGGCGGCGGTGACCGCCGTCGTCAGCATGACGACGGCCGCCAGCACGGCTGCGGCGCGCTTCACTCCGGCACCATGTCCGGCCGCCGGCCCTCCTGGGCCGCCAGCACCGGGCGGTTGCCGCCGAAGCCCGGGATCAGCGACTCGCCGCGATAGCTCACGATCGTCTGCGCCAGGCCGAGGATCAGCACGGCGCTGATGGTGGTGAAGCCGATCCACAGTTCGGTGTAGATCAGCACCCCCGTCGCGCCGCCTGCGACCCACGCCAACTGCAGCAGCGACTCCGAGCGGCCGAACGCCGATGCCCGAGACTCCTCGGGCAGATCGTCCTGCAGCGAGGCATCCAGCGACGCCTTCGCGATGGCGCTGGCGCCCGAAGTCACCAGCGTGGCCGCCGCGACCACCAGCAGATTGCCGGACACGGCGGCGGCCAGCGCCATCGCCGTCACCGCGATCGCGGAGCGCACCACCAACTGCGCCGGGCGGCCGAGCTTGAGCCGGGCGCTGGTCATGTTCCCGGCGAAGTTGCCGATCGCCGCGGCCGCCCCGATCAGCCCGAGGATGCGCAGCTGCTCCCAGCCGCTGGCCTGGTGCGACTTCGCGACGAACGCGGGATAGAGGAACAGGAACCCGACCATCACCTTGATCGTGCAGTTGCCCCACAACGACGTGATGGTGTTGCGGCCCAGCGGTTGCCGGGCGCGGGTCTTCCCGCCCACCGGCCTGCGGCGCAGGTCGCCGTCGCCGCCGTGATAGCTCAGCGTGGCGGGCACCTCGCCCTCGGTGACCTCCACCCACTTCGGGATCCGCATGGCCAGCACGGCGCCCGCGACGGTCGCGGCGACCAGCACGTACAGCGCACCGGGCAGATTGAACACTCCGAGCAGATACTGCGCGCCCACGGCGACGGCGCCGCCGGCCATCGTCCCGCCGAGCAGGCCGAACATCGTCAGCCGGGCGTTCACCCGCACCAGGTCGATGCTCGGCGGCAGCACCCGTGGCGTCACCGCACTGCGCAGCACGCTGAATGACTTGGACAGCACCATCATTCCCAGCGCACAGGGGTAGAGCACCCAGGACGGATAGCTGCCCGTCACGCCGTCGAAGTTGGCGATCAGCACGACCACCAGCGCCGTGCGGATCAGGAACGAGCCGGCCAGTGCAACCCGCCGGCCGTGCTGCAGGCGGTCCAGCGCCGGACCGATGAGCGGCGCGATGACGGCGAACGGGGCGATGGTGATCAGCAGGTACAGCGCGACCTTGCTCTTGCTCTCGCCCGAGGCGGCCGCGAAGAACAGCGTGTCCGCCAGCGCCACGGCCATCGCGGCGTCGACGGCGAAGTTGGCGACCACCGGCCAGGTCAGGGCGGTCAGCCCGGACTTGTCGGCGCCGTCGGCGGTCGCGGCGCGGTGCACCAGACCGTACATCCGCGAACCCATCTCGCGGCTGCGCGCGGCGGCGGCGCGGGTGACGGTGACCCGCTCGCCCGCACCGGACCCGACGCCGGGGTCGCGCTCGTACCGGTAGCCGGCGGTGGATTCCTGATCGTCGAGCGGCGGCAGCCAGCGGTTCGAGCTCGGCATCGACTGCCTGCGCTGCCTGCGGCCGTCCACGCCGTCACTCGGGTAGTTGGCCATGCCGGGATGGTCGGCGCCTGCCGCCGGGCGGGGCGGGTAGTAGCGGCCGTCGTCCCGCGCCCTGTCGTCACGCCGCCCTCCGGTCACGCCTCGATTGTCCCCCATGGCGCCGACTGCGCCCGTCATGGCAACCGGTGTGGCCTCGGGGCATCGGGCTCAGGCACTATGGGGGCGATGGAAAGCATGACCGAAGGCGCGCAGCAGGGTGCACCGCTCCCGCTGGGGGAGTCCACAGCCGATCTGGAGTCGGTGTTGATGGGCGCCGCCGAGCAGGCGCGCACCGCGCTGGACGAGTTCGCCGGCGCAGATGCGGTCGGTGAGTATCTCGGCGCGTCGTTCGAAGACCCGGCGTCGGCGACGCACCGCTTCCTGGCGAATCTGCCGAGTTACCGCGGCTGGCAGTGGGCGGTGGTGGTGGCCGGCTACCCCGGCGCCGACCACGCCACCATCAGCGAGGTCGTCCTGGTGCCCGGCCCCACGGCGCTGCTGGCGCCGAGGTGGGTGCCCTGGGAAGAACGTGTCAAGCCCGGTGATCTGGGCCCCGGTGACCTGCTCGCCCCGTCCGTGGACGACCCGCGGCTGGTGCCCGGTTACGTCGCCAGCGGCGACCCGGAGGTCGACGAGGTCGCTCTGGAACTCGGGCTCGGCCGCAAGCAGGTGCTCAGCGATTGGGGCCGCGTCGACGCCGCGCAGCGCTGGCACGACGGCGATCACGGGCCGGGGTCGTCGATGGCCCGGTCCACCCGCCGGGTGTGCCGCGAGTGCGGGTTCTATCTGCCGCTCTCGGGTGCGCTCGGGGTGATGTTCGGTGTCTGCGCGAACGAACTGGCGGCCGACGGCCATGTGGTCGACGCCGAGTACGGCTGCGGCGCCCATTCGGACACCCCGCCGCCCCCCGGAACGGGTTCGCCGTTGTACGAGCCCTTCGACGACGGTGTCCTGGACGTCGCCGACCGCGATTAGGCCTCCGCCGCCGCCTTGATCCTGGCGAGTGACTGCTTCATGCCGTCGACCAGCTCCTGCTCGAAGCTCGGGACGCCGCCGAACAGCGCGTTGACCGTCGCGTTCGACACCGCCTTGACGCCGTTCTCGGCGTGCCGGGTCTCGGTGAGGCGGGTGCCCCCGTCGACCGGCTCGAGCCGGTAGCGCCACACCGTCCCGTTCGCGTTGACGCGGAACGCCAGCTCTTTCTCCGGGACGAGTGCGGTGATCGTGCTCGTGGTCGGCCACAGCAGCCGGCCGCGCCGGTTGAGGTTGACCGCACGGGTCCCCGGCCGCAGTGGCCCGAGTCGCTTGGTCCAGCGGCACTGCGGGCTCCAGCGCGGCATCCGTTCGAGATCGGAGACGAGTTCCCAGACCCGGCTGACCGGTGCGTTGATGTCGATCTCTGCCTGCAACAGCGGTGCGGCCACAGTGCCTCCTCGCTTCTCGGCAGGCTCAGTCGAGCCCGCTCTGAGCGCCGCGGGCACCGCGGCGCACGGCGTGACGTTGCCACAGGAAGATCGACGTGCCAAAAACGCCGACGCCGAGACCGGCCACGGCGATCGGCCGCCAGTCGTGCAGCGCGGCGACTGTGAACGACAGCACCGTCACGATCAGCCAACCGAATGCGATCACCAGGATGACGGGTCGCGGGTCGAGCAGCCTGGCCGGCAGTGCCGGAGGTTGCCGCGCGTCGGGTTCGGCCGAGCTCTCTGCAGGCATCGACGCCGAATCTATCCGATGAACTGTTTTTGCGGCGTACCCCGGCCGGATTAGCTGTGAGATCGCCCCATGCTGGGTACTCTTTGCCATGTGAAAGACCAGGACGCGCAGTTGGCCGGTGACTTGTCGCTTGCCGTAGTGCGTTTAGCTCGACAGTTGCGGTTTCGCCGAGCGGATTCCAAGATTTCGCTGTCGCAGTTGTCTGCGCTGTCGACGCTGGCCAAAGAGGGCGCGATGACCCCTGGAGCATTAGCTATCCGGGAGCGTGTCCGGCCGCCGTCGATGACGCGGGTGATCGCTTCGCTCGCCGAGATGGGCCTGGTCGAGCGCAGCGCCCACCCGTCCGACGGGCGCCAGGTGCTGGTGTCGGCATCGCCCTCGGGCGCCAGCCTGGTCGAGGCGGAGCGCCGCGCCAGCCAGGAGTGGCTCAGGGTTCGCCTGGCCCGGCTGGATCCCGAGCAGCGCAGGACGCTGCTGACCGCTGCCGACCTGATGACCGGGATGGTCGAGGAGAGCGCCTGAACGCCCGGGTGCGAAGCTACCCGGGAAATGGCCACCGTCATCGACGTCGACGACCCGGGTGATCCCCGCCTCGACGACTTCCGCGATCTGAACAGCGTCGACCGTCGGCCCGACCTGCCCAGCGGCAAGGGGCTGGTGATCGCCGAGGGCGTGCTGGTGGTGCAGCGCATGCTCGCGTCGCGGTTCGTCCCGAGGGCGATGCTGGGCACCGACCGCAGGCTCACCGAACTCGGCGACGACCTGAACCGCACCGATGCGCCGTTCTACCGGGCCGACGCGGAGGTGATGGCCGCGGTGATCGGCTTCCATCTCAACCGGGGGGTGCTGGCGTCGGCGTCGCGGCCCGGGGAACTGGCCGTCGACCAGGTGCTCGCCGGCGCGCGAACGGTGGCGGTGCTCGAGGGCGTCAACGACCACGAGAACCTGGGGTCCATCTTCCGCAACGCCGCCGGACTCGACGTCGACGCGGTGGTGTTCGGCAGCGGCTGCGCCGACCCGCTCTACCGGCGGGCGGTGAGGGTGTCGATGGGTCACGCGTTGCTGGTGCCCTACGCCTGGGCGCAGTCCTGGCCCGGCGATCTGAACCTGTTGCGCGACAATGGTTTCAGACTGCTCGCCATGACGCCGGATGCGGGCGCCGCGACGCTCGCGGCCGCGATGCCTGCACTGGCCGGCGACAAGGTGGCGATCCTGGTCGGTGCGGAGGGGCCGGGGTTGACGGAGCACGCGATGCGGGCCAGCGACAGCCGCGTGCGCATCCCGATGTCACGCGGCACCGACTCCCTCAACGTCGCGACCGCTGCGGCGCTGGCGTTCTACGAACGGGCAAGGGCGGCAGGCTAAATTGGGCAGGAGCGAAGCGACCCGGGGGGATGGACCGGTGGGCAGGAGCGAAGCGACCCGGGGGGATGGACCGGTGGGCAGGAGCGAAGCGACCCGGGGGGGCAGGAGCGAAGCGACCCGGGGGGAGAAACCGTGACCGACGACTCGACGCCGTGGGGCACGGGGTTGACGGTGGCCGCGTTCGTCGCGGCAGTGGTCGCGGCGGCGGTGCTGGTGCTCAGCCTCGGCCTGGTGCGCGTGCATCCACTGCTGGCGATCGGCCTGAACATGGTCGCCGTCGGCGGGCTGGCGCCGACGGTGTGGAGCTGGCGCACGCGCCCGGTGTGGCGGTGGTTCGTGCTGGGCGGTGGGGTCGGCGTGGCCGTGGGCTGGGTGGCGGTGCTGGCGCTGTCCCTGGGGAGCTGAGCTCAGCGCTGCCCGCTGGAGCGCACCCCGAGCAGCACGTCCTCCCACGCAGGCACGGCCGGCTTGCCCTTGCGGGCGCGGGCCGGCTTCTTCGCCTCGACGGCCGGCTCGGGCTCAGGCTCAGAAAGCGGCTCGGGCGCCGGAGCGGGTGCGGGAGCCGCAACGGGCTCGGTGAAATCGAGTTCGGCCAGCGGAACCGCGCGCAGCGGGCGGGCGAAATCCGGGTCGATCAGTTCGGAAGCCGCGTCGTCGAAGGCGCTGACGGTGCCGCCGTGCGCCCCGGGGGTGAAGCGGAAGTGGGCGACGTTGTCGGACCGGCCGGCCTTCCAGCCCAGCTGCACGGTCCAGCGGCCGTCCTCGTTGCGCCACGCGTCCCACGTCGTGCTGTCCGGGTCGAGACCGCGGGCCACGAGCGAGGTGGTGACCGTCTCGAGCAGCGTCAGCACCGAGGGGCCGTCGGCGAGGATCGGGTGCGCGGCCGTGGCGAGCTCGGCGGCGCGCGAGCGCTCCAGCAGCACCGGATGGGCGAAGCGTTCCACCCGTTCGAGCGGCGCCCCGGCGGCCGCGGCCACCTGTTCGACGGATGCACCCGCCCGGATCCTGGCCTGGATGTCCTTGGGACTCAGCACGGTGGTGACCTCGACATCGATCTGGGTTTGGCTGGAACCGACTCTGTCGCCACGGACGGCCGCACGCAGCCGGTCGTCCACGACCATGATGAATTTGTCGCCGGAGTCGGCCTCGCAGATGATGCTGCGGCCGTCTACGTCGAGCCCGACGACCTTGAGTACCCGCATACCGACCTCCTCCGGGACGAGCCCGATTAGCAGGTCACCCTACTGCGTTATCCGCCCGTTACCGGCCAGACACGCGGTGCGCCCTCAGAGGTGTTCGACCACCCAGTCGACGCACTGGGTGAGCGCGCTGACGTCGTCGGGATCGACGGCGGCGAACATCGCGACACGGAGCTGGTTGCGGCCGAGTTTGCGGTACGGCTCGGTGTCGACGACGCCGTTGGCACGCAGCACCTTGGCGACGGCGGCGGCATCCACATCGTCGTTGAAGTCGATGGTGCCGACCACCTGTGAGCGCAGCGCCGGGTCGGTGACGAACGGGGTGGCGTACTGCGACGCCTCGGCCCACGAGTAGAGCCGCGACGAGCTGTCGGCGGTGCGCTTGACCGCCCAGTCCAGGCCGCCGTTGCCGAGCATCCAGTCCAGCTGGTCGGCCAGCAGCACCAGGGTGCCGATCGCGGGGGTGTTGTACGTCTGGTTCTTGACGCTGTTCTCGACTGCGATCGGCAGCGACAGGAAGTCCGGCACCCACCGGCCCGACGCGTGGATCGACTCGATGCGCGCGAGCGCGGCGGGGCTGACGACCGCGAGCCACAGGCCACCGTCGCCGGCGAAGTTCTTCTGCGGCGCAAAGTAATAGGCGTCGGCCTGCGCGATGTCGACCGGCAGCCCGCCCGCCCCCGACGTGGCGTCGATCAGGATCAACGCGTCGCCCGCATCTGCGGGCCGCTGCACCGGCACCGCCACGCCGGTCGACGTCTCGTTGTGGGCCCACGCGATCGCGTCGACTGACGGGTCGGCCTGCGGTTCGGGAGCGCTGCCTGGGTCGGCCTTGACCACGATCGGGTCTCCGACGAAGGGGTTCTTGGCCACGGCGGAGGCGAACTTCGCGCTGAACTCGCCGTAGGTCAGGTGCAGCGAGCGCTTGTCGATCAGCCCGAACGCGGCGGCGTCCCAGAACGCGGTGGACCCGCCATTGCCGAGGATCACCTCGTAGCCGTCGGGCAGCGAGAACAGTTGGCGTACCCCGTCGCGCACGCGCCCCACGAGGTTCTTGACCGGGGCCTGCCGGTGCGACGTGCCGAACAGATGACCGGCATCTGCCAGCGCCTGCAGTTGTTCGGGTCGCACCTTCGACGGCCCCGACCCGAACCGTCCGTCTTTCGGCTTCAGGTCGGCGGGAAGGGTGAGTTCGGCCATGCGGTCAAGACTAGTGACCAGCGCCTGCACGGTTCCTGCCGGGGAGGGGCAGCGAAAATACTAAAAAGTCAATAAAAGCGGTTTGAGCGACACGCATCTGTGTCCATACTGTGACCTGTCGGGGCGGACAGCTGGGAGCCCGTCATGGGGTGCACGTTCAGTGGGGGAAATCGCGCGTCAATTCTGATGCCCGTCTGCGCTGCGGCCCTCGCGGTCGCCGGGGCGCTGGTCGCCGTGGCACCCGCGCACGCCGACGGCGATCAGGCCGGCGCGCTGCTGGGCCAGATCAACGCCACGCGCGCGGCGAACGGCTGCGGACCCGTCGCACCGAATGCGCAGTTGGCCGCGGCCGCCAACCGGCACGCCACGGACATGCTCGTCAACGGGGTGCGCAGCCACACCGGTTCCGACGGGTCGTCGGTCGTGCAGCGTGCCACCGACGCCGGCTATGCGCCGTATGCGGCGGTCGGGGAGGTCGTTTTCTGGAGCGCGGGATACAGCGACGATCCGGCCCACGCGGTGAACTGGTGGATGAACAGTCCTCCCCACCGGGCGGTGATCACCGACTGCGGGATGACCGACGCCGGGTTCTCCTCGGTGAGCAGCGGTGACCGGGTGATCGCAGCCGGGGAGTTCGGCAAGAAGTAGCCGCCCGGCGCCGGTGAAGCTACGGCGTCGCGGTCGCGGCATCGGTTTTCGAAGGTCCTCCAGGGTGGGTACTCACTGCCCGGAGTCGATGCCGCGCGTTCAGCAAACCCTCAGCGCGGGGATGGACATTTACCCGGTACCTGCGGTACTGTGTACACAAGGCCGGTAAATGTAAACCTCTCAGGGAGGCTTCGAATGGCTCGGACACGCACGATCAACCGCTGGCGGCGCAACATGGACGTCAGCGACGACCCGCAGTACGTGGACATGCTGAACACGCTGTCGGAAGGCTCGGTGCGGCGGAACTTCAATCCGTACACCGACATCGAGTGGGACTCCCCGGAGTTCGCCGTCTTCGAGAACGACCCCCGCTGGGTGCTGCCGGCGACGGACCCGCTGGGCGGGCACCCGTGGTACCAGGCGCAGCCGCAGGAGCAGCAGATCAAGATCGGCATGTGGCGCCAGGCCAACGTCGCGAAGGTCGGCCTGCACTTCGAGTCGATCCTCATCCGCGGCCTGATGGAGTACTCGTTCTGGACGCCCAACGGCTCACCGGAGTACCGCTATTGCCTGCACGAGGCGGTCGAAGAGTGCAACCACACCATGATGTTCCAGGAGATGGTGAACCACATCGGCGCCGACGTGCCGGGTATGCCGCGCCTGCTCAAATGGGTGCAGCCCGCCATCCCGCTCGTCGCCGGGCCGCTGCCCATACCGTTCTGGTTCGGCATCCTCGCCGGTGAGGAACCGATCGACCACACGCAGAAGAACGTGCTGCGCGAGGGCAAGGCCCTGCATCCGATCATGGAGCGCGTCATGGCCATTCACGTGGCCGAGGAAGCTCGGCACATCTCGTTCGCGCACGAGTACCTGCGCAAGCGGGTGCCGCATCTGTCGCGGTGGAAGCGATTCTGGTTGTCGCTCTACGTGCCCGTCGTGATGAGGGTACTGTGCTCGGCCATCATCGTTCCGCCGAAGGCGTTCTGGAAGGAATTCGACATCCCGCGCTCGGTGCGCAAAGAGGTGTTCTTCCGCTCGCCGGAGTCCCGGCAGATGCTGCGCGACATGTTCGGCGACGTCCGGATGCTGTGCAAGGACACCGGACTGATCAATCCGGTGGCCAAGCTGATCTGGAAGCTCTGCCGCATCGACGGCCGGCCCAGCCGTTACCGCAGCGAGCCGCAGCGCCAGCACGTGGTCGCGGCCGCCTGACGAGAGCCTGAATCCCTTATGCCGCACGTCATCACCCAGTCGTGTTGCAGCGACGGGTCCTGCGTCTACGCCTGCCCCGTCAACTGCATCCACCCCTCGCCGGACGAGCCGGGGTTCGCGACCGCCGAGATGCTCTACATCGACCCGGTCGCCTGTGTGGACTGCGGCGCGTGTGTCAGCGCCTGTCCGGTGGGCGCCATCTCTCCCGACACCCGGCTGGACGACAAGCAGTTGCCGTTCATCGAACTCAACGCCGCGTTCTATCCCGAACGTGAGGGCAAGCTCCCGCCGACGTCGAAGCTGGCGCCGGTGCTCGAGGCGCCGGAGGTGCATCGCAGGGGCAGTGGTCCGTTGAGGGTCGCGATCGTCGGGTCGGGCCCCGCCGCGATGTACGCCGCCGACGAGCTGCTCACCCAGCCCGGCGTGCAGGTCAACATGTTCGAGCGGCTGCCGACGCCGTACGGGCTGGTGCGGGCGGGCGTCGCGCCCGACCATCAGAGCACCAAGCGGGTCACCAGGCTGTTCGACTCGGTGACGCAGATTCGCGGCTTCACGTTCTATCTCAACGTCGAGGTCGGCACCCACCTCAGCCACGCCGAGCTGCTGGAGCATCACCACGCCGTCCTCTACGCGGTCGGCGCGCCCGACGACCGCCGCCTCGAGATCGATGGCATGGGAATGGCGGGCACCGCCACCGCGACCGAAGTGGTGGCCTGGTTCAACGGCCACCCCGACTTCGCCGACCTGTCCGTCGAACTCGGGCACCGCCGTGCGGTCATCATCGGCAACGGCAACGTCGCGCTCGACGTCGCGCGGATCCTGATCAGCGACCCGAATCAGCTGGCCGCCACCGACATCGCCGATCATGCGCTCGCCGTGCTGCGCACATCGCGGGTCGACGAGGTGGTGATCGCCGCCCGCCGCGGACCGGCGGACTCGGCCTTCACGCTGCCCGAGTTGATCGGGCTGACCGCGACCTGTGACGTGGTGCTCGACGCCGCCGATCACGAGCTGGTGCGGCGTGACCTCGGCACCGCCACCGACCCGCTGACCCGCAACAAGCTCGAGATCCTCAGCAAGCTCGGCGACGCGTCCACCCCGGCGACGCGGCCGCGCATCAGGCTGGCCTACCGGCTCACCCCGCGGCGCGTGCTCGGCGACCTGCGTGTCGACGGCGTCGAATTCACCGTCACCGGCACCGACGAGGTCCGGCTGATGAGCGCCGGCTTGGTGCTGACGTCGATCGGCTACCGCGGCAAGGCGATTCGTGACCTGCCGTTCGACGACGCCGCCGCGGTGGTGCCCAACGACGGTGGCCGCGTGGTGGACCCGGAGTCGGGCGATCCGGTGCCGGGCGCCTACGTCGCAGGCTGGATCAAGCGCGGACCGACCGGGTTCATCGGGACCAACAAGTCGTGTGCCGCGCAGACCGTGCACCACCTCGTCGACGACTACAACAGCGGGGCGCTCAGCGAGCCGTCCGCCGCGCCTTCCGCGCTGGCGAGGCTGGTGCGCAGCCGGCGGCCCGACGCGGTCGACGCCGCGGGCTGGCGGGCGATCGACGCCGCCGAGGTCGCGCGCGGCGGCGAGGCCCGGCCGCGGGTGAAGTTCACCTCGGTCCCGGACATGCTCACCGCCGCGGCGAACGCACCCACACCACCGCTGCACCAGCGGCTGCTGGCCGGATTGTGGCGCTAGCCTCGACCTTTCAGCGGCAGACGGCCGTCGCCTACTGCTGCTGCTTCATCGCCTCTTCGATCTCCTCCATGCTGACCTCGCGCATGGGCTGACCCATCGACCAGTAGTGGCCGAACGGGTCGCGCAGCACCCCGTAGCGGTCCCCCCAGAACGCGTCCTCGAGAGGGGACAGGACGGTGGCGCCGGCATCGACGGCGCGCTGGAACTTGGCTTCCACGTCGGTGACCGTCAGATGGATGGTCACCGGCGTGCCGCCCAGCGAGGTGGGCGTCATCGACTTGCCCTCGGTCATCTCCGGGAAATCGTCGTTGAGCATCACCATCGAACCGTTGATGTTCAGCGCGGCGTGCACGAGTTTGCCGTCCGGACCGGGCACCCGTCCGTACTCGGTGGCGTCGAAGGCCTTGACGTAGAAGTCGATCGCCGCGGCGGCGTCGTCGACGACCAGGGACGGGGACACTGCGGGCTGCACTTCGATGGCCATGGGGGGCTCCTTCTGGGTTCGGTGGTGTCCATGGTGACTGCCGGCACCGACAAAACTCACCGCGAGACGACGGTTGTTGACGCCGCCACTCGAACTTCCCGTCGACAACCGTCGTCTCGGCGCACGCCTCACACGACGGAGAACGACGCGGGCAGCGGTGCGCGGCCGGTCAACGCCATCAGCAGCGTCTCGCCGTCACCGAGGGTGACGGCAGTGTCCGCGGCCAGCCGGACCGCGGCGGCAAGCACGTCGCGGGGCAGCGCGTGGTCGAGCCCGACGGCGCGGGCGATGTCGAGACCGTGCACGGCCAGTTCGAACGTGCGGGTCGGCAGGTAGTTGGACAGCCGGATGCCCTGTCCGCCGATCACCTCGATCAACCGGTCGTCGGCGCCGTCGAGGTCGCGGCGGACCTGTGCGGCCAGCGCCTCCACCGCCGCGACGGGGTCCGGCCCGAGATCTCGACCCGCCTGCCGGCCGCGTTCGAGCACCGCCGCGCCGCCGGCCTGCGTCGCGAACTGCCGCGCGAACACGTAGTACTCCTGCGGGTCGCGCAGGTCCTCACGCCGGGCGGTGGTCCCCAGATAGGCGCTCACCGTCGTCAGCGACCGCGACGTGTGGCCGACCAGTGCGCGCAGATCCCACTCGCCCAGGCCGGGGCCGTCCCACGCGCCGGCCGGGATCTTCGCCACCAGTTCAGCGAAACTCGCTGCGGCGCTGTAGAAGACCCGATCGGCGGTCACGGGCGGGCGATCTGATCCCATCCGCGCACGGTTTCCGGGCCGCGCGGTTCCGGACCGACGTAGACCGCCGCCGGCCGGACGAGCCTGCCGAGCCGCTTCTGTTCGAGGATGTGCGCGCACCAGCCCGCGGTGCGCCCGCAGGTGAACATCGCCGGCATCATCGAGGTCGTCACCTCGGCGAAGTCGAGGATCACCGCGGCCCAGAACTCGACGTTGGTCTCGATCGCGCGGTCGGGCCGACGCTCGCGCAATTCGGCCAGCGCGGCCTGCTCGAGAGCCGCCGCCACCTCGTAGCGCGGCGCCGCCAACCGCTGCGCCGTGCCGCGCAGCACCCGGGCGCGGGGGTCCTCGGCCCGGTACACCCGGTGCCCGAAGCCCATCAGCTTCTCCTTGCGATCCAGGATGCCCTTGACCACGGCGGCCGCGTCGCCGGTCTTCTCGACCTCCTCGATCATCGGGATCACCCGGGCCGGGGCGCCGCCGTGCAGCGGGCCGCTCATCGCGCCGACCGCACCCGACAGCGATGCGGCCACGTCGGCGCCGGTCGAGGCGATCACCCGCGCGGTGAAGGTGGAGGCGTTCATGCCGTGCTCGGCGGCGCTCACCCAGTACGCGTCGATGGCCTCGACGTGCCTGGGGTCCGGCTCGCCCTTCCAGCGGGTCATGAATCGTGCTGTCACCGTGTCGCACCCGTCGACGACGCGCTGCGGCACCGCGGGCTGGTAAATGCCGCGGGCGGACTGGGCGACGTAGGACAGTGCCATCACCGACGCCCTGGCGAGCTGGTCGCGGGCGGTGGCGTCATCGATGTCGAGCAGCGGCTTGAAGCCCCAGATCGGGGCGAGCATGGCCAGGCCGGCCTGGACGTCGACGCGGACGTCACCGCTGTGGATCGGCAGCGGGAACGGTTCTGCCGGCCGCAGTCCACGGCCGAACTCGCCGTCGACGAGCAGCGCCCACACGTCGCCGAAGGTGACCTTCTGTGTGACGAGGTCCTCGATGTCCACGCCGCGGTACCGCAGCGCGCCACCGTCCTTATCGGGTTCGGCGATCTCGGTGGTGAACGCCACCACGCCCTCGAGTCCCTCGGCGAAGTCTTCCGGCAGCCCCGACGCGGCAGTCATGAGCAGATTCTCGCACCACCGCCGGGCGCCCTCGCTACCGGCCGGTAACCGCGGCCACTTCGGCTTGCCCGTCCAGGCGTAGCGTCGTGCGGGTGGCTGATGGGTCGGACGCCGTCGGATCGGACGGCGCCTCGAACGAACACTTGGCGAGGATGCGCGTGGAGTACGGATCGGTGGAGAAGGACGGCAGCGGAGACCTGGAGGCCGACTGGCTCGGCGCCGACCCCGCGACGGGTTGGGTTGACCTGCTGCGCAACTGGCTGACCGATGCCGAGCGGGCCGGTGCCGCCGAACCCAACGCGATGGTGGTGGGCACCGTCGACGCGGCGGGTCGCCCCGTCACCCGCACGGTGCTGTGCAAGAGCGTCGACGGCGAGGGCATCACGTTCTACACGAACTACGACTCCGACAAGGGTGAGCAGCTGGCGACGACGCCGTACGCGTCGGTGACCTTCCCCTGGTACGCGCTGGGCCGGCAGGTGCACGTGCGCGGGGCGGTCACCCGCGTCGCGCCGGACACCACCGAGCAGTACTGGTCCAAGCGGCCACGCGGCTCCCAGTTGGGGGCGTGGGCGTCGCACCAGTCGAAGCCGATCGCCTCGCGCAGCGCGCTGCTGGACCAGCTGACCGAGGTGACCGAACGCTTCGCCGCCGACGACGAGGTGCCGGTGCCGCCGAACTGGGGCGGATACCTGATCACACCCGAGACCGTCGAATTCTGGCAGGGCCGGGAGAATCGGGTGCACAACCGGATCCGAGTGACGCTCGCGCCGGACGGAGTCCGCGTCGAGCGGCTTCAGCCCTAGCGTGCGGCGGCTCTTCGCCGACACCGCCCCGCTTCGTTCGCCGGACTTCCGCCGGCTCTGGCTGGCAGGCATCCCCACCGTCATCGGCGCCAACCTGACGATCTTCGCGGTGCCGGTGCAGCTCTACGCGCTCACCCAGAATTCGGCCTACGTCGGATTGGCGGGCGTCTTCGCACTGGGGCCGCTGATCGTATTCGGGCTATGGGGTGGCGCCTGGGCGGACGCGATGGACCGCCGGGTGCTCCTGGTGATCACCTCGTGCGGGCTGGCTGCGGCGTCGGTGCTGCTGTGGCTGCAGGCCGCGCTGGCTCTGAACAACGTCTGGGTGGTGCTGTGCCTGCTGGGGGTACAGCAGGCGTTCTACGCGGTGAATTCGCCGACCCGCGCGGCCGCCGTCCCGCGGATGGTGCCCGGCGACCAGTTGCCTGCCGCCAACTCGCTGAACATGACGGTGTTCCAGTTCGGCGCGATCGTCGGCCCGCTGCTGGCCGGCGTGCTGCTGCACTGGGTGGACCTGTCGACGCTCTATCTCATCGACGCGCTGACATGCGTTCTGCCGATCTGGGCAACGTTGCGGCTCGCCGCGATGCCGCCGTCGGGCGACTCGAGGGGCGGCGCGCGCTGGGGTCTGCGGGCGGTGCTGGACGGCTTCCGCCACCTGGCAGGCAACCGGGTGGTGCTGATGTCGTTCGTCGTCGACCTGATCGCGATGATCTTCGGCATGCCGCGGGCACTGTTCCCGCAGCTGGCCCACGAGAGCTTCGGCGGCCCCGTCGAGGGCGGCACCACGGTGGCGCTGCTGGCCGCAGCGATGTCGGTGGGCGCCGTCCTCGGCGGGGTGTTCTCGGGCTGGCTGCCGAGGATCGGCAGGCAGGGGCTGGCGGTGGTGGCCGCCATCGTGGTGTGGGGTCTGGCGATGGTCGGCTTCGGTGTGGCCTGCGGGCTGGCCGACGGCCGTGCCGGCGGAATGCTCTGGGCCGCACTGGCATTCCTCGCCCTCGGGGGCGCGGCGGACATGGTGTCGGCGGCGTTCCGGTCGAGCATCCTGCAGGAGGCGGCGTCCGACGACGTGCGAGGTCGCCTGCAGGGCGTCTTCGTCGTGGTGGTCGCCGGTGGGCCGCGGCTGGCCGACACCCTGCACGGCGCCGCGGCGGCCGCGGTGGGCACGACGATCGCCGCGGCCGGCGGCGGCGGGCTGGTGGTCGCCGGCGTACTGGTGGCCGCCCTGCTGTCACCGGCCTTCGTTCGCTACCGACCGGGGAAAACGCCCCGAGCAGACATACTGTGAGTACGGGCGATTTGCATAGGGTGCCAAATTTTCAGGTTTTCATCAGCTCGGCGGGATAGCATCGCGGCGTGGCTGAAGTCGACGGCAAACCGATCCTCGGCCTGCGCGAGCGCAAGAAGCAGCGCACGCGAGCAGAACTGATCGAGGCGGCCGTCGAGTTGTGCACACGGCAGGGATACGAGGCCACCACGGTCGACCAGATCGCCGCCGTCGCCGACGTCTCGCCGCGCACGTTCAGCCGCTACTTCGCCACCAAGGACGCCGTCGTACTCGCCTCCATCGACGACATCGTCGAGCTGGTGGCGGTCCAGTTGACGCGCCAGCCCCACGACCTCACCCACCTGGATGCGCTGTGCAAGGCCCACATCGAGGCGTTCGTCTCGACGAAGACCGGTGCGGTCAACGGGTTGACCTCCGAGCGGTTGCTCGCCGCCGCCCGCATCATCAACTCCTCGCCCTCGCTGCGTCACCTGTCCGGGGAGTTCCGCGAGGACGCGGTCAACGCCGCCCTCGCACAGCGGATGGGCGTGGCGCGCGACGACAAGCGGCTCAAGCTGGTGGCGTGCGTGTGGTCGGCGATCGTGAGCACCGCGATGGCAGACGTCGACAAGTCGGACTGGGCCAGCCTCACCGTCGAGGCCATCGTGTCGCGCGTCGAGGAGACCTACTCGATGTTCCTGGCGGAGACGGCCGACGCCCGGCAGCCGGCCTGAGCAACTGCCGCCCCCCGCGGGCACGACCGTCGGGATGGGACTACCTTTTGTAGGACAGGTCCGCATCTCAGGCGATGACGAAGGGGTACCCGTGGCCGATAACCCGTCCGGTGGAGAAGAGCACGCCACCCTGTCCTATCCCGGGGGCGAACTGGAGCTGGATGTAGTCCACGCCACGGAAGGATCCGACGGCATCGCGCTTGGGTCACTCCTGGCCAAGAGCGGCTACACCACCTACGACAGCGGTTTCGTCAACACCTCGTCGACCAAGAGTGCGATCACCTACATCGACGGCGACGCCGGGATCCTGCGGTACCGCGGCTACCCGATCGAGCAGCTGGCCGAGAAGTCGACCTTCATCGAGGTCAGCTACCTGTTGATCTACGGCGAGCTGCCGACGGCGGAGCAGCTGGAGAAGTTCACCACCCAGATCCAGCGGCACACGCTGCTGCACGAGGACCTGAAGCGGTTCTTCGACGGTTTCCCCCGCAACGCCCACCCGATGCCGGTGCTGTCGAGTGCCGTCAACGCGCTGAGCGCCTACTACCAGGACTCGCTCGACCCGTTCGACGACGAGCAGGTCGAGCTGTCGACGATCCGGTTGCTCGCCAAGCTGCCGACGATCGCGGCGTATGCCTTCAAGAAGTCCGTGGGGCAGCCGTTCCTCTACCCGGACAACTCGATGAGCCTGGTCGAGAACTTCCTGCGGATGACGTTCGGCCTGCCGGCCGAGCCCTACGAGGTGGACCCTGAGGTCGTCCGCGCCCTTGACATGCTGCTGATCCTGCACGCCGACCACGAGCAGAACTGCTCCACCTCGACGGTGCGGCTGGTCGGCAGCTCGCAGGCGAATCTGTTCACGTCGATCTCCGGCGGCATCAACGCGCTGTGGGGGCCGCTGCACGGCGGCGCGAACCAGGCGGTGCTGGAGATGCTCGAGCGCATCCGCACCGAGGAGAGCGACGTCCAGACCTTCGTCAAGAAGGTGAAGAACCGCGAGGACAACGTGAAGCTGATGGGCTTCGGTCACCGCGTCTACAAGAACTACGACCCCCGCGCGCGGATCGTCAAGGAGCAGGCCGACAAGATCCTCGGCAAGCTCGGCGGCGACGACGAACTGCTCGACATCGCCAAGTCGCTGGAGGAGTTCGCCCTCACCGACGACTTCTTCGTCGAGCGCAAGCTCTACCCGAACGTCGATTTCTACACCGGCGTGATCTACCGCGCGATGGGCTTCCCGACGCGGATGTTCACCGTGCTGTTCGCGCTCGGCCGGTTGCCGGGCTGGATCGCGCACTGGCGGGAGATGCACGACGAGGGTGGCGGCAAGATCGGCCGGCCGCGGCAGATCTACACCGGCTACACCGAACGCGACTACGTGGACTCCGAGAAGCGCTGACGCGGTTCCCGCGCACGGTCGCGGGGCGACGAACGTCACGATCAATCCGCTTGCGATCACGACAGTTGTAGTTTCACAATAGTTAGGTGATCGATACTGTCGGCATGACCTCGCGGCGCAAGGCCATCATCCTGATGTCCTGCTGCCTGAGCCTGTTGATCGTGTCGATGGACGCGACGATCGTCAACGTCGCCATCCCGGCCATCCGCTCGGACCTGCACGCGTCGCCGTCGCAGCTGCAGTGGGTGATCGACGTCTACACGCTGGTGCTGGCGTCGCTGCTGATGCTGGCCGGCGCCACCGGCGACCGGTTCGGCCGGCGGCGGGTGTTCCAGCTCGGGCTGACGATCTTCGCGCTCGGCTCACTGCTGTGCAGCCTGGCGCCCAACATCGAGACGTTGATCGTCGCGCGGCTGCTGCAGGCCATCGGTGGCTCGATGATGAATCCCGTTGCGCTGTCCATCATCTCGCAGGTGTTCACCGGCCGCGTCGAGCGCGCACGGGCGCTCGGCTTCTGGGGGGCCGTGGTCGGTATCTCGATGGCGCTCGGCCCGATCGTCGGCGGACTTCTGATCGAGTGGATCGGCTGGCGGGCGGTGTTCTGGATCAACCTGCCGATCTGCGCGGCGGCCATCATCCTGACTGCGGTGTTCGTGCCCGAGACCAAGTCGGCGACCATGCGCAACATCGACCCGGTGGGGCAGGCGCTCGGCGTGCTGTTCCTGTTCGGCGTCGTGTTCGCCCTGATCGAGGGCCCGGGGCTGGGGTGGACGAATCCGCGGACCGTCGGCGCCGCGGCGGTGGCCGTCATCGCGTTCGCCGCGTTCCTGCGCTACGAGTCGCGCCGTCACGACCCGTTCGTCGACCTGCGCTTCTTCCGCAGCATCCCGTTCACCTCGGCGACGGTGACGGCGATCTCGGCCTTCGCGGCGTGGGGCGCGTTCCTGTTCATGATGTCGCTGTACCTGCAGGGGGAGCGCGGCTATTCGCCGATGCACACCGGCCTCATCTACCTGCCGATCGCGATCGGCGCGCTGCTGTTCTCGCCGCTGTCGGGACGCCTCGTCGGGCGGTTCGGCGCCCGGCCGTCGCTGCTCGTGGCCGGTGTCCTGATCACGTCGGCATCGGTGTTGTTGACGTTCCTCACCGCGACGACGCCGGTGTGGGAGCTGCTGGTGGTGTTCGCGGTGTACGGCATCGGCTTCTCGATGGTCAACGCGCCGATCACCAACGCCGCGGTCAGCGGGATGCCGCTGGACCGGGCCGGCGCGGCGTCGGCGGTGACCTCGACCAGCAGGCAGATCGGCGTGAGCATCGGTGTGGCGCTGTGTGGTTCGGTGGCGGGAGCGGCGCTGGCCGGCACGGCTGCCGACTTCGCGACCGCGGCACGCCCGCTGTGGTTCGTGTGCATCGCATTCGGGATGGTCATCACCGTGCTCGGCGTCTACTCGACATCGGGACGGGCGCTGCGGTCCGCCGAGCGGCTGGCGCCGCTGATCGCCGGCGATCAGGCCCGCACGGAGCCGACGCATGTCACATGACGGTCTGGCCGACGACGTCTGGCGGGCGATGGCCGCGCTGGTGTACGACAACCGGGAGGGCTGGAAGCGCGCGGTGGTCGAGCAGACGGGGCTGCCGTTCAGCCGGGTCCGCGTCCTGCGCCGGCTGGCCCGTCAGCCGATGAGCGTCAAGGAGATCGCGCACGCCGCCACCATCGATGCGCCCGCGGCCACCGTCGCCGTCAACGACCTCGAAGACCGTGGACTGGTGATGCGCGAGGTCGATCCGGGCAACCGCCGCAGCAAGCGGGTGTCGCTGACGGCGGCCGGTCGCGCCGTGGTCGAGCGGATCGACGCCATCGACGACCCGGCGCCCCCTGCTCTGAGCGCGCTCGCCGCCGACGACCTGGCGACGCTGCATGCCATCATCGGCAGGCTGAGGTGACGTTCAGGCGCGGGTGAGTGTCGTGTTGTACAGCGCCACCGCCGTGTCGGTCGGCAGGATGTCGACGAACGTCGCGGCGCCCCGCACCGCATCGCCGCGCGCGATGATGTGGCCACCGGCATTGTGGGAACACGGGAAAGCGTTGCAGCGCAACCAGAAACCGGGAGCGCTCTGATAGGGCGCCATGCTCGGCGCCTGGTCGACGCGGTAGCGGCCCGGCGCGATGAACGCGGTCACCCAGCCCTTGCCCGCCTCGGTGTCGACGCCGAACACCCCGTTGCTGCCGTAGGTCGGCACCGCCTGCGCAGGCGCGGCGAGCACCATGGCCGCCGCGGAGATCGCCGCAGCGGCGAGTGCCGCGATCGTGGCCTTCATCTTCGCCAGGCTAGCAAGCCGGCCGCCGCTTCACCGGCTTTCGAGCACAGCCATCGCCGCGTTGTGCCCACCGATGCCCGACACCCCGCCGCCGCGCCGGGCGCCGGAGCCGCACAACAGGATTCGCTCGTGGGCGGTGTACACACCCCAGCGCTGGGCCGGGGTGTCGAGCGCCTCGTCATCCTCGGCGAACGGCCAGTGCAGCCCGCCGTGGAAGATGTTGCCCGCGGTCATGCCGAGTATGTGCTCCAGGTCGGCCGTGGTCTTGGTCTCGATGCACAGCCGGCCGGCGCCGTCCTCGAGGATCACGTCCTGCACGGGTTCGTCCAGCACCGAGTTCAGTGAACCGAGCGCCGCCGACGTCAGCGCATTGCGCAGCCGCTCCGGATCCTGGCCGTGGGCCAGCGAGTGCGGCGTGTGCAATCCGAACAGCGTCATCGTCTGCGCGCCGGTCTCCCGAAGGCGGTCGGACAGGATGGTCGGATCGGCCAGCGAGTGGCAGTAGATCTCGCACGGCAGCGGCTGGGGGACCTCGCCGCCTGCGGCACGGTCGTGGGCGGCGTCGAGCTGCGTCAGGTTCTCGTTGACGTGGAACGTCCCGCCGAATGCCTGCTCGGGCGTCACCGACGCGTCGCGCAACCTCGGCAACCGGCGCAGCATGAGGTTCACCTTGACCTGGGACCCGCCGGCGAGCTGCGGCGCGGGGTCGCCGACGAGGCCGGCGAGCACCGCCGGGGTGACGTTGGCCAGCACGAACCGCGCGCCGACGCGGTGCTCGCGCCCGCCGGACCGGTAGCGCACCTCGCCGTCCGGGTCGATGCCGAACACCTCTGCGCCGGTGACGATCTCGGCGCCGAAGCCGGCGGCCGCTGCGGCCAGCGCGCCGCTGACCGCGCCCATGCCGCCGATCGGGACGTCCCAGTCGCCGGTGCCGCCGCCGAGCAGGTGGTAGAGGAAACACACGTTCTGCGCCAGGGACGGGTCGTCGGTCCTGGCGAACGTGCCGATTAGGGCGTCGGTGGCCATCACCCCGCGCACCAGGTCACTGGACACCGCGCCTTCGATCGCCGCACCGATCGGCGCGCCCGTCATGGCGTGCCACACCGCGCCGGCATCCGGGTCGCCGGCCTGCACGTGCGCATGCGCCTGGCTGCGCGTCATCAGCGGCGCCGTCATGGTCGGCCACAACCGCTCGGTGACCGTGCGGCAGCGACGGTAGAACTCCGCGAAGCCGGCCTCGTCGTCGGCGGCGCCCACGGCCGCGAACGTGTTCGTCCGGCCCACCAGCAACCCGCTCCGCCCGCCGGTCGCCGGGTCCGGCGTGTACGACGACTGCCGCCGCTTTACCAGCCGGACGCGGGCGCCGAGATCGTCGACGATCCGCCGCGGCAGCAGGCTGACCAGATACGAGTATCGCGACAGCCGCGCGTCGACGCCCTCGAACGCGTGCGCCGAGACGGCCGCCCCGCCGACGTGGTCGAGGCGTTCCAGCACCAGCACGCGCCTGCCGGCGCGCGCCAGATACCCCGCGGCGACCAGCCCGTTGTGGCCGCCACCGACGATCACCGCATCGAAGGTCCCCGCGGGAGCGGCTCCGGCGGCGTGGTCGGCGCTCAGTTCAGGTAACCCTCGACCTCACCGGCCGGTCGCACCTCGGCCTCACGGGGATCCTTGCCCGACTCACGCAGGGCGCGCCGCTGTCGCAGCAGGTCCCAGCACTGGTCGAGCGCCACCTCGACGGCACGCAGCCGCTGGTGTTCTTCGGATTCGTCGATCTCGTGGTGCTGGAGCTGGGAGCGCAGGTCCTTCTCCTCAGCAACGAGTCGGTTCACCTGATCGAGGATGTCTTCGTCTTTGGCCACGGCACCAGTCTGCCCGACTACGGTGGGTGCGGTGACTGCCAATAGTGGGGGAAAGCCCGAGATCGAGTTTCCCGATGGACCGCCTCCGACCGATCTGGTCATCGAGGACCTGGTCGTCGGCGAGGGCGCGGAGGCCGTGCCGGGCGCCAACGTCGAGGTGCATTACGTCGGTGTCGAGTACGACACCGGCGAGGAGTTCGACAGCTCGTGGAACCGCGGCGAGTCGATCGAGTTCCCGCTGCAGGGCCTGATCCAGGGCTGGCAGGACGGCATACCCGGGATGAAGGTCGGCGGCCGACGCAAGCTGACCATCCCGCCGGCCCAGGCCTACGGCGACGCGGGCGGCGGGCACCGGCTCTCGGGCAAGACGCTTATTTTCGTCATCGACCTGCTGGCCACCCGCTAGAGCTGCAAGGTCGGCAGCCCCTCACCGGGCCGCGGCCCCGGCAGCCGTAGCAGCAGCCGGGCGCCACCCAGGGGGCTGGCCTCCAGCGTCGCCGTGCCGCCGTGCAGTTCGGCCTGCTGCGCGACGAGCGCCAACCCCAGCCCGGAACCCAGCCGCGACGCCGTCGACCCGCGGGAGAACCGCTCGAACACCAGCGCGCGTTCCTCCTCGGGCACGCCGCAGCCGTCGTCGTCGATCGCGATCTCGACGCCCTCGCGTGAGCTCACCGCTGAGAGCTGCACCCGGCTCGCCCCGCCGTGTTTGACGGCGTTGGCGATGGCGTTGTCCACCGCGAGCCGCAGCCCGGCGGGCAGCCCGACGATGATCACCGTCGGGGCGGGCGCCAGCGAGACCTCCAGATCGGGGTAGATCCGCATCGCGTCGTGTGCGGCCCGGTCGAGCAGTTCGGTGATGTCGACAGGGACATGGTCGTCGGCGGTGGACAGTTCCCCCTGCGCCAGCCGCTCCAGCGCCCACAGCGTCGCCTCGATCCGCGACTGGGTGCGGATGACGTCGCCGACCACCTCCTGGCGCTGCTCGCCGTCCAGGTCCAGGGTGGCGAGCACCTCCAGGTTGGTCCGCATCGCCGTCAGCGGGGTGCGCAACTCGTGCGCCGAGGCCGCCGAGAAGTCGCGCGCCGAGGTCAGCGCCGCCTTGGTCCGGTCCTGCTCCTTGGCGATGCGCTGCAGCATGCCCTTCACCGCGTCGGCGATCTCGACGGCCTCCGTCGCGCCGCGCACCTCGATGACCGGTGTCTCGTCGGCGGTGTCGATCTGGCTGGTCTGCCGCGCAAGGCGCTTGAACGGCCTCACCGCGAACGTCGCCAGCAACCAGCCCACCACCGCGGCGGCGCCGATCGCCAGCGAGCAGATGATCACCACCCGCCGGTGCAGGTTGTTGGTGTCGGCGATGGTGGCGTTGTAGGTGTCGCCGACGGCCACCAGCATCGGCTCGGGTGTCGGGATCTCGACCGTGCGCACCCGGTACCGCACGCCGTCGACGTAGGTGTCCTCGTAGCCCGCGGGCAACTCGGGCAGCACCACCTCGGAGTTCGAACTGATCTGCCCGGCCCTGCGCACCGTGATGACGGCGTCCTTGTCGTTGGGCGACTTCGGGATCTCGTCGAGCCCGCGCGGCAGGAACGGGATCGCGAAGCCGGCCGCCTCGTCCAGCCTGCGGTCGAGGCGTTCCTTGCGGTCCCCGGTGATGCCGACCCAGACCACGGTGCCGACGATCAGCACCGGGATCGCCGCGCCGATCGCTGTCGCGACCACCACCCTGGCCCTAAGTGAAGGCGTGCGGCGGATGCGCGACAGCAGGTTCATCGACTACTGGGTCCGCAGCACGAAACCCACACCGCGCACGGTGTGCAGCAGCCGCGGCGCGCCGTTGGCCTCGAGCTTGCGGCGCAGGTAGCCGATGAACACATCCACCACGTTGGTGTCGGCGGCGAAGTCGTAACCCCACACCAGCTCGAGCAGCTGCGCGCGCGAGAGCACGGCGGTCTTGTGTTCGGCGAGCACCGCCAGCAGGTCGAACTCCCGCTTCGTCAGGTCGACGTCGGCGCCGTTGACGCGCGCCCGTCGGCCCGGGATGTCGACCTCCAGCGGGCCGACCTGGATGGTCTCCGACGAGATGGTGGCCGACGATCCGCGGCGGCGCAGCAGCGCCTTCACCCGCGCCACCAGCTCCTGCAGCACGAACGGCTTGACCAGGTAGTCGTCGGCGCCGGCCTCCAGCCCCGCCACCCGGTCGTCGACGCTGCTGCGCGCCGACAGCACGCAGACCGGCACGTCGTTGTCCATCGCACGCAGCGCGGTCACCACGCTGACGCCGTCGAGCACCGGCATGTTGATGTCGAGCACGATCGCGTCGGGCCGGGTCTCGGTGGCGCTGCGCAGCGCCTCGGCGCCGTCCACGGCGGTGGAGACGTCGAACCCGGACAGCCGCAACCCGCGCTCGAGCGACGCCAGCACGTCGGGGTCGTCGTCCACCACGAGCACCCGGGGCGAGGCCACACCACCACTGTCCATGTCCGCAATCTTGCCTGATGGCCGGGTCACGCTGGGGGAGGCTGACCGCCGGGACCGCGTCCCTCGTCGCGCAGCAGGGCGATCTCGATTCGCAACTCCTTGATCTCGGCGAGCACCTGCTCGACGTGCGCGGTGGTCACCGCCTCCTCGGCCGACTGTTCGTCGGCCACGCGCTGGACGATCCACGACGCCAGCGTGGCGGTGATCGAACCGACGAGGCTGATGCCGCCGATCATCAGCAGCACCGCGATCACCCGGCCGGTGCCGGTGAGCGGGGTCAGGTCGCCGTAGCCGACGGTGGTGATCGTGGTGATCGACCACCACAGCGCCTCACCGAAATTCGTGATGTGCGGGTCGACGGCGTCGCGTTCGCTCTCGAGCACCGCCAGCGACGCCACGAACACCAGCAGGACGGCCGCCGAGATCGTGTAGATGACGACCCGGCCGCGGATCGCATTGCCGACGGCCCGCTGCAGCACCGAGATGAGGATGACCAGACGCACCAGGCGTAGCGGCCGCAGCAGCGGCAGCAGCACGATCGCGAGGTCGAACAGGTGGCGGAAGAACCACCGCCAGCGGTTGGAGGCCAGGCTCAGCCGGATGACGTAGTCGACGGCGAAGACGGCGTAGGAACCCCAGGCGACCACCTCGATGGCCACGTCGGCCGCGCCCTGCGGCTGGGCGAGCACGTCGATCGCGTAGGCGATGAGGAATACGATGGCGACCGCCGCCAGCGGCCACTCGGTGCGCCGTTCCCAGACGTCCAGCTTCGGGCGTGACGCCGAGGAGTCGTTGATCACGGCCCACAAGTTACGCCCATCGCCGTTTGCTGGCTCCGCGGCGGTGCTAGCATCCGGGACTTGTGCCGTCGTCGAATCTGATCGTGGAACCCGACGACGGGCTGGCCCCGGTTCGGGAGTTCATCTCGTCGGCCCGCGAGCGCCTCCTGGTCAAGCAGTTCACGTTCACCGACGAGAGCCTCATCGACGCGGTGATCGATCGGAGGGCCGCGGGCGTCGACGTGCGGGTCATGTTGAACGCCAAGCGGTCCGGCGGCGACCGCGCGAACGACGACACCTATGAACGGCTCCGCGCCGCGGGCGTCGAGGTGCAGTGGTGCAACCCGAAGTTCTACGTGACCCACGAGAAGTCGATCGTCGTCGACGGCGACGCCGCCCTGATCGCCACGTTCAACCTGTGCACCAAGTACTTCACCCGCACCCGCGACTACGGGATCGTCACCACCGACCCGAACCACGTCGCCCAGATCACCGAGGCCTTCCACGCGGACTGGAATCACGAGGACTGGTCGCCCGCGCAGAACGACGGCCTGCTGTGGAGCAACGCGAACTCGCGCTACCGGATGGCGCAGTTCATCGACGCCGCCACCCACCGCCTCGACATCCAGCACCCGAAGTACGTCGACGCGGTGATCCTCGATCACATCGCCGCCGCCGCGGACCGGGGCGTGAAGGTGCACGTGCTGTGCGGCGGCAGGCACGGCATCAGCGAGTGGGACGTCCTGGACACCTTCGCCTCGCTGCGCACCCTGCGCCGGTTCGGGGTCAAGGTGCGCAAGCAGAAGCAGCTGCGGGTGCACGCGAAGCTGCTGATCATCGACGACAGCCAGGCGCTGCTCGGTTCGATGAACATCGACCGGAGCGCATTCGACCTGCGCCGCGAACTGGGCGTGATCACCAGCGACCCCGAAGCCGTGGCCCGGTTGAAGCAGGTCTTCGACGGCGACTGGGAGACGTCGCACCACTACGAGCCACCCGACCCCCTCGAGCCGGCGCACCATCACGAGGACGAGACCCACCTCGACTTCCCCGCCGACGCGCACGTCGACCATGAGTGAGACCGACAAGCCGGTCTCACTGTTCGACATCGCCTGGACGTTCAACCACATCGCGCTGGCGTCGTTCGGCGGCGGACTGTCGGCGTGGTCGCGGGAGATCCTCGTCGTCGAGAAGCGGTGGCTCGGCGAGGCGGAGTTCCTCTCGGCCATGACGATGTGCCGGATCCTGCCGGGCGCCAATCAGGTCAACATGGCGGTGTTCGCGGGCAGCAAGATGCGCTCGGTCGCGGGGGCCGTCGCCGCGGTGGCGGGGCTGTGCTTCATGCCGCTGGTGATCATCCTGGTGATGGCCTTCCTGTACTTCCGCTTCAAGGAGGTGCCCGCCGTCGCCGGTGTGCTGCACGGCGCATCGGCGGCCGCCGTCGCGCTGACCGTGGCGATGGTGATCCAGACCGGCCGCCAGTGCCTCACCGGTCTGGTGCCTGTCGCCCTGTTCGCAGCGGCGTTCGTCCTCAACGGCGTGCTGCGCTGGCCGCTGCTCGGTGTGCTGGCGATCCTCGCGCCGCTCAGCGTGCTCTGGGCGTGGCCGCGCCGGGCGCGGGAGGCGGCCACCGAGACGTGAGCACCTATCTGCAACTCATCGCGCTGTTCGGGTCGTTGTCGTTGATGTCGATCGGCGGGGGCAACGCGGTGCTGCCCGAGATGCACGCCAGGGCGGTGCACGAACGGCACTGGCTGACCGACGGGCAGTTCGCCGATCTGTTCTCGATCTCCCAGTCGGCGCCGGGTCCGAGCATCCTGATCGTCGGGATGGTGGGCTACGCCGCAGGCCTCGAGGTGGGCGGGGTGCCGGGCGCGATCCTCGGCGGCGTGGTCGCCACCGTCGCGATGGTGCTGCCTGCGGCCACGCTGGTCCTGGTGATCACGCAGTTCTGGCAGAAGGCGCAGAAGTCGCGGCTGCGGATCGCCGTCGAGAAGGGCTTCGCCCCGCTGACCGTCGGGCTGATCCTGGCCACCTCGCTGGTGATGAGCCGCTCGGCCGACCACGACTGGCGGGCCTATCTGCTGACGGCCGTCTGCACCGCGGTGTTCGTCTTCACCAAGCTCAATCCGCTGCTGGTGGTCGCTGTTGCCGGCGTGATCGGGTACTTCGGCATCGTCTGAGCTGGGGTTGGCGCGGCGCTCTTCGGGGAAGGCTGCAGGCCAGGACGGCGAATTCGCCGGGCCGGAAGGCTTTGACCTAATCCATTGTTGAGGTTCTACGGTGAAAACATGAGCTTGGAGACGGTTGCCCGGCAATCGCTGTACCGGCAGACGCACGCCCGCGGCGGTGATCTGCGGTCGTTGGCCGACCGCACGCTGCTGAAGCGGATCTGGCGGTTCTCGGCGCGTCACCACCGCAGGCTCGGCGTGTTCGTCGGCGTCAGCGTGGTGACCGCACTGCTGACGGTCGCCACGCCGCTGCTGGCCGGGCGGGTCGTCGACGTCATCACTGCCGGCGGTCCGGCGAGCGCGGTGGTGGTGCTGGCCATCGTCATCGCCGGCGTCGCGGTCGCCGAGGCGGCGGTGTCGCTGCTGACGCGGTGGCTGTCGTCGACCATCGGTGAGGGCCTGATCCTCGACCTGCGCACCGCGGTGTTCGACCACGTGCAGCGCATGCCGGTCGCGTTCTTCACCCGAACCCGGACCGGCGCGCTGGTCAGCCGGCTGGGCAACGACGTCATCGGCGCACAGCGGGCGTTCTCCGACACGCTGTCCGGCGTCGTCTCCAACGTTGTCACGCTGACCCTGACGCTGGCCGTGATGATCGGCATCTCATGGCAGATCACCCTGCTGTCGCTGGTGTTGATGCCGCTGTTCGTGGTGCCCGCCCGCCGCATCGGCGCCCGGATGGCGCACCTGAGCCGCGAGGCCGCGATCTACAACGCGACGATGAACACCCAGATGACGGAGCGGTTCTCCGCGCCCGGTGCGACGCTGGTCAAGCTGTTCGGCCGGCCGGCGCAGGAGTCGGGCGAGTTCGCGGCGCGTGCCGGGCGGGTCCGCGACATCGGCGTGCGGTCCTCGATGCTGCAGGCGACGTTCATGAACTCGCTGACGCTGATGTCGGCGCTCGCGCTGGCGCTGGTGTACGGCCTCGGCGGCGTGCTGGCCATCGGCGGGCACCTGCAGACCGGCGCAGTGGTGTCGCTGGCGCTGCTGCTCACCCGGCTCTACGCCCCGCTGACCGCGCTGGCCAACGCCCGCGTCGAGATCGCCAGCGCGCTGGTGTCCTTCGAGCGGGTCTTCGAGGTGCTCGACCTGGTGCCGCTGATCCGGGAGAAGCCCGACGCCGCGGCGCTGCCCGACGGCCCGGTCGCCGTGGAGTTCGATCAGGTGCGGTTCGGCTACCCAGCGGCCGACAAGGTGTCGCTGGCCTCGCTGGAGGAGGTCGCGACGCTCGACGACCGCGGCGGCGAGGAGGTGCTGCACGGCATCTCGTTCACCGCCGAGCCCGGGCAGATGGTCGCGCTGGTGGGATCTTCCGGGGCAGGGAAGTCGACGATCGCGGCGCTGCTGGCGCGGCTGTACGACGTCGACGACGGTGCGGTCCGGTTGGGCGGCGCCGACGTGCGCGACGTGACGTTCGAGTCGCTGCGCGACACCGTCGGCATGGTCACCCAGGACGGCCACCTGTTCCACGAGTCGATCCGGTCCAACCTGCTGCTCGCGGCTCCGGAGGCCACCGAGGCCGATCTGTGGGCGGCGCTGCGGCGCGCCCGGCTGGCGGATCTGATCGCCGAGATGCCCGACGGGCTGGACACCGTTGTCGGAGAGCGCGGTTACCGTCTGTCCGGCGGGCAACGGCAACGGCTGACCATCGCCCGCCTGCTGCTGGGGAGGTCGCGGGTGGTGGTGCTCGACGAGGCGACGGCGTCGCTGGACTCCGAGTCGGAGGCCGCGGTGCAGCAGGCCCTGGGCGAGGCGCTGGCGGGGCGCACGTCGCTCGTCATCGCCCACCGGCTCTCCACAGTGCGGGCCGCCGACCAGATCCTGGTGATCGAGGACGGCCGGATCGTCGAACGCGGCACGCACCGGGAACTGCTGGCCCGCGGCGGCCGCTACACCGTGCTCTACGAGACGCAGTTCGGCCCGCAGGACGCTGGGGTCGCCGCGTGACGTTCGACGCACGGCGGGTTATTGGTTTGCGTGAGATGGGAAGATTCTCTAAGTGAGTGAACCCGTGAACTCGGTGCCCGCGATCGCACCGCCGCCCGCGCGGCCACGGGCGAGTTCGGACCTGTGGCGGCTGTTGCCGTACCTGCTGCCCTACCGGGCGCGGTGGACGGTGATGGTGGTCATCGCGATAGCGAGCCTCGGAGCCACGGTGTCGATCCCGCTGATGACCAAGGCGGTGATCGACGGCCCGGTGCGCCACCAGGATCAGCAGGGGCTGTGGCTGCTCGGCGCCGCGGCGATGGGCATCGGCATCACCGAGGCCGTGCTGTGGTTCATCCGACGCTGGCTGAGCTCGCGCGCCACCATGGGCGTCGAGGCCGACATCCGCAAGGATCTCTACGCGCGCCTGCAGATCCTGCCGATGAGCTTCCACGGCCGCTGGCAGTCCGGGCAGTTGTTGTCGCGGATGATGAACGACCTGAGCACGATTCGCCGCTTCATGTCGTTCGGGCTGCTGTTCCTGGTGCTGAACCTCCTGCAGATCACCGTGGTGACGGCGATCCTGCTGTCGATGTACTGGCCACTCGGCGTCGTCGTCTTGGTCTCGATCGTCCCGATCACGTTGATCGTGCTGCACTTCCAGCAGTCCTACACGCGGCTGTCGCGGCTGGCGCAGGACCAGTCCGGCCACGTCGCCACCCACGTCGAGGAGGCGGCACTCGGCCTGCGGGTGGTCAAGTCCTTCGGCCGCGAGGACTACGTCTACGACCGCTTCGACCGGCAGCTGACCGACCTGTACGACACCCAGGTCAAGCGGGTGGGAGTGTCGGCGAAGTTCTGGACGCTGCTCGAGATCATCCCGAACCTGACGCTGATCGTGGTGCTGGGTTTCGGCGCCTACGCCGCAGGCGCGGGGCACGTCACCCTGGGCACGCTCGTCGCGTTCATCACGATGATGCTGTCGCTGGTGTGGCCGATCGCGTCGCTGGGCTTCCTGCTATCGATGACGCAGGAGTCGTTCACCGCGGCCAACCGCATCGCCGAGATCTTCGACGCGCCACGGGAGATCGCCGACGGCCCGGCCGATGCGACGCCGCGCGGCGGGCGCCTCGAACTGGTCGACGTCGGCTTCCGGTTCCCCGACAGCGAGGAGTGGGCGCTGCGCCACGTCAGCGCGACCGTCGAACCGGGGGAGACGCTGGCCCTCGTCGGCCCGACCGGCTCGGGCAAATCGGTGCTGGCGGCGCTGCTGTCGAGGCTCTACGACGTCAGCGAGGGGTCGATCCGCATCGACGGCCGCGACATCCGCGAGCTGTCGCTGCCCGCGCTGCGCGAGGCGGTGGCCACCGCGTTCGAGGACCCGACGCTGTTCTCCATGTCGGTCGCCGAGAACCTGCGGCTGGGCCGCCCGGACGCCACCGACGAGCAGTTGGCCGAGGCCGTCGAGGTCGCCGCCGCGCAGTTCGTCTACGACCTGCCGTTCGGCCTGGACACCCGCATCGGCGAGCAGGGCATGAGTCTGTCCGGCGGTCAGCGTCAACGGCTGTCGCTGGCCAGGGCGATCCTGGCGGGGCCGAAGATCCTGGTGCTCGACGACACGCTCTCGGCGCTCGACATGCACACCGAGGCGGTGGTCACCGAGGCGCTGGGCCGGGTGCTGCACTCGGTGACGGGCATCGTCGTCGCGCACCGTGCGTCCACGGTGCTGCTGGCCGACAAGGTCGCGCTCATCGGCCGCACCGAGGACGGCGGCACCATCACCCACATCGGCACGCACGCCGAACTGCTGGCCGACGTGCCTCAGTACCGCTACCTGCTGGCCGCCGACGACCAGCTCGACGACGGCGCCGAGCGCAGCTGCGCCTGGCAGGACGACGAGGACCGGCGCCGCCTCGACCGCGCCTACGAGGAGCAGGAAGCCACCGACTCGGCTTGTGGGGAGACCTGTGCGGAGCGGCCTTTCGTGACGTCGGAGGCCGAGGCGCGATGACCGTCACGGACTGGCGCGGACGGGTCAAGGAGAGCGGCGACGACGACCTGCCGATCGACGAGAACCTGCCGCGGCGCCGCGAGGCCCGCGCGCTGCTGGGCTCGCTGCTGCGCCCCTACCGCCTGACGGTCGGGCTGCTGGCGCTGGTCGTGGTGGTGGAGAACGCTGCTCGGCTGTCGGTGCCGCTGCTCGTGCAGCGTGGCATCGACCACGGCATCCCGCCGATAGTCGACGGCGGGTCCGCGCGCGAGCTGATGCTCATCGTCGCGTCGCTGGGCGTCGTCGTGGTGGTGCAGGCCGTCAGCCGGATGTTCTTCCTGCGCCGCTCCGGCCGCGTCGGCCAGAAGGTGCTGCTGGAGTTGCGGCGCAGGGTGTTCCGGCACTTCCAGCGGCTCGACATCCGGTTCCACGACCGCTACACCTCGGGCCGGGTGGTCAGCCGGTCGACCAACGACGTCGAGGCCATCCAGGACATGCTGGAGACCGGGTTCGACTCGCTGATCACCGCCGTGCTGACGCTGGTCGGCACGTCCGTGCTGCTCGTCGTGCTCGACGTGAAGCTGGGCCTGATGTGCCTGGCCGCGTTCCCGCTGCTGATCGCGCTGGTGTGGTGGTTCCGCACCGAGTCCGCCAAGACCTACCGCAAGGTGCGCGAGAGCGCGGCGCTGGTGATCGTGCAGTTCGTCGAGACGATGACGGGCATCAAGGCCGTGCAGGCCTACCGCCGCGAACCGCGCAACCAGGAGATCTTCGAGGACATCGCCGACGAGTACCGCGAGATCAACGAGAAGACGTTCAAGCTGCTCGCGATCTTCATGCCCGGGGTGAAGCTGGTCGGCAACGTCACCACCGGTGTGGTGCTGCTCTACGGCGGCTACCGGGTGCTGCACGGCGAGATGACGATCGGCACGCTGACCGCGTTCCTGCTGTACCTGCGGATGTTCTTCGAGCCGATGCAGGAGATCTCGCAGTTCTTCAACACCTTCCAGTCGGCGTCGTCGGCGCTGGAGAAGCTGGCCGGGGTGCTGGCCGAGAAGCCCGGCATCGCGGATCCGGAGGACCCGGTGCGCCTGGACCGGGTGCGGGGTGAGATCGCCTTCTCCGACGTCGAATTCGAGTACACCGAGGGCCGGCCGGTGCTGCCCGGGCTGAATCTCGACGTGCCTGCGGGGCAGACCGTCGCGCTGGTGGGGACGACGGGTGCGGGCAAGACGACGATCGCGAAGCTGATCGCCCGGTTCTACGACCCGACGTCGGGGGCGGTGACGCTCGACGGGGTCGACCTGCGGAACCTGTCGCAGAGCGAACTGCGCCGCCACGTGGTGATGGTGACGCAGGAGAACTTCATGTTCGAGGGCACCGTCGCCGACAACATCCGATTCGGTAAACCCGAGGCCACCGACGAGGAGGTGCGCGCCGCGGCGGTCGCCGTCGGCGCCGACCGGGTCGTCGCCACGCTGCCCGAGGGGTACGACACCGATGTGGCCAAGCGGGGCGGCCGGTTGTCCGCGGGACAGCGGCAGCTGGTGGCGTTCGCGCGGGCGTTCCTGGCCGACCCGGCGGTGCTGATCCTCGACGAGGCGACGTCGTCGCTGGACATCCCGAGTGAGCGAATGGTGCAGCGGGCCTTGGAGACCGTGCTCTCCGACCGCACCGCGCTGGTGATCGCGCACCGGCTCTCGACGGTGGAGATCGCCGACCGCGTGCTGGTGCTCGAGCACGGGGAGATCGTCGAGGACGGTCCGCCCGCCGAGCTCATCACCCGCGACGGGCGGTACGCGGCGCTGCACCGGGCGTGGCAGAACTCGCTCGCCTGAGCCGTCGTTGCTGGCTGCGTGAGATTGACGTGACGCAGCAGCCCTCTTGGCTTTCTACTGCGTGGCGTCAATGTCACGCCGCTGTCGGTGGCTGATGCCAGCATCGCGTCATGGGGAGGATCTTCCGCGGTAGCGAAGCGTTGGCCAAAGGTGCTGTCACGAGATATGAGCTGCAGCGTTGGCACCGCCGGATGTTCCCGGACGTCTACTGCGAGAAGGCTGCCACGCTGTCGTTGCGCGACCGCATCTACGGCGCGTGGCTCTGGTCCGACCGGCGGGCGGTGGTGGCAGGATTGGCCGCATCGAAGATGTGGGGAGCGAGTTACATCGACGACGACATACCCATCGAGTTGATCTGGCGGCACGGCCGGCCACCCGAAGGCATCCTGACGCGCAACGACGCCCTCGGTGACGACGAGATCACCCGTTTCGGCCGAATACCGGTGACCTCCAATGCGCGTACGGCATTCGACCTGGGCCGTCGACTCCCGAGGAACGAGGCGGTCGCGCGACTCGATGCGCTGATGTGGTCTAGCCGCTTCTCCGCCGATGAGGTTCTGCTCCTGGCGAAGCGCTATCCCCGCGCCCGCGGTCTCAATGCTTTGCGCGTCGCGCTGCCTTTGGTCGACGGCGGCGCCGATTCACCCAAGGAGACCTGGCTGCGGCTGTTGCTGATCGATGCCGGCTATCCGACACCCGAAACGCAGATACCCGTCTACGACGCCGAGGGTCTGATCGGCGTCGTCGACATGGGCTGGAAGCGCCTCGAGATCGCCGTGGATTACGACGGCGACTACCACCGCACCAGTCGCGCCCGTTACGTGAAAGATCAACGGCGGGTGCGTCGCTTGGAAGCGGCGGGTTGGATCGTCATTCGCGTGATTGCCGAGGATCCGGTCGACGACATCCTGGGCCGGGTCGCCGACGCCTGGCGGCGGCGGGGCGTGGACGCGTCGAAGCCCGACACTCGCCGAGCCGGCCGGGCGGCGCGTGAGGCGCGTACCGACCGTGAGATCGACGTGACGTCGCACCGTTCTCGCACTTCTGCTGCGTGACGTCAATCTCGCCCTGAGGATGCTGAGCCGCCCGCACGGATCACCAGGTAGTCGACGTCATTTTCAGCGAACCGTGTCGAAGAACGCGGTCACGTCGTCGACGAACAACTCGGGCTGTTCGAGCGCGGCGAAGTGTCCGCCGCGGGGCATCGTCGTCCAGTGGGTGATGTTGTAGTTCGGCTCGCACCACCGGCGCGATGACTGCAGGATCTCCTTCGGGAAGGACGCCACACCGGTCGGCAGGGTGACCGGGTCGCCGCCGCCGAAGCTGTTGAAGCTCTCCCAGTACAGCCTTGCCGAGGACGCCGCCGACGCGGTGAGCCAGTACAGCATCACGTTGTCGAGCATCTCGTCGCGGCCGACGGCGTTCTCGGGGTGCCCGTCGCAGTCGGTCCACGCCCAGAACTTCTCGACGATCCAGGCCAGCTGGCCGACGGGCGAGTCGACCAGGCCGTAGCCCACGGTCTGCGGCCGGGTGGACTGCTCCTTGGAGTAGCCGGTGCCCCAGCGCTGGTGCTCGGCGACGCGGGCGAGCGCGCGCTGCTCCTCCTCGGTGGCGTCGGAGAGGTCCTTCGGCGGCCTGCCGATCGGCATGTTCAGGTGGATGCCGACGCATGACCCGACGTTGCGACCGATCTGCGTGGTCACCGCGGCGCCCCAGTCGCCGCCCTGCGCGCCGTAGCGGTCGTACCCGAGCCGGCCCATCAGCGTGTCCCACGCGACGGCGATCCGCTCGATGCCCCACCCGGTGCCGGTCGGCTTGCCGGAGAAGCCGTATCCCGGCAGCGACGGGCACACGACGTCGAAGCCCGCGGCGTTGAGCGGCTCGATCACCTTGTGGAACTCCACGATCGACCCGGGCCAGCCGTGCGTGATCAGCAGCGGGAACGCGTCGTCGCGGGAGGACCGCTGATGGATGAAGTGGATCTCGAGCCCGTCGATGTCGGTGGTGAACTGGTCGAACCGGTTGAGCGCGGCCTCGCGGGCGCGCCAGTCGTAGCCGTCGGCCCAGTAGCCGGCGAGTTCACGGGTGTAGGCCAGCGGGACGCCCTGGCTCCAGTCGTCGACGGTCTCGTTCTCCGGCCACCTGGTGTTGGCGAGCCTCGTCCGCAGATCGGTGAGGGCGGCGTCGGGAACGGCGATGCGGAACGGGTGAACGGCAACCACTCCTCCTGCTTACCCGACCGGCAGGGGGTGGCGGTCGGCGGCTGTGACGTAGACCATAGCGGCATGGAAGCCTACGGCCGCGGACCCACCGACGTCGCTCTGCTCGAGGAGACGATCGGGACCAACTTCGAGCGGACCGCGCAGGCGAATCCGGACGTCGAAGCGCTTGTCGAGGTGGTCACCGGCAGGCGCTGGACCTATGCCGAGCTGAACGACGAGATCGACCGCACCGCCGCCGGTTTGATCGGCCTGGGCGTGGAGAAGGGCGAGCGGGTCGGGATCTGGGCGCCGAACTGCGCGGAGTGGACGATCGTGCAGTACGCCGCGGCGAAGATCGGCGCGATCCTGGTCAACATCAATCCCGCCTACCGCACACACGAACTGGCCTATGTGCTCGAGCAGTCCGGGGTGCGCACGCTGGTCGCCGCGACGTCCTTCAAGTCGTCGGACTACCGCGCCATGGTCGACGAGGTGCGCCCCGGCTGCCGTGCGTTGCGGGACGTGCTGTTCCTGGGCACCGACGAGTGGACCGCCTTGGCGCAGCAGCAGCGGGTCGCCGTCGACGCGGTGCGGGACCGGATGGCGCAGCTGGACAACCGCGACCCGATCAACATCCAGTACACCTCGGGCACAACGGGTTTCCCGAAGGGCGCGACGCTGTCACACCGCAACATCCTCAACAACGGCTACTTCGCCACGGAGCTGATCAATCTGGGGCCACAGGACCGGTTGTGCATTCCGGTGCCCTTCTACCACTGCTTCGGCATGGTGATGGGGAACCTCGGGTGCACCGCGCACGGCACCACGATGGTGATCCCGGCGCCCGGCTTCGATCCCGGCCTCACCCTCGCCGCGATCGAACAGGAGCGGTGCACCGGCGTGTACGGCGTGCCGACGATGTTCATCGCGATGCTCGGCCATCCCGACTTCGCGAACACCGACCTGTCGTCGCTGCGCACCGGGATCATGGCCGGTTCGGTGTGCCCGGTGGAGGTGATGAAGCGGTGTGTGGCCGACATGAACATGGCGGAGGTGGCGATCGCCTACGGCATGACGGAGACGTCGCCGGTGTCGTGCCAGACGCTGATCGACGACGACCTCGAACGGCGCACCGCGTCGATCGGCCGGGCGCATCCACACGTCGAGGTGAAGATCGTCGACCCCGGCAGCGGCGAGACCCTGGACCGGGGCGAGACGGGGGAGTTCTGCACGCGGGGCTATTCGGTGATGCTCGGCTACTGGGACGACGACGCGAAGACGGCCGAGGCGATCGACGCCGAGGGCTGGATGCACACCGGCGACCTCGCCGTCATGCGAGAGGACGGGTACTGCAACGTGGTCGGGCGGATCAAGGACATGGTGATCCGGGGCGGCGAGAACGTCTATCCGCGCGAGATCGAGGAGTTCCTCTACACCCATCCCGACATCGAGGACGCCCAGGTGGTGGGTGTGCCCGACGCGAAGTACGGCGAGGAGATCTGCGCGTGGATCCGGATGAAGGCGGGCCGCGCCGCGCTCGACGCCGACGCGGTGCGGTCCTTCGCCCGGGACAAGCTGGCGCACTACAAGATCCCGCGGTACGTGCACGTCGTCGACGAGTTCCCGATGACCGTCACCGGCAAGGTGCGCAAGGTCGAGATGCGTGAGGAGAGCGTGCGCGTCCTCGGTCTGGACGGCTAGCGGTACACCAGGCCGGACAGACGCCACGCCAGTGCGCGCCGCACCGCGGGGATCCGGCCGGCCAGGCTCATCGCCGTGTTGCGTACCGGGCGCAGGGCGCGGGGCAGGGTGGCCAGCCGGGTCAGCCGGTCGGTCAGCGTGACCACATCGCGGGCGATGGGCCTGCGGGTGTCGCTGTACTCGTCGAGCAGCGCGGGCGATCCGCCTTCGAGCACCGCGGCGAGTGCGGCGGCCAGAGCAACCGCGTCCTGGATACCCAGGTTCATGCCCTGCCCGCCCGCGGGACTGTGTACGTGTGCGGCGTCGCCCACCAGCAGCAGCCGGCCGGCCCGGTAGGTGTCGGCCACCCGGTGCTGGATGCGGAACCGGGAACCCCAGACCACCTCGGTGACCCGCACATTGCCTGCGCCCCGCTCGTCGAGGAGCTGCTGGACGAACGCGACCGACGGTTCCGCCGGTGCGTCGGCGACCGGGGCGACGATCCGGAAGGAGCCGTCGGGCAGCGGTGCCACCACCGTGAGTCCGGCCGTCGCCCAGAACAACACGACCTCCTCTTCCGGCGCGTCACCGGTCAGCCGGACGTCGGCGAGCACGAAGGACTCGTCGTAGGCGCCGCCGATGAAGCCGATGCCTGCGTGTTCGCGCACGGTGCTGTGGATCCCGTCGGCGCCGACGACGTAGCGGGCGCGCAGCACCTCGCCGTCGTCGAACACCGCCGTCACCCCGTCGGCGTCCTCGGTGACCGACTCGAGGGTCTTAGGCCGGATGACCGTGCCGCCCAGCTCGACGAGCCGGTCGAGCAGCACCTGCTCGGTGGTGCTCTGCGGAACGAGCAGGGTGTACGGGTAGGCCGACGGCAGGACGCTGAAGTCGATCGGGATCAGCGTGCGGGCGCGGTCGCGGATGGAGAAGCGCGGCGCCTGCACCCCCTGCTTGACCAGGCGGCGCGACACGTCGAGATCCTCGAGCACTTCCAAGGTGCGGGCGTTGACGGCGGCGGCCCGTGAGGTGTTGGCCCCCGCGGCCTGCTGATCGACGATTGTGGTCCGCACACCGCGTCGCAGCAGCGATGCAGCCAGTGTCAGTCCGCTCGGACCGGCTCCCACGATGAGGACGTCGGTGTTGTTCATGGCCCGCTCCTTCGCTCTATGCCAACGCTTGTTGGCACAACTGTGCGCCTGTCGGCCGTTAAAGTCAACAGTTGTTGGCCTACACTTGTTGGCATGCGTAGATCATCGGTCGAGACGAAGGCGGTGATCCTCGCCGCCGCCCGCGAGCGATTCGCTGCGTCGGGGTTCGAGCGGGCCACCATCCGGGCGATCGCCGCGGACGCGAACATCGACCCGTCGATGGTGATGCGGTACTTCGGAAGCAAGGACCAGCTGTTCGCCGCGGCGGCGGACTTCGACCTCGACCTGCCCGATGTCGCCGACGTCGCGCCGGACGAACTCGGCAAGCTGCTGGTCGGCCACTTCGTCGACCGGTGGGAGCGCGACGAGGCGCTCGTCGTGCTGCTGCGCTCCAGCACGACGAACAACGATGCCGCGCAACGCATGCGGGAGATCTTCAGCGCGCAGCTGCTGCCCGCGCTGACAAAGACCGGGTCGACGGCGCCCGCCCGGCGGGCCGCTCTGATCGCCACCCAGATGCTCGGGCTGGCGCTGTGCCGCTACGTCCTGCGGCTGCCCCCGGTCGTCGACATGACCCGCGACGAGGTGGTGGCCTGGCTGGCGCCGACGGTCCAGCGGTATCTCAGCGCACAGGACGAACCGCGATGAGCCGGGATAATGGGACCGCGTGTGGACCCCGACGCTCGTCCTGATCGCCACCACCGCGTTGTTCTCCGGCATCCTGCTCGGCGGCGGACTCTATGAGCACCTCGCGATCGACCCGTTCTGGCCCAAGCGGCCCGGCATCGTCCAGCAGCGCAACGGCGGCATCTCCCGGCGGCGGTTCTGGCTTCCGGCGCACATCGCGTTCGCGGTGCTGCTCGTGATGTCGGTGATCGCGGCGTGGGGGCTACCCGAGATGCGGTACCCGCTGCTCGTCGCGCTGGCCACGCACGCCGCGGCGCGGATCTGGTCACTGCTCGACGTGATCCCCAAGGCGGCCGAGTTCGAGCGGACCGACCCCGCCGCCGTCGACGAAGCGGCCGCCGTGCGGTGGACCCGGCGCAGCCTGCTGCGGCTGCCGCTGAACCTCGTCACCAGCGGCGCCATTTTCTTCGCACTTATGTTCGGATCGCACGCATAGATGCCACCCGCAGCGGGCATAGGACAGCCATGACTGAAGACGTGGGGCGAGCCCCCCAGGAGAACGCCGAGAAGGACCCGTCGGACTGGGCCACCGGCGACGAGCCGATGACCGGACCGCAACGCAGCTACCTGGGCACCTTGGCGCAGGAAGCCGGCGAAGAGGTGCCCGACGACCTGACCAAGGCGCAGGCGTCGGAGATGATCGACCGCCTGCAGCAGCAGACCGGGCGGGGGCAGTGATGACCGTCTCCGCCGACGACGTGCGCCGATTGCACGGCGCGGAGGGCGACGCCGTGCTCGTCCTGATCGAGGGCCGCGCCGAAGTGGTCACCGCCGACCAGCTGGAGTCCGACGAGTACAGGGGCGCCCTCGAGGTGATCACCCGCCGCGACCTCACCGCCCGAGTCGGCGACGACCCGTCGGATCACGAACTGACCGAGCAGGCCGCCATCCTCGACGCCGAGGTGTCCGAACTGGGCGGCTAGCGTCGGCTCAGGGCAGGCCGATTCGGCGGTAGCGCGCCAGCCGGTGCGTCAGCCGGTCGCCGTCCGGGACTTCGCGCAATCGGTGCAGCTCCACCGCGATCGACGCCGACAGCCGGGCAGTGAACTCCTGCGGTTCGTCGGCCGCGTCGGGGTGCTCGGCGACGATGGCGTCGACGATGCCGTCGCGCAGCAGGTCGGCCGACCGGATGCCCTGCTGCGCAGCGAGTTCGGGCGCATGGTCGGTGTCGCGGAAGACGATGGCACTGGCGCCCTCGGGCGGCAGCGGCGCCAGCCAGCCGTGCTGGGCGGCCAGCACCCGGTCGGCGGGCACCATCGCCAGCGCGGGCCCACCGCTGCCCTGTCCGAGCAGCACCGACACCGTCGGGGTGTCCAGGGTGACGAGTTCGGCCAGGCAGCGAGCGATCTCGCCGGCGAGCCCACCCTGCTCGGCCTCGGTCGACAGCGCCGGACCCGCGGTGTCGATCACCAGCACCAGCGGCAGCCGCAACCCGGCGGCCAGCGCCATCCCGCGGCGCGCCTCGCGCAGGGCGGCCGGCCCGACCAGCCCGCCGACGACGCGTTGCTGGCCGACCACCACGGCGG
>NZ_JACKSJ010000219.1 GCF_025821665.1 [Mycobacterium] manitobense
CGGGCTGGTCAGCGAGATGACACTGGCGCAACTGCGTGAGCGCTCGACTTCGGGTCGTGGCACGCCGGCGGCGCGGTGATGCCGGCCGCGCGCGCGGCCGCCGACGCGCTGCGGCAGTTCGACCCGACGCTGGACGCCCAGCGGCTGGCCGAGGTGGCCAGCTCGTCGGCGGGGCCGCTCAGCCTGATCACCCTGCGTCAGTCCGATCACGACCGCGTGGCGGGGGCGCTCGGCGCGGTGCCCGGCGTCGTCGTCACCCCGCAGGCCGCGATGCTGCCGACCGACGACCGCTTCGCCCCCGCGATCGTCGAGGAGGTGCGCAAGGCCGTCGTCGACGAACTCGACGGCCAGGCCGGCTGGCGGGTGGTCAGCGTCAACCAGAACGGCGTGGACGTCGACGTGCTCAACGAGGTTCCCGGCAACCCCTCGCCGTCGGTGACCATCAGCCTGGACCGGGCCGTGCAGAACGCGGCGCAGAACGCGGTGAACTTCACCGGCAAGAAGGCGATGATCGTCGCGATCAAGCCGTCCACCGGCGAGATCCTTGCCGTCGCGCAGAACGCCGCCGCCGACGCCGACGGGCCGATCGCCACGATGGGGCTCTACCCGCCGGGCTCGACGTTCAAGATCGTCACCGCGGGCGCCGCGATCGACCGGGCCATGGCCACCCCCAACACCCTGCTCGGCTGCCCGGGCAAGATGGACATCGGCCACCGCACCGTGCCCAACTACGGCGGTTTCGACCTCGGCACCGTGCCGATGTCGCGGGCCTTCGCCAGCTCGTGCAACACCACCTTCGCCGAACTGGCCAGCCGGATGCCGCCGCGCGGGTTGACCACCGCCGCCGCGCAGTACGGCATCGGGCCGGACTACGAGATCGAGGGCATCACCACGGTGTCGGGCTCGGTGCCGCCGACGGTCAACCTGGCCGAGCGCACCGAGGACGGCTTCGGCCAGGGCAAGGTGCTGGTCAGCCCGTTCGGCATGGCGATGGCCGCAGCCACCGTCGCGGCGGGACGCACTCCCGTGCCCCGCCTCATCGAGGGCCGCGAGACCGTCATCAACGGCGACCGCACGCCCATCTCGCCGGCGATGGTCGACGGCTTGCGGCCGATGATGCGGCTGGTGGTGACCAACGGCACCGCCGACGACCTGCAGGGCGTCGGCGACGTGCGGGGCAAGACAGGGGAGGCCGAATTCGCGGGCGGCTCACACTCGTGGTTCGCCGGTTACCGCGGTGACATGGCCTTCGCCGCGCTCATCGTCGGTGGCGGCAGCTCCGAGTACGCGGTGCGGATGCTGCGCGGCATGCTCGACGGCCTGCCGCCCGACTATCTGGCCTGAGGTCCCGGCGGCGGTAAATTGGGACGGGACATGACCAGTCCCAACGGCGAACCCATCGCACTGCGCATCTCCGACGCCGACCGCAACGGAACCCTGCGCCGGCTGCACAACGCCGTCGCGATGGGCCTGATCGACATCGACGAGTTCGAGGAACGCTCGGCGCGGGTGTCACAGGCCCGGCTGCGGCCCGACCTCGACACGCTCGTCGACGACCTGCCCGGTCCCGGCGCGATCGTCACCTCGGCCACCGACCGCGTCGAACTGCGTGGCGTGTTCGGATCCTTGAAACGCCAAGGCGAGTGGATCGTCCCGACCCGGCTGGCGCTGCACCGCCGGATGGGGTCGATCAACCTCGACCTGACCCGGGCCCGGTTCGCCGGCCCGATGGTCGTCATCGAACTCGACCTGCGCGCCGGCGGCCTGGAACTGCGGCTGCCCGACGGTGCGAGCGCGTCGATCGACGACGTCGAGGTGATCGTCGGCAGCGCCACCGACCACCGCCGCGACGCCCCCGCCGAGGGCCGCCCGCACGTCGTGCTGACCGGCAAGGTGGTGTTCGGCTCGGTGGACATCCGCGGTCCGCGCACCGGGTGGCGGTGGCGGCGCGGCGAGCGCTGAAGGCTAAAGGCCCCGGCTCAGCGGCGGTCGAGCACCGCGAAGCTCAACGTGGCCCGCGCGGCCAGCCGGTCACGGCCGACGTCGGTCACGTCGACGGCGGTGACGATCATCCGCCTGCCCGCCCGCACGATGGTCGCCTCGGCGCGGGCCGGGCCGGCCACGACGGGCGCGACGAAGTGCACGGTCATGTCCGCGGTGGTGACGTCCTGATCGGCGGTCACGTGCCTGCCTGCGAGGCGTCCCGCGGCGATGTCGATCAGGGTGGCCACCAGCCCGCCCTGCAGCGCACCGCGGACGTTGGCCAGGTCGGGCCGGTTGTCCATCTCGAGGATGAGCAATTCGTCGGCAACCACGACATCCCGCAGGCCCAGCTGTCCGAGCAGGTGGTCGGGCGTGGTCACCATCGGCCGCGTCGTGAGGTTCGACTCGTCGAGCATGGCTGTCAAGGTAGCAGCACTCTCCGAAAGGGAGATCGGCGTTCTCCTGGCTATCCTGGGTGTCATGCCTGTCCGCACCGCGCTTCGCCCCGGTGAGCTGTCCCCGACGCTGCCGGTGCCCAAATCGATCGCCCGCCCCGAGTACGCCTGGCGGCCGACGGTCGACGAGGGCAGCGAACCCTGGGTGCAGACGCCCGAGGTGATCGAGAAGATGCGCGTCGCCGGGCGGATCGCGGCGGGCGCGCTGGCCGAGGCGGGCAAGGCCGTCGCCCCCGGCGTCACCACCGACGAGCTCGACCGCATCGCGCACGACTACATGGTCGACCACGGCGCCTACCCGTCCACCCTGGGCTACAAGGGATTCCCGAAGTCGTGCTGCACCTCGCTCAACGAGATCATCTGCCACGGCATCCCGGATTCGACCGTCGTGCAGGACGGTGACATCGTCAACATCGACGTCACCGCGTACATCGACGGCGTGCACGGCGACACCAACGCGACCTTCCTGGCCGGCGACGTCGCCGAGGAGCACCGCCTGCTCGTGGAGCGCACCCACGAGGCGACCATGCGGGCGATCAAGGCGGTCAAGCCCGGCCGTCAGCTGTCGGTCGTCGGCCGGGTCATCGAGTCGTACGCGAACCGGTTCGGCTACAACGTGGTTCGCGATTTCACCGGCCACGGCATCGGCACCACCTTCCACAACGGCCTGGTGGTGCTGCACTACGACCAGCCGTCGGTGGACACCGTGCTCGAGCCGGGGATGACGTTCACCATCGAGCCGATGATCAATCTCGGCGGCCTGGACTACGAGATCTGGGACGACGGTTGGACCGTGGCCACCCGGGACAAGAAGTGGACCGCGCAGTTCGAGCACACCCTGGTGGTCACCGACGGCGGCGCCGAGATCCTCACCCGGCTGTGAGCATGTCAGCGAGCGTGCGCCCAGTGCGATTTTCTCGCCCGAATCCCGCACTGAGCACACGTTCGGCGTGCTGAAGGGCGCGCTGCTGGTCGCAGGCACCACCAGCGACGCAGGCAAGTCGATGGTCGTGGCCGGGCTGTGCCGGCTACTGGCCCGCCAAGGCGTGCGGGTGGCGCCGTTCAAGGCGCAGAACATGTCGAACAACTCGGCGGTCACCGTCGAGGGCGGCGAGATCGGCCGGGCGCAGGCGGTGCAGGCCCGCGCCGCAGGCCTGGCGCCCAGCATCCGGTTCAATCCCGTACTGCTCAAACCCGGTAGCGACCGCACCTCGCAGCTGGTGGTGCGCGGCAGGGTCGCCGGATCGGTGGCCGCCGCGGACTACATCGCCCACCGGGACCGGCTCGCCGCGCTGATCGCCGACGAACTCGCTTCGCTGCGCGAGGAATTCGACGTCGTGCTGTGCGAGGGCGCCGGCTCACCGGCCGAGATCAACCTGCGCGCCACCGACCTGTCGAACATGGGGCTGGCCCGTGCCGGGCGGCTGCCCGTCGTCGTGGTCGGTGACATCGACCGGGGTGGGGTGCTGGCCCACTTCCACGGCACCGTCGCGGTGCTCGAACCGCAGGACCAGGCGCTGATCGCCGGCTTCGTGGTCAACAAGTTCCGCGGCGACCCGGCGCTGCTGGTGCCCGGGCTGGACCGGCTGACCGAGCTGACCGGGCGGCCCACCTACGGCGTGCTGCCCTACAGCGACGAGATCTGGCTGGACACCGAGGATTCGGTGTCGGTGCTGACCGGCCGGGTGGTCGGGCGGCCGACGTCGCCGCGCGGCGCCCAGCCCCTGACCGTCGCCGCGGTCCGGCTGCCGCGGATCTCGAACTCCACCGACGTCGAGGCGCTGGCCTGCGAGCCCGGGGTGCTGGTGCGCTGGGTCAGCGAGCCCGCCGACCTGGCCGACGCCGACGTCGTGGTGCTGCCGGGCAGCAAGGCCACGGTCGCCGACCTGACGTGGCTGCGCGAGCGCGGCCTCGCCGAGGCGATCGTCGGGTACGCCCGCGCGGGCCGGCCGGTGCTCGGCATCTGCGGCGGATTCCAGATGCTGTGCCGCCGCATCGACGACACCGTGGAGTCGCGGGCCGGACGCGTCGACGGCCTCGGGCTGCTCGACGCCGACATCGCGTTCGCCGCCGAGAAGACGCTGTGCCACCGCGACGCTCCGCTGCGGGGTTACGAGATCCACCACGGCCAGGTCGCCGACAGCTCCGCCGCCGAGTGGTCCGACTCCGACACCGCAACCGCTGTCGGGCTGCGCCGCGACGGCGTCTACGGCACCCACTGGCACGGACTGCTCGACAACGACGCGTTCCGCAGGCGCTGGCTCACCGAGGTCGCCGCGGCGGCGGGCCGGCCGGGCTTCGTGGTCGCCGACGACACCGACGTCACCGCGCGGCGCGACGCCCAACTCGACGTGATGGCCGACCTGCTGGCCGCACACCTCGACGTGGACGCCGTTTGTGACCTCGTCGCGCACGGTCCGCCGCCGCGCCCGACGCTCGTCACCACCCTCCGCTGAGCGCTCGCCTACCCTGGCCACATGATCCGCCGGTGGGGGGCGCTGCTCGCGGCGGTCTGCGCGCTCACCGGCTGCGCCACCGCCGTCACCGGGACACCCACCTGGCCCGGCGCCCGGCTGGAGCGGGCGCTGCTGACCGCGCAGGACTTCCCGCCCGGCGTGCAGTACGACCGGATCGCCGAGGAGACCGACGGGACCGGCGGGCCCGGCGCCCGCAGCGGCCCGCCGGCGATGCTGTCCGAGCCGCCGGGTTGCTCGGACGGGCTCACCAGGGTGATCGCCGGATCCGGTGAGCGCGGCCCCGGCAGTGCCGCCGAATACGTGGTGGCCTGGGACGGCGTCCGCATCGTGATGACCGTGCTGACGTGGCCGCTGGACCTCGACCGGCTCGCCGCGACCGCCGACCGGTGCGCGCGGTTCGAGACCTTCTTCGACCCGGCCAGCGACGGCATCCCGATGACCACCACCCGACTGCCCGCGCCGCGCGCCGAAGCGCTGGTGTACCAACAGACGATGACCCTGGCAGGCGTCGACAACAGTGTCTACTTCAGCTTCGAGAACGTGGGCACCATGGCCGTCTTCGGCATCGCGTTCCCCACGGCGAATCCGGACATCGCCGTCAAAGGCACGCTGCCGCAAACGTTTCTGGACACCGCGGGCAGACAAGCGCATCGCGCAGCGGCACAGTGAACGTCGGTTCTTGATCTTAATTCCGCCCGGGCACCCGGATTCTCCCTGTAGCGTGGCCGAATGCTCTCATCCATGGTCACCGTCGACGGGTTCTCCGTCCCGGTGGACGTGGCGGGCCCGGAGAAGGGCTCGACCGTGGTGGTCCTCGGCGCGGCCAATCACTCCCCGGCGTCTTACGACGCGGTCTGCGCGCGACTGCACACCGCGTCGCTGCGGACCGTCATCATCGGACCCGATCCCCGGCTGACCCCCAAGGCGGTGGTGGGCATCCTCGACGCGCTCGACGTGCGCTGGGCGTTGCTGGTGGGGGACAAGGTCGGTGGCGAGCTGGCGTGGGAGTTGGCGGCCACCCGGCTCGATCGCTTCATCGGGCTGGTGGTCATCGACCGCGGGCATCCCCGGGTCGCCGACCTGTCCGGAGCCGTCCGCGACGAGCACTGCCCACCGGTGGAGATGAACACCACGGCGCTGGTGAGCACCCCGGCGTCACGAGAAGTGGCGAAGGCCAGCCAGCGCTACGTGTACGGCGAGTTCCGGCTGGTCGAACTGCTCAGCCGGCGCAGCGCGCAGGACGCCACCGCTCAGGTCGCCGCCGAGATCGTGCTGCGCACCAGCACGTGGTGACCGGCTAGGCCGGCGTCTCGTCCGGAGTCCAGGCCTGCGGAAGGCCCGGCTGGTTCGGGAACAGGAAGTCGATGAAAGCCGCTGCGGTGGGCTGAGGTTCGTGATTGGCCAGCCCCGGCCGCTCGTTGGCCTCGACGAACACGTACTCGGTGTCGGTGACGTCGGGCACCAGGAGGTCGATGCCCGTCACGGGGATGCCGAGCGCTTCGGCCGCGGTGACCGCCACCCGGCACAGCTCGGGGTTGACCTCGGCGGTGACGTCGTGGATGGTGCCGCCCTGGTGGAGGTTGGCCGTGCGGCGCACCCGCAGATGCTCGCCCTCGGGCAGCACGTCGTCGAAGGTCCAGCCGGCCTCCCGGACGGTGGACTCGGTGACCTCGTCGATCGGGATGCGCGACTCGCCGCCGGTCGCGGCGGCCCGCCGCCTGCTCTGCGTCTCGATCAGTTCGCCGATGGTGTGCTTGCCGGTGCCGACGACCTCCGCGGGCTTGCGCAGCGCGGCCGCCACAACTCTGCCGTCGATGACCACCAGCCGCAGGTCGTCGCCGGCGGCGCGCTGCTCGATCAGCACCTCGGGGTGCTGCTCGCGGGCCCGCACGAGGGCGGCGTCGAGTTCCTCGGGGCCGTCGACACCAACGGTGATGCCCTTGCCCTGCTCGCCGCGGGTGGGCTTGACCACGACGTCGCCGACCTCGGCGAGGAACGCGTGGTCCTCGGCGTCGAAGGTGGCCAGCCGGCCCTTGGGCACCTTGATGCTCGCCTCGGACACGATGCGCCGGGTCTGGCGCTTGTCGTCGCACCGGCTCATCGCCACCGCGGAGGTGAACTCCGAGAGCGATTCGCGGGTGATCACGCTGCGCCCGCCATGCGAGAGCCGCATCTCGCCGGCGCCCGCGTCGAGCACCTCGACCCAGATGCCGCGACGCATCGCCTCGTCGGCGATGATGCGTGCGTAGGGGTTGAGGTCGTCGACCGTCTCCGGCGGATGGGTGAACAGCGGTTCGTTGATCGCGTTCTTGCGCTTGACCGCCAGCACCGGGACCCGCTGGAAGCCCAGCTTCTCGTACAGCGCGATCGCCGCGGCGTTGTCGTGGGCCACCGACAGATCCAGGTAGGCCCGGTCCCGGTCCCGGAAGGTCGCGGCCAACACCCTGGTCAGGGCCGCCCCGACGCCGGGCAGGCTGGTGGTGGGGTCCACCGCCAGCGTCCACAGGCTCGACCCGTCCTCGGGGTCGTTGAAGAGGAGTTTGTGGTCGACGCCGGTGACGGTGCCGATCACCGATCCGTCGTCGTCGCGGACCGCCACCAGGTACTCGACGGCGTCGACGTCGCGGTGGTTGGCCCAGATGACGTCGACCGGGGCGGGCACCATGCCGCAGCGCACGTACACCCGGTTCATCGCGTCGGCCTCGGCGGCGTCGGCGAGCGGTCGCACCGTGAACCCGATCGGATCGGTGTCGGGCACCTCGCGGTCGGCGAAGCGCAGCCGGTAGGTGTGGCTGGGATCGATGAAGAGCTCCGAGGGCGAGCGCGCGACGAGGACGTGCGACTCCCTGGCGTAGATGCAGATGTCGCGGCGCCCGGGCCCCTCCTGTTGCAGGGCCTGCGCCAGCCGTTCCGGGTCGGCGAAGGTCTGGCCGAAGATCAAACGGCCCCAGCCGAGTTCGAGAACGACATCGTCGGCCATCGCGTCGACGAGATGCTGCGGCGACGCATCGTGCAGACCCATGGTGATGGCCTCGGTGTGATCACCGGTGGACACCACATGTGGATCTGTGTCGGTCACGCCGCGGCCCCGTTGATGCCGTGCCGTTGCAGCCACAGTTCCAGCAGGCCGATCTGCCACAGCTCGTTGCCCCGCAGCGGCGTCAGCCTGCCGTTGGGGTCCGCCAGCAGCCGGTCGACGGCCTCCGGGCGGAACAGGCCGCGCTCCTTGGCCTCCGGTGCGTACAGCGCGTCGCGCACCAGGTCGAGGTAGGGGCCCTCCAGGTGGGTCAGCGCCGGCACGGGGAAGTAGCCCTTGGGCCGGTCGATGACGTCGGCCGGGATCACCTTGCGGGCCGCCTGCTTGAGCACACCCTTGCCGCCGTGGGCGATCTTGTACTCCGGCGGGCAGGTGGCGGCCAGCTCGACCAGCTCGTGGTCGAGGAACGGCACGCGGCCCTCCAGACCCCAGGCCATCGTCATGTTGTCCACCCGCTTGACCGGGTCGTCGACCAGCATGACGGTGGTGTCCAGGCGCAGTGCGCGGTCGACGCCCGACTGGGCGCCGGGCCGGCCGAAGTGCTCGGCGACGAACTGCAGGCTCGGGTCGCCGTCGGCGAAGAACCCGGGGGTGACCAGGCCGCCGACGCCTGCGGTGTCGCGATCGAAGAAGGCGCCGCGGTAGGTCTGCACCGAACCGTCGAGGGCGGCGGCCGCGGGGTCACCCATCGGCGGGTACCAGTGGTAGCCGGCGAACACCTCGTCGGCGCCCTGGCCGGACTGCACCACCTTGACGTGCTTGGCCACCTCCTGGCTCAGCAGGTAGAACGCCACGCAGTCGTGGCTGACCATCGGTTCGCTCATCGCGCCGATCGCACCGTCGAGCGCGGGCAGCATGCGCTCGGTGCCGATGCGGATCTGGTGGTGGTCGGTGCCGAACCGTTCGGCGACGATGTCGGAGTACTTGAACTCGTCGCCGGCCACCCCGCCCACCGACTCGAATCCGATCGAGAACGTCTGCAGTCCGTGCTGGCCGGCCTCGGCGAGCAGCCCGACGATGAGGCTGGAGTCGACCCCGCCGGACAGCAGGCAGCCGACCGGCACGTCGGCCACCAGCCGGCGCTCGACGGCCAGCCGCAGCGACGCCAGGACGGCGTCCTCCCAGTCCTGTTCCGACCAGTCGGCGCGGTCGTCGCGGCGGCTGAAGTCGGGGGACCAGTAGGTGGTGGTGGTGCGGCGGCCATCCGGCTCGATCGCGATCAGCGACGCCGGCGGCACCTTCTTGACGCCCTGCAGGATGGTCAGCGGCGGCGGGACCACCGAGTGGAACGTGAGGTAGTGGTGCAGCGCGACCGGGTCGATGCGGGTGTCGACACCACCGCCGGCCACCAGTGCGGGCAGCGACGAGGCGAACCGGATCCGGTGGGCGTCCTCGGTGATGTACAGCGGCTTGATGCCCAGCCGGTCACGGCCCAGCAGCACCCGACCGGACTCGCGCTCGACGATGGCGAACGCGAACATGCCCTTCAGGTGGTCGACGAACCGGTCACCCCAGCGGTGGTAGGCCTTCAGCATCACCTCGGTGTCGCTGGTGGAGAAGAACCGGTAGCCGTGGTCGGACAGTTCGCGGCGCAGCTCGGGGTAGTTGTAGATGCAGCCGTTCCAGGCGATCGCGAGGCCGAGGTCGGAGTCGACCATGGGCTGGCCGCCTGCCTCGGTGAGGTCGATGATCTTCAGGCGACGGTGTCCCAATGCGACCCTGCCCGCTGACCAGGCGCCCGCGCCGTCGGGACCGCGCGGCGACATCGCCTCGGCCATGGCCGACACGGCGGCAAGATCAGGGGTTCGGCCGTCGAGGCGTACCTCGCCGGTGGCTCCACACACGCAGGTGACATTACCCGCAGGCCGAAAAAATTAACGGGTGAGCGATCTGTCGTGACCCAGATCGCATCAATCGGAGTGACCCTCGAGGATCTCGGCGCGACGGCGTTCGCCGCACGAGGAACAGGATGCCAATGGTCTGTTGGCCTACCTTTGGAAGTGACGTTCCTGTAAACATGCAGGCGTGTGAACGGTGGTAGTGCGCTTCAATGGTTGAATCTGCGCTTCGAGTCAGCGATTCTGAGCCAGCGACCGGATGTCCTTCAGGAAGGTCCCAAATGAGCCCGAACCCCGGCATGCTGTCCCAGGCCGAACTCGAGCAGTCCGTCGCCGACGGCGACATCGACACCGTGATCGTTGCGTTCTGCGACATGCAGGGCAGGCTCACCGGCAAGCGGCTGTCGGCGCGCCTGTTCGTCGAGGACGCCGCGGCCCACGGCGCCGAGTGCTGCAACTACCTGCTCGCCGTCGACGTCGACAACAACACCGTCGACGGCTACGCGATCTCCAGCTGGGAGACCGGCTACGGCGACATGGTGATGACGCCGGACTTCGCGACGCTGCGGCTGCTGCCCTGGCTGCCGGGCACCGCGCTGGTGATGGCCGACCTCTCGTGGACCGACGGCACCCCGGTGATCCAGGCCCCGCGGTCCATCCTCAACGCGCAGATCGACCGGCTCGCCGACCGGGGACTGGTGCCTTACGCCGCGACCGAACTCGAGTTCATGGTGTTCGACACCGGGTTCCGTGACGCATGGGCGGCCGGCTACCGCAACCTGCGGCCGGCCACCGACTACAACATCGACTACGCGATGCTCGCCTCGACGCGGATGGAGCCGCTGCTGCGCGACATCCGCCGCGGTATGGAGGGCGCCGGGATGTACTGCGAAGGCGTCAAGGGCGAGTGCAACCTCGGCCAGCAGGAGATCGGCTTCCGCTATGACCACGCCCGGACCACGTGTGACAACCACACGATCTACAAGAACGGCGCCAAGGAGATCGCGGACCAGCACGGCAAGAGCCTGACGTTCATGGCGAAGTTCGACGAGCGCGAGGGCAACAGCTGTCACATCCACATCTCACTGCGCGGCCAGGACGGCGCGTCGGTGTTCGCCGACGACGGCGACCCGCTCGGCATGTCGCCGATGTTCCGCAGCTTCATCGCGGGCCAGCTGGCCACAATGCGTGAGCTGACGCTGTTCTTCGCACCGAACATCAACTCCTACAAGCGGTTCGCGGAAGGCAGCTTCGCCCCGACCGCGATCGCATGGGGCATCGACAACCGCACCTGCCCGCTGCGCGTGGTCGGCCACGGCGCGGGCATGCGGATGGAGTGCCGGGCGCCAGGCGGCGACGTCAACCAGTACCTCGCGGTGGCGGCGCTGATCGCCGGCGGCCTGTACGGCATCGAGAACGAGCTCGAACTGCCGGAACCGCTGGAGGGCAACGCCTACACCAGCGGGGCCGAGCGGCTGCCGACGACGCTGGCCGAGGCCGCCGCGCTGTTCGACGGCTCGAAGGTGGCGCGTGACGCGTTCGGCGACGAGGTGGTGGACCACTACCTCAACAACGCCCGCGTGGAACTCGACGCGTTCAACGCCGCGGTCACCGACTGGGAGCGGGTGCGTGGTTTTGAACGGCTGTGAGAACGGTGCGGGCGCCGCGGCGCCGCCGATGATCGGCATGACCACCTACCTGCAGCAGGCACAGACCGGGGTGTGGGACGTGCAGGCGAGTTTCCTGCCCGCCGTCTACTTCCAGGGCGTCAACCTCGCAGGCGGGGTGGTGGTCCTGCTGCCGCCGCAACCCACCGACGCGGGCACCGCCGACCGCGTGCTCGACGGGCTGGACGGGCTGATCCTGACCGGCGGCAAGGACGTCGACCCCGCCCGCTACGGCCAGCGGCCCCATGCGCGCACCGACGAACCCGACCGTGTCCGCGACGGCTGGGAGTTCGCCCTCGTCGACGGCGCGTTGCGGCGCGATATGCCTGTGCTCGGCATCTGCCGCGGCGCCCAGGTGCTCAACGTCGCCCTCGGCGGAACCCTCATCCAGCACCTGCCCGATGTCATCGGCCACACCCATCACCAGAAGGGCAACGCGGTGTTCGGCACATCGGCCGTGTGGACCGAACCCGGCACCCGGCTGGCGGACCTGATCGGGAAGACCTCGGGCGCACAGTGTTACCACCACCAGGCCATCGACCGCCTCGGCGAAGGCCTGGTCGTCAGCGCCCGCGACGACGACGGGGTGATCGAGGCGGTGGAGCTGGACCGCGCCGCGCACCCCGGCACCTGGGTGGTGGCCGTGCAGTGGCATCCCGAGGAACGACTCGACGATCTGCGGTTGTTCGCCGGCGTGGTGGCCGCCGCGGCACGACACGCGAAGGAGAGGAACGTCCTTGAGCACCAGCACCACTGACGTCATCAACCCGGCCACCGAAGAGGTGCTGCGCTCGGTGGAACTCCTCGACGTCGACGGTGTCGACGAGGCGGTCGCGCGGGCGGTCACCGCGCAGCGGGCGTGGGCCAGGCTGGCGCCGGCCGACCGGGCGGCGGCGCTGCGGTCGTTCGCCGCGGCGGTGGACGCCCACGTGCCGGAACTCGCCGCACTGGAGGTCGCCAACTCCGGGCACCCGGTCGGCAACGCCACCTGGGAGGCCGGCCACGTCCGCGACGTGCTGCAGTTCTACTCCGCGGCCCCGGAACGCCTGTCCGGTAGGCAGATCCCCGTCGCAGGCGGACTCGACGTGACGTTCAACGAGCCGCTCGGCGTGGTCGGGGTGATCACGCCGTGGAACTTCCCGATGACCATCGCGGCGTGGGGGTTCGCGCCGGCGCTGGCCGCGGGCAACGCCGTGGTGCTCAAACCGGCGGAGTGGACGCCGCTGACCTCCATCCGGCTCGGCGAGCTCGCGCTCGAGGCGGGCCTACCCGACGGCCTGTTCCAGGTGCTGCCCGGCAAGGGGTCGGTGGTGGGCGAGCGGTTCGTCACCCACCAGGACGTGCGCAAGATCGTCTTCACCGGCTCGACCGAGGTCGGCACCCGCGTGATGGCCGGCGCCGCCGCCCAGGTCAAACGCGTCACCCTGGAACTGGGCGGCAAGAGCGCCAACATCGTCTTCGACGACTGCGACCTGGAGAAGGCCGCGGCCACCGCGCCGTACGGGGTGTTCGACAACGCCGGCCAGGACTGCTGTGCACGTAGCCGGATCCTGGTGCAGCGCAACGTCTACGACCGATTCATGGAGCTGCTGGAGCCGGCTGTCAAGGGCCTGGTGGTCGGCGACCCCCGCGCCGAGGACACCGAGATGGGGCCGCTGGTGTCACGGGCGCACCGGGATTCGGTGGCGTCCTACGTGCCCGACGACGCGCCGGTGGCGTTCCGCGGCGCCGCACCGTCGGGACCGGGCTGGTGGTTCCCGCCGACGGTGCTCACCCCGCAGCGGCAGGACCGCACGGTGCGCGAGGAGATCTTCGGGCCGGTGGTCACCGTGCTGCCCTTCGACGACGAGGCCGACGCGATCACGCTGGCCAACGACACGCCCTACGGGCTGTCGGGATCGATCTGGACCGACAACCTGTCACGCGCGCTGCGGGTGTCGCGTGCGGTGGAATCGGGGAACCTGTCGGTGAACTCGCACTCCTCCGTGCGGTACACCACCCCGTTCGGCGGGTTCAAGCAGTCCGGGCTGGGCCGCGAGCTCGGACCGGATGCGCCGCTGTCGTTCACCGAGACCAAGAACGTCTTCATCGCCGTCGAAGAAGCCTGACGAGACGAAGCCTGAATGCAAGCCGCAGAGGAGAACTGAATGGACCTGACCCAGCGACTGGCCGGCAAGGTCGCCGTGATCACCGGCGGTGCCAGCGGCATCGGGCTGGCAAGCGCCAGGCGGATGCGGGCCGAGGGCGCCACCATCGTGATCGGTGACATCGACCCGGCCGCCGGCAAGTCCGTCGCCGACGACCTGAACGGCACCTTCGTCGCCGTCGACGTCTCCGACCAGGTGGCGGTCGACGCGCTGTTCGACACCGCCGCCGAGACGCACGGCTCGGTGGACATCGCGTTCAACAACGCCGGGATCAGCCCGCCCGAGGACGACCTGATCGAGAACACCGGCATCGACGCGTGGCAGCGGGTGCAGGACATCAACCTCAAGTCGGTGTTCTTCTGCTGCAAGGCGGCGCTGCGCCACATGGTCCCCGCGCAGAAGGGGTCGATCATCAACACCGCGTCATTCGTGGCGGTGATGGGGTCGGCGACGTCGCAGATCTCCTACACCGCATCCAAGGGCGGTGTGCTGGCCATCTCCCGGGAGCTCGGTGTGCAGTACGCCCGCCAGGGCATCCGGGTCAACGCTCTGTGCCCTGGCCCGGTGAACACCCCGCTGCTGCAGGAGCTCTTCGCCAAAGACCCCGAGCGGGCGGCGCGGCGGCTGGTGCACGTGCCCGTGGGGCGGTTCGCCGAGCCGGAGGAACTCGCCGCGGCGGTGGCGTTCCTGGCCAGTGACGACGCCTCGTTCATCACCGCGTCGAGCTTCCTGGTCGACGGCGGCATCAGCGGCCACTACGTCACTCCGCTGTAAGCCGGCTGCGATGACCGCCGACCCGGACGTGCCGATCTCCCCGGAAGCGGGCGATGCCCTACTGCGGCCGGTGCGCATGGGAAACGCGTTCGAGGACACCGTCGGACGGCTGCTGCAGACGATCCGGCTCGGGGTGGTCGCACCGGGGGAGTCGCTGCCACCCGAGCGTGAACTAGCGGCGCGGCTCGGGGTCAGCCGCGACACCGTGCGCGAGGCGATCCGGTCGCTGGCCGATGCGGGCTATCTGGTGGCGCGTCGCGGTCGCTACGGCGGCACGTTCCTCGCCGACGAGCTGCCCCGGCACACCGGCGAGCAGGCCGGCGTCAGCCGGGCCGAGATCGACGACGCGCTGCGGCTGCGGGAGATCCTCGAGGTGGGCGCCGCGCGGATGGCGGCACAGCGCACGCTGACCGCCGCCGAGCGGGAAGGATTGTGGTCGCGGCTGGCCGACGTGCGCGCCGCGTCGCCCGACGACTACCGGCGGCTCGACTCGCGGCTGCACCTGGCGATCGCCGAGGCGGCCGGCTCGCCGTCACTGGTGCCGCTGGTGGCCGAGAACCGGATGCGGGTCAACGCGATGCTGGACGGGATCCCGCTGCTGGCCCGCAACATCGCCCACTCCGACGAACAGCACGAGGCCGTCGTGATCGCGATTCTGGCCGGGGACGCCGACGGCGCGGCCACCGCCATGCGCGTCCACGTCGCCGGTTCGGCGACGCTGCTGCACGGCTTCCTCGACTGACGCCGGCGGGCCTCCCCAGAACCCGTCGGGCGCTACATTGAGAGCTGTGATCCGAGCCGGCGAGCACGTGCACGTCGAGCGGGCGACGTCGGCGCTGGCCGACGTCGACACCGCCGGCTGGACGCAGCGCTTCGACCTGCTGTCCGATCCGAACCGGCTGGGCATCCTGCTCGGGCTGCACCGGGCGCCCGGAATCTGCGTCAGCGACCTGGCGGCGGCCCTCGGCCGCTCGGAGAACGCGGTGTCGCAGGCGCTGCGGGTGCTGCGGGAACAGGGCTGGGTCAGCTCGACGCGGGTGGGCAGGTCGGTGAGCTACCGCCTCGAGGACCAGACGGTGCACGACCTGCTGCACTGGATCGGCGCCCGGCACGACTGACCGGCTCCGCGTGTTTCGCGGGCACGCGACCGCCCCGTGGTGGACGCTGTACCCCGATGGGGGTGAATTTCCGGTTACTCGGTGAGGTCGAGGCCCTCGTGGACGGCCACGGCCTCGACGTCGGGCATGCGCGGCAGCGGTGTGTGCTCGCGTGTCTGCTGGTCGACGTGAACCGGCCGGTGTCGGCCGATCAGCTCATCGAGCGGGTGTGGGCGGGCGATCCGCCGCACCGGGCCCGTAACGCGCTGGCGGCGTACGTGTCCAGGCTCAGGCACGCGCTCGCCGCCGCCGATGCTGTGCACATCGCCCGCGGGACGGCGGGCTATACGCTGAACGCGCACGCCGACTCGGTCGACCTGCACCGGTTCCGCACGCTGACCGCGGCGGCCCGCGCCGCCGCACAACCGGTGGACGCGCTCGCCGCGTTCGACGACGCACTGGCGCTGTGGACCGGCGAGCCGTTCGCCGGCCTCGACACGCCGTGGGTGAACGAGATGCGCGCGGCGCTGGAGACCGAGCGCCTCTCCGCCACGCTGGACCGCAACGACGCCGCGCTGCGGGCCGGCCGGCACACCGAACTGCTCACCGAACTGAGCACGGCCGCAACGGCTCACCCGCTCGACGAGCGGATCGCCGGACAGCTGATGCTGGCGCAGTACCGCAGCGGCCGACAGGCCGCTGCGCTGCAGACCTACCGGCGGATGCGGGCGCGACTCGTCGCCGAACTGGGCGTCGAACCCGGGCCGGCGCTGGAGGCCGTGCACCGCGAGATCCTCGCCGGCGCAACCGTGCCCGCTCCGCAGGACGCGCCGGCGCCGCAGCCCACCCGCCCCACCCCGCGCCGGGCGACCCGGTTCATCGGCCGCACGAGCGAGCTGGCGGCGATCACCGGTGCGCTGCGGGCGGGCACCGCGCTGACGCTGACCGGCGTGGGTGGTGTCGGCAAGACCCGGCTGGCCTACGAGGCCGCCGACCACGCCGACGGCTTCCCCGACGGTGTCCGGACCTGCGAACTCGCCCCGCTCGACGACGGGTCCGCGGTGGGCCGGGCCGTCGCGGTCGCGCTCGGACTGCCGCAGGGCAGGGACACCGCCGTCACCACCACCGTGGTCGACCACCTGCGCAGCCGCCGGCTGCTGCTGGTCGTGGACAACTGCGAGCACGTGCTGTCCGACGCGGCGGACCTGGTGGACCGCATCACCCGCGAGTGCGCCGGGGTCGCGGTGCTCGTCACGAGCCGGGAATCCCTCGGCATCGACGGTGAGCGGCTGCTGCCCGTCGAACCGCTGCCCGAGGGCGACGCCACCGCCCTGTTCGCCGACCGGGCCAGGGCGATCCGGCCCGACTTCGACCTCGACACCGAACCGATCGGAGCCGTCGCCGAGATCTGTCGCCGGCTCGACGGTGTGCCGCTGGCGATCGAACTCGCCGCCGCGCGCCTGCGGGCGATGAGCAGCCTCGACGTGGCGCGACGGCTGGATCGGCTGCGACTGCTCAGCGGCGGTGCACGCGGCGCGCACCCGCGCCAGCAGAGCGTCGCGGCGACCATCGACTGGTCCTACCGTCTCCTGGCCGAGCGGGAGCAGACCCTGTTCGACCGGTTGTCGGTGTTCGCGGGCAGCTTCGACCTCGAGGCGGTGCACGGGGTCTGTGCCGAGCACACCGACGACGAGGACGACACGCTGGAACTGCTGACCGCCCTGGTGGACAAGTCGATGGTGGTGGCCGTCCACGGTGACGCGGGAACCCGCTACTCGGTGCTGGAGACGCTGCGGGCGTACGGCCGGGAGCGATTGCGCGAGAACGATTCTCACGATCGGTACGCTGTGCGGCACGCCACGTACTTCACCGAACTGGCCGAGCGCGGGGCCACGGCGATGCACGGTCCCGACGAGCAGGTGTGGATCGAACGGATGGCGCCGACCGCGGGCACCACCTTCACCTCACCCGACCACGACAACCTGCGCACCGCCTTCGAGCGGGCGATGGCCGACGGTGACACCGGATTCGCGCTCCGCATCGTCGCGTCGCTGCCCGAACTGATGCACATGCGGGTCGGCTACACCTCGATGGACTGGGTGGACCGGGCGATCGAGTCCGCCGATCCCGCCCATCCGCTGTTCGCCGCGGCGGTCGGGGTGTCCGCGCGCGGCGCATGGGTGCTCGGCCGGTTCTCCCACGCGCTGGCGCTCGCCGCGCTCGCCGAGGGCAGGGTCCCCGAACGCGGCCACTCCTACCTCGGCTACCCCGGCGACATCCCCGCCGACGTGGCGGTGATCTGCGGCGATCCCGCTGTCGCGCTTGGGCATTACGTCGAGGAGTGCGCCGTCGCCCGCGACGCCGGCGATGCGCCGAGGCTGGTGTGGAATCTGTACAACAGCACGGTGGCCCAGGATGTCCTCGGTGCCCCGGAGGCCGGACTGGCCGCCGCTGCGGAGGCCATTCGCGTCGCGGCGACCACCGCCAATCCGAGCGTCTCGGCGATGGCCCGGTGCGCACTGGGCCGCTCGCTCAAGTCCACGGATCCCGAGCGTGCGGTCGGGGTGCTGGACGAGGCGTTCGCTTTGGCCGCGCCCGTGCAGAACAACTGGCTCACGGGCATCGCCCGGATGGAGTCCGCGGCCGTGACCGCCGTGCACGGTGACCCGGCATCCGCGGCCGGGCGACTCCACGAGGTACTCGACCACTGGAGCCAGGCCGGTCCCGGAGCCGGGGCGCAGCACTGGTACTGCCTGCGCTACGTCATCCCGCTGCTGGAGCGGACCGGCGCGGCGGCGGACGCCGCGGCGCTGCGCCGTGCGCGGCCCGGCGACGACCGGTTCGCCGAGGATCCCGCGATCCTGTCCGGCCCCGAGGCCATGGCGATCGCCCGGGCGGCCCTGCGACGCCTTCTCGCCCCCTGAGCTGCGCATTCAACGAACGCCGAAGGTCCGCCGAACCGTCGCCGCCGATCGTGGAGACGACCACGACCACCGAGACCACATGACCACCGAGACCACATGACCACCGAGACTGGAGGACTGATGACCACTGAACACACGACGGTCGACGAGGCCGATCGGGCGCTCAAGGCGAAGCACCGCGCGCTGTGGGCGTCGGGTGACTACCCGGCCGTCGCCGCGGAGCTGATCCCGTCCCTTGGCCCGGCACTGGTGCGGGCGTGCGGGGTGCGGCCCGGCGACCGGGTGCTCGACGTGGCGGCCGGATCCGGCAATGCCGCCATCCCCGCGGCACAAGCCGGAGCGATTGTGACCGCCTGCGACCTGGCGCCGGAACTGTTCGACGCCGGCAGGCGGATCGCCGACACGCACGGAGTCGAGCTGGAATGGGTGGAGGCCGACGCCGAGGCGCTGCCGTTCGCCGACGACGCCTTCGACACCGTGATGTCCTGTGTCGGTGCGATGTTCGCGCCGCATCACGACGTCACCGCCGGTGAGTTGGTCCGGGTGCTCCGGCCCGGCGGCACCATCGGCATGGTCAACTGGACGCCATCGGGCTTCGTCGGGCAGTTGTTCGCCACCATGAAGCCCTACGCCCCGCCACCGCCTCCCGGTGCCGGATCGCCGACGATGTGGGGCGACGAGGCCCACGTCCGTGGCCTGTTCGGCGACCGCGTGACCGGGTGGGCGTTCGAGCGCCGGACGGTGGTGCTCGACCACTGCACGTCGCCCGCAGAGTTCCGGGAGTACTGGAAGCGCAACTACGGGCCGACGATCGCGACCTATGCGCACAACGCCGCCGCACCGGACCGGGTCGAGGCGCTGGACCGGGACTTCCTTCGATTCCTCGTCGAGGCCGACCGGGGCGACGGTGACCGTGCGGTCTGGGAGGCCGAGTATCTGGTCGTGACGGCGACGAAGCGCTGACCTCGGTTCATCTGTCCATCTGTCCATCTGTTCATCTGGACATATGTCGGGTGCGGTCATAGGCTCATCGGATGGCCGCCACCAGCGTCGTCGCCATGCACATGAGCGACGGCATCGTCAGTGCGCCGGTGTCACTGATCTTCGCCGTGATCGCCGTTGCGGCAGTCGGATTCTGCACCGTCAGGGCCCGCGCCGAACTCGACGAGCGCGCCGTGCCGCTGGCCGGACTGGTCGCCGCATTCATCTTCGCGGTGCAGATGGTGAATTTCCCGATCCTGCCCGGTGTCAGCGGACATCTGCTCGGCGGCGCGCTGGCCGCGATCCTCGTCGGCCCGTACACCGGGGCGCTGTGCATCGCGATCGTGCTTGTGGTGCAGTCGCTGCTGTTCGCCGACGGCGGGGTGAGCGCGCTGGGCACGAACATCACCAACATGGCGGTGATCGGCGTGTTGGCCGGCTACGGCACGGCGGTGCTGGGGCTCACGCTGGCCCGGCGCCGCGGCGAGGTGTCCACCAGGACGCTGGGCGGTGTCTCCTTCGTGGCCGCACTCGTCGGGACGGTCTGCGCAGCAATGGGATTCGTCGTCGAGTTCACGCTCGGCGGGGCGGGCGGGGCGTCGTTGTCCACGGTCGCCGGCTACATGTTCGTCACCCACGTGCTGATCGGCATCGGTGAAGGACTCATCACCGCCCTCACCGTGGTGGCCGTCGCAGGCGCCCGGCCCGACCTGGTGCATCTGCTGCGCCGCTCGACGCGCGCCGGGGTGCCGGCATGACGCGACGGTCGGTGTTCTGGTTCGCCTTCGCCGCCGCGGTGCTGGTGATCGCAGGCGGGCTGTCCTACCTCGCCAGCGGCAGCCCAGACGGTCTCGACTCGGCGACGCTGCAGGGCTGCGCGGTGGTGGAGACCGCTGCGGGCGAGGAACTCAGCGGAGCCTGCATCGCGCAGCACGCCAGCGAGCATTTACTGGCGTCGTCGCCACTGGCCGACTACGCGATCGGCGGGCACGCCGCGACCGGTGGCATCGCCGGAATCGTCGGCGCGCTGGTCACACTCGCAGTGGCGGGCGTGGCCTTCTGGGGCATCGCCAGAAGCAAGCGCTAGCCCATGGGCGCTGGCGCACACCCGCTCTACCGCCACGGCGACACGGTCGTGCACCGGACGCCTGCCGAGGTCAAGATCGTCTGCCTGGTTGTGTTCGTCCTCGCGGTCGTCGCGACCCCCAGGGAGATGTTCTGGCCGTACGCGGCGTATGCCGCTGTCGTGGTGGCGTGCTGGTCGGTCGCCCGCATCCCGGCGCGCTGGGTGCTGCCGCGCATGCTCATCGAGGCGCCCTTCGTCGTCCTCGCGGCACTGCTGCCGTTCACCGACGGTGGTGTGCGGGTCACCGTCGCCGGGCTGGACCTCTCGGTCACCGGCCTCTATGCGGCGTGGGGCATCGTCGTCAAGGGCACGCTCGGGGTGGCGGCCGCGTTGACGTTCGCCGCCACCACGCAGGCCACCGCACTGCCCGCTGCGCTGAGCCGGCTGAGGGTTCCCGCCGTGCTGACGTCCGTGCTGGTGCTGATGATCCGCTACGTCGATCTGCTCACCGCGGAGGCGGGACGCATGCGGATGGCGCGGATCTCGCGCGGCGACTCGCCGCGGGCGCTGCATCAGGCCGGCGCCGTCGCCCGCGGGGTCGGCACCCTTTTCCTGAGGTCGTTCGAACGCGGGGAACGCGTGTACGTCGCCATGCTGTCACGCGGATTCGACGGCGCGGCACCCGATCTCGCCGCCGTCGGCGCTCCTGCCCGCGCCAGGCCTGCACTGTGGGCCGCCGCGATGGCGCCGGCCATGACGGCCGTTGCGGTCTGCGCGGCGGCCTGGGTGTCCGCATGAACGTGCCTGCGGCGGTGCGGATCGAGGGACTGCACCACACCTATCCCGACGGCCGGGCCGCACTCAACGGGCTCGACCTGACCGTCACCGCCGGTGAACGGGTGGCGGTGCTCGGGCCCAACGGGGCGGGCAAGACCACGTTGATGCTGCACCTCAACGGCGTGCTGACGGCGACGGCCGGTTCGGTCGCGATCGGTGGTGTCACCGTCGGCCGCAAGACCGTACGCGACATCCGGCGCCGGGTGGGTCTGGTGTTCCAGGACCCCGACGACCAACTGTTCATGCCGACGGTCGCGCAGGACGTGGCGTTCGGGCCTGCCAACTTCGGGGTGCGCGGCGACGAGCTCGACAGCCGCGTGCGCGAGGCGCTGGCGACGGTCTCGGCGACCGGGCTCGCCGATCGCAACCCGTCGCACCTGTCGGCCGGGCAGCGCAGGCGCGCGGCACTGGCCACCGTGCTGGCCTGCCGGCCCGAGATCCTGGTGCTCGACGAACCGTCGGCCAACCTCGACCCGGTGGCGCGCCGCGAACTCGCCGAGACCCTGCTGACACTCGACGCCACGATGCTCGTCGTGACTCACGACCTGCCGTACGCCGCGCAGCTGTGCGAGCGGGCGGTGGTGATGGACGGCGGAGTCGTCGTCGCCGACGGGCCGATCGGCTCGGTGCTCGCCGACAGCGCCCTCCTGGCCGCCCACCGATTGGAACTGCCATGGGGTTTCGTGGTTCCGGCGCGCTGAAAATCGCTTGACCTCAAGTCCACTTGAGATGCCAGGCTGTCGGCGTGGCAACCGCGACAGAGGATCACGACCAGCGCAGGGCCCGCTTCGAGCGGGACGCACTGCCCTTGCTGGACCAGCTCTTCAGGGCCGCGCGGCGCTACACCCACAACACCGCCGACGCCGAAGACCTGGTCCAGGAGACCATGGCGAAGGCCTACGCCGGATTCGGCTCCTACGCCGACGGCACCAACCTGCGGGCCTGGCTGCTGCGCATCCTGACCAACACCTGGATCAGCTCCTACCGTGCCGCGCAGCGCAGGCCCGACGAGGTGCTCTCCGATGACTTCACCGACGCGCAACTGGCTGCGGGAGCGCAACATTCGTCGCGGGGCCTGCCCTCGGCCGAACTCGCGGCGCTGGAGGCGATGGGCGACGAGGACGTCCGCGCGGCGCTGCAGGCGCTGCGGGAGGACCAGCGGATGGTGGTCTACTACGCCGACGTCGAAGGCTTGCGCTACAAGGAGATCGCGACGATCCTCGACATCCCGCTCGGCACCGTGATGTCACGGCTGCACCGCGGCCGCAGGCATCTGCGCCGGCTGCTGGCGGAGGTGGCCGCTGCGCGCGGCTACCTGCCCCGCGACTGCTGCGCGGCGTGAATCAGTGCCGGCGGGGCGGCGGCCACGGTGGCTCGCCGCACAGCGCCAGCAGGGCGTTCTCGACGACCTCCGGCAGCGCCGGGTGGATCCAGTACTGGCCGCGGGCCATGTCCTGAGCGGGCAGGTCGAATGCCATCGCCTGGATGAGCGGCTGGATGATTGACGACGCCTGGTGTCCCATGATGTGCGCGCCGAGCAGCAAGCCGGTGTCGTCGTCGACGATCAGCTTGGCGAAGCCGGTCGAGTCCTCCATCGCCCAGCCGTAGGCGACGTCGCCGTAGTCCTGCACCTTCGACCGGATGCGGTATCCCGCTGCGCGGGCCTCGTTCTCGGTCAGCCCGACCGACGCGATCTGCGGCTCGGTGAACACCGCCGATGGCACGTTGCGGTGGTTGGCGGGCATCAGGTTGTCGGTGTCGTCCCAGTCCTGCAGCAGGTTGTGCTTGACCACCCGCGCCTCGTGGTTGGCGACGTGCTTGAGCTGATACGGCGAGCTGATGTCGCCCAGCGCGTAGACGTTTCGCGCCGTGGTGCGCTGGAAGTCGTCGACTACCACCAGCCCGTCCTCGACCTTCACGCCGCCGTGGTGGGCGTCGAGCTGATCGCCGTTGGGGATGCGGCCGGTGGCGACGAGCAGGGTGTCGGCGTGCAGATTCGAGCCGTCGTCGAGGTGCAGCGTGACCCCGGAGTCGTCGGACTTACCACTGACGATGTTGCGGCGGCTGCGGATCTCCCACTTCTTGCCCGCGATGTCGGTGAACCGTTCGCAGATGGTGTCGTCGCAGTGGGTGAGCATCGTCGTGCCGCGCAGCACGATCGTCACCCGGGAACCCAGCGACGAGAAGACGTGCGCGAACTCGGCGGCCACGAAACCGCCGCCGACGATGACGATGTGCTCCGGCAGCTCCGAGATGCGCATGATGCTGTCGCTGGTGTGATAGGCCACGCCGCAGTCCAGGATGGCCGGCGGCACCGTCGCCCGCGAACCCGCGGCCAGCACCACCTGGTCGGCGGTGAACTCGTCGCCGTCGTCGGTGCGCAGCCGGTAGCCGTCGGCACCGGAACCCGCCGGGGCGAACCGGGCGTGGCTGGCGAACACCTCCACGTCGGGCGACGACCGGCGGTACTGCTCCCCGCCGCTGGCGAGCGGGTCGATGCGGCCGAACACCCGCGAGACGATATCGGTCCAGCGCACCGCGTCGACGTGGGCGTCGACGCCGAAGCGGGCCGAGTCGTGGATCTGCTGGGCGACGCCCGCGGCGTAGACGAACATCTTGGTCGGGATGCAGCCGACGTTGAGGCACGTGCCGCCGAACAGCCCCTTCTCCGCGATGGCCACCCGCTTGCCGAGGTAGCGGTCATCGAGGACGGAGTTGCCCGATCCGGTGCCGATGATCGCGATGTCGAAGTCCGCCATACCCATCACTCCTGTCGGGATCGTGCCGACGGCGTGTCGGAACGTGTGTCCGTCAGGTACCCATCCAGCCAGCGGTCCAGTTCACGGTAGGCCACAGTCCGTGGCCCGGCCAGGGAGAGGAACACGTCGTGCTTGGCGTCGGCCACCGGCACCACGGTCGTGCGGTTCCCGATGCAACCCGCCCACCTCGCGATCTGCCGGACGTCGAGCACCGCGTCACCGCGCTGGATGGCGTCGAGGCCCGCCGGGTCGCGCACCTCGCGCACGCTGTGGTCGGACCGAAGGATCAGATTGGGCACGCCGACGTCCAGTCCGCGGTGCAACCGGGCGTGCCCGCGCCGGATGGCGGCGAGCCAGCCGACGGTGACGGGGAACCCGCCGACCGGTTTCCAGTCCAGGTTGTAGTCGAATTCGCCGGCGTAGTCGCGGTGCAGTGAGGCCCCGTAGCCGCCCTCGGGCACCGGGGTGCGCACCACCTGGCGCTTGCGGAGCCGCGACACCGCCGACATCGCCGCCGAGGTGCCGGCGAACCGCAGGATCGCCGGGCCCTGCAGATCGAGCCAAGGGCTGTTGAGCACCAGGCCGGTGACATGGCACTGCGCGGTGCGGTCACGTCGCCGCAGCCGGTCCAGCCACAGCGGGACGATCAGCCCGCCCGCCGAGTGCGCCATCACCAGGACGTCGGCGCCGCCGGTCTCGGCCGCGACGATCTCGCACGCCCGCTCCAGTTCGGCGTCGTACCGGCTCAGGTCGGTGGTGAAGTGCGGGGTCTGCCCCGGCTGCCACGAGCGCCCGCATTTGTGCAGGTCGAGCGCGTAGAACGCGAAGCCGCGGGCAGCCAGCCGGTCGGCCAGCTCGGTGTGGAAGAAGTAGTCGGTGAAACCGTGCACCAGCAGCACCGCGTGCGCGGCCGGGCGGGCGTCGCCGCGACGCACCACGGTCGCGAAGAGTTCGCCCTCCCCGTCGGGGTCGGCGCCCAGCTCCACGGTGTGCTGCCAGTAGCCGGGCAGAACGTCGGGCTCCCAGCCGGTCACGACAGCCACCTTAGAGCCCGCGCACCGGCATGGGGGTGAGGAGTTGCACAGCCCTGGGCCGGTTTGGGGCAACGGTGTCGGGATAACCTGGGAGCTGAACCGTCTCGAACGGACCGTGTGAGCATGTGAGGGCCGAGTGTCGAAGTCAGAGGCAGCCACCCAGACCGACGTCGTGCTGGTGGGCGCGGGGATCATGAGCGCGACGCTGGCCGCCCTGATCCGGCTGGTGGAGCCCGACTGGTCGATCACGCTGATCGAGCGGCTCGACGGCGCCGCCGCGGAGAGCAGCGACCCGTGGAACAACGCGGGCACCGGACACTCGGCGCTGTGCGAACTGAACTACACCCCCGAGCTGCCCGACGGCACCATCGACATCGCCAAGGCCGTGCACGTCAACGAGCAGTTCCAGGTGTCGCGCCAGTTCTGGTCCTACGCCGTGGAGAATGGCGTGCTTCCCGACGTGCGCAGCTTCCTCAACCCGATCCCGCACGTCAGCTTCGTCAGCGGTGCCAAGAACGTGCAGTACCTGCGCAAGCGGTACGACGCGCTGGTCACCAACCCGCTGTTCGCCACGATGGAGTTCATCGACGACCGCGACGAGTTCACCCGCCGGCTGCCGCTGATGTCCGAGCAGCGCGACTTCTCCGACCCGGTGGCGCTGAACTGGACCCAGGACGGCACCGACGTGGACTTCGGTTCGCTGTCGCGCCAGCTCATCGGCTTCGCCGCCAAGCAGGGCATGACCACCTACTTCGGCCACGAGGTCCGCGACCTGGACAAGCAGTCCGACGGCAGCTGGACCCTGAAGGTGGTCAACCGGCGCACCGGCGCCAAGCGCAAGCTCAACGCCAAGTTCGTCTTCGTCGGCGCGGGCGGCGGCGCGCTCCCGCTGCTGCAGCGCGCCGGCATCGCCGAGGCCAAGGGTTTCGGCGGGTTCCCGGTGGGTGGCCAGTGGCTGCGCAGTGGCAATCAGCGCCTGACCGCAGGCCACCAGGCCAAGGTCTACGGCCAGCCGCCGCTGGGCGCGCCGCCGATGTCCGTGCCGCACCTGGACACCCGGGTGATCAACGGCAAGTCCTACCTGCTGTTCGGTCCGTTCGCCGGCTGGTCGCCGAAGTTCCTCAAGCAGGGCAAGGTCACCGATCTGCCGTTCTCGGTGCGGCCGAACAACCTGGCATCCATGCTCGGCGTCGGCGTGACCGAGCTGGGCCTGGTCAAGTACCTGATCGGCCAGCTGCGGCTCAGCGAGGCCGACCGCGTCGATGTGCTGCGTGAATTCGCGCCCAGCGCAAAGGATTCCGACTGGGAGCTGGACATCGCAGGCCAGCGCGTGCAGGTGGTCCGCCGCAAGGGCCGCGGCGGCGTGCTGGAGTTCGGCACCACCGTGCTCGCGGCGGCAGACGGCAGCATCGCCGGCCTGCTCGGCGCGTCGCCCGGTGCGTCGACGGCCGTGCCCGCGATGTTCGACGTGATGGAACGCTGCTTCGGCGACCGCTACCAGACCTGGCTGCCCAGGCTCAAGGAGATCGTGCCGTCGCTGGGCGTCGAGTTGTCCAACGAGCCGAAGCTGTTCGACGAGGTGTGGGCGCACGGCACCAAGGTCCTCAAGCTGGACCGGCCGGCAAGCGGGATGCCTGCCACCGTCGACCACGAAAACACTGCAGGCACCGAGCATTCACCCACCGCGGCCACTGCCTGACGTGGTCGGCGGATGACTGTCGCGCTGCGGCGCAGCTGGGCGAAGGACCTCGATGCAGCAACGCTCTACGAGCTGCTCAAGTTGCGGGTCGAGGTCTTCGTCGTCGAACAGGCATGCCCCTACCCGGAGCTCGACGGCCGCGACCTGCTCGCCGAGACCCGGCACTTCTGGCTCGAAGGTGTTGACGGAGAAGTCATCTCGACACTGCGGTTGATGGAGGAGCATCCCGGCGGGCAGAAGGGCTTCCGCATCGGCCGGGTGTGCACCAAGCGCGAGGCGCGCGGCCACGGCCACACCCACCGGCTGATGCAGGCCGCCCTCGCCGACGTCGGTGATCACCCCTGCCGCATCGACGCGCAGACCTATCTCGAGGAGATGTACCGCGGCCACGGCTTCGTCCGCGACGGCGACGAATTCCTCGACGACGGGATCCCGCACGTGCCGATGCTGCGGGCCGCGTCGGGGGCGGCGCAGTGACCGCCGAACCCGGCTACCCCTTCAGCGCACTCGTCGGACACGACCGGCTGCGCCTGGCGTTGCTGCTGTGCGCGGTGCGCCCGGAGATCGGCGGGGTGCTGATCCGCGGGGAGAAGGGCACCGCCAAGTCGACGGCGGTGCGCGCCCTGGCCCGGGTGCTCACGGCCGTCGACGCCGACGCGCGGCTCGTCGAGCTGCCCATCGGGGCCACCGAGGACCGAGTGGTCGGCTCGCTTGACCTGCAGAAGGTGCTCCGCGACGGCGAGCATGCGTTCTCGCCGGGTCTGCTGGCCCGCGCGCACGGCGGCGTGCTGTACGTCGACGAGGTCAACCTGCTGCACGATCACCTGGTCGACGTGCTGCTCGACGCCGCGGCGATGGGCCGGGTGCACATCGAGCGCGACGGCATCTCGCATTCGCACGACGCCCGCTTCGTCCTGATCGGGACGATGAACCCCGAGGAGGGGGAGCTGCGGCCGCAGCTGCTGGACCGTTTCGGGCTCACCGTCGACGTGGCGGCCTCCCGCGACGTCGACGTCCGCGCCGACGTGATCCGCGCCCGCCTGGCCTACGAGGCCGATCCGGCAGGCTTCTCCTCCGACTACGCCGAGGCCGACGCCGCACTGGCCCGCCGCATCGCCGGCGCCCGCGCCCTGGTCGGCCGGGTGGTGTTGCCCGACAGCGAGTTACGCCGTATCGCCGCGCTGTGTGCGGCGTTCGACGTCGACGGCATGCGCGCCGACCTGGTGGTGGCGCGCACCGCCGTCGCCCATGCCGCCTGGCGGGCCGCCGAGGCCGGAACCGACGACGCGATCACCGTCGCCGAGGAGGACATCCGGGTGGCCGCCGAATTGGCGCTGCCGCACCGTCGCCGCCGCGACCCGTTCGACGACCCCGGGCTGGATCCGCAGCGCCTCGACGAGGCGATGGAGGAGGCCGGTGCGCAGAGCGCCGACGCGGATTCCGGGCCAGACGATCCCGAACCCGATCCGCCGGGTGGCGGGGCCTCGTCCGACGGGGCCGCGGAAGCGCCCGGCAAGCAACAGGATTCGCCGTCGCCGACCCGCTCCAATGCGGCGCCCTCGGGGGTGTTCCGCACCAAGGCGCTGACCGTGCCCGGGGTGGGGGAGGGCGCGCCCGGCCGGCGTTCGAGGGCAAGGAACCGGACCGGCACCGTCGTGTCGGCCACCGGCGACCCCGGCGTGGGACACGGTGTGCACATCTTCGGCACCCTGCTGGCCGCCGCCAACTCGCAACGCGCGGCGGGACGTCCGCGGCCGGGGCCCGACGACGTGCGGCGCGCGGTCAGGGTGGGCCGCGAGGGCAACCTGGTGATCTTCGTGGTGGACGCGTCGGGGTCGATGGCGGCCCGCGACCGGATGGCGGCGGTCGGCGGCGCCACGCTGTCACTGCTGCGCGACGCCTACCAGCGGCGGGACAAGGTGGCGGTGATCACGTTCCGCGGCGACGCGGCACAGGTGCTGCTGCCGCCGACGTCGTCGGTGTACATCGCGAGCAGGCGGCTGGCCCGCTTCGACACCGGCGGCCGCACTCCGCTCGCCAAGGGACTGCTGACCGCCCGCGATGTGGTGGTCCGGGAGAAGGCCCGCGACCGGGCCCGGCGCGCGCTCGTGGTGGTGCTCACCGACGGCCGGGCGACCGGCGGGCCGGATCCCGTCGGCAGGGCGCGGGCCGCCGCAGCACGGCTGGTCGCCGAGGGCGCCGCGGCGGTCGTGGTGGACTGTGAGACGTCGTTCGTGCGACTGGGTCTGGCCGCTGACCTCGCCGCCCACCTGGGCGCCCCGGCGGTGCGGCTGGCACATCTGCACGCCGACGAGCTGACCCGGGTGGTCAGCCGGGCTGACCGCACCGCGGCCTGAACCACCGAGGAGGACCGCCATGCCCCAGGGCCGCCCGCTGACCGTTCCCGCCGACGGGTTGAGCACCCGCGCCCGCCGCAACGCACCGCTGCTGGCCGTGCACACCGGTCCGGGCAAGGGGAAGTCGACCGCGGCGTTCGGGATGGCGCTGCGGGCGTGGAACCAGGGGTTCGACATCGCGGTGTTCCAGTTCGTCAAGAGCGCGAAGTGGAAGGTGGGCGAGGAGGCGGCGTTCCGCGAACTCGGCCGCCTGCACGAGCGCGACGGCGTCGGCGGGCCCGTCGAATGGCACAAGATGGGCTCCGGGTGGTCGTGGTCGCGCAAGTCCGGCAGTGCCGACGACCATGCGGCGGCCGCAGCTGACGGGTGGGCCGAGATCGCCCGCCGGCTGGCCGAGCAGCGGCACGACTTCTACGTGCTCGACGAGTTCACCTATCCACTGAAGTGGGGATGGGTCGACGTCGACGAGGTCGTCGCCACCCTGGGGGACCGGCCCGGCAACCAGCATGTGGTGATCACCGGCCGCGACGCACCGCAGGCGCTGCTCGACGCCGCCGACCTGGTGACCGAGATGACGAAGGTCAAGCACCCGATGGATGTGGGCCGTAAGGGCCAGAAGGGGATCGAGTGGTGAGCGTGCCCGCCCTGGTCATCGCCGCCCCTGCCTCGGGCAGCGGGAAGACCACCGTGGCAACCGGTCTGATGGGCGCGCTGCGCCTGGCGGGCCGGTCGGTCGCGCCGTTCAAGGTGGGCCCGGATTTCATCGACCCGGGCTATCACGCGCTGGCCGCGGACAGGCCCGGCCGCAACCTCGACCCCGTGCTGGTCGGCGAGTCGCTGATCGGGCCGCTCTACCGGCACGGCAGCGACGGCGCCGACCTCGCCGTCGTCGAAGGTGTGATGGGGCTGTTCGACGGGCGGATCAGCGACGAGCCGATCACCGGGCCCGCCCGTGGTTCCACCGCACAGGTGGCCGCGCTGCTCGGCGCGCCCGTGGTGCTGGTGATCGACGCCCGCGGTCAGAGCCACAGCGTGGCCGCCCTGCTGCACGGCTTCGTCGGCTTCGACCCGGCCGTGCGGATCGCCGGGGTGATCCTCAACCGCGTCGGTTCACCGCGACACGAACAGGTGCTGCGGCAGGCCTGCGAGTACGTCGGGCTGCCGGTGTTCGGGGCGATCCCGCGCACCGAAGCACTCGCCGTGCCGTCACGCCACCTCGGTCTGGTGACCGCCGGCGAGCACGGTGCGCAGGCCCGCGAGGCGGTGGAGGCGATGACCGAGGTGGTGGGCCGCCACCTGGACCTGGCGGGCATCACCGCGGTCGCGACCAGCCGCGTCGATGACCCGCCGTGGAACCCCGCCACCGCAGAACCGGTGGGCAACGGCGTCACGGTGGCCGTCGCGGCGGGCAACGCGTTCAACTTCCGCTACACCGAGCACGCCGAGATGCTGCGCGCCGCGGGCGCCGAGGTGGTCGACTTCGACCCGCTGACCGATCCGCTGCCGTCGCGGACCGCCGCACTGGTGCTGCCGGGCGGCTTCCCCGAGCAGCACGCAGCCGAACTGTCCGCCAATGACATTCTGCGTCAACAGATCAGGACGCTGGCCGCGGCCGGTGCGCCGGTGCACGCCGAATGCGGTGGGCTGACGTACCTGGTGGACGAACTCGACGGCCACCCGATGTGCGGCGTGCTGTCGGGTTCGGCGGAGTTCACCCCGCGGCTCACGCTCGGTTACCGCAGCGCGCTGGCGACCGGCGAGTCGGTGATGTACCAGGTCGGCGACACCGTGACCGGCCACGAATTCCACCGCACCGCAACGAAGTTCACCGGCGACTACGGCCCGGCGTGGAGATTCTCCGGAGATCGGGCCTGCGCGCCGCAGGACGGCGCTCTCGACCGCAACGTGCACGCGTCGTACCTGCACACCCATCCGGCCTCGGTGCCTGCGGCGGTCACCCGTTTCGTGGCCGCCGCGGCGCGGCTCTAAGCTCGCCGGGTGACCGAGAACGCCTACCTGGTAGGACTGCGGCTGGCCGGCAAGAAGGTCGTCGTGGTCGGAGGCGGAACCGTCGCGCAGCGCCGGCTGCCGCTGCTCATCGCCAACGAGGCCGACGTGCACGTCATCGCCCGCGCCGCCACCCCGGCCGTCGAGGCCATGACGGGGATCACACTGCAGCTGCGTGACTTCCGCGACGGTGACCTCGACGGCGCCTGGTATGCCATCGCCGCGACCGACGATCCCGACGTCAACGCCGCGGTCGTCGCCGAGGCCGAGCGCAGGCGCATCTTCTGCGTGCGCGCCGACGTGGCCAGGGACGGGACGGCGGTGACCCCGGCGTCCTTCGAATACGAGGGCCTGGCGGTCGGGGTGCTGGCCTCCGGTGAGCACCGCCGCTCGGCCGCGATCCGTTCGGCGATCCACGAGGCGCTGCAGCAGGGCCTCATCGCCGCGGACACCTCCGAGACGATGCGGGCCGGCGTCGCGCTGGTCGGCGGCGGGCCCGGCGACCCGGAGCTGATCACCGTGCGCGGGCGGCGGCTGCTCTCCCAGGCCGACGTGGTGGTCGCCGACCGGCTGGCGCCGCCGGAACTGCTCGCCGAACTCGCGCCGCATGTCGAGGTGATCGACGCCGCCAAGATCCCCTACGGCAGGGCGATGGCGCAGGACGCGATCAACGAGGTGCTCGTCGACCGGGCGCGTGCGGGCAAGTTCGTGGTGCGGCTCAAGGGCGGCGACCCGTTCGTGTTCGCACGCGGCTACGAGGAGGTGCTCGCGTGCGCCGAGGCGGGGATTCCGGTGACCGTGGTGCCCGGTGTGACCAGTGCCATAGGTGTTCCGGCGCTGGCCGGCGTCCCGGTCACCCATCGCCACGTCACGCACGAATTCGTGGTGGTCAGCGGGCATGTCGCGCCGGACCATCCCGAATCGTTAGTGAATTGGGATGCGCTCGCCGCGCTCTCGGGCACCATCGTGTTGCTGATGGCGGTGGAACGCATCGAACTGTTCGCCAAGGCCCTGCTGGACGGCGGCCGACCTGCGGATACCCCTGTGCTCGTGGTCCAGCACGGAACCACGTCGGCGCAGCGGAGTTTGCGGGCGACACTCGCCGACGCGCCGCAGCGGATCCGCGAAGAGGGCATCCGACCTCCCGCGATCATCGTGATCGGGCCCGTCGCGGCCTTCGGCGGTTAAAGGGTTCTTAAGATTACTGTAAGGTAACCCGTTATGACGGCTCTCAATGACGCAGAGCGCGCAGCCATGTTCAGCGATGCCGCCGGGGGTTCCGGGCGGGCTGTGCCGTCGAGCAACAAGTCGGCCAAGGCACGCACCGCCAAGGCTCCGGCCTGGGTTCCGTCGCGGCGGTTCTTCGCCGCGGTGATCGCCATCGCCGGTATGCAGCTCATGGCCACGATGGACGGCACCATCGCCATCGTCGCGCTCCCCAAGATCCAGGACTCACTGAACCTGTCCGACGCCGGGCGCAGCTGGGTCATCACGGCCTACGTGCTCACCTTCGGCGGACTGATGCTGCTGGGCGGGCGCCTCGGCGACTCCATCGGCCGCAAGCGGACGTTCATCGTGGGCGTCGCGCTGTTCACCATCGCCTCGGTGCTGTGCGGCATCGCCTGGGACGAGGCCACGCTGGTGATCGCGCGGTTGCTGCAGGGCGTCGGCGCCGCCATCGCCTCGCCCACCGCACTGGCCCTCGTCGCGACGACGTTCGCGAAGGGCCCGGCCCGCAACGCCGCCACGGCGGTGTTCGCCGCGATGACCGGTGTCGGTTCGGTCATGGGACTGGTCGTCGGCGGCGCGCTGACCGAGGTGTCCTGGCGGCTGGCCTTCCTGGTCAACGTCCCGATCGGGCTGCTGATCGTCTACCTCGCCCACACGGCGCTGCGGGAGACCCACAAGGAGCGGCTCAAGCTCGACGCCACCGGGGCGCTCCTGGCGACCCTGGGCTGCACGGCCGCGGTGCTCGCCTTCTCCATGGGTCCGGAACAGGGCTGGGTCTCACCGATCACCATCGGCTCGGGCATCGCCGCGCTGATCTGCCTCGTCGCGTTCATCATCGTCGAGCGCACCGCCGAGAACCCGGTGGTTCCGTTCGAACTGTTCAAGGACCGCAACAGGCTCGCCACGTTCGGGGCGGTCTTCCTGGCCGGCGGCGTGATGTTCACCCTGTCGGTGCTCATCGGCCTCTACGTGCAGGACATCCTCGGCTACAGCCCGCTGCGGGCCGGTATCGGGTTCATCCCGTTCGCCATCGCGATGGGCATCGGGCTGGCGCTGTCCTCTCAGCTGGTGTCGATCTTCCCGCCGCGGATCCTGGTGATCGCCGGTGGCGTCCTGGTGCTCGGCGCGATGGTCTACGGCTCGACGCTCAACAGCGGCATCCCGTACTTCCCGAACCTCGTCATCCCGCTCGTGGTGGGCGGCATCGGGATCGGGATCATCTTCGTCGCGCTGATGCTGTCGGCCATCGCCGGTGTCGGGTTCGACCAGATCGGTCCCGTCTCGGCGATCACGCTGATGATGCAGAACCTCGGCGGGCCGATCGTGCTCGCGATCATCCAGGCCGTCATCACCTCCCGCACGCTGTACCTGGGTGGCACGACGGGGCCGGTGAAGAACATGGACACCACCCAGCTCGCCGCCCTCGACGCCGGATACACCTACGGCCTGCTGTGGGTGGCCGCCGTCGCGGTCCTGGTCGGCGGCGCCGCCCTGCTCATCGGCTACACCAGCCAGCAGGTCGCGCACGCCCAGGAGGTCAAGGACGCGATCGACGCCGGAGAGCTCTAGCTCGAGATCTCCGCGGCGACCGAGCGCAGCGCGGCGACCACCGCGCCGGCCTCGTCACCGGCGTCCACCGCGGTGAGCGCCATCGTGCTGCGGCCCAGCCAGTTCGGGTCGTCGACCGCCACGGTGGTGACACCGTCGGGCACCGACTTCGCCGCCAGTTCCGGCATCAGGCAGATCCCGAGGCCGGCGGCCACCAGTCCGAGCCGTGCCGGCCAGCCGGCCACCCGGTGCCGGATCACCGGATCGGACAGCGTCGGCCACGCGGTGAACTGCGGGTCTCCCGCCGAGCCCGTGCCCGCGATCCACGCCTCATCGGCGAGTTCGCGGACCGCCACCGGGCCTGCGGCCGCCAGCCGGTGCCCGACCGGTACGGCCACGCACAGGTCCCCGGCGTAGATGCGGCGCGCGGCGAGGCCGTCGACGTCGTAGTCGGGCAGACCCGCGCCCGCGCCGATGACGGCGACACCCAGCCGGCCCGCGCGCAGCTCGCGCAGCAGCGCCGGGGTGGCGGCCTCGCGCAGGCTCACACTCAGCCCCGGGTGCTCGACCGCCAGGCGTGCCACGGCCCGCGGCACCAGCACGGCCATCGCCGCGGGAAACGCGCCGACGGCGACCCGTCCAGCGAGCCGGTCGCCGAGGCCATCCAATTCGTGCCGGAGCGCCGCCGTGGCGCCGAGGACGCGGGCCGCGTGCTCCACCACCACCGCGCCTGCCGGCGTGAGGCTCACCCCGCGCACCTCACGGGCGAACAGGCGGTAGCCTGCGGCGTCCTCCATCGCCGCGACCTGCCGCGAGACCGCGGGCTGCGAGTACCCCAGGGAACGGGCGGCGGCGGTGAAGGACCCCAGCAGTGCGATCTCGCGGCACACCCGCAGCCCCTCGAGCGTCATCTCGGTCACCACCCCACCCTAGGCATGCGTGTCATGTATGGGTTCCCTTCGGAATGCTCATCTCCCGGATGGATGCACCGGCCGGCTCGGGGCGGTTGACTCGGGCAGAAGCGCGAAAGAAGGGAAGTTCGACATGACCAGGACCTGGTTCATCACGGGTGCGTCCCGCGGCATGGGCCGCGAACTCGTCGAGCAGCTGCTCGAACGCGGTGACACCGTCGCCGCGACGCTGCGGCGACCGGAACAGCTCGACGATCTGGCGGCCCGGCACGGCGACCGGCTGTGGCGGCGCGCGCTCGACGTCACCGACACCGGGGCTGTGCGCGCGGTCGTCGCGGAGGCGTTCGCCGCACACGGCCGCATCGACGTCGTCGTGTCCAACGCGGGATACGGGGTGTTCGGCGTCGCGGAGGACCTCACCGACGAGCAGATCGACCAGATGATCGCCACCAACCTCACCGCGTCCATCCAGCTCGCCCGCGCAGTGCTGCCGCACCTGCGCGCCCAGGGCGGCGGCTTGCTGATGCAGATGTCCAGCATGGGCGGGCACATGACGTTTCCGGCCTTCTCGCTGTACCACGTCACCAAGTGGGGCATCGAGGGCTTCTTCGACGCCCTCGCAGCCGAGGTCGAGCCCTTCGGCATCCGCACCACGCTGATCGCACCGGGTGTGGTGCGCACCGGCTTCTTCGATGCGGCGGCACGTGTTCCGCTCAGTGAGCCCTACCGCGGCGGCCCCGCCGACACGCCTGCCACCACCGTCGAGGAGATGACCGACGACCCCGAGCGCACGGTCGCGGCGATCATCCGCGCCGCCGACTCCGGCGATCCGCCCCGCCGCCTGGTGCTCGGTTCCGACGCCTGGACGCTGATCACCGGGGCGCTGCGGGCCCGGCTGGACGACGTCACCGCCCAGCGCGAGAACGCCGCCACCGCCGACTACTGAGGAATTTCGGCGCGGTCACCGCCGCACCGCGTCGGCAGGCGCGCCGAAATCACCACGGTAGGGTCGTGAGCCATGTCGGCGCAGGGGTCCTCCGGGTCGCAGCCGCTGACCTCCTCGGTGCTCGGCGTCGCGATCGTCGCGATCACCGGCATGCAGCTGATGTCGACGCTCGACGGCACGATCGTGATCGTCGCGCTGCCGCGCATCCAGTCCGACCTCGACATGTCCGACGCCGCCAAGAGCTGGGTCGTCACCGCCTACGTGCTCGCCTTCGGCGGGCTGCTGCTGCTCGGCGGCCGGATCGGCGACGCGATCGGGCACAAGCGGGCGTTCCTGTCCGGCGTCGGCGTGTTCACCCTCGCGTCGCTGGTCTGCGGCCTGGCCACCGACGGCACCACGCTGGTGATCGCCCGCGCCGTGCAGGGCACCGGGGCGGCGGTGGCGGCGCCGACCGGGCTGGCGCTGATCGCCACCACCTACGCGATCGGCGCTCCCCGCAACCGGGCGCTGGCGGTCTCGGCGGCGATGCAGGCCGCCGGATCGGTGCTCGGCCTGATCCTGGGCGGCGCCTTCACCGTCGTGTCGTGGCGGCTGGCGTTCCTGATCAACGTGCCGATCGGCATCGCCGTGATCGCGGTCGCGGTCTACCGGATCACCGAGACCCACCACGAGCGGCTCAAGCTCGACGTGGTGGGGGCGCTGCTGGCCACGCTCGGCTGCACGGCCGCGGTGCTCGTCTTCACCCAGGGCCCGCCGCGCGGCTGGATCGACCCGTTCGTCTTCACCGCGGGCGCCGCCGCGGCCGTCTTCTTCGTCTCGTTCCTGCTCGTCGAGCGCCGGGCCGCGCACCCGATCGTCCCGTTCTCGGTGTTCGACGACCGCAACCGGGTGGCGACGCTCGCCGCGTACTTCCTCGCCGGCGGCGTGATGCTGACCATCTCGGTGATGATGGGCCTCTACATCCAGGACGTGATGGGTTACTCGGCGTTGCAGGCGGGCATCGGGTTCCTGCCCTTCGCCGTCGGCTTCGGCGTCGGCGTCGTGGTCGCCACCCGGCTGGCGCCGAGGATCGCGCCGCGCTGGGTGGTGATCGGCGCCGGTGTCTTCGTGCTGGGCGCCATGCTGTTCGGCTCCACCCTGACGCGCACTGTCGCCTACTTCCCTGACCTGTTCGCGCCGATCCTGTTCGCCGGCTTCGGCATCGGGGTGATCTCGGTGGTGCTGCCGCTGTGCGCCATCGCCGAGGTGGGCCCGCGCGAGATCGGACCGGTCTCGTCGATCACGCTGATGGTGTTCAACCTCGGCGGGCCGCTGATGCTGGTGGCGATCCAGGCGGTGCAGACCTCACGCACGCTCTACCTGGGCGGCACCACCGGCCCGGTGACGGACATGACCGACGCGCAGCTCGACGCGCTCGGACAGGGCTACACCTATGCCCTGCTGTGGGTGGCGGCCATTGCGATCCTGGTCGGGGCGGCGGCCCTGTTCATCGGTTTCACGGCACGTCAGATCGCGGTGGCCCAGCACACCCGCGAGGCGTTCGACGCCGGAGAGCTCTGAGACCTCAAGCTAAGGTGGGCGCTCGTGATCACCCGTATGTCCGAGCTGTTCCTGCGCACCCTCCGCGACGACCCGGCCGACGCCGAGGTGCCCAGCCACAAGCTGCTCATCCGCGCCGGCTACGTCCGGCCGGTGGGCCCCGGGCTGTACAGCTGGCTGCCGCTCGGCCTGCGGGTGCTGCGCAAGATCGAGGGCATCATCCGCGAGGAGATGGCGCACATCGGCGGGCAGGAAATCCTGCTCCCCGCGCTGGTGCCCCGCGCACCGTACGAGACGACGAACCGGTGGACCGAGTACGGCGACAGCGTGTTCCGGCTCAAGGACCGCCGCCGCAACGACTACATGCTCGGGCCCACCCACGAGGAGCTCTTCGCGCTGACCGTGAAGGGGGAGTACAGCTCCTACAAGGACTTCCCGCTGCGGCTCTACCAGATCCAGAACAAGTACCGCGACGAGGCCAGGCCGCGGGCGGGCATCCTGCGCGGGCGCGAGTTCGTGATGAAGGACTCCTACAGCTTCGACGTCGACGACGACGGCCTGAAGAAGGCGTATCACGCGCACCGCGAGGCCTATCAGCGGATCTTCGCCCGACTCGGTGTCGAGTACGTCATCGTGTCGGCGGTCTCGGGTGCGATGGGCGGCAGCGCCTCCGAGGAGTTCCTCGCCGAGAGTGAGATCGGCGAGGACACCTTCGTCCGCTGCCTGGAGTCCGGATACGCCGCCAATGTGGAGGCGGTGATCACCCGGGTGCCGGAATCGCTGCCGATCGACGGACTGCCCGAGGCGACGGTGTACGACACCCCCGACGCCCCGACCATCGCCACGCTCGTCGACTGGGCCGACAGCGCCGACCTGCCCGGCTTCGCGGGCCGCACTGTCACCGCCGCGGACACGCTGAAGAACGTGCTGCTCAAGGTCCGCGAACCCGGCGGGGAGTGGGAACTGCTCGCGATCGGCGTGCCCGGTGACCGCGACATCGACGAGAAGCGCCTCGGCGCCGCGCTGGAACCCGCCGAGTACGCGCTGCTCGACGACACCGACTTCGCCAGGTACCCGTTCCTGGTGAAGGGCTACGTCGGCCCGAAGTCGCTGGTGGACAACGGTGTCCGATTCCTGGTCGACCCGCGCATCGTCGACGGCACGACCTGGATCACCGGCGCCGACGCACCGAACAAGCACGTGGTCGGCATGGTGGCGGGACGCGACTTCACCGCCGACGGCACCATCGAGGCCGCCGACGTCCGCGACGGCGATCCGTCGCCCGACGGCGCGGGCCCGCTGGTCAGCGCGCGCGGCATCGAGATCGGCCACATCTTCCAGCTCGGCCGCAAGTACACCGAGGCGTTCACCGTCGACGTGCTCGGCGAGGACGGCAAGCCGGTGCGGCTGACGATGGGCTCCTACGGCATCGGCGTGTCCCGGCTGGTCGCCGTGATCGCCGAGCAGCAGCACGACGAGATCGGTCTGCGCTGGCCGTCGTCGGTGTCGCCGTTCGACGCCCACCTGGTGATCGCGAACAAGGACGAGGCCGCCCGCGCAGGCGCGATGGAGCTGGCCGCCGACCTCGACCGGCTGGGTGTCGACCTGCTGCTCGACGACCGCAAGGCCTCGCCCGGGGTGAAGTTCAAGGACGCCGAGCTGCTCGGTGTGCCGTGGATCGTGGTGGTGGGCCGCGGCTGGGCAGACGGCACCGTCGAGCTGCGCAACCGGTTCACCGGTGAGACGCGCGAGATCGCCGTCGACGCGGCGGCCACCGAGATATCAGGGGCGATCGCCGGCTGACGCCTGCTACTCGTTGCCGCCGGGGAACGCGACGGTCACCGGTGAGACGTCGAGCACCCGGTTCCAGCGGGCGATCCTGACCGCGCACTGCGTCAACGCCGTCACCGCGAACGTCCGGTCCTCGGCGGTGGTGGCCTGCTCGAGCACCGCCCGCCACGCCGTCGCGGAGTCGCGCTCCATCTGCGCGGCCAGCTCGGCGGCGTCGGTCGGGCTGTTGACTGGCGACGGCAGCTGGTAGCCGGGCTCGGGCAGCGGTGCCTCCACCGACCTGCCGTCGAGCATGGCGATCGCGGCTTCGCGGCGTTCACGGTGTTCGGCCATCGACGCGGACACCAGCGAGTTGAGCTCCGGCGTCGAGTGCGCGGACACCAGGCCGTAGCCGTAGATGACGGCGTGCTCGGTGGCGACGGCGTCGTAGAGGGCGCCGGTGTCGGGGCCGGACGGCCGTGTCGGCATGGTCGGTTCGGGTGAGGTCACGACGACTCCTCCGGCGCGAGTGCCACCAGGTAGGCGGCCGTGCAGGCCGCGGCGATCGAACCGAGCAGGCCGGCGCGGTAGCCGGACAGCTGGGCCGCCAGGCCCGCGGCGCTCTCGGCGGACTGCCGCAGCGCACCGGCCACCTCGGCGGCGGTCGGCGGCTTCACCGGCT
>NZ_JACKSJ010000220.1 GCF_025821665.1 [Mycobacterium] manitobense
AAGCGTTCAAATGTGGGTGACGTCCCCGGCACGTCGGCGGCAACTTGTCGCGGCCCACCGAGCCCTGTGCCTCTGCCATGCCGCGGTTGGCCCCACATTGCGTGCATGCGATCATCGAGCCAACGCTCTTGCCGACGTTGGCATCACGCATCTTGAGGTCCGGTCGCTCCGCCTTGGGGCATCGCCGGCCGCGATGCACCCACAGTTCGTAGGGAAACTCGTCGACATGACCGTTGGTGCATGTCAGCAGATGCTGCGCGGGTACCGCGGGGCTTTCTCGCTTCCCAGTCTTCGCGCCACCGCGCTGCGCACCGCGACCCGGACAGCCCTTATGAGTGAACTGCGCGAGATCGGGCCGGAAGGGATGAGTATTGGTGTAGCTGAACCGTGGCAGCGGGCCGAGGTAGTCGCAGCCCGTGCATCGCAGCCACTG
>NZ_JACKSJ010000221.1 GCF_025821665.1 [Mycobacterium] manitobense
GACGGGTCTGGCGGATGCGGCGCGAGCGGCCGCGCGGACCGCGGCGGGAGGCATCGACCCGGCATCGGCCCCGGCGTGCACCTACACCGCGGCGGCCGTGGTGCCCGCGGCGCCGGACACGGTGCACATCACCGTCGCCAACGTCGGTGACAGCAGGGTCTATTGGCTGCCCGACCCACCCGGACGGGCGTTGCAGCTCACGGTCGACGACTCCGTGGCCCAGGAACTCATCGGCGCCGGGCTGTCGGCCCAGTCCACGGCAGTGCGGGCGGGAGCGCACACGCTGACCCGATGGCTCGGCGCCGATGCGGAAACCGACGCCGAGCCGTGGACGGATACGAGTGTGCGCACCATCGCCGTCACGGGCGCAGGTCTTCTGGTCATCTGCACGGACGGTCTGTGGAACTACCTCCCCGAGCCCGGCGACATCGCACGGGTGTGCGTCGGCGGCGATGCGCACACAGTCGCGCGCAGGCTGGTCGACCACGCGCTGCAGGCAGGCGGACAGGACAACGTCACTGTCGCCGTGATACCCATCGGAGGCCGCCATGAGTCACGCTGACGGACAACATTTTTCGGTTCACGTCGACCACAATCCCTACCTCGCCGCGGGCGTCGGCAGGGTGGATGCGATCGTCAGTGTGGCGACCGAGGGCGACGCCGCTTCGACGCCGGCTCACAGCGACCGCGTCGAGGTGATCGTGATCGATTGTTCGTCATCGATGATGTCGCCTGCCGTCAAGTTCGACGCCGCCGTACGCGCCACCTCGGCGGCCGTCGACGAAATCGCCGACGGCACATACTTCTCCATCATCGCCGGCACCGGGAAAGCCTCACCGGTCTACCCCACCGACGGGATCCCGGTCCGGGCCGACCCGGCGGCCAGGGCCGGCGCGGTGCGTGCGCTCGCGGCGCTGCGGCCCGAAGGCGGGACCGCGATGGGCGCCTGGCTGGCACACGTCCGCGACGTCGTCGGACAGCACCCCGGAGCGCTCGCCCACGCGATCCTGCTCACCGACGGGAAGAACGAGCACGAGACACCAGAGCAGTTGGCTGACCAGATCGCCTTCAGCGAAGGCATGTTCACCTGCGACTGCCGTGGGCTGGGCACCGACTGGCGGGTCGACGAACTGCGGGCCATCTCGTCTGCGCTCCTCGGCACCGTGGACATCGTCGCCGATGCCGCCGACCTCGCCGACGACTTCGCGGCGATCATGCGGACCTCCATGGAGAAGTCGATTCCCGATCTGACACTGCGGTTGTGGACGCCGACAGGCGCACGCATCGAGTTCGTCAAACAGGTCGCCCCGACTGTCGAGGACCTCACGCACCGCCGCGTCGACGCCGGGGATCAGTGCGGCGAGTACCCGCTGGGATCCTGGGGGGCCGAGGAACGCGACTACCACATACAGGTGGTCGTCGAACCGTCCGCGGTCGGCCGAGAGAAGCTCGCCGCGCGGGTGAGCCTGGTGTCGGACAGCACGGTGCACAGCGAGGGCCTGGTGACGGCGATCTGGACCGCGGACACGGAGTTGTCGGCGCGGATGAGTCAGCGCGTCGCGCACTACACCGGGCAGGCGGAGCTGGCTCAGGCCGTTCAGGACGGCCTCAGCGCCCGCAGGAACGGCGACACCGCGACCGCGACCGCGAAGCTGAAGCGCGCCGTCGAGCTCGCCGAGCGATCGAACAACGACGGCACCGCCAGACTGCTCCGGGGCGTCCTCGACGTCGACGAACGCACCGGCACCGCCCGGCTGAGGCCCGAGGTCGCCGCGGCCGACGAGATGGCCCTCGACGCGCGCTCAACGAGGACTGCACGCATGCGGAGGGACGCCTGATGCCGACCTGCGACGAGGGGCACGACTCGGCCGCCGAGGACTACTGCGAGGTGTGCGGCAGTTCCATGAGGCCGTCTGCCGCCCACCATGCCTCGGAGATTCCGCCGGCGCTCTGCCCCGCTTGTCGCGCACCCGTCACCGGTCGCTTCTGCGAGGTCTGCGGGAACGACTCGGCACTCCAGCCGCCCGACGACGCGCCGGCTCAGGAGGGTGACGGCGCCGAGTGTCTAGCCGTGTGGACCGTCGTCATCGGCGCCGATCCCGACTTCTACGGGCGGGTCGTCGCCCGCGGCGGACCGGACACCGTCGAGTTCCCAGAGGTGTTTCCCGAGCGCCGGATCAGGTTGCGGCACAGCACCACACTGATCGGCCGCCGTCACCGGGAGCAGGGGGTGCAGCCCGGCATCGACCTCGGCATCCATCCCGTCGACCGCGGCGTCTCCACTCAGCACGCGGTGCTCCGCCTGAGCGCCACCGGCCTGACCGTCACCGACCTCGGATCGACCAACGGCACCAGCCTGAACGGAAGCGACGACTTCCTCGGCAACGGCGAGGAGACGCCGCTGACGGACGGCGACCGCATCCACGTCGGCGCGTGGACGACGATCACGATCGTGCGAGAGCCCGGCGAGGGCAGGAGAACCGGATGAGCCAAGAGGCTTTGAACCGTGAATTGCAGGACGCCCGGGAGCAGTCCGCGGCCAGTCGCGAGATCCTCGCAGCGCTCGGTCGGGACGTCGCCAACCCGGGCGCGGTGCTCGACACCGTCCTCGAATACGCCGCGCGGCTGTGCGGGGCGCGGGCCGCTCAGCTGTTCCTCCTCGACGGCGATGTGTTCCGCCTGTCCCGCGTCTCCGGGGAGACCCCCGAGGATTACCGCCGCTACCTCCTGGCACACCCGATCTCCAGGAATCGTTCCTCCACGGTCGGCCGGGCCGCCGAGGACCGGTGCACCCACCAGATCGCCGACGTACTGGGTGATGCCGACTATGGGCGACACGATCTGCAGCGCCTGACCGGCTTCCGCACCCTGCTCTCCACTCCGATGCTCCTGCAGGACGAGGTGGTCGGCGTGGTGTCCATGTGGCGCACGGATGTCGCGCCCTTCGACGAGCGGGAGCGCACACTGCTGGAGGAGTTCGCCGTACAGGCCGCGATCGTGCTGCGACAGGTCGACCTGATGCGGGCGCTGGAGGCGCGGGGCACAGAACTGTCCACCAAAGTCCAACAGCTGGAATCACTTCGGCAGGTCGACGAGGCGGTCGGCTCGAGCCTCGACCTGGACGAGGTGCTCAAACGGATCATCAGCAATGCGGTACGACTGACCAACCTCGGATTCGGCGACATCACCCTGAGAACCGACGGCGGATCGATCCTCGAGTACGACGGCGTGACGGACACCTTCCACGTGCGCGCGTTCGGTAGCAGCCGACGCCTGCTCGAGCAGTTGCGCGAGATCACCATCGACCGCGAATCCACGATCGTCGCTCGAACCGCGGACGCCCACACGCCCCTGGAGATCCCCGACCTCGAGCACGCCGAACTCGACCCCTTCCTGGACATCCTGTTCCGGGACGGGTGGCGCTCGCTTCTCGCGGTGCCGATGCGCGCCGGTGACCGGATGGTCGGCGTCCTGGTGATCCGGCGGCGGGGCACCGGCAGGTTCCCGCCGGATCTCATGGAGCTGCTCCAGACCTTCGCCAACCAGTCGGCGCTGGCCATCGTCAACGCCCGACTGTTCCGGGAGCTGGAGACCAAGACACGCGAGCTGGAGATCGCCAGCAACCACAAGTCCGAATTCCTGGCGAGCATGTCCCACGAACTCCGCACCCCGCTCAACGCGGTGATCGGATTCTCAGAAGTGTTGCTGGAGCGCATGTTCGGCGAGCTCAACGAACGCCAGGACGAGTACCTGCGCGACATCTGGAACTCCGGCCGGCACCTGCTCGAACTCCTCAACGAGATCTTGGACCTGTCAAAGGTGGAAGCCGGTCAGATGGTGCTCGAGCCGAGGACCTTCAGTGTGCACGGCGCACTGGACTACACGCTGCGGATGGTTCGTGAGCGCGCCGCCCTGCACGCGATCACGTTGTCGGTGCACGTGGCCGACGACGTCGACATGATCGAGGCCGACGAACTGCGGTTCCGGCAGGTGGTGCTCAACCTGCTGTCCAACGCCGTCAAGTTCACACCGGACGGGGGGGACGTGTCCGTCCGGGCGTTCCTGGACGGCACGGACCTGGTGATCACCGTCACCGACACCGGGATCGGGGTGGCGCCCGACGATCAGGAGCGCATCTTCGAATCGTTCCAGCAGGGCCGCCGGGGCGTCTCCAAGGAGGAGGGCACCGGCCTTGGCCTGACCCTGTCACGGCGCATCGTCGGACTGTTCGGCGGGCGGATGTGGTTGGAGAGCACCGTCGGCGTGGGAAGCACATTCGGCTTCACCGTCCCGGTCCAACCGGGCCGCGACGACGCCGACGCACCCGCCCCAACCGGCGAGCTACCCGTGGTCGTGCTGGTCGACGACGACCGGGCGTCACTGGACCTGATCACCGCCTACCTCGAGGGGTCACCGGTACGGGTACTGCGGGCATCCGACGGCGCGCAGGCCCTCGATCTGGTGCGCAGGGTGCTCCCGGCCGCGGTGGTGCTCGACCTCAGGCTGCCGGTGGTCGACGGCTGGCAGGTGCTCGCCGAACTCAAGGCAGACCGCGACACCGCGGGCATCCCGGTGGTGATCGCCTCCGTCGTCGACGACCGGATCCGCGGCATGACACTCGGTGCGCACGCGTACCTGCGGAAGCCGGTCAGCCGCGACGAGGTGGTGAATGCGCTTCGCAGCGTCGGCATACCGGCCGTCGCGGGAACAGGCGACGCACATCTGGCGACGGGGGCACCATGACCGACGATCCGGTGACTGTACTGGCAGTGGACGACCAACCGCAGAACCTGCGACTGCTCGACGCGGTCCTAACTCCCCGCGGATACCAGGTGCTGACCGCGCAGTCGGGCGGTGATGCGTTGACGCTGCTCGGAAGTCGCGACGTGGACCTCGTGCTGCTCGACGTCGTGATGCCCGAACTGGACGGCTACGAGGTCTGCCGCCGGATCCGGTCCGATCCGGCGACTGAGTTCCTCCCCGTGGTGATGATCACCGCGAGTGGGAGCGAACAGCGCCTGGCCGCATTGACCGCCGGCGCGGACGACTTCATCACCAAGCCGTTCGACCAGAGCGAGCTGCTGGCCCGCGTCGCGTCGCTGGCGCGCATCAAGCGGTATCACGACACCATCCGGCGCCAGGCCGACGAGTTGGCCCGGTGGAACGCCGAACTCGAGGCCAGGGTCGCCGAACAGGTCGGCGAGCTCGAGCGCACCAACCGGCTGCGACGCTTCCTCTCACCCCAGCTCACTGATCTCGTGATCAGCGACGAGCACCTGCTGGAAAGCCATCGCCGCGAGATCGTGGTGCTCTTCGCCGATCTGCGGAACTTCACCCCGTTCGCCGAGACGAGTGAACCCGAGGAGGTGATGGCCGTGCTGGCGGAGTATCACCGCGCGATGGGTGCGTCGGTGCATGCCCACGGAGGCACGCTCGAGCGGTTCACCGGGGACGGCATCATGGTCTTCTTCAACGATCCGGTGCCGTGCGATGACGCCGCATGGCGCGCGGTCCGGACGGCGATCGAGATCCGCGACGCCGTGCAGGAACTCGCGGCGCGGTGGCGTCGTCACGGCCACGACCTCGCGCTGGGCATCGGGATAGCCCAGGGCTTCGCGACGCTGGGCCGGATCGGCTTCGAAGGGCGTTTCGACTACGCGGCGATCGGCAGCGTCACCAATCTCGCTGCGCGCCTGTGCTCCGACGCCGGGCCGTGGCAGGTGCTGGTCACCGACCGGGTGCTCGCCGCCGTCGAGCAGACGTCGCGATCAGAGTTCGTGGGCGACGTCCAGCCCAAGGGATTCAGCCGATCGGTGCGAGTCCACAACATCAGCGCGATACAGGAGATGAGCCCATGACCCGATCAGTGACCGACAGCAGACCGCTGTCGCAGCTCGACGAGGACGAGCGCTACCGCACCTTCGACGCCCTCCAGACGTCCATGCCCTCGGTGTGGGAGTCGATGCGCGCCGGCTTCGCCGATGAATCGGTGGTGGTCGTCCCGTCGATCAGCATGGACGGCCCGACGGCCAGAAGCGGCACCGTCATGCAGGCCATGGAGGAACGGGCGCTGTTCCTGCTGCTGTTGCTGCGCCAACCGCGGCTGCGGATGATCTACGTGACATCCCAGCCGGTGTCCGAGTCGATCGTGGAGTACTACCTGGGCCTGCTGCCGGGCGTGATCCCCCGCCATGCCCGCGCGCGCCTGACGGTGGTCCCGGTCGGCGACGCCTCGCCAGAACCGCTCAGCTCGAAACTCCTCGCCCGGCCGCGGCTGCTGCGCGAGATCCGCGCGCTGATCCCGAATCCCGCCCGCTGCCACCTGATCCCGTACAACACCACGCCGCTGGAGCGGGATGTCGCGCTGAGCCTCGGCATCCCGATGTACGGTGCGGATCCCCGGCTCGCCGACCTCGGCACGAAATCCGGCTGCCGCAGGATGTTCGAGCAGCTCGGGGTGACGTGCCCGGTCGGAGCGGAAGACCTGCACACCCTCGACGACATCGTGGGCGGAGTGCAGCGCATGCGGGCCCGCAGGCCCTCGCTCACCCAGGCCATCGTCAAGCTCAACGACGGCGTCTCCGGTTCGGGCAACGCGCTCGTCGATCTGCGCGGGCTGCCTGCGCAGGGCTCACCGGACGAAGCGACGGCGATCACCGAACGCCTGCTCGGCATGCAGTTGGAGGCACCCAACCTCGCCCTTGACGTCTACCTGAAGGCTTTCGAGCAGTACGGCGGCATCGTCGAGGAGCGGATCACGGGCGTCGCGCTGACGAGCCCGAGCGTCCAGATGCGAGCGCTGCCGGACGGCACGGTGGAGTTGCTGTCCACCCATGACCAGCTGCTCGGCGGCGCCAGCGGCCAGAAGTACCTCGGCTGCGTCTTCCCCGCGGACCCCGGCTACGCCGGGCTCATCTCCCGGCCCGCGATGGTAATCGGCAGGCACCTGGCCCAGCTCGGGGTGCTCGGACGGTTCGCCGTGGACTTCGTGGTGGTGCAGGACGCGGACGGCGCCTGGACGCCGTACGCGATCGAGCTCAACCTGCGCAAGGGCGGCACCACCCATCCGTTCCTGACGCTGCAGTTCCTGACCGACGGTCACTACGACGGTGAACGCGGTGTCTATCTGACCCCGAGCGGCAGCTCGAAATACCTGGTGGCCACCGACCACTTCGAGGATGACAGCCTCCGGGCGCTCACGGTCAACGACCTCTTCGACATAGTGGTGAACCACGGTCTGCACTTCGATCAGTCACGGCGCACCGGTGTGGTGTTCCACATGATCAGCTGCCTGACCGAGTGCGGTCGCGTCGGGTTGACCGCCGTCGGGGACAACCCGGAGGACGCGCGACGCATCTACGAGGAGGCGCAGGCCGTGCTCCGCCGGGAGGCGGGGGCGGCTCTCGAGGAGTGGCCGGTGGGCACCGGCTAGCGGGCGGGTTAATCCGCTTCGGCGAGGCGGGTCTTCAGCGCGTCGAACTCGTCCTTGATGCCGGTGGGCAGCTTCTCGCCGACGAACTCGAACCACTCCTCGATCAGCGGCAGTTCCTTGCGCCACTCCTCGGGGTTCACGGCGAGCGCCTCGTCGACGTCGGCGGCGTCCACGTCGAGGCCCTCGAGGTCGAGGTCCTCGGCGGTGGGCACGATGCCGATCGGCGTGGTCTTGCCGTCGGCCTTGTGCTCGATGCGCTCGACGGCCCACTTCAGCACGCGGCTGTTCTCACCGAAGCCCGGCCACAGGAAGCGGCCGTTGTCGCCGCGGCGGAACCAGTTGACGAAGAACACCGCGGGCAGCTTGGACTCGTCGGCGTTCTTGCCGATGTCGATCCAGTGCTGGAAGTAGTCACCGACGTTGTAGCCCAGGAACGGCAGCATCGCCATCGGGTCGCGGCGCACGGTGCCGACCTTGCCCTCGGCGGCCGCGGTCTGCTCGGAACCCAGTGTGGCGCCGATGAACACGCCGTGCTGCCAGTCCCGGGCCTGGGTGATCAGCGGGACGGTGGTCTTGCGACGGCCGCCGAACAGGATGGCCGAGATCGGCACGCCCTGCGGGTCGTCCCACTCGGGGGCCAGCGTCGGGCACTGCGAGATCGGGGTGCAGTAGCGCGAGTTCGGGTGCGCCGCCTTGGTTTCCGTCTCACGCAGGACCCAGTCGTTGCCCTTCCAGTCGATCAGGTGGTCGGGCTCGCCCTCGAGGCCCTCCCACCACACGTCGCCGTCGTCGGTCTTGGCGACGTTGGTGAAGACGGTGTTGCCCTTGGCGATCGTCTTCATGGCGTTGGGGTTGGAGTCCCAGTTGGTGCCTGGCGCGACACCGAAGAACCCGAACTCGGGGTTGGTGGCGTAGAGCCGGCCGTCCTTGCCGAACCGCATCCACGCGATGTCGTCACCGACGGTCTCGGCGCGCCAGCCCGGGATGGTGGGCTGCAGCATCGCGAGGTTGGTCTTGCCGCACGCCGACGGGAACGCCGCGGCGATGTAGTAGGCCTTGTCCTCGGGCGAGATCAGCTTCAGGATCAGCATGTGCTCGGCGAGCCAGCCCTCGTCGCGGGCCATCGCCGACGCGATCCGCAGCGAGTAGCACTTCTTGCCCAGCAGGGCGTTGCCGCCGTAGCCGGAACCGAAGCTCCAGATCTCGCGGGTCTCGGGGAAGTGGGTGATGTACTTCGTGTCGTTGCACGGCCAGGGCACGTCCTGCTGGCCCGGCTCCAGCGGCGCGCCGATCGAGTGCAGCGCCTTGACGAAGAAGCCGTCCTCGCCGATCTTCTCCAGCGCCGCGGCGCCCATCCGGGTCATCGTGCGCATCGACACCACGACGTACTCGGAGTCGGTGATCTCCACACCGAGCTTGGGATCCTCGGAATCCAGGGGGCCCATGCAGAAGGGCACCACCCACATCGTGCGGCCGCGCATGGAGCCGCGGTACAGGTCGGTCATGATGCCGCGCATCTCGGCCGGGTCCATCCAGTTGTTCGTCGGGCCCGCGTCGATCTCGCGCTCCGAACAGATGTAGGTACGTGACTCGACACGGGCTACGTCGGAGGGATCGGACAGCGCTAGGTAGGCGTTGGGCTGCTTCTTGTCGTTGAGCTTCTGGAACGTGCCCGCCTCGACGAGCTGCGCGGCGAGGCGCTCGTACTCCTCCTGGGAACCGTCGGCGAATGCCACCCGGTCGGGCTGTGTGAGCTCGGCGATCTCCCGAACCCAGGCGAGCAGGCCCTGATGCTTGGTCGGTGCGGTGTCCAGACCCGGAATAGTCGCTGAGGTCATCTCTCGTCTCCTGCATCTTCTGCTGACGGGCGCTGCCGGACGCAGACCCCGACGCCGCCGAAACTACGAAATCAGTGGTGCTGCGGTCGTCCCTTGTAGTGAGGTTAACGTGGGTGACATACCCGGGGAAATTCTGGATCATGTCCGATCACTCACAGGAACGATTCAGAAAACTCCTCCCCGCCGGTTGACCGATTCAGTTCCCGGCCGAATCCTCCGACGACACCCGTTCGGCATCGGCCGACGGGCGGGAGCCGTTGGTCGCCGGCGCCGGGGCCGACCCGTAGAGCTCGGCGCTCACGGCGTCGAGCGCCCGTTGCAGCGGCGGCGTCCGTCGATCGCGCAGCGCCGCCGCCCTGGCCGTGGCCACCGCGTGTTCGCGCAGTTCGGCGTCGATCGTCGCGATCTGCTGCGCGGCGGTGGCCGTCTCCGCCTCGTCGCGGGCGGTCAGCTGCGAGGTCAGCGCCGCCTCCGCGGCCAGCACCCGGGTGGCGACCTGCTCTTCTACGGCCGACCGCAGGGTGGTGGTGACCTCGCCGACCCAGCGGTCGAGCACCGACCGGTCGTGCAGCAGTCCGCGGATCCCGACCACCCACACGGTCAGCAGCAGTCCGACCGCACCGCCCGCGACCACACCGGCGACGGTCAGACCCGGCGCGACGCCGGCGAACAACCGGCTGAAAGCCAGCGCCACCCCGAGCCCGAAGCCGGCGCCGAGCAGCATCATCAGCACGGTCTCCAGGCGTCGGTTCTTCAGCGGCGGGGCGGGGAAGTCCGGGATCCCCGGCGCGGCCGCCGTGGGCGGAGGCGACATCTTCAGCTCGGCCGCCACCCCGGCGAGGTGTTCGGTGATGCCCTCGTCGACCTCGGTGACGACGTCGGCGGCGCGGGTCCGCACCTCGTCCTCGAAGGCGGCGAGCCGGCGCCTGCCGAGTCCAGCGGCGTCCTCCTGCAGTTCGGCCCGCACCGAGGTGCACCGGTTGCGGGCGAAGTAGGCGAGCTGCACCTTGGCCTGCTGGACCTGGCTGCGCAGCGCGATACCCCGCTCGGACTTGGCCAGCCGACTGTCCCGGCGGATCTCGTCGCGGCGGGCGCGCAGGGCCGTCACCCGCGCCTCACGGTCGGCGCCCGCACCGTCGGCCTGGTAACGCCGGATCACCGCCTCCAGGCGACTCTCCCACGCCCGCAACCGGTTCCGCCGCTGCAGATCCGGGTCGGCGAGCCGCTGACGCAGCAGCCCGACCAGTTCGTCGAGCCGCGGGTCGCCGAGATCGGGTGCGGCCGCCACTCCCACCCACGGCATCTGCCGGTACCGGGCGGAGCGATCGGCGAGCAGGGTCCGATCGGCGGTCAGCACGTCGCGCCAGTTCCGGTGCGCATCGATCTTGGTCACCGCGCCCACCACCAGGTCGGTGTAGTTGGACGCGAGTTCGACCAGCGCGCAATCGGATTCGGTGAGCGGCGCGCTCGCCGACACGGCGAACACCACCGCCGCGGGCGCCTTGCCCGCAGGCAGGTCGTCGGACTCGACGAAGGTGTGCTCGGGCAGCTCCCGGCGCAGTTCGGCGACCAGGCTGCTGGTGCCTGCCAGCCACGGACCCGTCACCAGCACCACGTCGCTGCTCTCGACTCCCGGCGAACTCAGGCCCGGATCGATGGCCGCGACCACGGCGTCCGCGGCGGCGACCGGATCGGCCGTCACGGTGCGCCCCGGTCGATGTCGCCGCCGGGGCGGCTCTGGCCGATGTCGCCGCCGGGGCGGCTCTGGCCGATGTCGCCGCCGGGGCGGCTCTGGCCGATCTCGAGCAGCCGCATCGACCCGCGGCAGATGTCGGCGGCGCACTCTCGGTGCACGGCGCCCACCGGGCCACGGCCGTACCTGCGCCACTGCACCGCGCGGCGCAGGTGCGCGGCCCGGTCGTCGGCCGGGTCCACCGTCAGCCCGGCGGCCGAGACGACGTCGACCGCGGCAGCCATCACGGCGAGCACCGTATCGTCTGCGGCCAGGAAATCGGACAGCCGCTCGTCGCCGGAGCGCACGGCGAGCGCCTCCAGTTCGGCCAGCGCGGACCGCACCCGCCGGTAGCGCAGCGGCGCCGCCACCTGATCGATCGCCGCGAGCACCCCGTCGATGCCGCTGAGCCGGCGCAGCATGCCGGGCAGCGCTTCGCGGTCGGCGCCCCGCCCCAGAGCCAGCACCGCATGCGCGATCCCGAACCGGTCCAGGCGGGCCAACAACCGCTCGCGCACCGCACGCCCGAGACGGTGCCCGCAGTCCAGGAATGCGTCGGTCGACCGCAGGTCCGCCGGGTGGTGGACGAGCACGTCGAGCGCCGCGACCAGTTCGGCGTCGGGCGCGGCGCCGGCCAGCAACCCGATGAGCGGCACCGCAGGCACGCCGGTGCGGGCGCGACACTCGGCGGCGAGCACCTGCGCCCGCGCCACCGGCCCACCGCCGGCCGCACCGGACAGGTCGGCCTTATTCACCACGATCAGCACCGGAGCCCGGGCTGCGGCGACCACCGCCATGTCCTCCGGCTTGAGCGCCTCGGCGATCACCAGCACCGACAACTCGGCGCCGCTGCCGTCCACAACCGTCAGACCGGCGTCCCGCAGCGCGGCGGCCACCGTGCGCCTGCCCACCCCGGCACGGCCGAGCACCTCGACCGGCAACGGGGCGGTGAGCCGGGCGATGACATGCTCCACGGCCGGCCGGCGGTCACCGGCCCGTGCGGCGAAATCGGTCAGCGCGTCGGCGAAGATGGCGCGTCCTTCCGGTGGATTGCTGCGTGCGGGTGCTCACGCCGATCGTGGCACCTGCCGCGCCGCTTGGCGAACGCTTCGTCCCCAGGGCCCGTCCTGCGCCGACACACCAGCCGAAGGCAACTGTTGGGTATCAATATGCACCACGGAGCGGGTACCCGACTGTCGATGAGCGACCATGGACGGATGCAAGCGCGCAGGTCCGAGGTCGCGGGCTCCCCGGCCTCGCACGACACCGGCCGCGCCCCCGCCGCCCACCCCCATCCGCGGGTGACCAGCTTCCGCTCCCGGCGCTCCGCGCTCTCCGGCGGTCAGCAGGCCGCCTGGGACCGGCTCTGGCCGGAACTCGGCGCACAGGCCCGTGACGACGAGGGCCGGCCGGCGCCGCTGATCGACGCGCCGGCGTGGTTCGGCCGGTCCGCGCCGGTGGTGCTGGAGATCGGCTGCGGCACCGGCACCTCGACGCTGGCGATGGCGCAGGCCGAACCGCATCTCGACGTCGTGGCGGTGGAGGTCTACCGCCGCGGGCTGGCCCAGCTGTTGAGCGCGATCGACCGCGCCGACCCCCCGGTCACCAACCTCCGGCTGGTCCGCGGCGACGGTGTGGACGTGCTCGAGCACATGTTCGGCAGCGACTCGCTGACCGGGGTGCGGGTCTTCTTCCCCGACCCGTGGCCGAAGGCCCGGCACCACAAGCGCCGGCTGCTGCAGCCCGTGACGGTGGCCCTGATCGCCGACCGGCTACGGCCCGGCGGGGTGCTGCACGCCGCCACCGACCACGCCGGCTACGCCGAGCACATCGCCGCGGTCGGTGACGCCGAACCGCTGCTGCGCCGGGTGGATCCCGACGCCGAGCTGCCGATCTCCGCACAGCGGCCCGCCACCAAGTACGAGCAGAAGGCCCTCGCCGGACCCGATGTCACCGAACTGCTCTGGGAGAAGGCTTCGCGATGAGTCTCACCGAGGACATCCCGGTCGCCACCCCGCCCCCGCCCGCGGGCCCGCCTGCCGGCAGTCAGCGGGTGCTGCTGGTGTGGGACGCGCCGAACCTCGACATGGGCCTCGGCTCCATCCTCGGCGGGCGGCCCACCGCCGCGCACCGGCCGAGGTTCGACGCGCTGGGCCGGTGGCTGCTCGGGCGCACCGCCGAACTGTCCGCACAACTCGCCGACGGCGGCTCGGACGTCACCCTCGAACCCGAGGCCACCGTGTTCACCAACATCGCCCCGGGCAGCGCGGACGTGGTCCGGCCGTGGGTGGAGGCGCTGCGCAACGTCGGGTTCGCCGTGTTCGCCAAACCGAAGATCGACGACGACAGCGACGTCGATTCGGACATGCTCGCGCACATCGCACTCCGCCGAAGCGAGGGGCTGGCGTCGGTGATCGTCGCGTCGGCCGACGGGCAGGCGTTCCGGCAGCCGCTGGAGGACGTCGCCCGCGACGACATCCCGGTGCAGGTACTCGGATTCCGCGAACACGCGAGCTGGGCGCTGGCGTCCGACGCCCTGGAGTTCGTCGACCTCGAGGACATCCCGGGGGTGTTCCGCGAGCCGCTCCCGAGGATCGGCCTGGATTCGCTTCCCGACCAGGGCGCGTGGCTGCAGCCGTTCCGGCCGCTGTCGGCGCTGCTCACCTCCCGTGGGTGACGGCGGCGCCCGGGTGCCGCACTCCTCCGAACAGTCCCGACGTTAGGAGCTCGACGTGTTCGCCTGGTGGGGTCGAATCGTCTACCGGTTCCGGTACATCGTCATCGCCGTCATGGTCGCGATGTGCGCACTCGGCGGGGTGCTCAGCCTCGACCTGGGCAAGCACGTCACCCAGAGCGGCTTCTTCGACGAGGGCAGCGAGTCGGTGCGGGCCTCGGTGCTGGCCGACGAGGTGTACGGGCGCGACCGGACCAGTCACGTGGTGGGCATCATCTCCGCGCCGGACGGCCGCAAGGTCGACGATCCGCAGTGGTCCAAGGAGGTCACCGACCAGCTGAACGCGGTCAAGGCCGACCACCCCGACCAGTTCCTCGAGTGGTACGGCTACCTGCGCGGATTCCCGGCGGCGCTGGCGACGCCGGACAAGGACCGGGCGTTCGTCTACATCACCCTCAAGGGCGACAACGACGACGTCATCCTCAACAACTACAAGGCCATCGAGCCCGACCTGCAGCAGGTCGACGGCGGCAACATCAAACTGGCCGGCCTCAACCCGCTGGCCAACGAGTTGACGGGCACCATCGCCAAGGACCAGAAGCGCATGGAGATCATCGCGCTGCCACTGGTGGCCGTCGTGTTGTTCTTCGTCTTCGGCGGCGTCGTCGCGGCCAGCCTGCCGGTGATCATCGGCGGCCTGTCGATCATCGGCTCGCTCGGCATCCTGCGGGCGGTGATCTGGCTGACCGGCGAACCCATGCACTACTTCGCCCAGCCGGTGGTCACGCTGATCGGCCTCGGCATCGCGATCGACTACGGGCTGTTCGTGGTGAGCCGGTTCCGCGAGGAGATCGCCGAGGGCTACGACACCGAGACCGCCGTCCGGCGCACCGTGCAGACCGCGGGACGGACCGTGACGTTCTCCGCGGTGCTGATCGTCGCCTCCCTGGCCGGCCTGCTGCTGTTCCCGCAGGGCTTCCTCAAATCGCTGACATACGCAGGCATCGCGTCGGTGTCGCTGTCGGCGCTGCTGTCGATCACCGTGCTGCCCGCGGCGCTGGCCATCCTCGGCCGCAACGTCGACGCGCTCGGTGTGCGCACGCTGTACCGCATCCCGTTCCTGCGCGACAACCAGTTCACCAGCCGCATCATCGACTGGTTCGCCGAGCGGACCCAGAAGACCAAGACGCGTGCCGATGTGGAGAACGGCTTCTGGGGCCAACTCGTCAACCGGGTGATGAAACGGCCGGTGCTGTACTCGGTGCCCATCCTCGTCATCATGGTGCTGCTGATCGTCCCGCTCGGCCAGCTGGCGCTCGGCGGCATCAGCGAGAAGTACCTGCCGCCGGACAACCCCGTCCGCATGGCGCAGGAGGACTTCGACCGGACCTTCCCCGGCTACCGCACCGAGAAGCTGACGCTCGTCATCGAGAACGCCTCCCCCACCCAGGTCGACGAGATCAAGAGCGAGGCCGCACAGATCAGCGGCTTCACCGAGCCGCAGTGGAGTGAACGTCCGGTCTCGCCCGACGAGAGCGGCAACACCCCGCAGAAGACCGATCCCGACGTGACCGTGCTGCAGAACGGGCTCGAGGTCCGCAACGACGCCGCCAAGCGCCTCGACGAGCTGCGCGCGATCGAACCACCGCGGGGCGTGACGATCTCGGTGGGCGGTACGCCTGCGCTGGAACAGGATTCGATCCACAGCCTCTTCGACAAGCTGCCGATGATGCTGGTCATCCTGGTCTCGACCACCACCCTGCTGATGTTCCTGGCGTTCGGGTCGCTGGTGCTGCCGATCAAGGCCGCGGTGATGAGCGCGCTGACGCTTGGCTCCACGCTGGGCATCCTGACCTGGATCTTCGTCGAGGGGCACGGCTCCGGGGTGCTGAACTTCACCGCGACGCCGTTGACCGCGCCCGTCGTCGGCCTGATCATCGCGGTGATCTACGGGCTGTCCACCGACTACGAGGTGTTCCTGGTGTCCCGCATGGTCGAGGCACGGGCCCGCGGGCTGTCGACGTCCGAGGCGATCCGCGTCGGTACCGCGACCACCGGCAGGATCATCACCGCCGCGGCGCTGATCCTCGTCGTCGTCGGCGGCGCGTTCGTGTTCAGCGACCTGGTGATGTTGAAGTACCTGGCCGTCGGCCTGATCGCCGCGCTGCTGCTCGACGCCACCGTGATCCGGATGTTCCTGGTGCCGGCGATCATGAAGATGCTCGGCGATGACTGCTGGTGGGCGCCGCGCTGGATGAAGCGCATCCAGGAGCGCCTCGGCCTCGGCGAGATCGAGCTGCCCGACGAACGGAAACGCCCCGCCGCGCAGGAGGGGCGGGGCGCGCTCGTCGGCGCCGAGGTGGCCGCGCCGGCCCGCCCGCCGCGATCCCATGATCCGTTCCCGTCGCCCCGCCCCCGCGCCACGCCGAGACGCATTCCCCCGCGAGCGGCGGGCCAGCCGGCGACGCGGATCCCCGACCGCGAGGACACCCCCGAGCCCGAGCCGCCGACCACGCGCATCCCGGCCGCCGGGAACACCGTGCTCGATGCCGCGACGAGCGCGGTGAACGCCGCAGGCGACGCGACGAAGCGCACCGCGCGGCGCACTCCCCCGCCGCCGGTCGAAGACCGGGAGCTCGACGAGCCCACCACCGCGATCCCGACGCAACCCGAGGAGGATCCCGGGGTGCCGCAGGAGCCGGCCCCCTCCGCGGACGACGACCGGCGGCGCGGCCCAGGAATCAGCGCGCAGGATGTGCTCCGCCGCGAAGGCCGCCTGTGACCGATGATCGGCACCCGACGTGATCCGATTGTGACCACCGGTCTGCGGGGAGGATCGTCGCAGCACACGGCCCAGAAAGAGGCCCCGTTCCGGCCGCCCGGATTTCGCGAACATGCGAGCTGGGCGCTAGCGTCGGATACCTTGGAGTTCATCGACTTGGAGGGCACCCCTGTGTCCCCCGGGTGCCGCTACCGCGGATCGGACTCGATCGGCGACCCGGTCAGGGTGTGGCTGCAGCCGTCGGGGCCGCTGTCCGCGAAGCTGACCTCGCGTGTCTGACAACTCAATCGACCGCGGCGGGGTCGCCCCAGAGATGCTGTCAATGTAAGGAGCTCACGTGTTCGCCTGGTGGGGTCGAACGGTCTACCGATTCCGGTACATCGTCATCGGTGTCATGGTGGCCCTGTGCCTGGGTGGCGGGGTCTACGGCATCAGCCTTGGCCAGCATGTCACGCAGAGTGGCTTCTACGACGAGGGCAGCCAGTCGGTGCAGGCCTCGCTGCTCGGCGACGAGGTGTACGGCCGTGACCGCGCCAGCCACGTCGTCGCAATCCTGACGCCGCCCGACGGCAAGAAGGTCACCGACCCGCAGTGGCAGCGCGAGGTGGTCGGCGAGCTCGACACGTTCGTCACCGACCACCCCGACCAGGTGGTGAGCTGGGTCGGCTGGCTCAAGGCCCCCGACGCGGCCAGCGAGACCGTCCAGCAGATGAAGACCGAGGATCTGTCGAAGACCTTCGTCTCCATCCCGCTCAAGGGCGAGGACGACGACGCGATCCTGAAGAACTACCAGGCCGTCGAACCCGATCTCAAGGAGATCAACGGCGGCGACATCCAGCTGGCCGGCCTGCAGCCCCTGGCCAGCGAGCTGACCGGGACCATCGGCGAGGACCAGAAGCGCGCCGAGGTGGCGGCCATCCCGCTGGTCTGCGTGGTGCTGTTCTTCGTCTTCGGCGGTGTGATCGCCGCGGCACTGCCCGGCCTGATCGGTGGCCTCACCATCGCCGGTGCGCTCGGCGTCATGCGGCTGGCCGCCGAGTTCATCCCTGTGCACTTCTTCGCCCAGCCGGTGGTGACGCTCATGGGCCTGGGCATCGCCGTCGACTACGGCCTGTTCATGGTGAGCCGATTCCGGGAGGAACTCGCCGAGGGGTACGACACCGAGGCGGCCGTACGCCGCACTGTGATGACGTCCGGCCGCACCATCATGTTCTCCGCGGTGATCCTGGTGGCGTCGTCGGTGCCGCTGCTGCTGTTCCCGCAGGGCTTCCTCAAGTCGATCACCTACGCGATCATCGCCTCTGTCATGCTGGCGGCGATCCTGTCGATCACCGTGCTGGCCGCCGCGCTGGCCATCCTCGGCCCCAGAGTCGACGCCCTGGGCGTCAAGACGCTGATCAAGTTCGCCCTGCCCGATCCCATCGAGGCCGATCCCGCGAACCGCAAGACCAACACCTTCGCCATCGCGTCGATCCCGCTCGGGCTGCTGGTGCCGCCCGCGGGCATCGCGCTCGGCCACATCGCCCGCAAGCGCATCAAAGAGACCGGTGAACAGGGCGCCAACCTGGCGCTGATCGGCCTCGTCCTCGGCTACACCGCGCTCTACGGCGCGATGGCCTACGGCGTGATGGCGCTCAAGGACGGCGACGTCATCGGCAGCGCCGTCTACTGGATGCTGCTCGGCATCATCATCTTCCTGGTCGTCGTCACGTTCGGCCTGGCGCTGGCCCGCTACGTGCCGCTGGCGCGCACCCCCATCGTGTGGTGGCTGCACTGGCTGGCCGACAAGACGCAGAAGACCAAGACCCGCGCCGAGGTGGAGCAGGGCTTCTGGGGCAAGCTCGTCAACCGCGTGATGAAGCGTCCCGCCGCCTTCGCGGTGCCGATCATCATCGTGATGGTGCTGCTGATCATCCCGTTGGGTCAGCTGGCACTCGGCGGCATCAGCGAGAAGTACCTCCCGCCGGACAACTCGGTGCGCTCGGCCCAGGAGAATTTCGACCGCAGCTTCCCGGGCTTCCGCACCGAACCGCTGACGATGGTGCTCAAGAGCGACAACGGCGAGCCGATCACCGATCAGCAGCTGGCCGACATGCGCGCCAAGGCGATGACGATCAACGGCTTCATCGACGCCGACAACGACCCGTCGAAGATGTGGGCCGAACGCGCCGCCCAGGACACCGGGTCGAAGGACCCGTCGGTGCGGGTGATCCAGAACGGCCTGGAGAGCCGCAACGACGCCGCCAAGAAGATCGAGGAGTTGCGGGCACTGTCGCCACCTCGGGGGGTGACCGTGTACGTCGGCGGCACACCGGCATTGGAGCAGGACAGCATCCACAGCCTGTTCGACAAGCTGCCGCTGATGGTCGCCATCCTGATCATCACGACGACGATCCTGATGTTCCTGGCGTTCGGTTCGGTGGTGTTGCCGATCAAGGCCGCGGTGATGAGCGCGCTCACGCTCGGCTCCACGATGGGCGTGCTGACGTGGATGTTCGTCGAGGGCCACGGCTCGGGCCTGATGAACTACACGCCGCAGCCGCTGATGGCGCCGATGATCGGCCTGATCATCGCGGTGATCTGGGGCCTGTCGACCGACTACGAGGTGTTCCTGGTCTCCCGCATGGTGGAGGCGCGCGAACGCGGGCTGTCCACCGCCGAGGCCATCCGCATCGGCACGGCGACCACCGGGCGCCTGATCACCGGCGCCGCCCTGGTGCTGGCCGTCGTCGCGGGCGCGTTCGTGTTCTCCGACCTGGTGATGATGAAGTACCTGGCGTTCGGCCTGCTCATCGCGCTTCTGCTGGACGCGACGATCGTCCGGATGTTCCTGGTGCCCGCGATCATGAAGATGCTCGGCGACGACTGCTGGTGGGCCCCGCGCTGGATGAAACGCATCCAGGAGCGACTGGGCCTCGGCGAGACCGAACTGCCCGACGAACGCAAGCGGCCCAACGTCGGTGAACCGGGCGACGACCCGGAGGCACTCGTCGGCGCGGGCGCCCCGGTGTCCGCACCGCCGCGTCCGCCCCACGACCCGACCCATCCGGAGGTCCCTGTCCGGGCCGCACCGATGCGGGTGCCGCCGCGGGCCAGTGGACCGTCCGCCGCAGGCACCACCCGCATCCCGACGCGGGGCGCCGCGCCCGCCGCGCCGCACGAGGAACCGCCGACCACCCGGTTCTCGGCGGCCAAGAACGCCGTCCGCGGTGCGGTCGGCAACGCGCCCACCCAGCGGGTGCCGCGGGCAACACCGCCGGCACAGCAGCGCGAGGAGCGCGAGATCGAGTCATGGCTCGGCGAACTGCGCGGCCGTCCCGCCGGCGGTGCCGAGCCCGGCCAGCCCCCGCGTCCGCCGCAACCGTCGGCCGATCCGACACGGGCGATGCGTCCGGGCGGACCCCGCGTCGGCAACGGCACGCCGCGCACAGCGGACGAGGGCAACGAGCCGACCACGGCCATCCCGACCCCGCGCCAGCGGCAGCAGCCGAAGAATCCCGATGCCACCACTGCGATCCCGACTCCGCGGACGCAGGACCCGGCGAGCACCGAGAAGATCGACACCCGGGAGTCCGACGACGAGCAGCAGCGTCGCCGCGGCGGCGGGATGAGCGCGGCGGACCTGCTCCGGCGCGAGGGCCGGCTCTAGCCACTCGCGATCTCGGCGCGCAAACGTTCGCTGAGCGACGGTTCGCGCGCCGAGATCACTCGTCGTCGAGTGGCTGCGGTCCCACGTCGTCGGGTTCGGCGTCTATCCGCGGCCCGTCGTCCTCCTCCAGCGCCTCGGCCTCCGCCTCGGGATCGGACGCGACGAGCACGCGCACCGCGCTGTTGACGAACGCGATCGTCGGCACTGCGAGCAGCGCGCCGACGATGCCGGCCAGCACCGCGCCCCCCGCGATGGCCAACACCACCGCGAGCGGGTGGATCGACACCGCGCGGCCCATCACCAGCGGCTGCAGCACGTGCGCCTCCAGCTGCTGCACGGCGATGATCAGGCCGAGCGTGATGAGCGCGTACACGAAGCCCTTGGCCAGCAGGGCCACGATCACCGCGAGGAATCCGGTGATCACCGCGCCGATGAGCGGGACGAACGCGCCGAGGAACACCAGCGACGCCAGCGGCAGCGCCAGCGGGATGCCCATGATGGCCAGACCGGCGCCGATGCCCACCGCGTCGACCAGCGCGACCAGGAACGTGGCCCGGATGTAGCCGATCAGCGAGTGGAAGCCCGCCCGGCCGGCGTCGCGGACGCGTCCCCGGACGTCCTCGGGGAAGATCTGGGTGACGAAGCCGAAGATGTTCCGGCCGCCGTGCAGCAGGAAGATCAGCGTGAACAGCACCAGCAGCGCGCCGGTGAGGATCTCGGTGATGGTCCCCGCCGTCGACAGCGCGCCGGTGGTGAGCCGCTCCTGGTTGTCGCGCAGCGCCTCGATGGCCGCGTTGCCCGCGTTGTCGATCTGGTCGCGGCTCAGGTGCAGCGGCCCGTCGACCAGCCATCCGCGGACGCCGTCGATGCTTCGCGTCACCTCGGCCACCAGGGCGGGGGCGCCCTCGATGAACTGGCTCACGACGAACGTCAGCAGCCCGCCCACCACCGCGATCCCGCTGAGCATCACCAGCGCGACCCCGCCCCCGCGCGGGGCCCCGCGGCGGTCGAGGAAGTCGACGGCGGGCATCAGCAACGCGGCGATGATGGTGGCCAGCGCGACCGGCACGAAGATCACCTCGAGCCGTTTGACCAGCCACAGCAGCGCCAGGAGCGCGGCGAACAGGATGAGCAGTCGCCACGCCCAGGCGGCGGCCTTGCGGACGAACGGCGTGACCGCGCTGTCGGCGAGCGGATCGGCACCCAGACCTGCTGACATGCCGCGAGCGTAGCCGCCACCGGACCATCCGCCCGGCACCGCGCGCGGACGGGGCGAAACGCGCCCGGCGCAGCGGCGTCAAACGCGGTACCTGCGCCGTTACCCTGTAAGTCGTGTCCGACGACGCCCCGGCCGCCGGCGCACAGCCGGAACGTGCCAGCCGGGTGGCTTCCGGCCGCAGCAGGTACTGGTGGCTGCGGTGGGTGCTGATCGGCGTCGCGGTGACGGTGCTGACCGTCGAGCTGGTGCTGGTGTGGGATCAGCTGGCGAAGGCCTGGAAGAGCCTCATCTCGGCGAACTGGTGGTGGGTGCTCGCCGCCGTCGTCGCGGCGATGGCGTCGATGCACAGCTTCGCCCAGATCCAGCGAACACTGCTGGAGTCAGCCGGGGTGACGGTGCGGCAGTGGCGGTCCGAGGCGGCGTTCTACGCCGGCAACGCGCTGTCGACCACGATGCCCGGCGGCCCCGTGCTCTCGGCCACCTTCGTGTACCGCCAGCAGCGGATGTGGGGCGCGTCGCCGGTGGTGGCGTCCTGGCAGCTGGTGATGTCGGGAGTGCTGCAGGTGGTCGGCCTGGCACTGCTCGGGCTCGGCGGGGCGTTCATGCTGGGCGCCAGCAAGAACCCGCTGTCGCTGATCTTCTCCCTCGGCGGCTTCCTCGCCATCGTGCTGCTGGCCCAGGCGGTCGCCACCCGGCCGGAGCTGATCGACGGGATCGCGGTACGCGTACTCGGCTGGGCCAACCAGGTGCGCGGCAGGCCCGTCGAAACCGGCCTCGGCACGTGGCGGGCGACGCTGAACCAGCTCGAATCCGTACAGCTGGGCCGCCGCGATCTCAGCGTCGCCTTCGGCTGGTCGCTGTTCAACTGGATCGCCGACGTGGCCTGCCTGGCGTTCGCCTGCTACGCCGCGGGGGGACATCCCGGGCTGGCCGGCGTGACCGTCGCGTACGCCGCGGCCCGCGCCGTCGGCTCGATCCCGCTGATGCCGGGTGGGCTGCTGGTGGTGGAGGCCGTGCTGGTGCCCGGCCTGGTCTCCAGCGGCATGACGCTGGCCTCGGCCATCTCGGCCATGCTGATCTATCGACTGGTGAGCTGGATCTTCATCGCCGCGATCGGCTGGGTGGTGTTCTTCTTCATGTTCCGCACCGAGAAGGACATCGACCCGGACGCGCCGCGCCAACCCCGGGAAGAGGAGCTTTCTTGACCGTCGGAATACGCTGTGCCGCTGCACTTCTGGGTGCGCTGTCGATAGTCGTCACGTCCTGCTCGACGTCGCAGGACGAACCCGCGGACACCGGCACGCCACCCCCGGCGGCGAGCCCCTCGCCGAGCGGCACGTCCGACCGGCCGGCGCAGGCCCCCGCGCAGGTGAGCCCGGTGCTCGTCGACGCCGTCGCCGACCCGATACCGGTGCCCGGCACCGACGGCAGGGACCACCTGGCGTACGAACTCGTGCTCACCAACCAGCTGCCGAGCGAGGTGACGATGGACGCGCTGGAGGTCCGGTCCGGCGACACCACGCTGCTCGAACTCGCCGGCGACCGGTTGGGTTACTGGACCCGGCCGGTGGGCACGCCCGCCCCCGCGCCGACCACCAAGCTCGGGCCGGGGCAGAGCGCGAAGGTCTGGCTCGACGTGGCCATCGACCGGAAGGCCGACGGCGCACCCGCCGACATCCCGGCCGAGCTGACCCACCGCCTGAAACTGACTCTCGCGCAACCCATGCCGCCGCTGCTGCCGGCGACGATGACCGAGGACGTCGCGCCGGTCACCGTCCAGAACCGCAAGCCGGTGGTGATCGAACCACCGCTGCGCGGGCCGAACTGGCTCGACGGCAACGGCTGCTGCGACATGACGCCGCACCGGATGGCACTCAACGGCCTGAACGGGAAACTCTGGGGCGCAGAGCGTTTCGCGATCGACTACGTCCAGCTGCAGCCGGACGGCCTGCTGTTCACCGGCGACAGGGCCAAGCTGGAGAGCTACCCCTACTTCGGCGCCGACATCCACGCGGTGGGTGACGGGCCGGTGGTCGCGGTCGTCGACGATCTCCCCGAACAGGTGGCCGGGGCCAGCCCCACCGGCCTGCCGCTCGACCAGTACGGCGGCAACCACATCGTGCAGGACCTCGGCGACGGCAACTACGCCTTCTACGCGCACCTGAAGACCGGCAGCGTCAAGGTGAAGCCCGGGGACCGGCTCACCACCGGCCAGGTGATCGCATCGCTGGGCAACACCGGCAACACCGACGCGCCGCACCTGCACTTCCACGTGATGAACACGCCCGACCCGCTGCTGTCGGACGGGCTGCCGTTCGTGTTCTCGTCCTACCGCCTCGACTCCCGCCTCGCGTCCCCGGCTGCGATCGACGGCCTCTTCGACAGCAAGCCGGCACCCAGGCAGCCCGGCTTCGCCGCCGCCGACGAGACTGACGTCATGCCGCTGTTCCTCGACGTGATGACCTATGCGGACCGGTAGTCGCCCGGCGGCCCTCGCGCTGATCGCCGACGCCGTCTGCGTGACGGTGTTCTGCACGCTCGGCCGGCGCAGTCACGAGGAGGGGCTCACCGCGGCGGGCATCGCGCACACCGCCTGGCCGTTCCTGGTCGGCACCGCCGTCGGCTGGCTGGTGGTCCGCGGGTGGCGGCGCCCGCTGTCCCTCGCCCCGACCGGCGTGATCGTGTGGGTGTGCACCGTGGCCGTGGGGATGGTGCTGCGCAAGGCCACCGGCCAGGGCACCGCGACGAGCTTCATCGTGGTGGCGTCGGTGACGACCGCCGTGCTGCTGCTCGGCTGGCGCGCGGCAGCGCTGCTGGCGTCGCGGCGCTAGTCCGCCTGCGCGGGTGCCGTCGACACCGTGAGCGTGGCGCGCAGCCCGCCCAGCGGGCTGTCGGAGAGCCGGATCGACCCGCCGTGCAGCGCGGCCTGCTGAGCCACCAGGGCCAGCCCGAGGCCGGAGCCACCCGGGGCAGCGGTGCTGCCCCGCCGGAACCGGCCGAGCACCGTTCCCTGTTCGTCGGCGGGCAGCCCGCGGCCGTCGTCGTCCACCACGATCGTCAGCTCGCCCTGTCCTGCCGAGCCCGCCCTCCGGTGCGCCGCCAGCACCACCCGCGTCGCCCCGCCGTGTGTCACGGCGTTGCGGACCAGGTTGTCCACGGCCAGCCGCAGCCCACCCGGCCAGCCCCACACCATGCCGAGCGCGTCGTCGGCTTCGACGACGATCTCCACCCCGGCGCCCGCGCGGCGGTTCTCCCGCGCCACCCGGTCGAGCAGGTCGGTCACGTCGATCAGTTCCCGGTCCTCGTCCTGGGCGAGCTGACCGGACGCCAGCTGCCCGAGCGCGGTGATGATGGCTTCCACCCGGCGCTGCGCCCGGGCCAGGTCGGCCACCACCTCGGCGCGCTCCTCCTCGGGGAGGTCGTGGATGCGCAGGGTGTCCAGGTCGGCCCGCATCGCCGTCAGCGGCGTGCGCAGTTCGTGCGCGGCGTTGGCGGCGAAGTCCTGGGCGGCCTGCAGCGAATTGGTGGTGGCCTGCTGAGCGGCGGCCAGACGCGCCAGCATCCCCGCCATCGCCTCGGAGAGCTCCTCGGCCTCCCGGACGCCGTGCACCGCGGGCATCTCGTCGCTGCCCTTGCCGAGCCGGGAGGTGTGCTCGGTCAGCTTGCGCAGCGGGCGGATGGCGGGCCCGGCCAGCAACCAGCCCAGCCCGGCGGCGATCAGGACGGTGACCACCCCGACGAGGGCGTACTCGGGGATCCGCGCGCTGCTCAGCAGGATGCTGTCGGCCCGCAGACCGATCGACACCAGCACCCCGCCCTCCTGGTCGACGGGCAGCGTGCGGACCCGGTACTCGAGCCCGTTGACCTCGACGGTCTCGGTGCCCGGCGGAAGGGACGGCAGCTGGAAGCCGCGCTGGAACACCACCTGCCCGGTCGAGCGGGATCGGCCGGTGGTGAGGACGCCGCGGCGCGGATCCTGCAGCTGTTCGGGATACATGCTGGCGTCGACGATCGAGTCGAGCCGGCGGTCCAGCTGGGCGGCGTCGTTGTTGGCCAGCACCAGCGACGTCAGGATCGTGAATGCGGCGACCACGGCCGAGGCGGCGGCCGCCGACGCGATGGCCACCCTGGTCCGCAGCGACGCCGAGCTGATGCGGCGGAAGGCCCGCGAGAACCACACCGCGCTACGGCTCGTCCCGCAACACGTATCCGATGCCGCGCACCGTGTGGATCACCCGCGGCAGGCCGTCGCGTTCCAGCTTGCGCCGCAGATACGAGATGAACACGTCGGCGACGTTGGTGTCGACGTCGAAGTCGTAACCCCAGACGAGCTCGAGCAGCCGCTGCCGGGACAGCACGACGCCGGCGTTCTCGGCCAGCACGGTCAGCAGGTCGAACTCCCGCTTGGTGAGCTCCACCCGCTCACCGTCGACGAACACCAGCCGGCGGGCGGTGTCGATGGTCAGCGGCCCCACCACCAGCGTGTCCGACGGCTGGTCGGAGTGGCTGGCCCGCCGCAGCAGGGCATGCAGCCGCGCGACGAGCTCACCGAGGTCGAACGGCTTGGTCAGGTAGTCGTCGGCGCCGGCTTCCAGTCCCGCGATGCGGTCGTTGACCGTGTCGCGCGCCGACAGCACACAGATCGGGATCTCGTTGCCCAGCGCGCGCAGCGCCGTCACCACCGCGACACCGTCGAGCTCGGGCATCTGGACGTCGAGCACCAGTGCGTCATGGGTTTCGTTGGAGAGCAGCCGCAGCGCCTCCTTGCCGGTCGCAGCGACCCGGACATCGAATCCCGACAGCCGCAGTCCGCGGGCGACGGAGGTTCGCACGTCCGGGTCGTCGTCGACCATCAGCACTGTGCGGCCCGCGCCCTCCTGCTGCGCGGGCAGCCCAGTAGCCACGCGAACGCTGGCTTAGCTGTCGGCGAGGCCGTCGCCGTTGGTGTCGCCGCAGCGATTCTTCAGGTCGACCAACGGCTGCCGGATGGAGGTCAGTTCGCCCTTCACCACCGGATTGGCGTCGAGGTACTTCTGCACCTCGGTGCGGATCTCCTCGCGCGGCCTGCCCTCGAGGCTGGTGAAGAAGTTGTTCACGTCCGGGTGGGTGAACAGGTACGCCGACGTCGAGGCGGAGACGCCTGCGGCCACACCGGCCAGATCGGCGGCGGTGCAGTTCGGCGCCGGCGGTGCCGGCTGGGCCGAGGCCGCGGGCAGCGCACCGAACAACATCGCACCGGCAACCGAGCCAGCGCCGACCGCGCCGGCTACCGCGCGCCGTGCGGTACGGGCAGAGAGCAACATGGACGAACTCCTTCATCTTGGAGTGGCCGTAACCATGGGCGGTTATCGGTAACGCAAAGCTAATCAGAATCGGCGGAGAGTTTCCTGCCTTGCGGCCATCCAATATCAAAAACGCGGAATCCGCAGGTCCACGGGCGCTGCCACGGGCTGCGCCGCGCGGTGTCTAGCGGTAGGGACCCGGCAGCGGACCGGTGCCCTGGGTGGCCTGGGTGGCCGCCGACACCGGCGACGACTGGGCCGGCGACAGCGACCCAGGCAGGCGAGGGGTCTGCGCGCCGGGCAGCGTTGCCGGCGACGTCGCCGTCTGCGACTGTGCCGCCTGCATCAGGCCCATCACCTGCGGAAGGGTGACCGGCAGCTTGCACCGTCCGGACAGGTTCGTCAGCGGCCGTTGCAGCTCCTGCATGTCCGCGGCGACCTCGGGGTTGGCGTCGAAGTAGCTCTTGAGCGCCGCCAGCGACTGCGGACCGCCCTGCGACTGCGACGCGGTGGTCAGCGCGGCGTTGGTCTGCGGGTGCGCGTCGAGGTACTCACCGGTGTCGTTGGCGACGGTGCCGATGGTCTTGGCCACCTCGCTGGCCGCGCACGGATCGGGTGCCGCGACGGCCGACGGCCCGGTCAGCGCGGCACCTGCCGCTGCGGTGGCGACGAAGGCGGCGAGCAGGCCGCGGCGCAGCCCGGTGGCGGTGGACTTCATGGACGCTCCTTACGATTCGCGGACACTCTCGGGCGTCAGACGACGCTTTCGAGGGCCCGGCAAACCTTGCGATCGGACGGCGTGGTGTCCCCGACCCGACGTACAACCCGGGCACATCTTGCCATCAAGAACCGCGCGGTGCCGAATCCTGACAGCAGACTCGCAGGTGACGGCCACAACCCGGCGGGCAGGCGCTGTAACGAACGGCGGGCCACCGGGCGATTCCAAGAGCGGGCGAGCGTACCTGATGACGGGGTACGCTCACGCTGAAACACAGGGGCAACGCCGGGCACGACATGGGGAGTCCGCCATCCAGCAGTTCATGATGCGCCTCAGCGGCACGCTGCGCAGATTTCGCTGGGCCGTGTTCGCGGTATGGCTGCTGCTCCTGGTGCCTGCGGTCTACCTCGCCCTGAACCACTCGTCGAATCTGACCGGTGGCGGCTTCGAGGTCGAGGGCTCGCAGTCGCTGCACGTGCAGTACGAACTCGAGGACCAGTTCCCGGATCAGGGCGCGTCGCCGCTGGCCCTGGTCGCCTCTCCGCGCGCCGACGCCTCCTACGGCGACATGAACGCCGCGGTGGCCCACCTCGAGCAGATCGCCGCGCAGGTGCCCAGCGTCAAGATCATGCCCAACCCGCAGCAGCCCGCGCCCCAGCCGGACCGCCCCTACGTCCTCACGCTGCAGCTCGGCTTCGACAACAGCGGCGCCACCGACATCGCCAAGCAGCTGCGCAAGAAGGTCGGCATCGACGGCGAGGAGCCCGGCGAGGTCGAGGGCGGCCGGGTCAAGCTGTACGTCATCGGCCAGGGCGCCCTGGGCGCCGCGGCGTCGGAGGCCATCAAGACCGACATCGGCCAGGCCGAGAAGTGGAACCTGCCGATCGTGTTGATCGTGCTGCTGGCGGTGTTCGGCTCGCTGGCGGCCGCGGCGGTCCCGCTCGTCTTCGGCCTGTGCACCGTGGTGGTCACGATGGGCGTGGTCTATGCGCTGTCGACGGTGACCACCATGTCGGTGTTCGTCGCCTCCACGGTGTCGATGTTCGGCATCGCGCTGGCCATCGACTACTCCCTGTTCATCCTCATGCGCTTCCGCGAGGAACTGCGCGCCGGCCGAGACCCGCAGCAGGCGGCCGACGCGGCGATGGCGACTTCCGGGCTGGCCGTGGTGCTGTCCGGGCTGACGGTCATCGCCTCGGTCACCGGCATCTATCTCATCGACACCCCGGTGCTGGTCTCGATGGCCACCGGCGCGATCCTCGCGGTGGCCGTGGCGGTGCTGGCCTCGACCACGCTGACACCCGCCGTGCTGGCGACGTTCGGGCGGTCGGCGGCCAAGCGATCGTCCTACCTGCATTGGTCCCGACGGCCCGACGTCGCCCAGTCCCGGTTCTGGACCCGCTGGACCGGCTGGGTCATGCGGCGGCCGTGGATCGCCGCGCTGGGAGCCACCGCGCTGCTGCTGGTGCTCGCGGCGCCGGCCTTCTCGATGCAACTCGGCAACAGCATGCAGCGGCAGTTCGAACCCACCCACGAGATCCGGGGCGGCGTCAACGCGGCGGCCGAGGCGCTCGGAGCCGGCGCCCTGGGCCCGGTGCGCGTGCTGGTCGGCTTCCCCGGCGGCGACGCCGCGGGCACGAACAACGCCAACATCATCGACACCGTGCGCCAGGAGATGGCCAAGGCGCCGAACATCATGTCGGTCTCCCCGCCGGTGTTCTCCGCCGACAACAGGAGCGCGCTGCTCTCGGCTGTGCTATCGGTGGACCCGGAGGACAACGGCGCCCGCCAGACCGTGGACTGGATGCGCGAGAAGCTGCCTCCGGTGGCGGGTGAGGGCGTCAACATCGACGTCGGCGGGCCGACCGCGCTGATCAAGGACTTCGACGACCAGGTGTCGGCGAAACAGCCGCTGGTGTTCGCCTTCGTCTCCCTGATCGCGTTCCTGATGTTGCTGATCTCGATCCGGTCGGTGGTGCTCGCCCTCAAGGGCGTGCTGATGACCGTGCTCTCGGTGGCCGCCGCGTACGGCAGCCTCGTCGTGGTGTTCCAGTGGGGCTGGTTCGAGGCCCTGGGATTCGAGAGGATCCCGTCGCTGGACAGCACCATTCCGCCATTGGTGCTGGCGATGACGTTCGGCCTGTCGATGGACTACGAGATCTTCCTGCTCACCCGCATCCGGGAGCGGTTCCTGCAGACCGGCAACACCCGCGACGCCGTCGCCTACGGCGTCAGCACCAGCGCCCGCACCATCACCAGCGCGGCGCTGATCATGATCGCGGTGTTCATCGGCTTCGCCTTCGCCGGCATGCCGCTCGTCGCGCAGCTCGGGGTGGCGTGCGCGGTGGCGATCGCCGTCGACGCGACCGTGGTGCGGCTGGTGCTGGTGCCGGCCTTGATGGCGATGTTCGACCAGTGGAACTGGTGGCTGCCGAGCTGGCTCGATCGGCTGCTGCCGTCGGTCGACTTCGAGAAGCCGCTGCCCAAGGTCGAGATCGACGACCTGGTCATCATCCCCGACGACATCTCGGCGCTCGGCCCGAGCGGCGCGGACCTACGGATGATGGTCCGGTCTGCCGCACGCCTGAAAAACCTTGCGCCACAGACGATCACCGTGGCCGATCCATTGGCGTTCAGTGGTTGCCAGCCGATCAAGCAGGCGATGCGCCGGGTCCGCGGCGCGGACACCTCGAGGATCCGGACGGCCGCCAGGGTGGGCGGCGGCCGCAACGGGCGCAACGGCTCCGACGGTAACGGCAGGACGGTGCGCACCACGCTGCCCGTGCATCCGGTGACGATGTGGCGGGGCCGGCTGTCGGTGGCGCTCGACGCCCTGGAGACCGAGGCCGACACCGACCGGCCGCCGGTCGAGCGGCGCAGCCCGGTGGAGACCACCAACGTCCAGCTGCCGACCGGCGACCGGTTGCAGATCCCGACCGGTGCCGAGACGTTGCGCCTGGCGAGCTACCTGATCATGTGCCGGAACAGCAGCCATGACTACGCAGAGTTTGCCGATCTGGTCGAGTCCATGGAAACTCAAACCGCCGCTGTGGTGCTGGCCGGGATGGACCGGTACTACTGTGGGCAGCACGCGAGAAAGCAGTGGGTGGCCACCCAGCTGGTGCGCCGCCTGGCCGACCCGCAGCCGTCCGACGAGCACGATTCGGTGATGTCGGACCCGGATGCGGAGGCCGACTGGGCCACGGTCAGGCAGCGCTGCCTGTCGGTGGCCGTGGCCATGCTGGAGGAGGCGAGGTGACGGTGACACCGGACGTGCGGGAATTCCGCCGCGATCCCGGTCCTCCGCGTGGCCGCCCGACGCCGCCCCGGCGGGCCCCGGTCGACGAGCGCCCTGTCGAGTTCTGGTCCACCGCAGCGATCCGCGCCGCGCTGGAAACCGACGACCTGACCGTCTGGCAGCGCATCGTCACCGCGATCAAGCGCGATCCCTACGGCCGCACGGCCCGTCAGGTCGAAGAGGTGCTGGACAAGGCGCGGCCCTACGGCGTGTCCAAGGCGCTGGCCGAGGTGCTGGTGCGCACCCGTGAGCAGCTCGAGGCCGACGAACGCACCGAGGTGGCGCGGCATGTCCGGCTGCTGCTGAAGCGCTCCGGCCTGTCCCCTCAGGAGTTCGCGTCGCGAATCGGTGTGCACGCCACGGACTTCGGCGCCTTCCTCGAAGGCCGCACCAGCCCGTCGGCGTCGCTGATGATCCGCATGCGCCGGTTGTCGGACCGGTTCGCGAAGATGGCTCGCCCGCAGCAGCAGGGCAGCCCGGACTGAAGCCCGGCGGCGCTCCCGCGTCCTTCGTGCTCGTGCCGGGCGGGGGCGGCAGCGCGTGGGACTGGCACCGGGTGGCGCCGCTCCTCGAGTCGGTCGGCATGCACGCCGTCGCGGTCGAGCTGCCCACCCACGACGACACCGCCGACCTGTTCATCTACGCCGACGTCGTGCGCGCGGCGGCACGCGACATCCCGCGACCGCTGGTCCTCGTCGGGCACTCGATGGGCGCCTACACCGTTCCCATCGCGGCGGCCGGTCTCGAGCCCGCGCTGCTGGTGCTGGTCAACCCGATGGTGCCCGCGGCCGGTGAGACGGCAAGGCAGTGGTGGGAGGCCACCGGACAGCCCGCCGCGATGGCCGCACTCTTCGAACGGCTCGGGTTCGGCGGCAGGGCATTCGATCCCGACGAGGACTTCTTCCACGACGTGCCCGAGGCGGTGCGGGCCGAGGCGGCGAACGCGCCGGAGCCCGCGCAGTCCGACACGCCGTTCGATCAGCCCTGGCCACTCGACCGCTGGCCGGACGTACCGACCGCCGTGCTGGCCGGCCGCGACGACCGGCTGTTCCCGCTGGAATTCCAGCGACGGCTGGCCCGGGAACGGCTGGGGCTCGACATCGAGGAGCTGCCGGGCGGGCACATGGTGGCGTTGAGCAGACCGGAGGAGTTGGCCGGCCGGTTGTTGGGAATGCTGAGGCCATGACGAGCTCCGGCGAATGGACCGAACCCGAAGCCGACGATCTGCGGCGCATCCTGGCCGAGACCCGCACCGTGGCGATCGTCGGCGCCTCCGCGAACCCGATGCGCCCCAGCTACGGCGTGTGGGAGTCGCTGCGAGCGTCGAGCCACTACGAGCTGTACCTGGTCAACCCGACGATCACCGACGTCGACGGCGTGCCCGCCTACCCGTCGCTGGCCGATCTTCCGGTGGTGCCCGACATGGTCGACGTGTTCCGCCGCAGTGAGGAACTGCCCGCGGTGCTGCGTGACGTGCTCGCCCTCGACCCGCGGCCGAAGACGCTGTGGCTGCAGCAGGGGTTGTGGGACGAGCAGGTGGCCCGCGACGGCGCGGCGGCCGGATTGCAGGTCGTGATGGACCGCTGCCTCAAGGTCGACTACGCCCGCTACCGCTAGCGGCTTCGGCCTGGCCGGTACGCGCCGCCGTCGATGTCCTGGACCAGGGTGGGTCCGGTGGGCGTCCAGCCCAGGAGTTGTTGCGTTGCAGCACTACTCGCGGCCATGTCGGCACTGAAGAACCCACCGATCCAGCCGAAGTGCTCGTCGACGCGATCGGCTGGGATGGCTGCGACGGGCAGATCGAATGCGCGGCCGATCGCCTCGGCGATCACCCGGGTGGGGATCCCTTCCTCGGCGACGGCGTGCAGCCGGGCGCCGGCGGGCGCCTTGTCGAGGCCGAGCACGACCATCCGCGCGGCGTCGGCGACGTGCACTGCGGCCCAGCGGTTGAGTCCGTCGCCGGGGTAGCCGGACACGCCTCGATCGCGGGCGATCTGGCACAGGGTGGCGATGAAGCCATGGTCGCCGGTGCCGTGTGTGGTGGGCGCGAAGCGCAGCGCCACCGATCGGACTCCGCGGTCGGCGAAGTCGAGCAGCAGGTTCTCGCTGCCGCCCCGCGCCGACTCGGGGCCGTGGAACGGCGAGGCGTCGCCCTCCGTCGCCACCCGGCCATCGGTCAGACCGGCCAGTCCCGACGCGAGCAGGAACGGCTTGCCGGTGTCGACGAGCGCTTCTCCGATGGTCTGCGTGGTGGCTCGTGCGGCGGCGTTGGTGCCCGCCATGTCCGCCCAGTCGTGCTTGTTGGCGAGGTGGATGACGGCGTCGGCGTCCCGGGCCCCGGATCGGATGGCGTCCAGATCGTCGAGGTCGCCGCGGCGAACCTCGACGCCCTTGGCCTCGAGCGCAGCTGCGGACGCGTCGGAGCGGGCCAGCCCGTTGACGGCGTGGCCGTTGAGCAACAGTTCGTCGACGACGGCGCTGCCGATCCAACCGGAAGCTCCGGTGATGAAGACGTGCACGGTGAATCTCCTCAGGTGATGTCAGTTGCTGACATCTCCGACGCTACACGTGAGGTCAGTTACTGTCATCACTTAGACTGCTCCCCATGGTCAGGTGGGTGCCGGGAACTCGGGAGCGGCTTCAGGACGCCGCGCTCGACCTGTTCGCCGCCCGTGGCTACGAGCAGACGACGGCCACCGACATCGCCCAGGCCGTCGGCCTCACCGAGCGCACGTTCTTCCGCCACTTCAGCGACAAGCGCGAGGTGCTCTTCCACGGCCAGCAGGCGTTGACCGACGCCTTCCTGGCCGGGCTGGACGACGCACCCCCCGATGCGTCGCCGATCGACTTGGCGGTCAGCGCACTGCGGTCGTCATCGAGTTTCTTCGACGACGAGCGCCGGCCGCACTCCCGCAAGCGCCAGTCCGTCATCGACGACAACCCCGCCCTTCGAGAGCGCGAGGCGCTCAAGCTCGTCGGGCTCGGCCGCGCCCTGGGCGACGCGCTGCGAAACCGCGGCGTCGACGACATGGCGGCGGACGTGGCGGCCCAGATCGCCGTCATGGCGTTCGGCATCGCGTTCGCGCACTGGATCGCCGAGGGCGAGCGGCGGTCGTTCGAGGCCATCGCCATGGACGTCGTCCGCGAAGTGAGCGCCGTGGCAGGCGAACTCGACCGCTAGCGAGTTCGGCGCGTTTTCAATCGCTGTGCGAACGTTTCCGCGCCGAGATCACCGGGAGTGGATCGGGACGACGTCCTCGACCTGCCAGCGGTCCTCGGTCTTGGTCAGCGTGACGCGCAGCGCCAGCACCGCGTTGTCGACCGGCTTGCCCGGCACGCTCTGGGTGCCGCGCAGCACGACTGCCACGCTGGCCAGGCCCGGGCCCATCGCCTCGACGCCCGCCGACACGGTGGTGGCCTGCGCGGAGACGTTGCGGCTGGTCAGCTGCTTGGCCACGCCGGCGAACTCGGCCTTGAACGCCTCGGCCCGCTCGGGTGACATCAGTTCAGCGGCGCGGTCGATCGACGCGGTGGGGCTCTGCGGGGTGAACGTGGCGGTCGCCTCCGAGACGCTGCTGGCGATGCCCACCACCTCGTCGGAGTCGGCGCTGAAGTCGCGGTCGGGGGTGGTCCACCGCAGGTAGCCGACCAACACGGCGGCGCACAACGCGGCGGTGGCCACGCCGACGACGGCCAGCCGCAGTCCGGGCCCGTCGTCGTCGGTGCCGACGGTCACGCCGTCGCGGCGGGCCAGCACGAAGTCCACGACCATGCCCTGCACGATCAGCAGGCACAGCACCGAGCACACCGACACCCACCACGACGGCCAGGCCAGCGCGACACCGATGTAGACGAGCGCGGCGATCGCGGCGATCGGCGCCAGCACGTCGACGGCCAGTACCCGCAGGCGGTTCCTCATCGGATCGGCTCCAGGCGCGAGATCATCAGCTTGCCGTCCACGTCGGAGACGTCCAGCCGCAGCGTCCAGCGGACCGTGCGGGGCTCCTCACCGGCGGCGTTCTCGCTGATCGACGTGGCCACCACCAGCACGGTGTCGGTGCGGGAGGCGAACGCGGACAGCTGCGGGTTGGGTGGCGGCGGTGGAGCCGGGGCGCCGTCGGGCCCGGTGGCGTGGTGCAGCGTCTCGATGGACACCGAGTCGACCTGGCCGGTGGTGCGTGACTGCAGGGTCTGCACCAGTTGCCGGTACGGCTGCACCGCCGAGTCGAAGTCCGCGTTGAGCTCGCCGATGGTGTTCTCGTGCAGCCGCGCCATGTTGGCCGCGACGTTGTCCTTGTTCATGTTGACCAGGACGCTCGCCCATTCGGCGGCGGCCTGCAGCACCTGCGTCTGGTAGCGGCGCTCGTCGACCTCGTCGCGGTGCCCCGACCAGATCATCGCGGCCAGCAGCACCGCCGCGACGGCCACCGCGCCCAGCGCCATCGATGCAACCCCGAACGCGGAGAACGTCCCGCCGGACTGTTCGACCTCGTCGGAGGGCTTGTCGGCGGGCTCGTCGGAGGGGTCGTCGGGCATGGCCGTGAGGGTACCGGGCGGGTTCTGGAAGAATGTCGGGGTGACGGTAGAAGCAATCCGGTCAGGCATCGACCTGACCCACGTCGACCCTTCAGCCCGCCCCCAGGACGACCTCTTCGGACACGTCAACGGCCGCTGGCTGACCGATTACGAGATCCCCGCCGATCGCGCCACCGACGGTGCGTTCCGCCTGCTGCACGACCGCGCGGAGGAGCAGATCCGCGACCTGATCGCCGAGGCGGCGGGTTCCGACGCGCAGGACGGAACCGACGAGCAGCGCATCGGCGACCTGTACGCGAGCTTCCTCGACGAGGACACCGTCGAGCGGGTGGGCGTGGCTCCGCTGCTCGAGGAACTGGCCGCCATCGGCGCCGCCGAGAGCCCCGACGCGCTGGCCGCGGTGCTGGGCGCGCTGCAGCGCACCGGTATCGGCGGCGGCACCGGCGGTTACGTCGACACCGACTCCAAGGACTCGACCCGCTACCTGTTGCACCTGAGCCAGTCCGGCCTCGGGCTGCCCGACGAGTCGTACTACCGCGACGAGCAGCACGCCGAGATCCTGGCCGGCTATCCGCGGCACATCGCGGCGATGCTCGCGCTCGTGCACGGCGGGACGGCCGAGGACCACGCGGCGACGGCCGAGCGCATCGTGGCGCTGGAGACGAAGCTCGCCGCGGCGCATTGGGACGTCGTCAAGCGCCGCGACGCCGACCTGACCTACAACCTGCGCCGGTTCGCGGACCTGCCCGACGAGGCGCCCGGCTTCGACTGGGCCGGCTGGCTGGTCGCACTGGGCGGTTCGGTCGAGAAGGCCGCCGAGGTGGTGGTGCGCCAGCCCGACTACCTGACCGCATTCGCGGCCGCATGGTCGAGCGAGTCGCTGGAGGACTGGAAGGCGTGGGCGCGGTGGCGGGTCATCCACGCCAGGGCCTTCCTGCTGACCGACGCGCTGGTCGCCGAGAACTTCGCGTTCTACGGCCGCACGCTGTCGGGCACCGAGGCGATCCGCGACCGGTGGAAGCGGGCGGTGTCGGTGGTGGAGAGCCTGATGGGTGACGCGCTGGGCAAGCTCTACGTCGAGCGGTACTTCCCGCCGGAGGCCAAGGCCCGGATGGACGAGCTGGTCGCCAACCTGCGGGAGGCCTACCGCGTCAGCATCGACGAGCTGGACTGGATGACGCCGGAGACCCGGCGCAAGGCGCTGGTCAAGCTCGACAAGTTCACGCCGAAGATCGGTTACCCAAAGAATTGGCGGGACTACTCGGCGCTGGTGATCCGCCGCGACGACCTGTACGGCAACTACCGGCGCGGCTACGAGGTGGGCTACGACCGCGAGCTGGCCAAGCTCGGCGGCCCGGTGGACCGCGACGAGTGGTTCATGACGCCGCAGACGGTCAACGCCTACTACAACCCTGGGATGAACGAGATCGTCTTCCCCGCGGCCATCCTGCAGCCGCCGTTCTTCGACGCCGAGGCCGACGACGCCGCGAACTACGGCGGCATCGGTGCGGTCATCGGTCACGAGATCGGGCACGGCTTCGACGATCAGGGCGCCAAGTACGACGGTGACGGCAACCTCGTCGACTGGTGGACCGACGCCGACCGCACGGAGTTCGGCGCCCGCACCAAGGCGCTGATCGAACAGTACGAGGAGTATGTGCCTCGCGAACTGTCCAACGGTCACCATGTCAACGGCGCGTTCACCGTCGGTGAGAACATCGGTGATCTCGGCGGCCTGTCGATCGCGCTGCTGGCGTACCGGCTGTCACTGAAGGGCGAGCCGGCGCCGGTGATCGACGGGTTGACCGGCGAGCAGCGGGTGTTCTTCGGCTGGGCGCAGGTGTGGCGCACGAAATCCCGTTCCGCCGAGGCGGTTCGGCGGCTCGCGGTCGACCCGCACTCGCCGCCGGAGTTCCGGTGCAACGGCGTGATCCGCAACATGGACGCCTTCTACGAGGCGTTCGACGTGTCGGAGAACGACGCGCTGTATCTGGAACCCGAACGGCGCGTGCGGATCTGGAACTAGTAGCGCTCGCATTGCGATGACCGACGCGTGGCAGGTGCGGTCCGGGTCGGCCGACGACTTGGAGTCACTGGCGCCGTTGTGGATCGCCGTGCACCACCGCCACGTCGAGTCGATGCCGGAGCTCGCTCCCTACGTGGACGACGACGCGTCGTGGAGCGAGCGCCGGGGCGTGTACGCCGAACTGTTGGCCAAGCCTGACACGGTGTTGCTGCTGGCGTCGGTCGCCGGCGAGTTGGTCGGATACGGGCTGGCGCATGTGATGGCGGTCGGCGACACGTGGGTCGCCGACACGTGGCGGACCGGTGAGCGTATCGGCGAGATCGAGTCGCTCAGTGTGCTGCCGGCCTACCGGGGCACCGGTCTCGGCTCACAACTGCTCGAAGAGTTGGAGCGCCGCCTGCACGAGCAGGGCGTCAAAGACATTGTTCTCGGCGTGCTTTCGGGCAACGCCGACGCGATCCGGCTCTATGAGCGACGAGGCTACCGCCCGACGTGGCTTTACCTGTCGAAGTTCGAGGGCCGCTGACGCTTCGGGTAGTCGACTACGCATGACCGCGCATGCCTCGCGCGCGACAGTGTAGGTATGGGGTCAGGGGTGACGGGGTTCGGGGGGACCGGGGCACGGCGGTTCTCGCCGTTTCTGCTGCTGATGGCGTCGGTAGTCGCGATCGCCGTTTCTGCACCCTTCAGCGGCACGATCGCCGAGGCGCAGCCGACGCCGACTCCCGCGCCCTCACCCGACATCCTCCGGGGTCTCGACTCCGAGGTTCAGCTTGCGGTGACTCTGATGCCCGACAGTGGCCTGCCGGGCAGCGAAGTCACGATCACCGTTGCCAATCCTTCTGCGTGTTCAGACCCGGAATCGCCCTCCGACGACCTGCGAGTGGCATGGGGTGACACCGACATCACGCCGGAATCGACCGACGGCTCCTCGATCGTGATCGTCCACTCGGTGCCGGCCGCCGCGGGCGTATACATGGTGTCGGCGGAGTGCGGAGCTGATACCGACTCCGCCGACTTCACAGTCGTCGCGCCGCGAAGCGAACCGGCCCTCGAACTCATACCCGCAGTGGCCCAACGCGGCAGCGAGATCACAGCTTTGGGCCGGGATTTCGTGTGCGCGTCATCGGTCGGACTGCGGTGGGTCGACGACGGGTCCGAAGCCGGCGAGGCGTTCTCTGCGACATTCGACGTGTCGATCGCTGTTGCCGAGGACGCGCCGCTCGGTCGGCGCGAAGTGGAGGCGCAATGCCGGGAGGATCAAACAATCGTCGCCCGCGCACAGATCGAGGTCCGGGCAGCTCCACCTCCGCCACCACCGCCGCCACCACCGCCGCCGACCACGTCCACCACCACGACGATGCCGAGAGTCGAAGAGAAGGCCGCCGTGGTCACCCTCCGGCCTACCAGCGGGCCGCCCGGAGACGAGATCACCGTCGTCGGCGAACGTTTCGCCTGCCCGAACGGAACCGTCGACCTGCTCTGGGACGACGCACGATTAAGCACCACGAGGGTCGACAGCGCAGGAGGATTTGACGCGCCATTGACGATCCCGCCGGGCGCCGATGCCCGGGACCATACGGTAGGTGCCGCTTGCGCCATCGGTGTGACGGCGCTGTCCGCGACGTTCACTGTCCTCGCCGAGCCGCCGCCCTCAGGATCGATCTGGCCGTGGCTGGTCGCGCTGGTCCTGGCGGCCGCGGCACTTCTCGCCGCTCACCACCTCCGTCAGCGCCACGAGAAGCGGCAATCCAGTCGCGTACGCGTCGCCGCCATTACGACGGCCTCGCCCGCAGCGGCCTTCCACGAGACACCCGCCGACGGCGAGATGACCTACGCCATCCGGGTGGAAGCCCGCGCCGTAACCAGCATTCCCACCATCACGGAGGTGCACCATGACTCTTGAACCGCACCGCGAAGCGACCCTGCGGGACTTCTTCTTCGGGCCCGACGCGTGCGCAGAACTGACCCGCTCGCTGAAGGACAACGCCACCGCCCGACGCCTCCTGCCCGGCTACCCCGGTCTCACCGCCATCGTCGAGCGGGAGGTGGCGAAGGCGACCGATGGATTCCTCGACACCAATCCGACCGACCTTGTGGCCTCCGCGTGGCGGCGATACGACAAGCTCCGGCAGGCCGCTATCCGCTCCCATGCCACGGGCATCGAGGAGAGGGTGACGATGGTGACGCATCGCATCGAATCGAGTCATCACCCGAAGATCGAGATCTACATCGACGGGACCCGCCGCGCCACCGTCGATCTGGCGATCACACTCGCCTTCGACATGGCGGGGATCGTCGCGGTGGTACAACGCACGCGAGTGGTGGCGATCGAAGCCGGCAACTGCACCGTCACCGGTGAACTCACCGCGCAGGGCGTCACGCTGACCAAGCGCCAGCGCCAGTGGGGCTTTCCGGGCGCCGTCAGGATGCACGGTGGCATCGCCGTGCTCACAGACGACATGGCGGCGGCGTGAAGCGGGCAGGCTCGCATCAACTCTGCCGCACCCCGCCGACATACGGCCTGACCGCCAGCAGATAGCCGGCGAGCAGCACCAGTGGAGCGGCCAGCGGCAGCCACGGCAGTTGCACGGGGAGCAGCACCGCGACCGCTGCAGCGACCCCGAAGCCGACGGCGCCGACCACCGTGGCCGCGGCGGCCCGGCCCTCTCCGTGGCGCAGCACCAGGTACGCGGCGGCGGCCAGACCCGCCAGCGCGGTGTACATCGGCGACGGCGCGGCGAGCAGCAGGGTGCTCACCGTCAGCAGCACCGCGACGGTCGCGGCCGGGCGCCACCACGCCGCGATGGCCACCGCGAACAGTGCGGCGGCCGCCACGACGAGCGCAGTCCCGTCCGCGCGGTGCGCTGCGGCGCCGACCATCAGCACACCGAATGCACTGGGCAGCAGCAGCTTCGCCGCCCGAACCGCCGGAGTCGTCATCGTCGCGTCCCCATTCTGCGGTCGGGGATCAGCGCCATCGCCTGGTCGAGGGTGCCGGTGCTCGGCCAGGCGACGACGTCGACGCCGATGGTCCCCATGTCGCGGTACATGAACGAGCGCTGCAGCGCCCACATGCGGTCGACCAGCGGGTCCTGCTCGCCCTCGAGCGGAGACCCCTCGAGCACGTCGACGGCGACCACGGGGTGGCCGCGCTTGCGCAGATCGATGAGCGCCAACGCGAACTCCGTCTCCAGCAGCGTCGAGAACGCGATCACGATCGCCCCGGCCGGCACCGCCGGCCTGGGCGCGAGCGTGCCTCCCGCCCGCTCGAAACCTCCGACCGCGCCGAGCATCGTGTCGAGGATCCGGTAGAACTGCCGCTGACCGATGTCGGCGCCCAGCCAACGGGTGTCCCGGTTGCCGAGCGCCACCAGACCGGCCCGGTCGCCGTAGCGCAGCGCGCTCTGCACCACCTGCGCCGCGCCACGGGCCATCCGCTCGGTGGCCGCGGTCGCCGGTCCTGGCGGCTGGGCATAGGTGTCGACCAGAACCACCACGTCAGCCGCCCGGTCGGTGAGCCGCTCGGTGACGTGCAGTGCACCGCGCCGCGCGCTGACCGGCCAGTTCACCGTCCGGAGCTGATCGCCCGGCACGTAGGGCCGGATGTCGGCGTATTCGACGCCCGGCCCGGTGTGCCGGGTCAGGTGGGTGCCCAGCCGGTCGAGCAGATCGATGCGCGGGATCGGGGTGGTCTGCGGCGGCGCCACCGGGAACACACAGACCTCGGCCGCGTCGACGCTGCCGGTGCCCTCGAGGAGGCCGCCGCGGGCGGTCACCCGCACCTCCGCCCGCACCGGGTAGCGACCCCAGCGCGCCGCCTCGGCGGTGACCGTCAGGGGCGGGCCGGTGTCGGCCTCGAGGTTCAGGCCGGGCACGGCGACGCAGGCGATGTCGACCGCGCTGCCGTCGTCGGCGCCCGCCCACACGGTGACACTGACCCGCTCGTTCTCGAAGCAGCGCTGCATCCCCGGACTGCCCGACACCTCGACCGCCGGCGGCGGCCGCTGCCAGGACAGTGAGCACACCACCCCGAGCAGCGGCGCGGCGAAGGCCACCAGGTCCCACCGGCCGGCAAGCAGCGCGCAGACGATCGCGACCGCCGCGCATGTGGTGACGGCACGGGTCAGCGCCGATGCGCGCCAACGCAACTCCGCGGTCGCACGGTGATCGGGCGTCGTCACCGCGCGGCCCGCGGCACGGGTAGCCGGCGCAGCAGTTCCTCGACTACGTCGGATCCCTGCACCCGACGCACCCACATCTCGGGCCGCAGGCTGATCCGGTGCGACATCGCAGGCACCGCCAGCGCTTTGACGTCCTCCGGCACCACATAGTCTCGGCCGAGCAGCAGCGCGCGGGCCCGCGCCAGCTGCACCAGGTCGAGTTCGGCGCGCGGGCTGGCTCCGACGGCGACCTGCGGGTGCTGGCGGCTGGCGGTGGCCAGCGACACCACGTACTGCAACACGTCGTCGTGCACCGTCACCTGCTCGACCGACTCCTGCATGGCCAGCAGGTCGTGGGCGTCGACCACCTGACGCACGGTCGGCGGCTCCGATCCGCGGTCCAGGCGGCGGCGCAGCATCGTGGCCTCCTCCTGTTCGGAGAGGTACTTGAGTTCCAGGCGGATGGCGAACCGGTCGAGCTGCGCCTCCGGCAGCGGGTAGGTGCCCTCGTACTCGATCGGATTGTCGGTGGCCAGCACCAGGAACGGCGAAGGCAGTGGGTGGGTGACGCCGTCGATGCTGACCTGCCGCTCGGCCATCGCCTCCAGCAGCGCGGCCTGCGTCTTGGGTGGCGTGCGGTTGATCTCGTCGCCGAGCAGCAGGTTGGTGAAGACGGGTCCGCGGCGGAACTCGAACCGGCCCGACTGCATGTCGTAGATCGTGGAGCCGAGCAGGTCGGCGGGCAGCAGGTCGGGGGTGAACTGCACACGGGTGAACTCGAGTCCGAGCGCGGCGGCGAAAGACTTTGCGATGAGTGTCTTTCCGAGGCCGGGGAGATCCTCGACGAGGATGTGCCCGCGGGCGAGCACGGTGGTGAGGATGAGCGTGAGCGCACGCCGTTTGCCGACCACCGCCCTGCCGATCTCGTCGAGCACCGCGTCGCAGTGCGCGCTGGTGGTCTCCACCGGCATCCCCATCTCGGCTGTCATATCTGCTCCAGACGTTGCAGGATGTCGTTGAGAGTGTCGCGGCCGGGGCCGGGTTCGCTGCTGCCGGTGCGCGAGATGTTCTCGGGATCGACCCACGGCCACAGCTCGGCGCCGAAGAGCATCTCACCGGTGGCGCGGAAGGCGTTCGGGCTCTTCATCCTTCGTTGCCCGGAGGCGAGTTCGAACTGCCGTGCCAGCATCGGGCGCAGCCGGCGGTCCCAGTCGGTGCGCGTGGTCTCCGACCACGAGATCATCGTCTCGGTCCGGGCGCGCCACCGCCGCAGCGACGCCCCGGCGTCATCGGGGGCGGGTTCGTCGGCGGCCTCGGCGGCGCGGCGGGTGAGGTGCCAGCGGACGGCCAGCAGCACCGCGGCGACCGCGACGCCGGACACCACCAGCACGTCGGTGCGGTCGAGCCGCGCGATCGCGAACAGCTCGACCGCGAACACCAGCGTCACGCCAAGGGCGACCAGCCTCGTCATCGCGCCGCCTCGAGTTCGTCGCGCACCAGACGCAGCGCGCGCACCGCGTCGGCCCGGTGCCGCTCCCCCATCTCGTGCGGGCTGAACCGCGCCTCCTCGAACAGGTCGACCAGTTCGGTGGCGCTGTCGGCCCGCAGGACGCGACCGCGCACAGCCCGGGCGAGTACCTCCGACGGGGTGTCGGACGCCTGCGGGATGGTGCCCGGCGACTTCTCGAGCTCGCGTTCCATCGCGACGTAGCAGGCGATGATCGCCTCGCGCGGGTCGCGACTGTGGTCGCCGATCTCGGCCAGCCCGAGTTCGGCGGCCCGCGCCAGGTCCGGACCGGCCGGTGCCGGTTGCGGCGGTCCGACGGCGCTCGGTGGGGACGACACGACGGCGCCCGCCTTCCTGCGGCCGAGGACAGTCGCGGCGAACGACAGCACGAACAGGGCGATGGTCGCCGCCATCAGGTACCCGAACACGTTGCCGCCCGGTTGGTCCTCGCCGTCGGGTGGTTCCGGCGGTTCGGGCGGCGGGGCGTCGAGCGGTGGGGCGGATTCGGCGTCCGAGGGCACCGGCACGTCGTCGACCGCCAGCTGATTTCCCCAGCGCATCAGCAGCAGCACCACCAGCAGCCACAGCAGCAGGCCGGCCCCGACGATCGCCAGCAGCCGCCACGGCAGCCTGCCGCGCTCTCCGCGGGCATCGCGGGGCGCCTCGACGGGGTATGCGGCCGCTGCCGGGCGGCGGGTCTGGTTGGCGATCGCGATCGCGATGACCGCCATCGACACGGCGAGCATGGCGATGACGGCGACCAGCGTGCCGGGACCGCCGGTGGTGGCCTCGGGATCGACGGCCTCGGCCTCGGACCGCTGCACGCCGGGCAGGTGTCCGCGCAGCGCGACAGTCGCGAGCATGACCAGCACGATCACCGCGACCGTGCGTGCCACCGCCTTGTCATCACCGGGCATGGCCCACCCTCGGCTGTGTACCGACGTCCGGGGCGGCCATCGGCCTTGCCCCATCGTGGCACGGCTCGCGCACCGCCCGCCGGGAAAGTAGGTGGGCTACCCGCTCAGTTGCGGGTCAGAACATCTGCCAGTCCGACGCACCGTCGGGCTGGGTGTAGGACCCTGTCGAACCCTTGATGACGACCGGGTCGCCGCTGCCGAAGTTGTCGTAGAACCACTGGGCGTTCGCGGGGCTGAGGTTGATGCAGCCGTGGCTGACGTTCGCCTCGCCCTGCGAGCCGACCGACCACGGGGCGCTGTGCACGAAGACGCCGCTGTTGTCGATCCGGACCGCGTCCTGCACCTTCAGCTTGTAGCCCTCGTCATCGGTGACCGGCACGCCGTAGGTCGACGAGTCCATCACGATGTCGGCGAACTTCTCCAGCACGTAGTACGTGCCGTTCTTGGTCTCGTAGCCGCGCTTGCCCATGGAGATCGGGAATTCCTTCTCCACCTCGCCGTTGCGCACGATCGTCATGGTCTTGCTGGCGTTGTCGACCGTGGCGACCAGCTGCTCGGGGACGGTGAAGGACGACTTCGTGCCTGCGGCGTCGATGTTCACGACGGTGCCCGCCGGCCAGAAGTCCTGCGGACGCCAGCGCAGCTGGGTGTCGCTGGTCCAGTAGAACCGGCCGGGAACGGGCGGGTTCGACGAGATGTGGACCGCGTCCTGGGCCATCTGGCGGTTCGCGATCGGCCGCTGGAAGTTGATGTAGATCGGCTTGGCGGCGCCGGCGATCGAACCGTTGGTCGGGTTGAACGACGGCGGCAGGAACGGCGCCTGCCCTCTGAAGGGCGTGGGATTCTGGCCCGCCGGGGTGCCCTCGGGAATCGGCAGCGGCGGCCCGGCCAGCGGATCGGCCGCAGGCGGCGCGAACGGATTGGCCGCCGGTGGCGGCGGGGCGAACGGGTTGGGCGCCGGGGCCGGAGGCGGGGGCGCCCCGAACGGCGCCGCCGGTGGCGGCGGTGCGAAGGGCACCACCGGGGCGGGCGGCGGCGGTGGCGGTGGGGCGGGTTGCGCCGTCGCCGAGGGCGCTGCCAGCGCCATTGATCCCACGAGGGTTCCCGCGAAGATCGCGGTCACCAACTTCCGCACGGTTCGCTGCCGCATGCGTCACCTCCAATTGCACAAAGCTCGGAACCAGTCTCGCACAGCGCAGGGACCAGCTACCGCCTCTCGGGGCGGCTCGTCCGCGGCGTCGGCCGGTGGCCGACTCGCTGAACTGCGATGTTGATCGCTGAGAACGTTCCCAGCGTTACCCCCGGCAATGGCCGAGGGAACGCCGAACAGGTCGCGAACAGCCAGTACGCCGCCCAGCGCAGCGCCGATCAGCACCGCCGACGCGGTCAGCAGCCCCACAGGCCCGGCCCACTCGTAGAGCACGCCTGCGGCCAGCGCACCGGCCATGATGCCGACCTGGAAGGCGGTGACGTAGCGGCCCGACGCGGCGTCGGGGTCCTCGGGTGCGCTGCGGATGACGGCGGCCTGCAGCATCGGGGGCAGCGCCGTCGACGTGGCGCCCCACACCAGGACGGCGACGGCGCCGATCAGCGCCGCGCGGCCGTCGGCCGCCGTCCAGGCCAGCACGCCGAAGGCCGTCGCCAGCAGGGTCAGACCACACAGCACCGCGGTCCGCGGATCGCGGTCGCCTGCGCGCGCCGTGGCCGCCATCGACAGCAGACCGGCGATCCCGAAGGCAGCCAGCAGCCACGCCAGGTGTGGACCACGCATTCCGATCACCTCGCGCAGGATCACGACGATGAACGTGTAGGACACGAAGTGTCCGGTGACGCCGACGAGCGTCAGCGCCGACAGCGCACGCGACCGGCCGCCGGCGACATGGCGGCGACCGGTCCGGCAGACAGTGCCCGCCATGGACGGCAGCGGGGGCAGGACGGCGCGTGCGCCGAGGAGGACGGCCGTCGCCGCGGCCGCGACCATCAGCACCGCGACCCGCCAGCCCGACAGCTCGCTGATCGCCGCGGTGAGCGGGTTGCCGACCACCAGTGCCAGGGCCGTGCCGCTGTACACCGCCGCGGTCGCGCGTCCGGCGTGGTCGGCGGGCACCAGGCGGGCGGCGATGGGAGCGATCACCGACCACATCAGCCCGTGGGTGAGCGCGCACAGCAGCCGCCCGCCTGCCAGCACCGCGAAGGTCGGCGCCGTCGCACAGATGATCTGGGAAACGGCCAGACACACCAGGGTGACCAGTAGGGTGCGTCGTCGGGGCCAGTGCGAGGTCCAGCGCACCAGCGGGACGGTGGTCACCGCGGCGACAAGTGCGTAGCCGGCGAGCAGGGTGCCGACCAGGGCCGCGCTGACGTCGAGATCGGCCGCGATCGCGGGCAGCGCCGCGACCGGCAGGATTTCCGCGGTGACGTAGGTGAAGGCAGCCGCGGCCAGCACCGCGAGCGACGTGGCGGTGCGAGGTGTCCACGCGGCGGTGGGCGTCGGGTGGCGGATGTCGACGGTCATGGCGGCGTTGGTCACGGTAGTGACGGGGAATACCGCAACGGCGGCGCGAATTGCTGAGGTGACGGATCGCCGCCCAATCGAGAGAGGATCGTGATGGTCAGTTTCGACGCGACACCGAAGGTCGAAGTTCCCGACGGTTACGAGCACCTGCTCGACCTACCGCTGTACGGCCATCTGGCGACGGTGCGTCCGGACGGAACGCCGCAGGTCAATCCGATGTGGTTCGCCTGGGATGGGGAACTGCTGCGCTTCACCCACACCACGAAACGGCAGAAGTACCGCAACATCGCGGCTCAGCCTGCGGTGGCCATGTCGATCAGCGATCCAAACAACCCGTATCGCTATCTCGAGGTGCGCGGCGTGGTCGAGGAGATCGTGCCCGACCCGACCGGGGCGTTCTACCTGCACCTCAACGACCGGTACAGCGGGCCGCTGACCGAGCCGCCCGCCGACGCGCAGGACCGGGTGATCCTGGTGGTGCGGCCGACCGGTTTCAGTCAGCAGTAGCGAGGTCCACCGGCAACTCCCACCGCCAGACGGTGCCCTCGTCGGGGTCCTCGACCTCGCCGGCGTGCCGGAAACCCAGCCGGCGGAGCACGCTGGTCGAGGCGTTGTGGTCGGGCAGCGTGTGCGCGACGATCGTGGAGAGCCGGTTGCTGCTGGCCTTGGCCTTGCCGATCATCGCCCGCGCGGCCGCCGTCGCCAGGCCCCGTCCGCGGAACTCGGGAGCGATCTCGTAACCGATCTCGACCACACCGTTGTGCGGCGGCCCGACGAACCCGCCGGAGCCGACGAGCCGGGCGCCGTTGTCGGCGAGGAAGAAGTGCATCCACCAATCCGCCTGGTGCGGGTGCTCGGTGAGCTGGGTGATGGTGAACTCGACCGATTCCGGGAACTCCGGCCAGCCGTCGGGGACGTCGGCGCCCAGGAGTTCGCCGAACGCGTTGCGGTCGGCACGCAGGGCGGTGAGGTGCTCCACCGTGGCGGGCATTAACACGACGTCGATCACGTCAGCAGTGTGTCAGGCTGGACCGATGCTCGTGGCGTTCAGTGTCAGTCCGTCCGGCGGCGACGAGTCCGGCGGCGTGCGTGAGGCGGTGGCCGAGGCGATCCGTGTGGTGCGGGCGTCGGGGCTGCCGAACGAGACGAACGCGATGTTCACCAACATCGAGGGTGAATGGGACGAGGTGATGGCCGTGGTGAAGCAGGCCGTCGAGGCCGTCGCCGCGGTGGCGCCCCGGGTGAGTCTGGTGCTCAAGGCCGACATCCGGCCCGGTTTCGCGGGTCAGCTGACCGCGAAGGTCGAGCGCCTGGAACGCGAGCTCGGGTCCTGACCGACTGCTAGGAGCGCACCAGCCGGGCGATCGCCGCCGACGCCTCTGCGAGCTTGGCGTCGGCCTCCTCGCCGCCCTCGGCCACCGCCTGGGTGACGCAGTGGCCGAGGTGCTCGTCGAGCAGGCCGAGCGCCACCGACTGCAGCGCGCTGTTGACGGCGCTGATCTGGGTGAGGACGTCGATGCAGTACTTGTCCTCGTCGATCATCTTCGCGATGCCCCTGACCTGGCCCTCGATCCGCCGCAGCCGCTTCGCGTAGTTGTCCTTCTGACCCGAATAGCCGTGCGCGCCGGCCGTTTCGACGCCCTCAGTGCTCACACTGACGTCCTTGCCCATCGTGTCTAGCCGCCTCCCAGCATCTGTTTCATCTGGTCGATCTCCGCCTGCTGCGTGTCCACGATGTGCTGCGCCATCTCCTTGGCCCCGGCGTCCTGTCCGTTGGCCAGTTCGGCCTTGGCCATCTCGACCGCACCCTGGTGGTGGCTGATCATGGACTCCAGCCACAGTGTGTCGAATTCCTTGCCGTTGAGCGAGCGCAACCGCGACAGCGTGGTGTCGTCGACCATGCCGGGCATCGACGAGTGCGCGCCGTGGCCCATGTCGGCGTCGGGGTTCTCGCCCCAGCCGCGCAGCATGTCGGCCAGCTGCCCCATCTCCGGGCCCTGGACCGCGGCGATCCCTGCGGCGAGTTCGAGCAGCGCGGGGTCGGTGGACCGGTCACGCGCCAGGTCGGTGAGCTCGAGGGCCTGCTTGTGGTGCGGCATCATCTGCGTCGCGAACGCCACGTCGTCGGCGTTGTGCGCCGCCTGCCCGGCGCTGTCCTTGGTCTCGCTGTGCTGGTGCTCGGTGTGGCCGTCGGTGGCGTTCCCGGACTCCTGGCTGGTACACGAGGAGAGGAACAGGGCCGTGGCGAGTGCGGCCAGAATCGCGGCGCCGCGTGCGGTGAAGTTCGTCATGACACCACCCTACAGGTACCCCATGGGGGTATCTATAACGGTTTGGCCGGGCGAAACGCCAGGCGCATAATCGACGGATGCCCTCAGAGTCAGATGCCATCGACATCAAGCCGCGCAGCCGCGACGTCACCGACGGCCTCGAGAAGACCGCCGCCCGCGGGATGCTGCGCGCCGTAGGCATGGGTGACGACGACTGGGCCAAACCGCAGATCGGCGTCGGCTCGTCGTGGAACGAGATCACCCCGTGCAACATGTCGCTGCAGCGGCTGGCGCAGGCGGTCAAGGGTGGCGTGCACGCCGGGGGCGGATACCCCCTGGAATTCGGCACCATCTCGGTGTCCGACGGCATCTCGATGGGCCACGAGGGCATGCACTTCTCGCTGGTCTCGCGCGAGGTGATCGCCGACAGCGTCGAAACCGTGGTGCAGGCCGAGCGCCTCGACGGCACGGTGCTGCTGGCCGGCTGCGACAAGTCGATCCCCGGCATGCTGATGGCCGCCGCGCGGCTCGACCTGGCGAACGTCTTCCTCTACAACGGCTCGATCATGCCGGGCGTCGCCAGGATGACCGACGGCACCGAGAGGGAAGTCACGATCATCGACGCCTTCGAGGCGGTCGGGGCGTGCGCCCGCGGACTGATGTCCCGCGAGGACGTCGACATCATCGAGCGCGCCATCTGTCCGGGTGAGGGCGCGTGCGGCGGCATGTACACCGCCAACACCATGGCGTCGGCCGCCGAGGCGCTGGGGCTGTCGTTGCCGGGCAGCGCATCCCCGGTGGCCATCGACAAGCGCCGCGACGAGTACGCGCGCAAGTCCGGCGAGGCGGTGGTCGAGATGCTGCGCCGCGGAATCACCGCCCGCGACATCCTCACCAAGGAGGCGTTCGAGAACGCGATCGCCGTCGTGATGGCGTTCGGCGGCTCCACCAACGCCGTGCTGCACCTGCTGGCCATCGCGTGGGAGGCCAACGTGAAGCTCACGCTCGAGGACTTCACCCGCGTCGGACAGCGGGTGCCGCACCTCGCCGACGTCAAGCCGTTCGGCCGGCACGTGATGAAGCACGTCGACGAGATCGGCGGCGTGCCCGTCGTGATGAAGGCGCTGCTGGACGCCGGCCTGCTGCACGGTGACTGCCTGACCGTCACCGGCAAGACCATGGCCGAGAACCTCGCTCACATCGAGCCGCCCGACCCCGACGGCAAGGTGCTGCGGGCGATGAACAATCCGATCCACCCGACCGGCGGCATCACGATCCTGCACGGGTCGCTGGCGCCCGAGGGCGCCGTGGTGAAGTCGGCCGGCTTCGACTCCGACGTGTTCGAGGGCACCGCAAGGGTCTTCGAGCGGGAGCGGGCCGCGCTCGACGCGCTGGAGGACGGCACCATCACCCACGGTGACGTCGTCGTGATCCGTTACGAGGGCCCCAAGGGCGGGCCGGGGATGCGCGAGATGCTCGCCATCACCGGCGCCATCAAGGGCGCAGGCCTGGGCAAGGACGTCCTGCTGATGACCGACGGCCGATTCTCCGGCGGAACCACGGGACTGTGCGTCGGGCACATCGCGCCCGAGGCCGTCGACGCCGGTCCGATCGCCTTCGTCAGGGACGGAGACCGGATCCGCCTCGACGTCGCGAACGGCACGCTCGACCTGCTGGTCGACAAGGACGAGTTCGAGTCGCGCAAGGCGGGATTCGAGCCGCTGCCCCCGGTGTACAAGACCGGCGTGCTGGCCAAGTACACCAAGCTGGTCGGCTCGGCGGCCACCGGCGCCGTCTGCAGCTAGTTCGCCGTCTACCGGCGCTCAGCGGTGGAAGCGGGTCGTCTCCACCAGCGCGGCCCGGGGCACCCGGACCGTGTTGACCGGCGCCGAGTCGTCGGCGTACCCGAATGAGATGCCCAGCAGGAGCTTGCGGTCGGTCACGCCCAGCTGGGCCCGTACGGTGTCGGCATAGAAGGTGAGCAACGCCTGCGGGCAGGAGGCGATGCCGTGAGCGGCCATCGCCAGCAGCAGCGTCTGGGCGTAGATGCCCATATCGGCGGCGATGCGGGCCTCGGTCTGGGCCGGGGCGAACAGCATGGCGACGTGCGGTGCGCCATAGAAGCGCAGGCTCTTGGTGTTGTACCCGTCGAGCAGATCGGTGTCGTCGCGGGCGATGCCCAGCGCTGTGTAGAGCTGCGCGCCGAACTGCGCTCGCCGGGTCGCCAGGTCGCCGTCGAATAGACCGTCCCGGTAGGGAAAGTCGACGGACTGCTCACCGGCGGCGTGGGCAGCGACGAGTGCGTCGGCGAGGCGATCCCGCGCCGCCCCGCTGACCACCTCCACTCGCCACGGCTGGGTGTTCGAGTTCGACGGGGCGTGGCCGGCCAGCTCGAACACGGCCCGCATCGTGTCGCGGGGCACTTCGTCGGACCGGAACGCGCGGGTGGCGCGCCGGCTGCGGATCACGCGATCGACGGATTCGGTCAGCACAGTCGTCGACGACATCGAACTCCTCCAGGTACACGGGATCGTTTACTTCGGCGCCGAGCGTACCGACCATCAGCCTCGATGTAAACGCAGGCGTATACTTCGATCATGGACAGTCCCCGCGGCCGCGGCGGCAGGGAGCGCATCCTGGCCGCCGCCACCACGCTGTTCGAGGCGCGGGGCATCACCGGGACGACCATGGAACAGATCGCCGCCGAGGCACCGGTGTCCAAACGCACCCTCTACGCCCACTTCCCGGCCAAGGAGGATCTCGTGGTCGCCTATCTGCGCCACCTGTCCGACGCCGGGCTGACGATGGAGAGCATGCTCGACCGCGACGACCTGCCGGCGCATGAGCGGATCATGGCCTTGTTCCGTGTCCATCGGGGCGACGGACCGGTGCGCGGCTGCCCGTTCACCGCGGCCGCGACCGAGTTTCCCGACCCGCACAGTCCGCCGCACGCCTACACGCGGGAACGCAAGCAACAGTTCACCTCTCGAATCGCCGAGCTGTTGGTGGAACTGGGTGCCAGCGCTCCCGACCAGCTGGCCGAGCAATTGGCGATCCTCGCCGACGGCGTCGCGGGACGGGCCATGGTCTTCGACGATCCCGGACGCGCTGACTATGGACGCTTGGCGGCCGAGACATTGCTCGACGCCGCCCTGCGGTGAGTCGCCGCGGGGGCCAGGCCACAGCGGCTGGTCATCCGCCGCCGTGGTGCGCACCTAATTGGTCGTCGGTGGTGGTGGGGGTTGAAACGGCGAGTACCACCACCAGTCGGCGCGTTCGCCGGTGGGCCCGGGGCATGGTGCGACCGCGGGTGGGGGTGTGGTCGGGGGTCGGGCCAGTGATGCCGAACTGAGCTGCCGCCCATCGCTGTCGGTGACGATGAGGTGCTGTGCGGGGCCGGTGATGGTGATGGCCCCTCGGTGATGCATCCGGTGGTGATACGGGCAGACCAGCACCAGGTTGTCCAGTTCGGTGGTGCCGCCGTCCTCCCAGTGCCTGATGTGATGGGCGTGCAATCCGCGGGTGGCCCCGCATCCGGGCACCACACAGCAGCGGTCTCGGTGCTCCAACGCCCTCCGGAGCCGGCGGCTGATCTGGCGGGTGTCGCGTCCGGAGCCGACGGGCTGCCCGTGGCGTTCCAGCCACACCTCGAAGGTGGCGTCGCACAGTAGAAAACGACGCTCTGCGTCGGTGAGTATCGGACCCAGATGCAACGAGGCGACCTGTTCCTCGATGTCCACATGGGCCACCACCGTGGTGCGCTGCCCATGTGGCCGCCGAGCCACCTCGGTGTCCCAGCCGGCATCGACCAGAGTCATGAACGCATCGACAGTCGTGGGCATTGGCGGCGCCTGCTCCGACGCGACATCACCGTCGGTGTGGTCGCGTTTCCAGTCGGCGACCATCCCGTCGAGATGCGATGCCACCGCGGCGTCGAGCTTGGCCGCCTCCAGATGCGGCAGCCAGATCCGATAGGTAGTGCCCTTGTCGTCGCAGGTCTTGCTGTACGACGGTGCGGGTTCCGGTTGGGGGTCGGGTTCGGGTTTCGGTTGCGGTTGGGGTGGGGGTTCGAGCTTGATCGCGGTGCGCAACTGGTTCACCGTCGCGGCGGTGACCAACTGGGCGTAATGCGCATCAGAGCCCGGCCCGGCCTTCTCGGCGATCACCCCGACCTGATCGAGTGACACCCGACCCTCGCGCAAGAGTTGGGTGCAGCGCGGCAATTCCTCCCCGGTGACGATTTCAGCGTTGCGCGGTGACGACCCGGTCTTCCACGCCACCATCGCCGCCACCGACCGCGCGCCCGTCATGCCCCACAACCCGTCGCGGTCGATCTCGGCGACGATCTCCACCAACCGGCCATCGATCGCATTGCGCTGACCGCACAACTCCGCAATCTCGTCGAACAACACATCGAGCCGGTCCTTCGGCCTCACCGAAGGAACGAAAGACGTTGCGCTCGAGGACATGACCCCATCATCGCAGAGGGGTCCGACACGTCAGCCCGACAATTCCGGGCCCGCACGATCGGCTCCTAGCCAGGCGGCGGGTCGATCGGCGTCATGCTGATCGGCACCCGATGCGTGCCCGCTCCCTCGCCCGGGCAGCCGGCTCCCCCGACGACGAGTGTGCGCTCACCGTGAAAGCCGCCGTCCGGCTGCGGGATCCAATAGTCCGAGCGCCGCGACGGCACTCCGCTGTTCGGGTCGGTTCGTTCGCAGAGGTATGGCTGCTCGCCGCTGGTCTCCCACCGGCCGCTGTTCCAGCGGTACTCGAATTGTGCTGGAGCGCCTGGATTGCGGGCCTTGTCGCCGCTGTTGTCCATCCGCATGACACACCCGTTCACGTCGCAGTGGGTGCTGAACTCGACCGGGAACGTCTTCGACTCCATCGGTGTCGGCACACCGTTGAACGTCTGCTTCGAGAAGTCGACGAACACGTCGTAGAAACCGTACGCCGGAACCGGTTCGACGCGGTCCGCATGAGCCGCAGGTGAGCTGAACATCGCCGCGCACGCGGCGATCGCGGCGACTGATGCTGTTCTCATACCTGTCGATAACACATGGACGCCATCGTCACTGCCGAATGCGCGCTTTCAGGTGCCCACGTGTTCCCGGTCGGTCCCGTCGCGGCCGGCCAGCCGGTCGTCCCACACCTGCAGCACCTCCGCCGGAGTGCGCTTCGTCAGCAGGCTGCCTGCGACGTAGGCGATCAGGCTGGCGGCCAGGCCGTAATAGATCGGCTCGTTGGCCAGGACGTCGCCGACGACGAACATCGTGCCGAGCGTGACCACGGTGCCCACCGCCATCGAGCACAGCGCGCCGGTGCCGGTCGCCCGCTTCCACACGAACCCGCCGAGAATCGCGACCAGCAATCCACCGACGAGGATGTCGTAGGCGATGGTGAGGGCGGCGACGACGTCGTTGAGCAGTGCGGCGATCACGATGACGACGATGCCGAAGACGACGACGTAGCGCCGGTCGGAGTGCAGGTCGTCCCGGCGCTCGCCCTCGGCGGCCGGTGTGCGGCCGATCAGCCTGGCCAGCAGCGGAGTCACGTCGGTGCGGGCGACGGTGGCGGTGGCGATCAGCGCACCCGAAGCCGTCGACATCATCGCGGCGACGGCGGCGGCGAGCACGAGCCCGCTGATGCCGACCGGGAGGATGGATTCGGCGATCTGGGCATACACGTCGTCGCTGACTTCGACGTCGGGCAGGAACGTCGAGGCCGCCATGCCGATCACCGCGCCGGCGACGCCGTACAGCAGGCAGTACGCGGCCGCCGTCGTGCCGCCCCACTTCGCCACGCCGGGCGATCGAGCGGTGAACACCCGTTGCCAGATGTCCTGTCCGATCAGCATGCCGAAGCTGTACACCACGAAGAACGTGATGATCGTTGGCATTCCGATGGCGCCGAGGTCGAACACCGCGTCGCCGGCCCGCTCGCGGATGCCGTCGAACCCGCCGGCCTTGCTGAGCGTGAAGGGCAGCAGCAGCGCGAAGATGCCGATCGTCTTGAGGATGAACTGCACCATGTCGGTGAGCGTGATCGACCACATCCCGCCGATCGACGAATAGAGCATCACCGTGACCCCGCCGATGATGACCGACACCGTGCGAGTGGTGCCGAACAGCACGTTGAACACCGTGGCGTAGGCGATGGTCGACGTCACCGACAGCATCAACGTGTAGGCGACCATCACGATCCCGGACGCCGAGGTGGCGTCGATCCCGTAGCGCAGCCGCAGCATCTGCGCGACGGTGTACACCTTCAGTCGCTGGATCCGGCCTGCGAAGAACAGGCTCAGTGCCAGCAGGCCGACCGAGATGGCGACCACCAGCCACATGCCGGAGATGCCGTACTCGTAGCCGAGTCCGACACCGCCGACCGTGGAGGCCCCGCCGAGCACGACGGCGGCCATCGTCCCGGTGTAGAGCGCCGGCCCGAGGCGCCGGCCGGCGACCAGGAAGTCGGCCGAGTCCTTGGTCCTCGTCTTGCCCCAGAAGCCGAATGCCAGCATGGCCAGCAGATAGACGACGATGATGGCGATGTCGAGCGGCTTACCCATGGTGGACTCCTGTTTCAGGTGGCAGCGAACATCCGCAGCAGCGCGGGCAGGACGACGACCGCGGGACCGCGCGTCGTGAAGGTGCCGGCGACGATCTCGCCGACGTCGTCGAGCGTCGCCAGATGTGCGGGCACGCCGAAACTCTCGGCGAGGGCGACGAAGTCCGGCCGTGCGAGTTCGGTGGCGGTGGCCTTGCCGAACGCTCCGGTCATGTACTCGCGCAGGATGCCGTACCCGCCGTCGTCGACGATCAGCCACGTGACGTCGGCGTCGTGCTGACGGACGGTGGCGAGTTCGGCGATCGAGTACATGGCGCCGCCGTCACCGGAGACGGCCAGTGTCCGCGTGCCCGTGCCGACCGCCGCGGCCACCGCGGCGGGGAAGGCGAAGCCGAGTCCGCCGGCGCCCTGCGCGGAGTGGAACTCGCCGTCGCAGGGGTCCCATGCCGACCATGCCCAGTAGGCGGCGATCGTCATGTCCCAGAAGGTCTGCGCCGCAGCTGGTGTCGCGGCGCGCAGGTCACGCATGAGCCCGAGTTCCGCCGCGAGGTCCTGCCCGGTGAGTCTGTCCTGCACCGCATCTCGCAGATCCGCCGCGACACGCGCGCCGGATTCGCGCGAACACACGGAGAGCGGTTCGGCCGAGAGCGCTCCGAGCGCCGTGGCGGCGTCGGCGTGTATCGCCAGCGCGGGATGGTTCGCTTCGAGCACGCGGACCTCCGCGTCGATGTGGATCAGCCGGCCGCGCGGTGCGAACGTGAAGTAGTTGCTGGTCACCTCGCCGATCGCGGTGCCAACGACGAGCAGCACGTCGGCGTCCTCGAGCAGTTCGGTGGTGTACCGGTCCTCGATCCACGATCCGGCCGAAAGTGGATGGTCGAAGGGGATCGCGCCCTTCCCACCGACCGTCGACACGACGGGCGCGTCCAGCGTCTCGGCCAGCGCGACCAGCGCGCGAGGACCGCCGGACGACCGGCGCACGCCGCCACCCGCGAGGATCACCGGTCGTTGCGCGGTGTTCAGCAGTGCCCCGGCTTCCCGGACGAGATCCCATCGCGGCGCGCGTTGCACGGCAGCACCTCCGACCGGGCCGACCGGCGGCACGTCGGTGGGCTCTTCCAGTACGTCCTGGGGGATCTCCACCCACGTCGGGCCTGCCGGTGCGGACCGGGCCAGTGCCCAGGCGTCGGCGAGCAGGCTGGGCAGCTGACCGGCGTTGCGGGCCAGGGCCGTGCTCTTGGTGACGTTGAGGGCGCTGCGCTGCTGGTCGTCGAGTTGGTGAAGCATGCCGCGGCGCAGGCCGATCCCGTCGCGCGGCACCTGGCTGGCGATCACCAGCAGTGGCACGCCGGTGGCATAGGCCTCCTGCAGGGCGCCGAGCGCGGTCAGGGCTCCCGGACCGGTCGACAGGAAGAGCACGCCGACCTCGCCGGTGGCGCGGGCGTATCCGTCGGCGCCGAAGGCCGAGTTGTTCTCGACGCGCGAACTGACGAAGGTGAGGCCGCTGCGCCCGATCGCGTCGAACAGCGCGAGCGCGTTCTGCCCGGGAATGCCGAAGACATGCGAAACACCAAGTGCCGTCAGGGTTTCGACGACGACGTCACCACCGGTCCGCGTCACCCGCCAGTCTCCTCGTGACGCATCGCCAGCAGCGACACCAGGTCGTAGGCGACGTGCGACGCCGCGACGCCGGTGATCTCGGCGTGGTCGTAGGCCGGTGCGACCTCGACGACGTCGGCGCCGATCAGGTTGAGTCCGCGGAAGCCGCGCAGGATCTCGAGCAGTTCGCGGCTGGTCATTCCGCCGGCCTCGGGTGTCCCGGTGCCCGGCGCGTGGGCCGGGTCGAGCACGTCGATGTCGATCGACACGTAGACGGGCCGGTCGCCCAGGCGCTGGCGCAGTTTGTCGACGACCTCCCGCACGCCCTGGTAGTAGACGTCGGACGAGGTGACGATGCCGAAGCCGAAACGGCGGTCGTCCTCGAGGTCCTTCTTGCCGTACAGCGGCCCGCGCGTGCCGACGTGTGACAGCGCCTCGGTGTCGACGATGCCCTCCTCGACGGCGCGCCGGAACGGGGTGCCGTGGGTGTACTCGGCGCCGAAATAGGTGTCCCACGTGTCGAGGTGGGCATCGAAGTGCACCAGCGCGACCGGCCCGTGCCGCTGTGCGGCGGCGCGCAGCAGTGGCAGTGCGATGGTGTGGTCGCCGCCGATGGTGACGAGGCTCGTGCCGCCGGCCGTGAGGTCGACCGCCGCGGCCTCGATGGTCTCGATCGCCTCGTTGATGTTGAACGGGTTCACCGCGATGTCACCGGCGTCGGCCACCTGGGCGATGTCGAACGGCGACACGTCCAGCGCCGGGTGGTACGGCCGCAGCAGCCGCGACGCCTCGCGCACGTGGTTGGGGCCGAAGCGGGCGCCGGGCCGGTAGGACACCCCCGAGTCGAACGGCACGCCCACCACGGCGACGTCGGCGCGCGGCACCTGGTCGAGCCGCGGCAACCGGGCGAAGGAGGCGGGTCCGGCGAAGCGCGGCGTCTTCGACGCATCGATCGGGCCGATGGGCGTGGTCATGCGGAAACCTCCTGACTGTCAACGTCGTCCACCGTCGTGATCGGGATGCCCGCGGCGGGCCCGGCCGGGAAGAACCGCGGGCCGTCGGGGCCGAAGGCGTCGGCCGGTTCGGGGAAGAGTCGCAGCAACGCCGGGTACAGCACGGCGGCCAGCCCGAGCCCGACCGGGATGGACAGGTCGATGCCGCCGGCGAGATCGCCGAGCGGACCGACGAACTGGCCGGGCAGGTTGACGAAGCAGATGCTCATGGCCGCCGACACCAGCCACGCGCCCAGACCGCGCCAGTTCCAGCCGTGGTCGAACCAGTACCGCCCGCCGCGCTGCCTGCGGTTGAACACCTGCAGCGCATCGGAGTCGTACCAGCCGCGCCGGGCCACCCAGCCGATCATCATGACCACCATCCACGGCGCCGTGCAGGTGACGATCAGGACCGCGAACGTCGAGATGCTCTGCACGACGTTGAACGCGAACCGGCCGACGAAGATGAACGCGATCGCGATGAGGCCGACGAGCACCGTCGCCTGCACGCGGCTGAATCTCGGGAAGACACTGGAGAAGTCGAGGCCGGTGCCGTACAGCGCCGTGGTACCGGTCGACATTCCGCCGATCAGCGCGATCAGGCACACCGGCACGAAGTACCAGCCGGGCGACACGTCGAGCAGGCCGCCGATGTAGTCGCCCTCGTCGATGAACTGCGGCGCGGTGGTGGCGACGACGGTGGCGGTGACGAGACCGAACAGGAACGGCACCAGTGTGGCGATCTGCGCGAGGAACGCCGCCGTCATCGACTTCCAGGCCGGCGTCCCGCGGGGGATGTACCGGGACCAGTCGCCGAGGAACGCACCGAAGCTCACCGGGTTGGACATGACGATCAACGCGGCGCCGACAAATGACGGCAGGTACAGCGCGTTGGTGGCGGCGTCTGCGCCGTCGCCGTAGATGCCGGGATAGCCGGGGTCGAACGTGCCGCCGAACGCGATGATCCCGAGCAGGAACAGCACGGTCGCGGCGACGACCGCGATCTTGTTGACCAGCAGCATGAACTGGAAGCCGTAGACACAGACGACGAGGACCAGCAGCGCGAAGATCCCGTAGGCCACCCCGACCGCGACGTCGCTCTGGGGCAGGCCGGTCACCCGGTTCGCGCCGCCGACGAGCACATCCCCGGACGTCCACACCGAGATCGAGAAGAACGCCACCGCGGTCAGCAGCGACAGGAAGGATCCGACCACCCGGCCGTGCACACCCAGGTGCGCCGACGACGAGACGGCGTTGTTCGTGCCGTTGCGCGGACCGAACAGCGCCATCGGCGCCAGGATCGCCGCGCCGAGGACGACGCCGAGCAGGGTGGCCAGCAGCGCGTCGCGGAACGACAACCCGAAGATGATCGGGAAGCTGCCGAGGACGACCGTCGCGATGGTGTTGGCGCCGCCGAAGGTCAGCCGGAACAGATCGAGGGGTCGGGCGGTGCGTTCCCGATCCGGAATCGGCTCGACGCCGTGCGCCTCGACCTCGGTCACCTTGGGCGGTGCGACGGGCGGCACTGCGTCGGTGGCCATGGCGCCCCTCTCCTGGTGTGGTGAGGGTCACGCTAGAACCGTCGGTGGGCCCCCGCAAGCGATTCATTCGTTACAGCGACGTTTCTGATCACGATGTGCCAGCGGTGGCTGATCATCTGCGTCATAGTGATCGACTGAGCCCTTCTGTGCGTCGTTTGTGCCGGTGGATGCAGGCCGAAAAAATTCGAACCGATCGGAGCAATGAGCGTCATGGACGAGGTCGATGAAGAGATCGTCGAGCTCCTCGAGGTCGACGGACGGATGACCCATCGCGACATCGCCCGCGCGGTCGGACTGTCGCGCTCCGCGGCGGCGGCACGCGTGCAACGGCTCATCACCTCCGGGCAGGTCGTGATCCGGGGGGCCGTGCACCCCGCCGTGCTGGGCCGCGGCGCGCTCGCACACGTCAGCGTCGCCGTGCACGGCCCCGCTGCGCCGGTCGCCCGGCGGCTGGCCCGCCGCGCCGACGTGCCGTTCCTCTCGCTGATCAGCGGCGCGCACGGACTGGTCGCCGAGGTCCGGTCGGCCTCACCGCTGGACATCGACGCCGCCGTCGCCGAAGTGCGCGCGCTGCCGGGGGTGTCGGCCGTGGACACCCTGAGCTACGTGGAGGTGGTGCGCGACGTGGTCGGCCCCGTCGGTGAGGTCAGGACCGAGGTGGACGACACCGACCGGGCACTACTGACGCGACTGCAGGAGGACGGCCGCGCGTCCTATGTGGATCTGGCCGCAGCGGTGGGACTGTCCGCGGCGGGCGCGCGGCGACGCGTCGTGCGGCTGCTCGAGTCGAAGGTGGTCCGCGTCGGCGCCGTGGTGCGGCACTCCGGTCAGGACCGGCAGAGCGCGATGGGGATGGGCATCCGGCTGGCCGGCCGCCACCAGGACGTGGTGGCGGCGTTGGCCGCGATGTCTTCGGTCATCTTCATCGCCCGCACACTCGGCCGCTTCGACGTCCTGATCACGGTGCGGGCGTTCTCGGCCGGCCAGCTGGTCGACGTGCTCGACACGGTGCGGGCGCTGCCGGGGGTGCGGGGACTGGAGAGCTGGGCACACCTCGAAGTGGTCAAGGAGAGCTACGCGTCGGGACTGGAGTCGTCGACCCCGTGAGTGCTCAGCCGCGGACGGTCCGGCGGTCGACGCCGAGCCAGCGGGACAGCTCCGAGTCCGTCACGGCCGCAGCCAGTTGCGGCGACACCGCCGCAGCCGGCGCCGACTCCTGGCCGCCTGCGACCGCGTGAGCCAGGACCGCCGCCACGAGCTCGGGGCCGAACCGGTGCAGATCCACCGAATCGGCGGCCGTCGCACCCACCGTCTCGGCGAGCAGTGACGCGACGCTGCCCACCGGAGCCGGCGCAACGCCCTGCGCGAGCGTGACCGTCTCCAGCCCGACGCCGAGGTCGAGGTCGGCGCCGAGGAGGGCTTCGGCGTCGATGATGCCCGCACCCATCTCGCCGGAATCCCACCCCGGCGGCCGCCGGGCCGTCCCCTTCGCCAGCCGCATGAACATCGCCTGCACCGTCTCGCCGCGGGCCCGCGCCTCGGCGATGAGCACATCGCGGCCGTGGTGGGCGAGCCACAGCGCGGCCACACCGGCGGTCAGCGCGACCGCGAAGCTGGTGCCCTGGCCCTGCTCGACGCCGCCCGACCGGGCCGCCCGCCACACGTTCTGCGCCGGCGCCGAGACGTCGACCGTCGACCCGCGGCACGTGCCCGGCCACAGTCCGTCACCGGCGTTGACGCCGGCCACGGCGACACATTCGTCGTAGCGCGCGGGGAACACCACCTGGCGGACGCAGTTGCCGGCCGCCGCGAGCACGATGACGTTGCCGGCCACCGCCCGCCGCAGCGCGTCGTGCAGTGAGAACGACGGGAGGCCGCCGAGACTCATCGTGATGACGTGCGCGTCGTTGCGGACCGCCCAGTCGACGGCCTTCGCGACCGATACCTGGGTCACCCGGATCACGCTCTCGATCGCCCGGATCGGCATGTGCCGGGCAGCGGGTGCGGAGCCGATCACCGTCAGCGACGTCGGCGACACGACCACACTCGCCGTCGCGGTGCCGTGACCCGGATTGAAGCCGTCGAGCGGATCGGTGGGATCGCCGTCGTCGTCGAGGGTGTCGAAACCACCCGCGCGGTCCACCCCGTCGAGTTCCGGATGCGGGAAGACCCCGGTGTCGGGCTGGGCGATGACGATGCCCGCGCCCGCGGCCGGACGGCCCTGCGATTCCGAGAGTGCCCACGCCTCCCGCGCGCGGATGGCGGCCAGGGCCCAGTCCGCCGCGAGCGCCGGCTCGGTGTCCACATTGCAGCCCGGCACCCCGCCGAGGCTCTCCTGCACCGGCTCGGCGGGATCGGTCTCCGGGAAGAACTCCGTCGGCAGGTCGGGTTCGGCAGCCGGTGAGCCGACGGCGTCCGCGAGGACGTAGGCCGCCGAGAACGCGGCCGCGGGTGACGCCCCGTCGAGTGTGCGGTCCGGCATCTCGACCACGAGCACCTGCTCGCCCAGTGCCGTCACGGTCACCGCCAGATCCGCGCACGCCTCCCGCACGGTGGCGGTCATCGCATCCGCGTCCCGGCCGTCGCCCATCTCGACCGCGAATCGTGCTGGCGCGCCGTTACTTCCAGGCACCCTCGGTACGGTGGCCGCTTCGAGTGCTTCGGTGACTGCCCGCATGTCCCGCCTCCGCGTCGGTCACCTCAGCATGACACCGGGACACGCCGCGAGGTTCGATGTGCGCGAAGTGTGCGTCAACGGGCAGTGCTCAGTGCCCGGTCACCATCCGGTCGATGCGGCGCAGTGCGACCGCCAGCACGGGCAGGTAGGCGCCCGCCCACACCGGCGCGGCCATGCTCGCCAGCGCACCGCGGTCGTGCGGCACGACGCTGTGCCGGGTCGCCGGGACGCCTGCGACCTGCCACGACCAACTGCGGCCGGGCTCGAACTCGGTGATGGTGAACGGCAGCGGGACACCGACCGGGGTCCAGACCTTGCCGCGCTCGCCGAGCCCCAGTTCGTCGCCGTCGAGCAGCTTCGCACCCGAGACGGTGGGGCCCCATTCCGGCCAGCGGTTCAGGTCGGTCAGCACCGACCAGACCGCGGCCGGTGACGCGCGGATCACCCGGTCCACCGAGAGCATGCCGCTGCGCAGCGCGAGATTCATGCCGTGGCGATGCCCTGGTCTCCCGTTCGCCAAACGCTGCGGGCCGGATTCGAGTCGCGCCTCGCTGGGTACTGGAGACCCAGTCCTTCGATCCCCCCACAGAAATCGAGCACAGATGCCTGCCCAGCGCACCGCCCGCCGTTTCCCCGTCACCGTCGGCGCCGCCGCCATCGCCGCGAGTGCGCTGCTCGCCGCCTGTGGCGGCGGTGACGGCGAGTCCTCGGAGAGCAGCACCTCGAGCACCACCACGACCACGACCACCAGCTCGGTGACGCCGCCCACGATGACGCCGAGCAGCGCGCCTGCGCCGGCACCGGCGCCCCCGGGTGCGGGAGCGGGCCCCGGCGGAGCGACGGCGCAGGTGCCCGGCGCCGACACGGGT